>NZ_BMPF01000002.1 GCF_014647455.2 Halarchaeum grantii | reverse complement strand
CTCGCATTTGTTCCGAATCGCGGGATACCCTTAAGGGTGACGTTCCGACCTCGCCGGAAGCGAGGTGGCGTGTCACCCGAGTAGATTCGGGAGGGAGTGCGTCGGTGGCGCCGGGTGAACCGGGCCACGTCACGTCCTTCGCATTTCTTCGAATGCCCGGGTAACGGATAAGGCCGTCGAACCACCACCCCCTTCGGGACGCTCTGTCGTAGCACGGAAAATGCGACGCGGGCGGAGGCCGACCGGTCATCCTACGCGTGTGTGCGTACAGTCTGGTCGGGTGGTACCCGCGCAGACGGCACTACGCGACGGGGGAGGATTAACGCGACGGATGGCTGGTCGGGTGGAGAGCCGACCGACGATCCGTGCTCAGGGTTCGTCGAGGTGCTCGATTCCCTGTTTGGCGACGTTCGCTTCGGTGATTTCCCCGGGCATCCAGTCGGGCTTGTCGTCGGGGGAGTCGGACTGCCACGCCCACGCCTCGTAGATGTGGAGTTTGTCGGTACCTTTCTCTCGGAGCTGTATCTCGTAGCGGGTGGCGGCCGCCTCGCTCTCGCCGACGTCGTCGATCCGTCGGGCGGCCTTGAGCGCCGCCTGTCTCGGCGTGCTCCCACTGAAAACGCTACTCTCCGAACCGTCGCTGTCGCGGAGCGCGAAGTTCCGCTTGCCGTCCTCACGTACCATGGTCTCGTTCCGTGCGAACGATACACAGGGCGTATCATAAACATATCGCCGAAATCGGCCGTCTGTGTGGCGATTCGCCGCGTGAGAGGACCGGAGCATCGAGCCGGTGCAGACTCGGAAGGGCTTAAGTAACTGCTCTGTCGAACGTAGACGTAGGTCAGTCGATGGTCCGCAAGAAGAAGCTCAGCCCGAGTGGTGCGAAAGGGGAGGACGGGGAGTACCACAACGCTCACGTCAATCTCCACGAGGACGAACTCGCGGTCGCCGGGTTGGAGATCGGCGACGAGGTGTTCGTCCGCGTCCGCGAGGACAAGATTATCATCCAGAAAGCCGACCCGGACGAGGTCGAGCACGACTTCTGAGCGGGCCGTCAGATGTACGAGACGCTCAAGCCGCTTCTCTTCCAGCTACCGGCGGAGACGGCGCACACGGCCGTTCATTCTCTCCTACGCGGAGCACAGTCCGTCCCGCCGGTGCTCGCCGGCCTCGACCGCTGGTACGGCGTGGACGACGAGCGCCTGCGCGTGCGGGCGTTCGACAACGAGTTCCCCAATCCGGTGGGGGTCGCGGCGGGTTTCGACAAGAACGCGCACGTCCCGCGTGGGCTGGCGGCGCTCGGCTTCGGTCACCTCGAAGTCGGCGGCGTCACGGCGGAGCGCCAGCCCGGCAACCCGAAGCCGCGGATGTTCCGCCTGCCGGAGGACGAGGCGATTATCAACCGGATGGGGTTCAACAACGACGGCGCGGACGCGGTGGGCGCACGCCTCGACGCGAGCACGCTCCCGGACGTCCCGGTGGGCGTGAACATCGGGAAGTCGAAGTCGACGCCGCTCGATGAGGCGGCGGACGACTACCTGTACACGTACGAGCGCGTCGCGGACGCGGGCGACTACTTCGTTGTGAACGTCTCCAGCCCGAACACGCCGGGCCTGCGCGACCTCCAGCACAGCGACGCCTTAGCGGAGATCCTGACGACGCTCCGTGAGGCGGGAGCGAGCCCGCTCCTCGTGAAGTTCTCCCCGGACCTCTCGCGCGAGGGGGTCGCGGCGGGCGTGGACCTCGCGGAGGAAATCGGTCTCGATGGGGTCATCGCGGTGAACACGACGACGGAGCGCGACGGCCTCTCGCACCCGAGCCGCGTGGAGGACGGCGGGCTCTCGGGTGCGCCGCTCCGGGACCGCGCGACGGACACGGTCCGCTTCGTCGCGGAGCGCACGGACCTCCCGGTCGTGGGCGTGGGCGGCGTCTTCACGGCGGAGGACGCCTACGCGAAGATCCGCGCGGGCGCGAGCGTCGTCCAGCTCTACACGGGGATGGTCTATCGCGGGCCGTCCATCGCGACGGAGATCAATCGCGGCCTTCTCGAACTTCTGGAGCGCGACGGCTTCGACTCGGTTGCGGACGCGGTCGGCGCGGACCTCTGAGAGAGCGAGTCGTCGTCGCGGTGTCTTCTGCTCGCGAAGAACGCCAGCCGCGAGCGTGTGCTACTCCGCGAGCGCGTCGAGGCGGAACTCGAAGGCCGCGACCGGCACTTCGAGGTCGTGTTCGACGAGCACCTCGGGGTGGAGTTCGCCGATGACGCCCACGGGTTCGCCGTCGATAACGACGCTGGCAGTACGCCCGTCGATGAACGAGGGATGCGTTGTGGGCGGCGTCTCGAGTTCGACGTCGAAGTCGCGCGCGAGCACTTGGAGGCGGGCCTTGGCGTCCTCGTAGGAGGCGTCGTGGCGGACGACGGCGCCCGCGACGGTGCGGCGTTCGGCGACCCCCGTGTTGCTGTCGTCGCGTTCGGCGGCGAAGCCGACTTCGGCGACGTCCTGCGGGTAGGCCCGGTGCGTGTTGTTCTCGAGGAGGCTGACGAGCGAGGGGAGCGCCCACGTGCGGACGATGGTGTAGTCCTCGCTGTAGGGTTCGGCGATGGTCGCGGGTTCGCCGCCGCCGAGCGCGTCGCTCCCGGGTTCGAGGCGCATGCGCTCGTAGTTCTCCGCTTCGTTCGTGAGGTGGAAGTTGAGGAGGTCCTGGTGGCCGAGGCCGACGAGCGTCTCGCGGACGGCGCGCTCCAGTCGGGACGTCTCGGTGCGGCCGCCGACGGTGGAGACGTCGGGGTAGCGCGGGACGAGATCGTTGAAGCCGTAGGCGCGACCGACGTCGTCCACGAGGTCGACGGGGTGGAGGACGTCCGTCCGGTAGGGCGGGATTTCGACGACGTAGTCGATGCCTTGCTCGCCCCAGACCTCGCTCTCGGCGTCGAGGCCGGCGCGCCCGAAGAGGTCGAGCACCTCTTCCTCGGTGAGGTCGACGCCGAGCGTGGACTCGATGCGCTCGTGGGTGACGACCTTCTCCTCGACCTCGAGGTCGGGCTTGGTGACGTCGGTGTCGGGGTAGGAGACGGTGACGTCCTCGACGGTGCCGCCGCGCGCGTCGAGCGCGTAGCAGATGATGTTGCACATCCGGTCGATGGTCCACTGGTCGGTACCCGTCAGCTCGATGAGGAGGTCGCGGGAGTTCTCGGTGACTTCGGTCCGCCGGCCGTTGATGACCGGCGGGAAGCTGAACAGGCCGAGGTCGTCGTAGATGGCGGGATAGCGCTCGTAGGCGTCGAGGAGGTCGGCGTACTGTTCGCCGGTGGGATGCTCGGTGAGCACCTCGGCGGGCGTGAGTTCGGCGTCGGAGTCGAGGGGGACGAACGTGTCGCCGTCGGGGTCGACGCCCCGGTAGGTGATCGAGTTCGACGCCGTGGCGTCGGGGGCGTCGGTGCCGGGAGTCGCGTTCGCGGGTTCACCGGTGTCTCGGGGCTCGGCCGCTCCGTCGCCCGCGCCCCGCGCGGACCGCCCCTTGAGCATCGCGAGGTCGTGGATACCGATGGCGCCCTTCGCGCGCTTGCGGCCCATGGTCGCGTGGAGTTTCTCTTGGAGTTGGATGAGCGACTCGAGCGCGCCCCCGGAGAGGTCGACGCCGCGAACGACGGCACCGGTGACGTACGGGCGCTCGTCGGGCACCGACTCCTCGACCGCGATGGTCCAGTCGGCGGCGTTCGTCTCGGGGACGTACACACCGGACGCGTCGCCGTACTGGTAGCGCAGGGAGCGCGCGACGCCCTCGACGCTGAGGCGGTCGAGTCGGTCGGGCGCGAACTCGAGTTGGAACTCCCCGTCCTCCGTTTCGCCCTCGAACTCGAGGCCGAGCGCGAAGAGGTCGTCCTTGAGTTCGTCGTCGCTCTTCTCCTCGTGGCCGGTGAGACGGCGGAGCTCGTCGGGGTCGACGTCGACGACGGGCATCAGTAGACCACCTCCGTGTCCCGCAGGAAGTCGATGTCGGCGAGCGTCCCGTGGACGTCGCGGATGTCCTCGAAGCCGTGCGTGAGCATGAGGAGGCGCTCGAGGGCGAGCCCCCACGCCATGACGTCGCAGTCGACGCCGAGCGGTTCGAGGACTTCGGGGCGGAAGAGCCCGGAGTTCCCGATTTCGATGACCTCCCCCGTGCGCGGATGCGTGCCGAACAGCTCGAAGCTCGGTTCGGTGTAGGGGTTGTAGTGGGGCTTGAAGCGGATGTCCTCGATGCCGAACTGGCTGTAGAACTCGGTGAACGTCCCCATGAGGTCGCGAACGCTGAGGTCCTCGGCCATCACCCAGCCCTCGATCTGGAAGAACTCGAGCAGGTGCGTGGCGTCGAGGGTGTCGTTCCTGTACACCTTCTCGACGCTGAAGTAGCGCTGTGGCGGTTCGAGGTCGCCGACGGCCTCCCCGGAGAGGTAGCGCATGGAGAGCGACGTGGTGTGCCCGCGGAGGTCGACGCCGCGCGCCATCTCCTCGGTCCACGGCGAGTGGTAGCCGTCGCCGTCCTGTCCGACGCCCTCGCGGTGCGCGCTCTCGACGCGCTCGAGGAGGTCCTCGGGGAGGTCGTCGACCTCGCTGGGCTCGGAGAGGGCGAACTGATCCCAGTGGGTGCGCGCGGGATGGTCCTGAGGCATGAAGAGCGCGTCGTTGATCCAGAACTCGGAGTCGGCGTGCGGGCCCTCCATCTCCTCGAAGCCCATCCCCACGAGGACGTCCTTCACGCGCTCGGCGGTGGCGCGCAGGACGTGGGTCTTCCCGCTGCTGGGGGTTTCGGCGTCGGCCTCGACGTTGTAGTCGGCGAACTCGACGTCAGCCCACTCGCCGGAGGCGAGCATCTCGGGGGTGAGTTGGCCGACCGCTTCGGTGGCGGTGACGCCGGCCATGAGCGCGTCGACGCCGTCGTCGGTGAGCGTGACGGAGCGGACGGTCCGCTCGTGGACGACGACGAGGTCGCGGCGCTCCAGCGCCTCCCGGACGTCGGCGTCGATGGGTTCGCCGTTCGCGACGGCCGCGAGCGCGGCGGCTTCCTCGTCGGCCTCGGGGTCGGCGTCCGGGTTCGCGACGAGGTCGCCGGAGTCGATACTGCCGTAGCCCTTCCGCGCGTAGTTCGAGAGCGCGATGTCGACCTCGGGGCCCTCGAGGCCGGCCGAGCCGAGCACCTCGCCCATCCCCACGGGGTCGTCGTCGGCGCCCGCTTCACGGGCGGCCTCGTAGAGCCGGAGTTCGGGGAGGCCGTCGGCGAGGTACTGCTCGCCCTCCTCGGTGAGTTCGGCGTCGGCGACGGTCTCCTCGGAGACGGTGACGAAGCCCCGCTCCTCGAGTTCGAAGGCGGCGCCCGTGACCGTCTCGGGCTTCTCACCGGTCGCGGACGCGAGTTCCGCGACGGTGGTCGGTTCGTCCGCGCTCGCGGCCTCGAGGACCGCGAGTTCGCGTTGCGGGAGTTCCATTGGTTCGTGTGGTGTCCGGTAGGCGGATAGCTATTGCGAAGCGACGCATCGCTCGGCACGAGAGGGGACTGCGACGCGCGGGCCGTCGCGCGCGGCGGCCGGAAGACGAGTGTGAGAACGAGGTGCGGGCGTCAGCCCTCGAAGTTCGACTGCACGGCGTCGAGCGCGCGTTCGCGGTCGTCCCACGGGACGAAGACGGCGACGCTCGTCGCGGAGGTGATGACGTCGTGGAGGGAGATGCCGGCGTCGGAGATGGGGTTGACGATGTCGCGGACGACGCCGGGCTGGGAGGGGAAGTCCCCGCCGAGCACGCGGATGACGGCGACGTCGTCGGTGACGGTCACGCTGGAGAGCGTGTCCTCGGAGACGACTTCGCGGTGGAGGATGTTCTCCGCGCGCTCGGCGACGTCGGCGTCGACGTAGAAGGTGATGGAGTCCATCCCGGAGGCGACGCCGTCGATGTTGATGTCGGCGTCGCCGAGCGCCTGCGAGAGCCGCGCGAGGATGCCGTGGCTGTTCCGGATGGCGCGCCCGGCGACGGTGAGGCAGGCGAGCGGCGTGTCCCGCATGTCGATGATGTTCTCGAACTCGCCCTCGATGGAGGTGCCGCCGGTGAGGAGGTTGCTGTGCTGGTAGTGGATGACGCGGACGTCGAGGTCGGCGTCCTTGTAGGTGAGCGCGGAGGGCGCGACGACTTCGGCGCCGCGGAAGGAGAGGTTGCGCAGTTCGTCGACGGTTATCTCGCCGACGTTTCTGGCCCCTTCGACGACGTGGGGGTCGCCCGTCATAATGCCCTCGACGTCGGTGACGATGACGACTTCGTCCGCGTCCATGTAACACCCGAGCATGACGGCGGTGGTGTCGCTCCCACCGCGTCCGAGGGTCGTGACGTTCCCGTCGTGGTCCTCGGCGAGGAAGCCGGTGATGACGGGGACGACGCCGTCCATCCGCTCGGCGAGTTTCCGTGCGCGCCGCTGGGTCTCCTCGACGTCGACTTCGCCGCGTGCGTTCGTGACGACCGGCCAGTCGGGGTGGCCGGGTTCGAGGAAGACCGCGTCGATGTCGCGGGCGGTGAGCGCGGCCTTCAGCATCCGGACGGACGTCCGCTCGCCCATGGAGACGATTTCGGCACGGTCGCCCTCCTCGGCGTCGAAGGTGATGTCCTCGAGGAGGTCGTCGGTCGTCGACCCCATCGCGGAGGCGACGACGGCGATCTGGTGGCCCTCTCGAACGGCGTTCGCGACGGAGTCGGCGGCCCGGTCGATCCGGTCGCCGGAGCCGAGGCTCGTCCCGCCGAACTTCGCGACTACACGCATCGGGACACCCCGACACGGGTCGTGTCACACGCAGTCATGGACGGGGGTAGTAACGGGGTGGGGATAACGCTGTCCATCCAGACCACGGCGGGGGGATGCGATTTTTTACGCACGGCGCGCGAACCGTCTCCGCGATGACGAGTGTGACCGTTCGCGACGCCGCCCCCAGCGATGTCGACGCCGTCGCCGACCTCGTCGGCGTCCCGTCGCGCGCCGCCGAACGACTCCTCCGCGAGCGCGCGGTCCTACTCGCGGAGCGCGACGGCGACGCCACGGGCGCGCTCGCCTACGACGCCGACGCGGACGCGGTGCACGTCACGCGCCTCGTCGGGGACGCGGAGGCGGTCGCCGCCCTCCTCGAGGAACCGATCGCGTTCGCGCGCGCGGAGACCATCCCCGTGGAAGTGGTCGTCCCGGCGTCCGCGTCGGGGGCGCTCGATGCCGTCGCGAACGCGGGCTTCGAGGACGTCGGCGACGGGCCGCGCTTCGCGGGCGAGCGGACGGCGCGCTATCGGCTCGCCGTCGAGGAGTAGCACGCTCCCGCTTCAGGTCCAGTCGAGCCGCGGCTGACGGAGCGAGCCACATGATGAGCGTCCGGCGACCGAGCGGTCCGTCAGGACCCGGTGGGCCGCCGGTTCACTCGCGGCTTTGCCGCGAGGCCCGAGCACCCCAGAAGGGGTGTGACGGTGCTTTTGGTCGAGCTTTTGCAAGGGCGCGAAGTGCCCGCCGCAAAAGGTCGTTTAGAACTTCCGGACGGTGATGTCGAGGGTATCGAGGTCGACGATGGGCGCGGTGCCGACGTCGGGGTCGATGTTGACGGACTTCTGGAAGGCGGTCTGCTCCTGCCACGACCCGGAGTTGACGAGTTTGACGTTGCGGTACTCGCCGACGCCGAGTTTGTGGACGTGGCCGGTGTGGAAGACGTCGGGGACGTCGTCGATGACGAGGTAGTCCTTCTCCTCGGGGGCGACGCGCATCCGACCGCCGTACTGCGGGGCGACGTGGCGCTTCTTGAGGAGGCGCGCCATCGCGTTGTGCGGGGCGTCGTAGGAGACGCTCTCGTCGCCGTCCTCGGCGATGACCTCGTCGAGGCTGACGCCGTGGTACATGAGGACGTCGACGCCCTCGACGGTGACGGTGGCGGGGTTGCCGACGATGCGGGCGTCGTGCGCGCCCATGATCTCCCGGAGTTCCTCGTCGAAGCCGGGCTGGGGTTCGGCGAGGCGGACGGCGTCGTGGTTCCCGGGGATCATGACGATCTCCATGTCGCCGGGGACGTCCTTCAGGCGCTCGGAGAAGGCGCGATACTGCTCGTAGACGTCGACGATGTCGAGTTCCTCGTCCTGGTCCGGGTAGACGCCGACGCCCTCCACCATGTCCCCGCCCACGAGGAGGTACTCGACGGCCTCGGCTTCGGGAGTGTGGAGCCAGTCGGCGAAGGCGTCCCAGCGCTCGCCGGCGAACTCCTGGCTGCCGACGTGGACGTCGGAGACGAGCGCGGCCTGTACGTGCCGGTCGGCGGTGTTCGGTCGGTGGGTGCGCGGGACGTCCGGGAAGTGGACGCTGTCGGCGAAGAGGATGCCACCGTCGTCGGCGAGCGTCCCCTCGATGGCGATGACTTCGTCGAGGAGGAGTTCGTCGACGACGTCCGCCCAGTCGCGGTCCTTCATGATGAGGGCGGGAAACGTCCCGTTCGTGTCCTCGAGTTCGACGAGCCAGTGGCCGCTGGCCGTCGAGCGGATGTCGTTCACCATCCCCACTATGGCGGCGTCGCTCCCGCCGGGCATCGCGTCGAGCGCGTCCGTCGGGCGGTGGTTGATGCGCCCCCGGAGTTTCTTCGAGAGGCGCTCATAGCGGTCGCGAAAGACGGTGACGAAGTCGCCGTACTCGCCGGTCCCCGTGGAGTGGCCGGTGACGTCCTCGGCGACGGCGGGCGGGGTCGGCGTTCGCCCGCCGGCATTCGCCGATTCACCCCCTCTCGTTTCGTCTGGAGTCCCCGCTTCTGTCGGCGATTCACGCCCGGATGTGGCTCCACTCGAAGCGTCGGTCGATGTCGGGTCGGCCGGTGGCGTGGCGCTCGCGTCTGCGGTGGCGGATACGTCGGCGGGCGCACCGCCGTCCGTGGTCGTGTCGGGGGGCTCGGCAGGCGGGGTCGCGGCCGGCGCATCGTCGGCGTTCGCGTCGTCGAGGAGGGCGCGGACGTCGTCGGCGGAGAGCGTGAGGGCGTCGTCGGGGGCGGCGTCGGCGACGCGCTCGACGGCCGCGTCCGGGTCGGGTTCGTCCGCGAGGAGCGTCACGGCGGCGCGGTCGGCGTTGTAGCCGCGCGCCGTGAGTTCGCGGGCCACTCGGACGGGCGTCGAGTCGGGCACAGTTCGACTCCCACGCGGCCCGGAGCAAAAAGCGTGCGGATGCGGGCCACGTCCCGATTGGGGAACCTTCAAACGCGGGTCCGCCGTAGCGGGTGGCAATGAGTGCGGACGACGTCCCCGACCCTCGCGACGGTCCGCTCGCCGCGATTCGCTGGTTCCTCCGCACGGACACCGAAGCGGTCGTCTTCGTCCGCGAGCTGGCGAGTAGCGCGCTCGCCGTGGCGGTCGTCGGCCTCCTCCTCTTCGCCGTCAGCGGCCTCTGGCCGCCGCTCGTCGCCGTCGAGTCCGGGAGCATGCATCCGAACCTGAAGCAGGGCGACCTCGTCTTCGTGATGGAGGAGCACCGCTTCCCCGGCGACGGCGCCGTCGCCGGGACCGGCGTCGTCACCTATCAGCGCGGACAGGATACCGGGTACGCGAAGTTCCACAACCCGGGTGACGTCGTCGTCTACGCCCCGTACGGCGACGGTGAGCGGACGCCGGTCATCCACCGGGCGAGGTTCTGGGTGAACGAGAGCGAGAACTGGTACGACGAGGCGGATTCGGAGTACCTGCTAGGGGCGACGAGCTGCGAGGAGTTGGAGAACTGCCCGGCACCGCACGCCGGCTTCATCACGAAGGGCGACGCGAACGGCTACTACGACCAGGTCGCCGACATCTCCTCGCCGGTGAAGCCGGACTGGGTGCGCGGCACTGCGGAGTTCCGAATCCCGTGGCTCGGCTGGGTCCGACTCGTCATCACGGGCGACGTGGCGCTGTCGAGCCCGATTGTCGAGACGCCGGCCACCACGAACCCCCTCGTTTCCGGTGGAGCGGCGCCGCTCACGGGGTAGCGCGGCCGGGTAGCGGGGGAACGGCTAGTTGTCGAAGCGGGCCTGTACGAACGGCGTGACGTTCTCGATATCGCCGAGTCGCGAGTCCGCCTGCAGGACGGCTTCCGTCTCGTCGATGGGGACGGAGAGGTTGATCTCCTTCGTGCGCCCGTAGCGCCCCTTCGAGACGACGACGGCGTTCACGATGCCGAGCATGTCGAGTTCGCTGATGAGGTCGGTGACGCGACGCTGCGTGAGGACGTCCGCGTCGATCTCGTCGCAGAGCGTCTTGTAGATGTTGTAGACCTCGCCCGTGTTGATGTTGTGGACGCCGTGCTTCTCCAGCATCATGATGGCGAAGAGCACGAGTTTCGACTGCGTCGGGAGCGTCCGCACCACTTCGACGACGCGGTCGAGTTCGATCTTGTCCTGTGCGCGCCGGACGTGCTCTTCGGTGACGACGTCGGACTGGTCGCGTTCGGCGAGCTCGCCCGCAGTGCGGAGGAGGTCGAGCGCGCGTCGGGCGTCGCCGTGCTCCTGTGCGGCGAACGCCGCGCAGAGCGGGATGACGTCCTCGGAGAGCGCGTCGGCCTTGAACGCGTCCTTGGAGCGGTGCTGGAGGATGTCCCGGAGCTGGTTCGCGTCGTACGGTGGGAAGACGATCTCCTCCTCGCCGAGACTCGACTTCACGCGCGGGTCGAGGAAGTCGGTGAACTTCAGGTCGTTCGAGATACCGATGATCGACACCCGGGAGTTGTCGAGTTCGGAGTTCATCCGCGAGAGGTTGTAGAGAGTGTCGTCGCCGGACTTCTCGACGAGTTTGTCGATCTCGTCGAGCATGATGACGGCGACGCGCTCGACGTAGTCGACGGCCTCGAAGAAGACGGAGTAGACGCGGTCGGTCGGCCACCCAGTCATCGGGACTTCCTCCATCTCCTCGAGGTCGCGCTCGAGGTCCTCGAGACGTCGTTCGGCGTCCCGAACCGACTCGAACTCGGTCTCGGCGAGCGCCGAGGGATCGTCCTCGGCGTCCTCGATGAGGGATTCGATGTCGCGAATGCGCCCGCGCGCGTAGTCGCGGTTCTGCTCGATGAACGTGTTCGCGAGCTGCGCGAGCACGCGATACTGGGTGTCCGTCACCTCGCAGTTGATGTACTCGACCTCGCAGGGAACGTCGTACTTCCGCGAGGTGTTCTCGAGCTCCTGACTGACGTACTTCGCGGAGGCGGTCTTGCCGGTCCCGGTCTTCCCGTAGATGAGGATGTTCGAGGGAGTCTCCCCACGGAGCGCGGCGACGAGGATGGTCGCCATGTTGTTGATCTGCTCGTTGCGGTGCGGAAGCTCGTGGGGCGTGTAGGACGGGCGGAGGACTTCCTTGTTCTCGAAGATCGGCTCGCCGCTGAGCAGGTCGTCGAAGAGTCCTCCTTCCTCGTCGTCCTCCTCGTCCTCGAGGACGTCGTCGAGGTCGACGTCGAAGTCCCTGTCCGCCGTCCGCCGTTCGTTCGGTTCGTCGTCCGTCATCGTATCACGTGCACCCCTTTGTTTCGTCTGGAACAAACGGATCACACACCCGGAGTCGTCCGAATACGCGACGTTGACGCCGGACGATGGGACGCGGTCCGTCCAGTTGATGCAGATGAAATAGGCGACGCCGGTAGAGCAAAAGCGTTTCGATGAGATCGGTCACCGCGTCGCGTCGGGCGTCATCGACGATCGGGGACGCCGCCCGACCGACGGCACCTATGCGACTAGAGAAGGAGAGAGAACTCTAGGGGAGTACTAGTGTCTATCAATAAAATATCAGGTGTGCTGATTCATACCCACGAGCAGAGATGTTATCACTTGTTCGAGGTGAAACAGAGGTGTTCGTGTCGGATTTGGGCGGACAGAGCGGTAGCGTCCGAGATCGAGATAGCCGCTGATATGGCGTTTTGCGGCCTATATAGTGATTGTCCGCTACCGGTCTGTGTGGAATTAAATGGCCTGTTCCACCCGAAACAGAGGGGGTATTCCGGTGAACGGCCGCCAACCCCCCCCACCCCTTCGTTTCCGGTGGAACGTGATACAAGAGGGAGGGGGTGGGGGACCACCGGACGGGTCTCTAGATACGGAAACAGTTAAGTAGAAGACCGAAAAACCGAATCCGTACTGCAAATAGAGGGATTGGTTTCTAGTGGAATCGTGTCTAGTGAATCTACTTTCCCGACCGGAACCTTCGGCTGGCCTCCCCCTTCCCCTGTGCCCCCTACGGTCTCCACTCGAAACGAAGGGGTGGGGGGCGGTAACGCCTCGTGTTACCATACGTCTCTGTCTGCCTCCCGTTGTTGCGACCGGTCTTCGCGACCCTATCTCTCCTCAACCCCCCTCGTTTCCCGTCGACGCGGCGCCGTGGCTCGACAACCGCGGTCCTCCGCCACGGACGGCTGGTGAGTCGCTCACCACCCGGACCCCGCATTTATCCCCGGGCAGTGGCGGTTCGTCCCGTCCCGCCCGTCGGTCACCGTCGTCCGCCGCCCGCGACCCCCCTGTCGGTCGGCGACCCCCGTTCACCGTCCGTCGTCTGACGTAGGTTTAAGTCGCGTGGCGGGGTTCGTACATCTAACCGGGCGGCGGCGGGGATTCGCTACGCGGTCGCTGCGTCAAGTTTTCCCGTCTGGCCGCCCGTAACGTAAAGGAGACAAGAGGATGGGACTGTTTGCAGACCTCAGGGACAGCATCTCGGCGGTCACGGCGAAACTCTTCGCCGGCGAGGGCGAGGACCCGAAGCGGATCGGTATCTACGGGCCTCCCAACGCCGGCAAGACGACGCTCGCCAACCGCATCGCCCGTGACTGGACCGGCGACGCCGTCGGGCCCGAGAGCCACATCCCCCACGAGACACGACGCGCGCGGCGAAAAGAGAACGTCGAGATCGAGCGCGACGGGCAGACCGTCTCCATCGACATCGTCGACACGCCGGGCGTGACGACGAAGGTGGACTACGAGGAGTTCCTCGATCACGACATGGAGAAAGAGGAGGCCGTCCGGCGCTCCCGGGAGGCCACCGAGGGCGTCGCGGAGGCGATGCACTGGCTCCGCGAGGACGTCGACGGCGTCATCTACGTCCTCGACTCGACGACGGACCCGTTCACGCAGGTGAACACGATGCTCATCGGCATCATCGAGAGCCGTGACCTGCCGGTGCTCATCCTCGCGAACAAGACGGACCTCGAGGACGCGAACGTCCAGCGCATCCGCAACGCCTTCCCGCAGCACGAGACCATCGAGCTCTCGGCGCTCGAGGGCGAGAACATGGACGAGGTGTACGACCGGATCGCGGAGAAGTTCGGGTGATCCACGATGCCTGAACAAGACCCCGGCGACGGCGTGCAACTCGACCTCATCAGCGCGGAGCGCATGGAGGGGAAGACGTCCATGGAGAAGATCCGGATGATTCTCGACTCCGTCCACGACGGCGACATCGTCGTCCTCGAGAAGGGCCTGACGCCGGACGAGGAGTCGAGGCTCATCGAGGTGACGATGACGGAGATCAACCCGGACGGCTTCACCGGCATCGAGATCGAGTCCTTCCCGCGAAGCGAGACGAAGGACTCCGGTCTCCTCGGACGCATCATGGGGAAGGACGAGGACCCCGCGAAGCTCACGGTCATCGGACCGGCGAACCAGATCCAGTCCCTTCACAAGGACGAGACGCTCATCAGCGCGCTCCTCAAGAGGCAGTAGATGCCCCACCAGTGTACGAACTGCGGTCACACGTTCGCGGACGGGTCGAAGGAGATGCTCTCGGGCTGTCCGGAGTGTGGCGGGAACAAGTTCCAGTTCCATCCCGGCGATATTCCCGAGGACGCCGACGTCGACGGCGCGGAGGCGCCCGAACGCCCGGATACCTCCGGCGTCTCCTCGGCGGTCGGGAAGGCGGCGGCGACGGTTCGCGACTTCGTGCGCGACGACACCGACGCCGGCGCACCCGAAACGGGGGAGTCGGGCGCTCGCGGGGTCGAGTCGGCCGACGCGTCGACCCCGGTGGACTCCGAGTCCGACGCGCAGGCGTCTGACGCCCCCGACTCCGACGCGTCGACGTCGGTGATTCCCGACTCCGACACTCCGGATGCACCCGAAACGGAGGACGGGGCGGCCGAGAACGCCGACGGCGCAACGGACGCCGACACCGCCGCCGACGCCGAGTCGGCCCCGGAC
This sequence comes from Halarchaeum grantii, assembly GCF_014647455.2. Classification (NCBI taxonomy): domain Archaea; kingdom Methanobacteriati; phylum Methanobacteriota; class Halobacteria; order Halobacteriales; family Halobacteriaceae; genus Halarchaeum; species Halarchaeum grantii. The sequence goes on along the minus strand of NZ_BMPF01000002.1, from coordinate 703,853 downwards.
GTCGAGGCGGCGGACGACGCGGAGGACGCCGCGCAGGCGTCGGCGCGCAGCGAGATGGTCACCTCCGACGACCTCCCGAAGGAGCCCCCGAGTGAGGGCCGCGTGGTCAAGGAACCGGACGCGGACGCGGAGGAACCGGACATGGAGGCGCTGCGCGAGGAGCTCAACGACCAGTTCGAGTCCATCAAGGTGCTCGCGCCCGGCCAGTACGAGCTGAACCTGATGGAGCTCTACGACCGCGAGGAGTACATCATCGCCCTGCAGGAGAACGGCCGCTACGTCATCGAGGTCCCGGAGACGTTCGCGGGGCCGGTCGCGCGCGACGACGACGAGTAAGCGCGCGATTCCCGGGCGATTGACGCCGAACGGCGGGCGCCGCCGCGCTCGGCTCTGGCAACATCTGACGGCAGTCGCATCCTCTTGTGCCCCCATCCGACTATATCCGACGAATGTCCAGTTTCCTCGTCGCGGGTGAGCGCGGATGAGCGCGCTCGATACCCTCGAAACGGTCGCGTCGTACGCGAACAAGCTCTTCGTCCTCTGGGTCCTCGCGGCGGCGGCGCTCGCGCTCTACGTGCCGGGCGTCTTCACGCCGATTCTCCCCTATATCACGCCGCTGCTCGGTCTGATCATGCTCGGCATGGGGCTGACGCTCCTGCCGGAGGACTTCCGTCGCATCGTCGAGCGCCCGCGCGACGTCGCCATCGGCGCGCTGACGCAGTGGCTCGTGATGCCGGTGGCGGCGTACGCGCTCACGCTCGTCCTCGGGCTCCCGACCCAACTCGCGCTCGGCGTGGTGCTCGTCGGTGCGGCGCCCGGCGGGACGGCGTCGAACGTGATGACGTATCTCGGGAAGGGCGACGTCGCGCTCTCCGTCTCGATCACGACGGTGACGACGCTGACGGCGCCGCTCCTGATGCCGGCGTGGGTGGTGACGCTCGCGGGCGCGACCATCGACGTGACGTTCGCGTCGCTGTTCACGGACATCGTGCGCGTCGTCTTCGTCCCGGTGCTCGCCGGGTTCGCGCTTCGCTACCTGCTCGACCGGTACGCGCCGCGCCTCGCTGAGGTCGGCCTGACCGTCTTCCCGACGGTCTCGGTGGCGGCGATCGTCGCAATCGTCGCGGCCGTCGTCGCCGCGAACAAGGGCGCCATCCTCGGTGCCGCCGCCGGCGCCATCGCGGCGGTCGTCCTCCACAACGGCATCGGCTTGACCGCGGGGAACCTCGCCGGGCGCGCGACGGGGATGAGCGAGGACCGCGTGCGCGCGACCACGTTCGAGGTCGGCCTGCAGAACTCGGGACTGGCGGTGGCGCTCGCGACGGCGCACTTCAGCCCGCTCGCGGCGCTCGCGCCCGCGCTCTTCAGCGTCTGGCACAACGTCACGGGGCCGGCGCTCGCCTCCTACTTCGCCGCGCAGGGCGACGCGACGTCCGGCGGCGAGCCCGCCGCGCCGGAGCGCGCTGACTGAAGGCCGGCGCGGTGCCGACTGGCATCGCCGCTGTCGCGTCCCCCACTCCGAGTGCGAACTGCCCGATTTTAAGTGTATTCGGCGCGGACCGGCGTGTATGAGCACGGCCACGAAGATCGTCCTCACGACCGTCGGACTCTCCGCGATCGCCTCCCTCGCGCTCATCGTGAGCTCGATGGGCTGATGTTCGACGAACGGGACCTCCATCCGGACGTCGTCGCCGTCCGCGACGAGCACGCGCCGGGCGCGCTCGTCTACGACACGGAACGCGACTTCGAGGTGCTCCCCACCTCGGCGCTCACCGACCTCATGATGGTGGTCGACGGCGTCGAGCCGCGCGGCTACTCGGCGGACTGGCTCCCCGCCGAGCACCCCGAAATACTGGACCGACTCGTCGGCGACGACGTCGTCGTCGGCGCGCCCGGCGACGGGAGCGTCGCGTGGACGACGCAGACGACGCCGCCCGTGGTGCTCGTGAAGCCACGCATCGAGGGCTCTCCGGATGACTTCGTCTCCTTCCTCGTCGCGGAGGCGCTCGTGCAGGCCGGTCTCGGCGTCCCGGAGCACTTCCTCGGGTTCTTCGGCGAGTCGTATCCGGCGTTCGCGGCGGCGACGCCGACGGACCCGACGGCCACGTATCAACTCGCCCTCGCGGTCTTCGACGCCTACGTCGGCCTGCACACGCGCGAGGTCTTCGCGTCCTGGGCGGACGCCGAGGGGCGCGCGATGCTCGCCGACGCGTGGGCGGACGCGGGCGAGCGCCTCCAGCCCCGCCTCGACGGCCTCGGGCGCGCCGTGGCGCGCGGTGAGACGTCGTTCCCGGACGCGGCCGAACTCGCCGCGGGCGGCGTCAAGCACGGCCTCGACGTCCCGGCGCCGTTCGATGCGCTCGACGCGCTCGCGTACCGCGAACACGGCGCGTCCTACGCGGTGACGTGGGCGGAGAAGGTCTTCTCCTAAGCCCTCGCTCGCGCTGTTCGCTCGCCCGTAGTGTTCCGCCAGACCCGCTGGACGCGGGCGGCCGCTCGCCGAGCCCCCGAACCCATCACGCGGTGCGGGACCGCGCCGCTACGGCCACCGTCGTTTCCACCGGACCCCGCGTCCGCTCTAGAAGTCGGCGTCGACGCTCCCGTCTTCGTGGAGGTCGAGGACGCCGTCACAGCACGCGCGGAAGCGCTCGATGGTCTCCTCGTCGTGGACCTCGGTGGAGACGTGGAAGAGACCGACGGCGTCGTAGGCCTCGAGGAGACGCGCCATGCGTTCGAGCGCGTCGACGGCGCGGTCCTCGTCGGCGTAGTAGGCGAGCTCGGTGATGGAGTCGAAGCTGACGCGGCGCTTCCCCTCTTGCTCGGCGAGGAACTCCTCGGTGACGGTGCAGATGCCCTCGACGTCGTCCGGCGAGGAGACGTAGCGGACGTTGTTCCCGCTGCGCCGCGAGTAGCCCCGGTCGACGGAGAGCGTGTCGAGGATCTGGGCGCGCGTCTCGTCCACGTCGTAGTGGTCGAGTTTCTGCATCACTTCGCGCGCTGTGGTGCGCGTGGAGATGACGAGGAAGGCGTCGGTGTCGGTCTTGAGGAAGTCGGTGTCGATGCGGTCGGTCTCCCCGATGCTGGGATGCAGGAGGAGGACGGCGGTGCCGCCCGGGACCGTCTCGGGGGCGCCGTCGATCGCGAGCCGGTAGTCCATACTCGATGGGTGCGTGGCACCGACTTAGTGGTAGGTGGTGTTGGCGTCTCCCATGGGCGGCGACGCGACAGTTGCGCCCGCGTCGAGCGCGCTCAGCGGACGCCGCACGCCGTCGCGGCGACTCGCGAATCCGCCGTCGTGCAGACGGCGCCGCCACTAGAAGACGCTGTCCGCCGTCGCGGCAGCGTCGGAACGCTCCGCGTCCCGACTGGCTCACGAGACGCGCGGCGTCTCGTGAACGCCGACGACGCTGAAGACGGCATCGCCCCTAGAAGACGCTGTCCGCCGTCGCGGCGCCGACGACGCTGAAGACGGCGCCGACGCTCGTCGCTTTCAGGGTGAAGACGGCGAGGCCGACCGCGTCGAGTCGCAGTTCGAGGTTCGTCGCGAACGTCGTGGGCGCGCGGAAGGAGATCGCGAGCAGGAGGACGGCGCCGAAGGAGACGGCCATGAGCGAGACGAACCGGAGGGGGACGCCGGCGACTTCGGCTTCCCTGTCCGGGTCGCGGTCGTCGTCCGCCTGATAGAGCGCGCCGTAGCCGATGGCGGCGATGAGCCCGAGCGTGAGCGCGACGTGGTACCACCCCATCCGACTCGCGAGCACCCACACCTCCTCGGTGACGACGAACGGCCCGGCGAGCAGGAAGCCGCCGACGACCTGCTGGGCGGTGTCCGCGAAGGCGTAGCGCTTGCTCCGACCGACCATGGTTCCATCCTCGCGGCGCCCGCGAATAAAGCCACTCGCTTCCGCTCCCGGAAGCCGGTGGACTTCCCGGCGAAGCGGTCGCCCCCCGGGCCGCCCTCACGGCCGGTCGTCGGTGTCCTCGCGGGACTCCCCGTCGCCCGTGACGGCGTGCGTCGCGGGGTCGGTGCGCGCGACCGCCGGTCCCTCGACCACCCGCCCGGTCACCGAACGGTTTTACTCGCCGACGACCCTCCGACCGCCATGAGCGTACGCGAGGAGTTCGACGACTGGGCGGCGTCGGGCCGCGATAAGGGGATGGAGGAACGCCACTGGCACACCGCGAAGCACGTCCTCGCACGGATGCCGGTCGAGGAGTCCGACGCGGTCCTCGACCTCGGGACGGGGTCGGGGTACGCGCTGCGCGCGCTCCGCGAGCGCGGCATCGGACGCGGCTACGGCCTCGACGGCTCCCCGGAGATGACGCGCAACGCCCGCGCCTACACGGACGACCCCGACGTCGGCTACGTCGTCGGCGACTTCGGCGACCTCCCGTTCGCCGACGACAGCCTCGACCACGTCTTCTCGATGGAGGCGTTCTATTACGCCGCCGACCCCCTCGAGACGCTCGAGGAGGTCCGGCGCGTCCTCCGGCCCGGCGGGACCTTCTACTGCGCGGTGAACTACTACGAGGAGAACGTCCACTCGCACGACTGGCAGGCGGACATCTCCGTGGAGATGACGCGCTGGTCGCGCGCGGAGTACAGGGAGACGTTCCGCGCGGCCGGCCTCCACGTCGCCGAGCAGGACACCGTCGCCGACCGCGACATCGAGATCCCCGACGCCGCCGCGTTCCCCCACGAGGGCTTCGAGTCGCGCGAGGCGATGGTGGACCGCTATCGTCGCTGGGGCACCCTCCTCACGGTCGGCGTCGCGCCCTGATCAGCGCTCGAGGACGGTGGCGTCGCCGGGGTCGAAGCCGAGCGTCACCGTCCCCGTCGGGGGCTCGTCGAGGCGCGCGAGGAGCGGCCGTCCGTTCCACTCGAAGTGCACCCTGTAGGCGTCGCCGAGGAACTCGACGTCGGTGACGGCCGCGTCGAACCGGTTGTGCGAAGCGGTCACGTCCAGCGATTCCGGGCGCACGCAGAGCGTCACCGGTCCCTCGTGGTCGCCCGCCACCGCGAACTCCCGGTCGCCGACCGCGACGACAGACCCCCCTGTTTCCCCTCCAACCCCGCGACTCGCACGGCCCTCGAGGCAGTTGTTCTCGCCGAGGAACTCCGCGACGAAGCGCGTCTCCGGCCCGTCGTAGACGGCCTCGGGTTCGCCGACCTGCGCGACGCGCCCGTCGTGCATGACGGCGAGGCGGTCGCTCACCGCGAGCGCCTCGGCCTGGTCGTGCGTGACGTATATCGTCGTGATGTCGAGTTCGCGCTGGACGCGCTTCACCTCGAGGCGGAGGCGCTCGCGGAGGCGCGCGTCGAGCGCGGAGAGCGGTTCGTCGAGCAGGAGGACGTCCGGCTCGGGGGCGAGCGCGCGGGCGAGCGCGACGCGCTGGCGCTGGCCGCCCGAGAGCTCGTCCGGCATCCGCTCGCCCATCCCGGGGAGGTCGACGAGGTCGAGCAACTCGTCGACGCGCGCCGCGACCGATCCCGCGGGCGGGTCGAACTGGAGGCCGTAGGCGACGTTCTCGCGCACCGTCATCGTCGGGAAGAGCGCGTAGTGCTGGAAGACGACGCCGACGTTCCGCTCCTCGGGCGCGAGGCCGGTGACGTCCCGGCCGTCGAAGCGCACCGTTCCCGCCGTGGGCTCCTCGAGGCCCGCGACACACCGGAGGGTCGTCGTCTTCCCGCAGCCTGAGGGGCCGACGAGCGTGAAGAACTCGCCCTCGCGGACGTCGAGGTCGATGCCGCGCAGCGCGACGGCGTCGCCGTAGGTCTTCTCGACGCCGCCGAGTTCGAGGCTCACGGCTCCCACCGCCCGCCGAGGCGTTCGACGACGACGAAGCTCACCGCGGTGACACAGAGGAGGACGGTGCCCATCGCGGCCGCGGGGCCGAGATAGGGACCGACCGAGGGGTTCGAGAGGTATCGTTCGAGGGCGACCGGCATCGTGTAGGAGGCGGTGTCGCGCGCGAGCACGATAGTCGCGTTGAACTCGCCGACGCTGATGGCGAACGCGAACGCGGCGCCCGCGACGACGCCCGGCGCGACGAGCGGGAGCGTCACGTCCCGGAACGCTCGCGCGGGGCCGGCGCCGAGCGTGCGGGCGGCGGCGACGAGGTCGTCGTCGACGCGCGCGAGGAGGGGCGCGACGTTCCGCACGACGAACGGATATCCACCTACGGCGTGCGCGGCGACGATGGCGACCGGGCCCGTGACCGCGATGTGGTGTCCGAGGACGTCGACGCCGAAGACGAGGCCCTGCAGGAGGCCGATGCCGGTGACGACGCCGCTGACGGCGAGCGGCGCCATCAGGAGCGCGCCGCCGACGCGCGCGAGGCGCCCGCTCCGGTTGGTGACGACGGCGATGCTGACGCCCATCGGGACGGCGAGCGCGACGGCGCCGACGGCGAAGAGGAGGCTGTTCTGGACGGCGACCGTGGGGCGCGCGCCGCCGGTCCCCAACTGCTGGGCGAGGAGGAAAGCGTAGTTCGCGAGCGAGAACCCGCCGGCGCGCGTGAGGCTCTCCGCGACCATGCTCGCGAGCGGGCCGACGTAGAGGACGGCGGCGACGACGGCGTAGGCGGCGGCGAGGAGGCGTCCGAGGCTCGGCGGCCCGACGAGGGGGACGCGCTCGACGCGGGCGCCGGCGGTGCCGGAGCCGCCGCGGCGCTCGTAGCGTAGGTAGAGGTAGGTGACGCCGAGCGTGACGGCGGCTTCGAGGACGGCGAGCGCGGCGGCCTCCCCGAGATCGAGGTTGGCGGCGAGCGAGTAGATCCACACCTCGACGGTGGCGAGGCGCAACCCGCCCAACGCGAGGACGATTGGGAACGCCATGAAGTCGAAGACGAAGACGAGGAGGACGCTCGCGAGGAAGGAGGGGAACAGCTGGGGGGCGACGACGTCGAGGAACGCCCGCCAGCGCGGCGCGCCGAGTGTGCGTGCGGTCTCGACGGCGCGCACGTCGACGGTGTCCGCGGCGGCGACGACGAAGCGCGTGACGAGCGGGGCGTTGTAGAAGGTGAGCGCGGCGACGACGAGCGGGAGGCTGAACGCGACGTCGACGCGGAGGCCGACGACCGAGAGGACGTCGTTGAGGGTGCCGTGCGTCCCGAACATCGTGGTGAAGCCGACCGCGACCATGATGGCGGGGAGGACGAACGGGACGACGGTGAGCGAGCGAATCGTCTCCCGGCCGGGGAACTCGTAGCGCGCGAGGACGTACGCGCCGGGGAGGCCGACGAGCACCGCGCACGCGGTGCCGAGGACGGCGAGGTAGGCGGTGAAGCCGAAGAGCCCGGTGCGGACGGCGGGGAAGCCCGCCTCGACCCAGCCGACGAGCGCGCCCGGCGCGCTCGCGGGGTCGGCGATTACTCCGGAGAGGACGCCGAAGTAGAAGGGGTCGGTGAGCGTCGCCCACAGGGGCGCGAGCGAGAGCGCGCCGTCGTCGCTGAACGCGGCGAACAGCACCGTGCCAACGGGGTAGTAGAAGACGACGACGAGGACGGCGAGCGTCCCGAGGAACGCGCCGCGCGCGCCGATGCGGTCGGCGAGCGCGTAGAGCCGCGCGCTCAGTGTTGTGCGACCAGTCGTGCCCACTCCTCGACCCACTCCGTGACGTTCCCTGCGAGTTCGTCGTACGTGAAGGTCACGGGGTTCGCGGGCTCCTCGTTGTACTTCGCGAAGTTCCCCGAGAGCGACCCCGTGGTCGTCGCCGGCGACTGGTAGTTCAGCTGCGGGACCGTTCTCTGTGCCTCCTCGGAGAGCAGGAAGTCGACGAACGCCGTCGCGAGCTCCCGGCGCTCGCTCCCGCTGAAGACGGCCATGCTCTCGGGGTTCGCGTACCCCTCGTCGTTCAGGAAGGCGACCTGATACTTGTCGAGGTCCTCGCCCTGGTTCGCGGCGTACACCTTCGCCGTCGAGTAGGAGACGACCATCGGCGCCTCGCCCTTCGTGTAGGCGTTGTAGGCGGCGTCCCACGAGTCGAGGACGCGGACGTCGTTGTCGAGGAGGTCGCGCCAGTAGTCGAGATATCCGTCGGCACCCTGCTGGTGGATGGTGTGGAGGAGGAAGGCCTTCCCCGTGTCGGAGCTCTGGGCGTTCTCCGCGAGGAGGTCGCCCCGGTAGCGCGACTGGAGGAGGTCGTCGAAGGTCTCGGGGACGACCTCGAGGGTCGTCGCGTCGACGACGGGCGTGACGTAGCCGGTGTCGTAGGGGAGCGCGCGGCCCTTCGGGTCGACGTTCAGCCCCTCCTTCACGTCGGCGGCGTGCGTGAGGTCGTCGCGAACCGTGGCGAACAACTGCGTGTCGAGCTCCTGGTCGACGCGGACGAGTTCGTCCGTGTTCAGGCCGACGTAGACGTCCGCGTCGATGGCCGCGCCCTGCTTCGCGCGCTGGATGTACTCGTTGATGTTCGAGGAGCCGGAGGTGGGCGTCGACCACTCGACGGTGACGTCGTCGTGGGCGGCCTCGAAGCGCTCCTTGAGCCACGCGCCCGGCGAGTCCGACCCGTCCACGTAGGAGGGATAGGTCGCGACCGTGAGCGTCCGCGACGCGGACGCCGTCCCCGTCGTCCCGGCGGTCGTCGAGCCCGTCGTCGTCGTCGTCGCCGTCGTCGATTCGGTCGTCCCGCCGTCGCCCGTACAGCCCGCGAGGCCGAGCGCGCCCGCCACGCCCGCCGCCCGCAGGTAGTCGCGTCGCTTCATTACGTGGTGGTCCCACCCGGTGATACTCATGGCTGTCGGTTCGAAACCGCGAGCGTCACGGGTCCCCCGCGTCTTTTTACCTCCACCGGGCGAACCACCGCGCGTGCCGTACGCCCGACGAACCGTCCTCATCGGCCTGTTTGCCGCGCTCGCCGCGCTCGCCGCCGTCCTCCTCCACGGCGTGCTCGGCACCGTGGTCTTCGCCACTACCGTCGCCTACCTCCTCGTCCCCGTCTACCGCCGGGCGAACCATCGGCTCCCCGCGTGGTGGGCGGCCGCCGCCACCACGAGCGCCGCGACGCTCGGCGTCCTCTTCCCGATCACCGCCTTCGCCTACCTCCTCTACATCCGTTCGAGCGGCGTCCTCGCGCTCATTCAGTCGCTCCCCGACGAGTTCGTCCTCGGCTTCGGGACGTTCAGCTACGTCGTCGACGTCGCGACTCTCACCGGGCCGCTCACCGACACCGTCCGCGCGCTCGCCGTCGACGCCATCAGCGCGCTCCCCGTCCTCGGCGTGAAGTTCACGCTCTTCGCGCTCCTCGTCTTCGCGCTCCTCGTCGCCCACGAGGAAGCCGAATCCGCCGTCCTCGCCGCCGTCCCCCTCCGCTATCACGACGTCGTCGGCGCGCTCGCGCGTCGCGCCCGCGACACCCTCTACGCCATCTACGTCCTGCAGGCCGCCACCGCGTTCGCCACCTTCCTCGTCGCCGTCCCCGTCTTCTGGCTACTGGGGTATCCCTTCCCCGTCACCATCGCCCTCGTCTGTGCCGTCCTCCAGTTCCTCCCCATCGTCGGCCCGAGCATCGTCGTCGGCGCGTTCGCGCTCTACCAGCTCAGCGTCGGCAACGTCGTCGGCGCGGTGCTCGTCACCGTCGTCGCCGGCGCGCTCGTCGCGTGGCTCCCCGACCCGGTCGTCCGTCCCCGACTCTCCCGACACACCGCCCGCCTCCCCGGGAGCCTCTACTTCATCGGCTTCACCGGCGGCCTCCTCACCGTCGGCGTCATCGGCATCATCGCCGGCCCGCTGATCGTCGCGCTGCTCGTCGAAGCCGTCACCCTCATCGCGGACGAAGAACGGAAGAACAGGAACTAGGCCGACTCGAGCGGTTTGCCCTCGGCCTCCCACTCGGTCAGGCTCCCCTCGTAGAACGCGACGTCGTCGTAGCCCAACCACCGCAGGACGACGAACGTATGGCTGATGCGCCGCGCCGTGTTGCAGTAGAGGACGACGCGCTTCTCCGGGGTCACGCCCTTCGACGCGAAGATCTCCGACACGGTCGTGCGGGCCTTGAGGCCGCGCGTCTCCTCGTCGACGACCTCCTTCCAGTCGAGGTTCACCGCGCCCGGGATGTGGCCTTCGGCGTACTCCTCGGGTTCGCGCGTGTCGACGACGACGGCCTCCGGATCGTCGAGCGCCGCCTCGACGTCGCCCAGCGTGACGAGCGGCGAGTCGGCGGGCCGCTCGACGGTGTACTCCGTCGCCTCGACGTCGGGGGACTCGGTGCTCGTCTCGTGGCCCTGCATCCACGCCGAGTAGTCGCCGTCGAGGAGGCGGAGGCGGTCGTGCCCGTAGAGGAGCGCGGTGACGAGGAAGCGCGCCGCGAACACGCCGTGCGTGTCGTCGTAGGCGACGAGCGTCGTCCCCCCGTCGACCCCGTACTTGCCGAGGAGGGCCGCCCACTCGTCCTCCGGCGGGAGCATCCCCTCCTCGCCGCCGCCGCGGAAGGAGTCGAAGGGGACGTTCACCGCGCCGGGGACGTGTCCGATGCCGTCGTACTCCCACGCGTCGCGGACGTCCACGACGACGACGTCCGGGTCCTCTCTGTGCTCGTCGAGCCACTCGGCGGAGACGATGACGTCCTCGTCCATCGCATCCTCCTATAGCGCCCGCGTGGATACCGCTTCGGGTCGCGTCGCGACGCTCCGGACGCCTCCCGTGCCGTACCGTGTCATACCGCTGGCATCACAGGCAGAGGCAACACTTTCTGGTAGCGAAGACGTGCCATACGACGTCGCCGCCTTCGCGGAGCGAGTAGGGGCAAGACGCGCCGGGAAATGGAAGGACCGGGGGAACCTGCGAAGTGGCGCAGGGTTATATGCGTGGCGTCACAAGTCACGCACATGGTAGACGACGACTACGCCAACGACGTTCTCGTCAGCGCGGACTGGGTCGAGTCCCACCTCGACGAGTTCGAATCCGACGACCCCGAGTATCGACTCGTCGAGGTCGACGTCGACACCGAAGCGTACGAAGACTCGCACGCGCCCGGTGCCATCGGCTTCAACTGGGAGACGCAGCTCCAGGACCAGACGCAGCGCGACATCCTCTCCAAGGAGGACTTCGCGACCCTGCTCGGCGAGCACGGCATCAGCGACGACTCCACGGTCGTCCTCTACGGCGACAACTCCAACTGGTTCGCCGCCTACACCTACTGGCAGTTCAAGTACTTCGGCCACGACGAGGTCTACCTCCTCGACGGCGGCCGCGACTACTGGCTCGACGAGGGCTACCCGACCACGGACGAGGTCCCCGACTTCGACTCCGTGAACTACACGCCGCGCGGCCCCTTCGAGTCCATCCGCGCCTACCGCGACGACGTCGAGACCGCCATCGACCGCGGCATTCCACTCGTCGACGTTCGCTCGCCCGAGGAGTACAGCGGCGAGGTCCTCGCGCCGCCGGGACTCAACGAGACCGCCCAGCGCGGCGGCCACGTCCCCGGCGCGAAGAACGTCTCGTGGGCCGCGACGGTCCAGGAGGACGGCCGCTTCAAGTCCAAGGAGCAGCTCGCGGAGCTCTACGAGGAGGAAGGCGTCACGAACGACCAGGAGGTCGTCGCCTACTGCCGCATCGGTGAGCGCTCCTCGATCGCGTGGTTCGCGCTCTCCGAACTCCTCGGCTACGACGACGTCACCAACTACGACGGCTCGTGGACCGAGTGGGGCAACCTCGTCGACGCCCCCATCGAGACCGGCTCGGGCGAGTAACGAGGTTCCGCAGGAACCTCGAACCGGACGGGCGACTCTCGTGTCGCCCGTCCGATAACTCGAAACCGAAGGTTTCGCGAAGAGGCGAGCGCTGAGCGAAGCGAGGCGCGAGTAACGAGGCTCCATCTTCTCCCGTTTTTTCGCGTCGCGTAGCCACGGCGCTCTCCCGACCCACCCGCACCGGTGACGGTGGGTATTAGGCCTCCCGCGTGCAATCCCCGACCATGACTCCCGACGCATTCGTCGACGCCGTCCGCGACGACAACGACACCGCGCTCTCACGACTGGGCTCCTCGAAATCGCTCTACGCCGCGACCGGCGGCGACCTCGAACCCGAGGAGGTGCTGCGCGCCGCCGCGAACGCCGAGTACGCCGCCGCCGAGACGTTCGCCGCGTGGGCCGCCGACGAGGGCACTGACACGCCCGCCGGCGAGGCGTTCGCGGACGCCGCCGACCAAGAGCGCGAGCACTACGAGACCGTTCTCGACGAACTCGGCGACGACGGCTTCGAGCCGAGCGAGGACCCCTCGGCGATGCAGGACGTCCTCCGCGACCTCGACGACACCGCCGCGCGCGCCGGTGGGATGGTGGGGCGCATCCTCGCCACCGAGAAATCCAAGGAGCAGTACACCGGCTTCTTCACGGGGCAGGCCGACCCCATGACCGCCTCCACCTTCCGCGACCTCAAGGGCGACCTCGAGGGCCAACTCGATGCGGCGACGGCCCTCCTCGAGACCGTCTGTGAGGACGACGCGGACTGGGAACGCGCGAAGACGGCCGCCGACGACGCCATCCAGGCCGCCTACGACGAGTACACCGAACAGCTCGAGTCGATGGGCGTCAACCCCAAGCCGGTCTGCTGAGGCTACTCCTCGTCGCGTTCGCGCTCTGCGGGTCGGCGCGTTGGGTCGAACCCGCGCGCCTCCACGTCCTCGTCTCGCTCGTCCGGTCGGAGCGTCGGGTCCGCCCCGCCGGCGTTCGCTTGCGCCGTCAGGACGAACACCACCAGCCCGACGAGTCCGCCGACGAGCGCGCCCGGAACGCCGAAGAGCGCGAGACCGAGGGCCGAACTCGCGAGGAGCGCGACCAGACACAGGACGCCGAAGCCCGCCGAATCCATCACGGCGACACTCCCGACTCGAGGCCGATAGGCGTTCCCCGACTACCGGCCGTCGCGCAGTCGCGTCCCCGTCGACTCGGGGAGTCCGGTCTCCTCGACCGCCGCGACGACCGCCTCGACGTCGTATTCGACGCGGCGCTCCTCGATCGTCTTCTCCTCGAGGTCGAGCACCGCGTACGCGGCGCGCGGGTCGTCGTCGCGGGGCTGGCCGACGCTCCCGGGGTTCACCACGAGGCCGTCCTCGAACGCCCGATAGCCTTGGACGTGCGTGTGCCCGAGGACGAGCACGTCCTCGTCGCCGAGGAGGTCGGCGGAGAACTCGTCCGGGTACGTGTAGTGGTCGACGTACTCGGGGTGGTCGTGGACGACCCTCACGCGGCCGTCGCAGGCGACGTGCTCGCGCGGCAACCCCTCGATCCACGCGCGCTCCTCGGCGTCGAGGCGCTCGCGGGCGTGCTCGACCCCGGCTCTCGCCATCCCGTTCCCCCCGAAGTTCCGCCCGGACGCGAGCATCCGGTCGTGGTTCCCCATCACCGTCGGGACGCCGCGCTCGCGCAGGCGTTCGACGCACGCCGCCGGCCACGGGTTGTAGCCGACGACGTCGCCCGCGCACAGCAGGACGTCCACGTCCGGCATGTCGTCCAGTACCGCTCGCAGCGCCACGCGATTCGAGTGAACGTCCGAGATGAGACCGACGCGCATGCCCACGAGTACGGGCGCGCGACGCAAAAAAACGCTCGCGGGACTCGCTTACTCGCCGTTGTAGAGCGCGGTCTCGACGCCGTCAGCCGCCACCTCGGCCGCCGCCGCACAGACCGCGTGCTCGAAGTCCGCGTCGTACACCTCGCGCGCCGCCGCCTCGGCGGTCGTCGCCGCCAGCGCGTAGGCCTCGGGGTCGTCCTTCTCGTAGGTCGCGACGAGCGTCGCCTCCTCGACGCGCTCGACCTTCAGGGCGTCCGCGCGCACCGTCCCGACGTACGCTTCCTCGGCCCCGACGACGCCCGCGATACGCGGCGTGTCGTAGTCGTCCTTCTCGTAGTCGAGCGCGAACAGCGCCGTCGCGAGCGCGTCGCGCGGCGGATAGCCGAGGTCGAGTTTCTCCGCGATCGGGTCGACGTGCGAGCCGTTCCCCACGACCGCGAGGCCGTCGCCCGCCTCGCGCACGCAGTTGTAGGCGATGTAGGGGTTGTCCGTCTCCGGCGCGTCCGGCGTCGGCCCGACCGTGAGGGCGTCCTCGCGCGCGGTGACCTGGCGATTCGGGAACGACCGAGAGGAGACGCGGTACGCCCCGAGACCGGGACCCACCACGACGAAACGACCGACGTACATACACACGTCCGTGCGCCTATCGACGGTATATAGATGGCGGTCTATGCACGTTTGGGGTGTCACTCTGGCGCCTCGAAACCCGCCGACGCCACCGCCGTCCGGCACCTCGGTGGAGTCCGCAAGACTCATATTCGGCCACGGAGTATGCTCGTGTGCGAAGCGACGCCGCGCGTAGTTCCATGGGGTAGCGGCCAATCCTGTTGCCTTCTGGGGGCAACGACCCAGGTTCGAATCCTGGTGGAACTACTCCATTTCATCACGGTATCTCGAACGGAAGTGACAGCTGTCTCCATGCGGTGATTTCGACGCTCGCGTCCGGCCGTCACCGGGTGGGTGGGACCGCCGCGACGCATCGCCGGTCGCGCGACGCTACTCGACGCGCAACTCGCCGTCACCGCCCTCCCCGTCCGTCCACTCGAGTTCGAACTCGACGCTCGTCTCGACCGGGCCGGCACCCGTTTCCTCCTCGACTTTCGTCTCGAACGTCACGCGCTCCGGGACCGCGAGCGTCACCGATTCCTCGCCGGCGCTGAGCGTGACGTCGTCGCCCGCGTCGAGGCTGTCGGCGACCCGTCGCAGGAGCGCGGCGACGTCCGTGCGGCTCCGCTCGCTCTCGGACTCGAAGACGACTTCTTCGGGCATACCCACCCTACGGGCGCCGTCGGAATAAGTCACCCTCACACCTCGGCGACGAACACCGAGCAGAACCCCCCGAACAGTCGTCGTTCGTCGCATCGCGTCGCGCGTTCGCGCGCGGCGGCGTGCGCTCGCTCCACCGTGGCGTCGAGCGTCCGCGCCGCGCCCGCGGGCGTTCCGGGCGCGCCAGCGCGGACGAACGCCCGGAAGAGCGGGTTCGCGAGTCGGCCCGCAGGGTGCGCGCTCGTCGTCGCCTCCACGAGGACGAGGCGGTTACCGGGCTCGAGCAGGTCGCACCACGCGCGGACGGCGGCCGCGGCGTCGTCGAGAACGCCGACGACGAACGACGCGAACACCGCGTCCACGCCGCCTCCCACCGGCGGGCGGGTCGCGTCCCCGCGAACGAGCGCCGCGTTCCCGCCCGCTCGCCGGGCGCGCGCGAGCATCCCCCGGGACGCGTCGAGACCGACGACGCGCCCGGTTTCGCCGACGTGCTCGCGGAGGCGCGCGAGGTTCGCACCCGTCCCACAGCCGACGTCGACGACCGTGTCGCCCGCCGCCACATCGAGCGCGTCGACCGCTGCGTCGCGAACCCCCGAAACACCCGGTATCGAGCGTACGAGCGGGCCGTAGAGGTACGCCCAGCGGTCGTAGAACGCGAGCGTGCGGTCGTCGCGCGAGCCGTCCATCTCCTCGATTCGAGCACCGCCGGCGGCTAATACGTGTCGGCGACCGCCTCGACTGGCGAGGGCGAGCGTCGCCGCCGGAACGTCAGACGACTGTCAGCCACACGCGGGCGTCGTTTCGGGTGGAAACCCACCGCATGCGGCGGGCCACACCGTCGAGCCGGCTCTCCCCGTGCGGCGACACGACGGTGACTCCTCACGGCTCCCCCGCCGCGGGCCTTCGCTCGCTCAGGCCCGCACAACTCGCGCCTCGCTGTGCTCAGCGCTCGTGTCTCCGCGACCCTCGCGTCACTCGGCGTCGCGTCAGTCCTCGCGCTCCGCCTCCTCCATCGCGTCGAGCTCGCGCTCCGGGTTGTACTCGTTCGCGTCGCCGCGCTCCTCGCCCGCCTCGCCCGTGAGCTCGCCGAGGACGGCCTCGCGGGCGTCCTGTGGCGTGTCGTACTCGTCGGGCGCGAGGCGGTCGAAGACGTCGCCGAGCGTCTCCGTCTCGTTCGGTAACTCGCTCACCCGGTCGCTGTATGCCGCCTTCATCTCGCTCGGGTTCGTCGGATACTCGAGGCCTTGCACGGTCTCGTCGATGATGTTCTCGACGTGCTCTGCGCGCTCGTGCTGGCGCTCGGACGCGGTCTCGCTCGGATCTCCCATGGTCGGCTGTATCGACGCCGCCCGGAAGAACGCAACGGCCCATCTTTTTCCCATTCGGGGCCGCTACGCGACCCACTCGCCGCAAAAATATGAGTGAAAAACCCCGCGCGGCGAAGCCGCGCGGTGAACCTCGCTTTGCTCGCGCAGACACCGACCGCGCTCACTCGCGCTCGCATCGCCGTGATTCCTCGCGGTTCTCGGACGGTTGCTCGCGGTTCGCAGTCGCTCACCGCTCGCGTCTCCGTGGTTCTTCACCCCGTTTCAGAACCACGTCACTTCTCGACGTCGAGGAGCGCGACCCGCTCGCGGACGAGCGCCTCCAGTCCGGCGTCGGTCGCCGCCAGCTCCGCGTCGCCGATCTCGAAGAACGCGCGGACGCGCTCGTCGTCGCGCGCGTCGAAGCCGCCACCGGGTGCGAGGCGCTCGGCGACGGCGTTCGCGGCGGCGGCCTCCGCGCGCTCGGAGTCGGGCACACCGGCGTCGGCCGCGACGAGCACGACGGCGGGCGTTTCGCCCGCTTCGACGCCCATCGTGAGCGCGCGGCGGATCTGGCGGCGGCCCGCCGCGTAGAGCAGGACTTCGACCGCACGCTCGCGCGCGACGTTCTCGCCGCGCTCGAACGCCCGCTCGGCGTGCGCGAGCGCGCTCGCGAGGTGCTCGCGGCCCGCGACGTAGCGCGCGTCGAACGCCTGCACCGCGCAGTCGTTCGCGTCGCCGATAGCCCCCAACTCGGCGACGAACGAATCGAGGTCGTCGATCTCTGCCACTCCTTCGAGGAGCCTCATTCGAAATCACCGAGGCTCGCCTGCCCGTCCCCGCCGGCGTTTCCGCCCCCGTCGGTCGTCTCGGCCTCGTCGGGTGCGGCGTCCGGGTCCGCCGCCACGTCGTCCATCTCCGGGTCGGGGTGGCCGGCGGCCGCGAGCACGGACTCGGCGGTCTTGCGCCGGCCGCGGAGCGCGCCGAGCACCACGGGCTTCTCGGCGTTCCGCAGTCCGCTGCGGTCCTCGATGCCCGCCCGGTAGAGCCGCCGCGCGCGCTTGCGCCCGACGCCGCGCACGCCCGCGAGGTCCAACAGCTCCTCGCGGACGCCGTAATCCACGCGCTTGCGCGCGTCCCGGACCGCGGTCGTGCAGTCGAGGTCGAGTTCGCCCGCGAGGCGCTCGGCCGCGCCCAACAGCCACTCGGCGGTCTCCGTCTTCCCGCGGATGTCGCCGGGGCCGACGCCGTAGCGCTCGGCGATGCGGTCCTCGTCGAGCTCCTCCGTCCAGTCCTCCATGAGCGCCGCGGTCTTCAGCGCGGAGAGCCAGTCCTCGAACTCGCCCTCGGAGAACTCGGAGGGCGTACTCCCCGGTATCTCGGTCTCGCGCTCGTAGAGGAGCTCGGTGTATTTCTCGCGGTCGCCCGACCGAAGGTAGAGCTCGTACATGTCGGGCGTCCGCGAGACGAGGTGGTAGAAGCCCAAGGGCGTGGTCTCGGCGTCGGCCTCGCGGAGGCCGTGGATGATCTCGGCGGCGCTCATCGGGTCGACGTAGAGGCGGGAGACGAGCTCGCCCGTCTCCGTCGCGCGGAGGCCATCGTCGCGCTCGATGAACTCGTTCGCGTCGAGGTAGGCGAGCACGTCATCGGTGACCTGTTCGAGGCGCCCCGTCTCGTCGGTCTGCTCGGCGTAGAGCGTGCCGTCGAGGAACTCGAGGAGCTCCTCGCGCGTGGTCGCGAAGCGCGTCGCGACGGTCGCGAGGACGTGCGTGCGGAGCGCGGGCTCGGCGGCGAGCTTCGAGCGCACGGGCTCCGGGTCCGCGTAGATATACCGGTCGAAGAGGGCTTCGAGGCCGTCGTGGTCGTCCGTGACGAGCACCGCCTCGCCGTACGGGTCGAGGCCGGGGCGGCCCGCGCGCCCGAACATCTGGTGGACTTCGAGGACGTCGAGGGGCTTCATACCTCCCGAATCGCCGTCGTAGCGCTGCCAGTCGCGGACGACGACGCGGCGCGCGGGCGTGTTCACGCCGGCGGCGAGCGTCGGCGTCGCGCAGACCGTGCGCACCAGTCTGTCCCTGAAGGCCTCCTCGACGAGCTCGCGCTGGGTGCGCGAGAGGCCGGCGTGGTGGAAGGCGGCGCCGCGCTCGACGGCGCTCGCGAGCGTCTCAGCGGTCTCGGTGTCGCTGTCCGCGCGGATCTCCTCGGCCACCTCGGCGAGCTCGGCCCGCTGACCGCTCGTGAGTTCCTTCGCGACGACGGTCGCGAGGCGTTTCGCCGCGCCCTCGGCGTTCCGCCGCGAGTTCACGAAGACGAGCGTCGAGCCGTCGTCCTGCAGCGTGTCGCGGACGATGGCGGCGGTCTGAGCCTCCCCGCGCTCGACGGGGAGTTCGCGCGTCGTGCCGTCGTCGAGGTGGAGGGCCTGCCCGTAGTGGACGCCCGTGCGGAGGTCGATGGGCCGCCAGTCGGAGTCAACGAGTTCGGCGTCCAGCCACGCGGCGAGTTCGTCGGCGTTCCCGACGGTCGCGGAGAGCGCGACCGTCTGGAGGTCGGGGACGCGCGCGCGGAGTTTCGCGAGCGTCACTTCGAGCGTGGGGCCGCGGTGGGCGTCGTCGACGAGGTGGACTTCGTCCGCGACGACGCACGCGAGGTCGTCCACCCAGCGCGCGCCGTTCCGGACGAGCGAGTCCACCTTCTCGGAGGTGGCGACGATGAGGTCGTTGTTCGCGAGGCGCTCGCCGTCGCTCTGGTAGTTGCCCGTAGAGACGCCCACGGAGAGGCCATATCGCTCGAACTGCTCGAACTCGCGGGCCTTCTCGCCGGCGAGCGCGCGGAGGGGGACGATGTAGAGGGCCTTCCCGCCGCGCTCGATCGCGGCGAGCATCGCGAGTTCGGCGATGAGCGTCTTCCCGCTGGCCGTCGGGACGCTCGCGACGAGGCTCTCGCCGTCAGTGACGCCCTTCTCGACGGCCTCGGCCTGCGGGGGGTAGAGCTCCTCGATGCCCTGCTCGGCGAGGTGCTCCGGCACGCCGTCCGGTAGCCCCGTCAGGTCCGTCGGTTGCATTACCCGCGACTAGGCGTCGATTCGGGTTTAAACTGTCGTGTCAGCGACCGCCACCGCTAAACGCCCGCCGCGCCCACGCTCCGGTATGCGAGTCGAGTTCGACCGGGACGCCTGTATCGGGATGTTCCAGTGTGCCGCCGAGTGGGAGGCGGGCTTCGAGGTGGACCGCGACGCCGGGAAGGCCGTCCTCGTGGACGGCGAGGAAACCGAGGACGGCGTCTTCGCCCGCGAGGTCCCCGAGGACGCGGAACTGGACGCGAAGTTCGCGGCGCGCGCGTGTCCCGTGGACGCCATCGCCGTCTACGACGACGACGGCGAGCGCGTCGTCTGAGCCGCTCTTCCCTTCAGGAGATCTGTTCGTACTGCTCGGAGAGCTTCGCGGCGGCCTCGCCGAGCTGGTCGCGCTCGTACTCGGTGAGGTCCCACTCCACGACCTCCTCCACGCCGTCCGCCCCGAGCTTCACGGGGACGCCGAGCGCGGTGTCCTCGTGGCCGAACTCCCCTTCGAGGGGGATGCTCGCCGGGAGCACCTCGCCGGTGTCCCGCACGACGGCCTCGACCATGTGCGCGACGCCGGTCGCGGGCCCCCACTGGGTCGCGCCCTTGCGCTCGATGACGTCCATCGCGGACTGCTGGAGCTCGTCGAGGATCTCCGACTTCTCCTCGTCGGAGAACGCGGGGTCGCGGCCGTCGACGCGCACCTTCGAGAAGACCGGCACCTGGGCGTCGCCGTGCTCGCCGAGGATGGTCGCCTCGACGTTCCGCACGGCGGTGTCGAAGCGCTGGCTGAGCACGTAGCGGAAGCGCGCGGAGTCGAGACGGCCGCCGAAGCCGACGACCTTCGAGCGCTCCCGGTCGCCCGTCTCGTAGAGGTGGCGGTTCAGCAGGTCGACGGGGTTCGACGTCGTGATGGAGACGAAGTCGTCGTTGTACTCGGCGAGCGACGACCCGATGTCCTCCATGATGGGCGCGTTGTCGCCCGCGAGGTCGAGGCGGGACTGCCCGGGCTTGCGCGGGATGCCCGCCGTGACGACGACGACGTCCGACCCCGCCGTGTCCGCGTAGTCGCCCTGATAGACCTCCGTGTTGGAGTCGTAGGCGACGCCGTGGTTCGCGTCCGCCGCCTGCCCGACCGTCGCGTCCTCCTGGTCGGGGATGTCGACGAAGACCAGCTCGTCGACGACGTCGCGGAGCGCGAGGTTGTAGCCCGCCGCCGCGCCGACCGTACCGGCCGCACCGACGATGCTCACTTTCGACATATCACCTGCAACACGGCGTGGCGTCCCGTTAAACGTACCGCCTCTCCCCGCGCCGCCGGATGCTCTCCCGGGAGCCGCACTCGTGTTCGGCTCTCAGTCTCGCGTGTCGTTCGCGTCCGCCCACTCCCGCTCGACGTTCTGCGCCCCCGCTATCGCTCGGGCCCGCAACGGACGTCGAGCGTCATCACGCTTTTCGGCGCGCGCGTCCTGTACGCACCCATGAGCGACCGAGAGGACCCCGAGGGGTTCGACCGAGAGGCGCAGAAGCGCGAGCTCCGCGAGAAGTACGCGGCGGACGCGCAGGACCGCGAGCGAACCGGCCGCATGAGCGAACTTCTCCTGCAGGGCGCGACGATGACGAACAAGCACTGCGACCGCTGTGGGAACCCGCTCTTTCGCTACGAGGGCAACGAGTTCTGCCCGACCTGTCAGGCGGAGGGCGAGGCCGCGGAGGCGGCGGACGCGGACGCGACCGAGATCGAGGTCGGCGCGAGCGACGAAGAGGACGCCGACGCGCCGGGCGACGAGGCGGCGAGCGCGGACGCGCGGGCGACCGACGCACCCGCTGTCGACGCGAATGACGAGCGTGAGGTCGCCGACGCGTCGGCGGCGTCGACGGGCGCGCCGACCCGCTCGCTCGCCCCGGACGTCGACGCCGAGTCCCCCGAGGAGCACGCGCACGACGTGACGGCCGAGGCGCACGCGAACGCCGGCCGTGACGCGTCCCGTCCCGACCACGCCCACGCCGGGGGCGAGCGCGACCCGGCGCGCGAGCCGCCGCAGTCCGGCCGGTCCGAACCCGACGCGCCCGACGCGGCGGACGGCGTGGCGTCAGCGCGCGCGTCGCTCTCGCGCTCGGTCTCCACGCTCGCCGAGCGCGCCGCCGCCGCCGACGACCCCCGGAACGCGCGCGAACTCGCGGCGGCCGCCCGCGAGGCCGCCGAGGCGCTCGACGCGCTCCGGTAGGCGACAGGAGTTAACTCCGTGGCCCTCGACTCGGCGCGTATGCAGATTCTCGTCCCCATCGACGGCTCGGACTGCAGTTTCCGCGCGCTCGAGTTCGCGGCGGACATGGCGCCGCGCTACGACGCGAGCCTGCACGTCGTCCACGTCACGGACTCGCGAAACGACGCCACCGAGGACATCGTCGAGCGCGCCCGCGACGTCCTCGACACCCACGAGGTCGAGGACGACCCGGCCGTCCACACGGACGTGAGCCTCGACTTCCGACCGTCGAACCGGATCGGCAAGGACGTCCTCACGCTCGTCGAAGAGGAGGGCTACGACCACGTCGTGATGGGCCACCACGGCTCGGGCGCCGTCGAGCGCGCCATCCTCGGGAGCGTCACGGAGACGGTGATGGACGCGAAACGCGTCCCCGTCACCGTCATTCCGTAGCGTAGTCGCTCGCGACGACGTCCCGAACGCGCTCGGCGGTGACCTCGCCGACGCCCTCGACGTCCATGAGGTCGTCCTCGCTCGCCGTCATGACGGCCTCGACGCTCCCGAAGTGCGCGAGGAGCGCGCGCGCCGTCACCGGGCCGACGTCCGCGATGCTCGACACCACGTACTCCTGTTGTTCGGTCTTCGTCTTCGCGCCCTTCTCGCCGTGGACGGACACCTCCCGGTCGCGGGTGAGCTGCTCGCGCCCGGCGAGCACGTCCAGCATGTCCGTCGTGTCCGTCTCGTCCTCGGTTCGGAGGACGCTGATGCCGTAGTCGACGGCGACGGAGGCGAGCGCGCCCCGGATGGCGTTCGGGTGGACGTTTCGCGCGCCGTAGAGGTCGCCGCCCTCGAGGAGGAGGACGGGCCGGTCGTAGTGGCGCGAGAGGTCGCGCGCCTGCTCGAAGAGGTCGCGGTCCCCGCCCAGTAAGGTGTCGAGGAAGTCCGCGATGCTCTTGCGCTCGACGGCGACGCGGTCGGAGACGACGTAGTCGCCGACGGCGAGCGTTTCGAGGCGCGTGTCGACGTGCTCACGCTTCGAGAGGTCGCGCGCGATGTTCGAGTCGAGCTCGCGCTGGTCCACCACGACCTCGACGTGCTCCTCCGCCTCGGGCGGGTCGGCGCGCGCGACGACGCCCTCGTCCTCGCTCCCGTCCTCGGTGCGTTCGTCGCCGTGGCCTCCGGCCTCGCCGTCGGTTTCCCCGTCGCTCGCCGCGCCGTCGCCGGACGCGTCGGCGCCCCCGACCTCGTCGCCGCGCTCGAAGTCCGCGAGGCCGGCCTGCCCGTCCGCCGAACTCCGCACGCCCTCGCGCTCGTCGGCGGGCGCCTCGCCGTCCGCGTACTCCTCGAGCGTTCCCTGCCCGTCGTCGAGTTCGGCTTCGAGGTCGTCCGCGAGCGACTGGAGCGAGCGCAACTCGTTCTCCATCTCCTCCTCGCGCCGCCGCGAGATCCAGAAGTAGGCCTCGTCGCGGGTGTCCTCGGCCATCAGGACGACGACGCGCCCCTCCGTCTGCCGTCCCGTCCGCCCCTTGCGCTGGACGGAGCGAATCGCCGTCGGGACGGGTTCGAAGAAGAGCACGAGGTCGACCTCGGGGACGTCGAGGCCCTCCTCGGCGACGCTCGTGGAGACGAGCACCTCGAACGCGCCGGCCTTGAACTCCGAGAGCACCTCCTGCTGTTCGGTCTGCGTCATGCCGTCGGAGCCCTCCTTGTCGCCCTGCCCGACGAAGCGCCGCGCGTCGAAGTGGTTCCCGAGGAACTCCGTGAGGGCCTCGGCGGTGTCGCGGGACTCCGTGAAGACGATGACGCGGTCGCCGCCCTCGATACCGAGCGTCTCCGCGAGGAGCATGCGGGTGCGGCGGAACTTCGGGTGGAGGCCGTCGAAGGCCTCCGCGCGCCGCATCGCCTCCTTGACTCTCGGCTCGGAGACGAGGCGCTGGGAGGCCTTCGACGCCCCCGAGGAGCGCGCGGCGTTCTTCTGGCGCTCGAAGTACCGCCGTACCGACTCGACGCTCTGGGTCTCGACGAGCTCGACGGCGCGCCGGAGCTTCATCACCTCCGCGTGGAGGCTCATCCCCTCGTACCCCTCCGACTGGTCGTTGTCGATGAGCTCGCGCAGTTTCCCGTGGACCTTGTTCAGGTCCTTCTGCGAGAGGTCGGGTTGGGTGGTGTTGACGACGCCGAGTTCCTTCAGCTTCTCGAGGCGCTCGCGGATGACGTCGTTCAGCTCGTCGCGCACCTCCAGCACTTCCTCGGGGAGTTCGATGCGCTCCCACTCGACGTCCGTGTCGTAGGTGTAGTCGGCGACGTCGGCGTCGTCCTCCGTCATCACCGCGACCTCCCGGACGCCGAGGTTCGCGCAGACGGTCAGGATCTCCTCCTCGTCGCCGCCCGGGGACGCGCTCATCCCGGTGACGAGCGGGTCGGCGGCGTCCGCGTGGTAGCGCTCGGCGATGTAGACGTAGGCGTAGTCGCCGGTGGCGCGGTGGCACTCGTCGAAGGTGACGTGGACGACGTCGCGGAGGTCGATGCGCCCGCCGACGAGGTCGTTCTCCACGACCTGCGGCGTCGCGACGACGACGCGCGCCGAGCCCCAGAGCTCCGCCCGGTCGTCCGGGCGGACGTCCCCGGTGAAGACGACGATCTCGTCCTCGGGGATTTCGAGCGCCTCGCGGTAGAAGGTGGCGTGCTGTTCGACGAGCGGCTTCGTCGGCGCGAGCAGGAGGCTCTTCGCGCCGACGTCGTCCTGCAGGCGGTCGGCCGTGACGCGGAGGCTGACCGTCGTCTTCCCGAGGCCGGTCGGGAGGCAGACGAGCGTGTGGTCGTCGAGCGCGCGCTCGACGAGTTCGCTCTGGTAGCGTCGGTCCTCGAGGAAGCCCTCGGCGAGCAGCGGGTGCTCGACGTACGACTGCTCCGGGTCGGTGGCCGCCATTTGCCGTGGATTCGCCTTTCTGTCGGTTAAGGGTTCCGCGCGGTCGGACGCGCGCCGGCCGGCCCGCGAACGCCGGCCGCCGACCGCCGCGCCCGGCCGCCGAGACGGGGATTTATACCGGACGACGCCGACGGCCCGATATGGTCCTCACACTGACCGGTTCGCTCCCCCTCCAGCAGGGCGGCGGTAGCGGGTCGGGCGTCCTGTTCCTCGTCTGGCTCGTCCTCGTCCTCGTCTCCATCGCCGGCATCTGGAAGACGTTCGAGAAGGCCGGCGAGCCCGGCTGGGCGGCGATCATCCCGATATACAACACGTACGTCATGCTCAAGATCGGCGGGAACGCGTGGTGGTGGCTGCTGCTCTTCCTCGTCCCTATCGTGAACATCTACGCCGCCTACCGGCTGTCGAAGGGCATCGCGGAGGCGTTCGGACAGGGCCTCGGGTTCACGCTCGGCCTCTGGTTCCTCGGCTTCGTCTTCTTCCCCATCCTCGGCTTCGGGGACTACCGCTATCAGGGGCCGCCGTAGGCCGCCGGCGCGGGGTGGCGTCCGCCCCGCTTAGTGCCCGCCCGCGCTCGTCGCGGTCTCGGGTTCGATGTAGACCTTGCGGACGTTCGGGTTCTGTTCGACGAGCGCGTCCTCGATCGCGGTGATGCGCTCGTCAACGTCGCCGGTGTCGAGGTCCCCGTCGAACGCGACGTCTGCGGCGACGAGCACGCGATTCGGCCCGAAGTAGACGGTGCGGAAGTCCACGATGCCGGTGACGCCCTCCCAGCTCGCGACCGTCTCGCGCAGTTCGTCCTCCTCGTTCTTCTGGAGGGATTCGCCGAGCAGGAGGCGCTTGTTCTCCCACGCGAGCGCGAGCGCGAACCCCATGAGGAGGAGACCGATGCAGAGCGCGGCGAGGCCGTCCCAGAGCGGGTTCCCGGTGTAGTCGGTGAGGAAGACGCCGAGGAACGCGAGGACGATGCCGCTGACCGCGACGGTGTCCTCGGTGAACGCGGTGAGCGTCGTGATGTTGCTCGTCTTCTTGAACGCCTCGACGAAGCTCGTCCAGCCGTGTTCGTCCATGTCGATCCGCATCCCGCGATAGGCGGTGACGAGCGCGTAGGTCTCGAAGCCGAACGCGCCGACGAGCACGACGTAGTTGACGTAGACCGCGCGGAAGCTCGCGCCCAGCAACTCGACTTTGCCGTGGAGCGCGCTCGCGTGGCCGTGGACGATGGCCTCGTAGCCGTGCGTGAGCGACATCCAGCCCGCGATGCCGAAGAGGAGGACGCTCACGAGGAAACTGTAGAAGAACTGCGCTTTGCCGTAGCCGAACGGGTGGGTGCGGTCGGCCTCCCGGCCGCTGTATCGGAGGCCGATGAGCAAGAAGACCTGATTGCCCGTATCGGAGATGGAGTGATACGTCTCCGAGAGCATCGCGGGGCTCCCGGTCAGCAGAAAGCCGAGGAACTTCATGATCGCGATGGCGCCGTTCGCGACGCCGGCCGCGATCACGACTCGCTTCGAACTCGCCATTGGCGGACGAAGGAGCGGCCGCCACCTAAAGGCACCCGCTGTGCCTTTCTCCCTGCCGCCCGAACGGCCGGGTATGTTCGCCGTCCTCAGCGACACGCACAGTCGGAGCGGCCACGAACTCGCGGGCGCTGCCCGCGACGCCGTCGAGCGCGCGGACGCCGTCCTCCACGCGGGCGACTTCACGAGCGAGGCCGCGCTCGACGCCTTCCAGTCCGCGAGCGAGCGCCTGCACGCCGTCTACGGCAACAGCGACGGCCCGGGGGTCCGCGACCGTCTCCCCGAGGCGCGCACCGTCGACCTCGCGGGCGTTCGGGTCGCCGTCACGCACCGCGAGCGCGGCGGGCCGACGGCGCTCGCGCTCTTCGGGCGCGAACGCGGCGCGGACCTCGTCGTCTCCGGGCACACGCATCGCCCGAGCGTCACCGAGACCGAGGACTGCGTCCTCCTGAATCCGGGGAGTCACGCGGAACCGCGCGGGAACCCGGCGAGTCACGCCGAACT
Source organism: Halarchaeum grantii (assembly GCF_014647455.2). Taxonomy (NCBI): domain Archaea; kingdom Methanobacteriati; phylum Methanobacteriota; class Halobacteria; order Halobacteriales; family Halobacteriaceae; genus Halarchaeum; species Halarchaeum grantii. Next base: position 677,549 of record NZ_BMPF01000002.1, on the reverse strand, counting down.
CACGCCGCGCGAGGGGGGACTGGACGGGAAAATCATCGACCGTGACGGCACCGTACTGCGGGAGTTCCGGGTGGAGGGCCGAAACGTCTAGCGGGGCAGGCGCGCGCCGACCGGGGCGTGGGTACGCCGCGCGCCTGTACACCTACCTACGGAGTCCGGTATCAATAGGGTAGCGTAGGCTCAAACGGCCGTTTCACCCTGCGATAGCGACGCGGGGGCGAAACCACTTTGCGGCTCGGCCGGGTAGTCGACCCCATGGCGCTGTTCCCGTCGGACCCGATGTTCTACGTCCTCCTCGCGCTCGTCCTCGGGTTCGTCTTCTTCTGCTATCTCCTCCTCCGGCGGACGCTCCTGAGCTTCCGCGAGGGGAAAGGCGGGCGCTAGACGACGCGTGCGACCCGCGCGACGGCGTCGTCGATGGCGTCCCGGTCGACGTCGAGGTGCGTACAGAAGCGCACCGTCTCCCGGCCGAACGCGCTCGCGAGCACGCCGACGTCCCGACAGCGCTCGACGAGCGCCTCGGCCCCGAGGGTCGCGCCCGACGTGTCCACGAGCACGATGTTCGTCTCGGGGTCCGCGGCGTCGAGGCCGTCGATGCCGTCGAGGCCGCGAGCGAGGCGCTCGGCGTTCGCGTGGTCGTCGGCGAGGCGCTCGACGTTCTCCGCGAGCGCGATGCGTCCCGGTGCCGCGATCAGCCCCGCCTGCCGCATCCCGCCGCCGAGGAGCTTGCGGGCGCGGCGGGCGTCCGCGACGAACGCCTCGCTCCCCGCGAGGACGGAGCCCACGGGCGCGCCGAGCCCCTTCGAGAGGCAGACGCTCGCCGAGTCGACGTGCTCGGTGTACGCGGTGACGTCGACGCCGGCGGCGACGGCGGCGTTGAAGAGGCGCGCGCCGTCGAGGTGGAGGGGGACGCCCAGTGCGCTCGCTTCGTCGCCGAGCGCCGCGACGTCGGCGACGTCGGCGACGACCCCGCCTTTGGCGTTGTGCGTGTTCTCGATGGCGACGAGGCCCGTGCCGGGTCGATGGAGGCTCTCGGCGTGGTGGGCCTCGCGCAGTTGGGCGGGCGACGGGACGACGCGCTCGCCCGCCTCGACGGGGCGCGTCTGGAGGGCGCTGTGCTGGGCGAACCCGCCGAGCTCGTAGTTCACGACGTGGCTCTCCGCCTCGACGATCGCCTCCTCGCCGCGCTCGGTGTGGACGCGCGCCGCGAGCTGGTTCCCCATCGTCCCCGAGGGCACGAAGAGCGCGTCCGCGAAGCCGAGGACGTCGGCGGCCGTCGCTTCGAGGTCGTTCACGCTCGGGTCCTCGCCGTAGACGTCGTCGCCGACCGGGGCGTTCGCAGTCGCACGGCGCATCTTCTCGCTCGGCGTCGTCACCGTGTCGCTCCGGAGGTCGATGGGCGCGTCCGCGTCGTCGCTCATACGCGTCCGTGGATGGCGCGCGCCAAAGGCCCCCCGCTCCGTCCGCAAGCGGTTTGGGGGTGCTCGCCGTTCTCACGCTATGGACCCTCGCGTCAGAGAGCACGCCGCAGTCGTCGTCGAGCACTCCACGAGCGTCGAGGCGGGCGACCGCGTCGTCGTCAACGCCCCGCCGGTCGCCGAGGACTTCGCGGTCGCCGTCTACGAGGAGCTCGCCGAGCGCGGCGCGCACCCGCTGATGCTCTACAACGGCCGCTTCGGGAGCGCGCGCGCCGAGCGCGCCTACCTCCGCGCCGTCGACGAGGACGACATCGGCGCCCACGAGCACCTCGAGGCGCTCTACGAGCACGTCGACGTCGCCATCCGCGTACGCGCCGACGAGAACGTCACCGAGTCCAGCGACGTCGACGGCGAGACGCAGGCCGCCTTCCAGCGCGCGTACGCGCCCGCTCGCTCCGAACTCCTCGACACGCGGTGGTGTCTCACGCAGTACCCCGCGCCCGCGAACGCCCAGCTCGCGAACATGAGCACGGAGGCCTACGAGGCGTTCGTCTACGACGCCGTCAACAAGGACTGGGAGGCCCAGCGCGAGCACCAACAGCAGATGGTGGAGATACTCGACCCCGCCGAAGAGGTCCGCATCGTCTCCGGTACTGAGACCGACCTCACGATGAGCGTCGCGGGGATGACGACGCTCAACGACCACGGCGAGCACAACCTCCCCGGCGGCGAGGTGTTCACCGCGCCCGTCCCCGAGAGCGTCGAGGGCACGGTCCGCTTCGACCTCCCGCTCTATCACCAGAGCCACGAGATCGAGAACGCCTCCCTCGAGTTCGAAGACGGACGCGTCGTGGACTACGACGCCGACCGGAACGCGGATGTCCTCGGTGACGTCCTCGACACCGACCCGGGCGCGCGCTACCTCGGCGAGCTCGGCATCGGGATGAACCGCGACATCGACCAGTTCACCTACAACATGCTCTTCGACGAGAAGATGGGCGACACGGTCCACCTCGCGGTCGGGATGGCCTACGACGACTGCGTCCCCGAGGACCGCGAGCCGAACGAGTCCGCCGTCCACGTCGACATGATCGTCGACATGAGCGAGGACTCGCGCATCGAGGTCGATGGCGAGGTCGTCCAGCGCGACGGGACGTTCCGGTTCGAGGAATAACGCGACAACCGAGCGAAGCGAGGGCGTCGCGGAACACCGAACGGGGAGCAAAGCGACCCGTGAGGAATAAGGCGAGCCTGAGCGTCAGCGAGGAATCGCCGACTACCGAGCGGGGAGGGACGACCCGCGAGGACGGGTTCGAGGAATAACGCGATTCCAGAGGAATCGCGAAATCGAGCGCCGACCGGCGACGCCCGCGCGTCTCGACGCCCACCTATTTGGTGCCCGGCCGCCCGTGTTCGAGTATGCCCGAGATCGACATCGCCGCCGAGCAGGCGGAGTACTTGGAGGAGCTCCGCGCGGCGCTCGCCGAGGAGCATCTGGGCGAGTACGGGACGATGCGGACGCGCGACGCCCTCCAGTACCTCATCGACCAGCACGAGGCGAGCGACGACGGCAGCGCGCTCGGCACCGACACGGACGCGGCGGCCGCGAGCGACGACGGTGACGCCTCCGACCTCTCCGTCGACGACCTGCCGGACGAGACGCCGGCCGTCGAGGCTGAGACACCAGATGCGACGGGCGAGGGCGCTGGCGAGGACGTGGAGGCGGCCGATATCGACGGCGATGCGGACGACGGTGACGGCGGCGATGCGGACGCGGACGCCGGCGGCGGCCCGAGCCCGCTCGCGCAGACGATGCAGCTCCTCGAGGACAACGACGACGTCTGGGAGGAGGTGGAGTCGAGCGACGGGAAGTACGCGGTGACGCTCCCGGACGGCTCGACGAAGCACGCGCGGACGAAGGACGACGTGCGCGCGCTCCTCTTCAAGCACTACCGCTAACGACGTCATGAGCTCCGAATCCGACGAACCGGCCGTGGACTGTCCGCGCTGTGGCGGGACGCTGGAGGCGCTCGTCTTCGAGGAGCACCGCGCGGTCGTCTGCGAGGACTGCGGGTTCGCTGACGTCCCCGCCGACCACTCGCCGGCGGAACGCGAGGACGAGTCGTGGGACGCGGCGCTCAGGCGCTTCCTCGAGGGGTAGTTACTGCTCGGCTTCGGCCTCGGAGTCGGCGCTCTCGCCTTCGCCGCCGGCCGCGCCCTCCTCGGAGCGGGCGGCGACGAGCGCGCCGCGCGCGACGCTGTAGAGGGGCTGGCGCGCGCGCTGGACGCCGCTCACCGAGAAGGGGAGGTCGGCTTCGGCGAGGCGCTCGCGGAAGAGGCCCTCGAAGCCCTCCGGGCTCGCGGTGCCGCCGGTGACGACGACGGGCACGTCGAGGCCCTCCTCGACGTCCTCCTCGTCCACCTCCTGCACGACGTTCTCGACGACGTAGTCGAGGAGGTTCTCGTAGTAGATGCCGAGCGCGCCCTCGACGCCGCCGACGTCGCTCGTGAAGTCGAGGCGGAAGTCCTCCTCCTTCGTGGAGGTGACCTTGTCGACGGGCGTCCCGGTGGCGCGCGCCGCCTGCTCGTCGATCCAGTCGCCGCCGCGCGCGATGGAGAAGCGCATGACGGGCACGGCGTAGTAGGAGAGACAGACGTTCGTCATGCCCGCGCCGAAGCTGATGCCGAGGCCCGTGAAGTCGTTCTCCGCGAGCTCGCTGTAGATGACCGCCATCCCCTCGTTGATGGGCTCGGGGTCGTAGCCCATGTCGCCGAGGATGGATTCGAGGGTCTTCTGGTGGTAGAGCGTGGAGAGCTCGGAGTCGATGGGGTCGGCGGGCGTCGAGAAGAACAGCCGCTCGTTCGGGCGCTGGGGGTCGTCGACGACCTGCTGGAGGATGAGCTTGATCATCGGGATGGCGGACTTCTCGTCGGAGGAGAGGATGCCCGCCTTCATCGGGCGCCGCGTCTCGCGGTTGAAGATGTTCGCGAAGTTCAGGGCGTCGTCGCCGACGACGTAGACCTGATCGCCCTTCTTGATGTGGAGGACGTCGCTTCGCGAGAGCATCTGGTCCGCCATGTCGCTGTAGTCGAGTTCGACGAACGAGTTGCGCTGCTGGACGAAGACCGTGTCGGCGTCCTCCTGGCGCGCCGAAATGAGGTTCATCGTCCCGACGTCGAGTCCTTTGGCCATACGCGAATGCTCGAAACCGCTCATCTTAAAAGTATGGCAGCGAACGATGACTGTTCGACCGTCCGCCTCGGGAGGTCTCCGGAGGCCTCCCGAGTCCCGGCCGCGCCGTTCGGCGGCCGCGACCGGGTGAACGTCTAACTGCGTCGCGCCCGTTCGTTCGGTATGCACGACGCCGACCCCATCGACCGCCCGCTCGGGGGCCGCCCGCGATGACTCGCTACGAACGCCCGTATCGCGACCGGGACGCCTACACGCTCGAACTGTTCGGGGAGGAGTGGACCCTGCCCGTCGTCGCGGTCGACGACGACACGTACGTCGCCTCGGACGCCCGCCTCGTCCTCGGGACGACGCGCTTCGTCGAGTCGGCCGCCGTGGCGCTCGCGGACCGCCTCGCCGACCGCGACCCCGCCATCGACTACCTCGTCACGCCGGAGGCGAAGTCCCTCCCGCTCACGCAGGCGCTCGCGGCCGAGCTCGGCGTCGAGTACGTCGTCGTTCGCAAGAGCGTCAAATCGTACATGCGCGACCCCGTCTCCGTCGCAGCCGACTCCATCACGACCGCCGGCGAACAGCGCCTCGTTCTCGACGGGGCGGACGCGGAGCGACTCGACGGCGCGCGCGTCGCGCTCGTCGACGACGCCGTCTCCACCGGCGGGACGATGGCGTCGCTCGACTCGCTCATCGAGACCGTCGACGCCACCGTCGCGGCGCGCGCCGCCGTCTTCGCCGAGGGCCGCGAACACCCGGCCGTCGAGACGCTCGCGACGCTCCCCCTCTTCGTCGCGGAGACCTAGCGAAAGAGCGACTTCACGCGGTCGATGACGCCGTCGTCGTCCTCGGTCGCGAGCTCCTCCATCTCCTGCTGGTGGCGGAGCTCCTGTAAGGCCGCGACCTGGTCGTCCGCGCCCTCGCCCGTCTCCTCCGTCGACTCGCCGCCGCGAAGCTTCTGGAGCCCGCTCACGGCCGAATCGACGCCCTCGCTCCGCGAGACGTTCGCGTTCTCGGTCGTCAGGTTCGAGCGCTCCACGTCCTCGTCGCCGGTGTCGATGTTGAGCCGCGTCGTGTTCGTCTTCTCGACGCCGCCCCACGAGAGCTCGGAGTCCGACATCGCCTCCTCGATGTCGCGTTCGACCTCCGCCTCCGACACCGCCGGGTCGTCGCCCGCCCCGTCGTCCGCGCTCGCGGCGTCCGTCGCCGTCCCACTGCCGCCGCCGGCGAGGCGCGCGCGCTCCACGCGGTCGGAGACGAGGCCCGCACCGCCCGCGCCGACGAGGCCGACGAGGCCGGCCGTGTAGACGACGACGCCGAGCGTGCTGTGGTCGGTTGTCCCCTGTACGTTCCAGTGCTGGGGGTAGCTCGCGACGAAGACGCCGACGCCGACGAGGCAGACGACGCCCCCCACGGCAGCGACGTACGTCGCGCGACGGTCCACCGGTAGGAGCACCGGGATGCTCAGGAGGAACGCCGGCAGTCCCGTGAGCGCGAGCGCGCCCGCGATCTCGCGCAACTGCCAGTGGAACGGCGACGCGGCGGGAATCGTCGTCGCCCAGAGGAACATCAGCACGCCGACGACGCCGAGCGTCACCCCGCCGAAGAACAGCCCGAACCCGACGTAGACGTCCGCGAGGCGGTCCGGTTCGCCGACGTAGCGCCTGTACGTCTCGACCAGCGTGTTCGCCACCCGACTCCTGCTATCTAGCTCCATACGCTTCCTCTAGTGCCATGCATTAAGACTGTTCGCCACCCCTCGCCCGGTAGCCCTGCCGGCCGCGAACCGCCCGACTGCCCGCCGGCGCCGCGTCGACCTATCCGAATGCCAACCGTTTAAGTGCGTAGCGCGTGTGACTCTCACGCGTGCCCAAGCTCGACTGTCCGGAGTGCGAACGCGGCATCGCGATGCACGAACTCCAAACCCGGACCGTCGCCCAGCGGACGGGCTTCGAGACGAACTACCGGTGCCCCTACTGCCGCAGCGACTTCGACGACGTCGACGGTCTCCTCTGAGTCCACCCCGTCCCGAACGTCTTTTGCCCCCTCCGGCGTACTCTCCCGGTGGGGCACGTAGCTCAGTTCGGACAGAGCGTCTGGCTTCTAACCAGAAGCGCGAGGGTTCAAATCCCTTCGTGCCCGTCCGTGTTTTTCCGACTCGGGTGCGCGGAGCGCACCGCTCGTCGCAAAAACACGGGAGAAAAAGGCCGGTCGCCTTCGGCGACCGGTGAAACTCGCGCGTCGCGCGAGTACGCTGGTTCCGCACCACTCCCGGACCGCTCCGAACCCCGACCGCTCCGGACCGCTCCGAACCGCGACCGCACCGCGCCGCGCTTCGGCGTCCTTTTCCTCGCGCCCGCCGTCGCGACGCGTATGAACACCACACTCGTCGCCGCCGCGCTCGTCGTCGGCGTCTGCACCGGCGCGCTCTTCGCCGGCCTCCGCGTGCCGATTCCCGCGCCGCCGTCGCTCCCCGGTATCGTCGGCATCGTCGGCATCTACCTCGGCTATCGCCTCGTCGGGGTCACCGGCGTCGGCTTCGACCTCCTGCGGTGGCTCGGCCTCTCGTAGCGCCCCCGACGTTTTCCCCTCGCGGCGCCTCCCACTGGGTATGGCCGAACAACGCTCGTTCCTCGCTCGCGCGCTCTGGTTCGTTGTCGTCGGCTGGTGGGCGACGCCCGTGCTCGTCAACGTCGCGTGGTTCCTGAACGTCACCGTCGTCGGCATCCCCATCGGCATCAAACTCATCAACCTCGTTCCGACCGCGCTCACGCTCAAGGAGCCCCGGGACCTCGACGCCGAGGACGGCGGAAGCCAGCACGGCCTCCTCCTGCGCGCCGTCTACTTCGTCCTCGTCGGCTGGTGGGCCAGCCTCCTCTGGGCGAACCTCGCGGCGTTCCTCGCCGTCACCGTCGTCGGCCTCCCGATCGCCATCTGGATGTTCGGGAGACTCCCCTACGTCACGTCGCTCTATCGCTTCTGAACGCTCCCGCTCGCCGGCCGCGCCGGCGTCCCGTCCGCCTGCCGGAGGGCGTACGCATATGTGGCTCTCCCGCGCACACCCGGTATGAGCGACGACACCGCGTACTGTCCGACGTGCGAGGAGACGCAGCGGACGACGACGACGAAGCCCTGTCACCCGCCGCTCTGCCTCGGCTGCGGCGAGCACGTCACGTAGGGATGCTGGTGTTTAAACCGCCGACGCGGCTATCTCTCCCGTATGAAGGTCATCGGTATCGTCGGTCTCCCGGGGAGCGGGAAGAGCGAGGCGGCGGCGGTCGCGGAGGAACTCGACGTGCCCGTCGTGACGATGGGCGACGTCATCCGTCGGGAGTGCGAGGCGCGCGGCCTCGACCCGACGACGCACCACGGTGACGTGGCACAGGCGCTGCGCGAGGAGGGCGGGCCGGCCGCCGTCGCGGACGCCTCCCTCCCCGTCATCGAGGACGCCCTCGACGGGAGCGAGGTCGTGCTCGTGGACGGCATCCGCTCGGACGCGGAGGTCGAGCGCTTCGAGGAGGCGTTCGGCGAGTCGTTCCTGCTCGTGAACGTCCACGCGCCCTTCGAGGTGCGCCGCGAGCGCGTCGGCCAGCGCGGCCGCGACGCCACGGCGGACGAGGGCGGCGAGAGCCTCGAGGAGCGCGATCGGCGCGAGCTCGGCTTCGGGATGGGCGAGGCCATCGAGGCCGCCGACCTCACCATCGAGAACACGGACACCCTCGAGTCGTTCCACGAGTCGGTCCGCGACCTCCTGCGGGGTGAGGCGGCGTGACCGTCTACAGCGTGGACGTCGAGGTGCGCGCGCCCGTGCAGGCGACGGAGGTGCCGGACCGCGTCGCGCGCGCCGTCGAGGAGCTCTTCCCGAACGCGGACGTCGAGGTCGGCTCCGAGGAGGTGGTGGCCTCGACGCACGACCTCGAGGCGTTCCGCGAGTGCCTCTTCGAGCAGCGCATCCTCGACACGGCGCGCTCGACGTTCTTCGACGGCCGCACCGACTCCGGCTTCGCGTTCGACCTGAAGAAGCAGGCGGCCTTTCGCGGCGTCGTGAACTTCTCGGTGGGTAAACCAGCGGAACTCGGCGACATCCACGTCGCGGTGACGGTGCGCGAACCCGACGTCGAGGAGTTCATCACGTACCTCGCGCCGGAGACGGAGGACGGCGACCCCGTCGAACTCTAGACGGCGAGGAGGAGGGCGAGCGCGAGCGCGACGAAGACGATTTTCGTCGCAACGTTCACGGCGACGACCTTCGAGCCGAACGTCGGCCCCCAGATACCGTACTGGAAGGGGATCGAGCGCTTGAACGTCGAGACGGCAAAGGAGAAGACGCCGCCGAGCAGCATCGCCGCGACGCCCTGTTCGACGGTGAGCGTCTCGGGGACGAGGCTCGCGGCGGTGAGCGCGCCGACGGTCGTGTTGAATGTGAAGGCGACGACGACGGGCACGCTCTCGACGGGGAGGCCGGTGACCGCCACCGCTACCTCGTTCAGCGGCCCGGTGTGGCGCGTCACGTCCACCGTCATCAGGACGGCTTCGAGGACGAGGTAGACGACGAGCAAGCGCGGGAGAATCGAGCGGAGGCGCGAGGCGGTCGTTTCGGCGGCCGAGCGGAGTTTCTCGCGCGTCGATTTCGCCTCCTCGCCCGGGGCGTCGGCGTCGATGGTCCCGAGTTTCGCGCGGTCGACGTTCGCCTCCGAGAGCAACAGCGCGCCGGCGAGCACGCCGAGGACCGTGATGGCGAGCGCGATGCCCGCGCGGAAGCCGACGTAGAGGAGGCCCATTCGGAGGCCGAGGATGGGGACGAGGACGGGCGCGTAGAACGTGAAGACGTGCTGGGCGAAGCCGAAGAACGTGTTGATGGTGACGGCGACGAGGGTCGCGCGGTCGTCGAGCGCGCCGGACTCGCGGAACTCGGCGAGCATCCCGTAGCCGGCGGTCGTCGAGGCGGCGGTGGTGAGGATGGCGCTCCCGACCTCGCTCGGGAGGTTCGCGGGGCCGGTGAGGGGTTTCGCGAGCGCGGCGACGTAGCGCACCGCGCCGAAGTCCACGAGGAGGTTCGCGACGAAGACGCCGACCGAGATGAACGCGACGACCGTGGCGACCCGCGGGAGGACGACTTCGAGGACGTCGACGACGGGGACGCCGAGCATACTCGGGCTACGGGCGCGCGCCGCAAAAGGCGCGTCGCTCCGCGCCGACTACCCCACGAGCAGCTGCACGACGGCGAAGAGGACGACGATGCCGAGGACGTCGCAGACGTTCGTGACGACGGGGATGACGACGTCGTCGGGGTCGAGGCGGAGCCGATAGGCGAGGTAGGTCGCGACCACGGTCACGACGACCGCGAGCAGGGCGAGCACGGCCCCCGAGGCGAAGGAGACGGCGACGACGGTCCAGACGCCGAGGTCGGTCTGCGCGGCGGTGAGCGCCGTCGCGCCCCACGCGCCCGCGCCGACGAGCGGGAAGACGGTGAGCGCGAGCGTGACGGTGGCGAGGGCGTTCCCCGCGAGGTCGTCGTCGGTCGCGGCGAAGGTGAGCGTGCCGAGGTGGAAGGACGTCGAGAGCCGGGAGGCGAGGATGCTCCCGAGGTTCCCGGCGGTGCCGATGGTGACCGGGACTAACACGAGCAGGCTCGGGTGGCGGTAGAGCGTCGCCTCGAAGCTCTCGAGGACGAGGCCGCTCCCGATCTCGACGGCGGTGAGCCCCAGGAGAACCGGGAGGGTCGCGCGGACGATGGCCGAGACGGTCCACTCCTCGGGCACTCAGGCCACCCCCAGGACGAGCCGAACGGCGACGACGAGGAAGGCGAGGCCGAAGACGTCGCCGATGGTGGTGACGAGCGGGCCGACGAGCGCGTCCGGGTTGTACCCCCGCCTGAAGCCGACGACGACGACGGCGACGACGGCGACGGTGAGGACGACGCCGGAGAGGAGGCCGGCGACGAACGCTATCGCGGCGAGCACGCCGAGCGACGCGACCTCGCGGCCGAGCGCGAGGAGCACGCAGAACGCGAGGACGGCGGCGGCGACGGAGGCGAGGAGGCCGTTCGCCATCGCGGCGGCGGCGGCGTTCACGAGGCGCTCGTCGGCCTCGAAGCGCGGCCGAAGCAGCCCCTGATGGAGGCCGGTGGCGAGGCGTGCGCCGAGCGAGCCGTAGACGTTCCCGCGCGTCGCGAGGAGCGCGGGGACGCAGACGAGCAGCCCCGGCACGGCCTGCAGTTCGGCGCGCATCCCGCTGAGGACGACGCCCGCGAAGAGACCCCCGACCATGCTCGCGACGAGCGCCGGCGCGGCCTCCCGGTAGGCGCTGGCGGCGACGTCGCGGATGCTCATGGTGGACGCAGACGCCCCACCCCGTAAAATACCCCGGCCGCCGCTCATCCGTCGGCGGCGAGCAGGACGGCGGCGCCGCCCGCCGCGCCGACGAGCGCGACGCAGAGCGCGCCGAACGCGACCGTGAAATCGGCGTAGGTGGAGAGGACGCCGACCGTAGCGGGCGCGAGCGCGCCCGCGCCCATCAGGACGGTCCGGACGACGCCGAGGCCGCCCCCGGAGCGCTCGGCGGGGAGGAGCGCCATCAGGTACGCGCCTCGGACGGGTCGGAAGCCGTGGCCGCCGAGGCCGAAGACGACGACGGCGGCGATCAGCCCGACCGTTCCGAACCCGCCGAAGGTGAGCGCGCAGAGGCCGAGCGCGGCGAGCGCGAGCGTCCCGGTGACGACCGCGAGCGGCCCCACCCTGTCCGCGAGGTCGCCGGTGACGGTCTGGACGAGGCTGACGACGAAGAGGCCGCCGTAGACGGCGCTCGCGGTCGCGGGCGTGAGGCCGGCGTACTCGAGGAAGCGCGGGAGGAACGCGACGACGCCGTTGTAGGCGAAGGCGGCGCAGACGGTGACGGCGACGAACCCCGCGAACGCCGGGTCGCGGAAGAGCGTGGCGTAGCGCGCCAGCGGGACGCCGTCCCCGTCGTCATCCCGGTCCGCGGGCGCGGGTTCGCGGGCGCGCATTCGCGGGTAGGCGAGCGCGGCGAGCGCGAGGCCGACGACGCCGGCGACGGCGAAGAGCGCGTGCCAGTCGAAGCGCGCGCTCGCGAGCAGGACGGCGACGGCGGCGGGCGCGGCGACGCCGCCGAACGCCCCCACCGTGTCGAGGACGCCGAGCGCGCGGCCCGTCCGGTCCGGGTAGACGGCGGAGAGCAACCCGACGGCGACGGTCTTGTGGACGCCGGTGCCGAGGCCGACGAGCACCATTCCGGCGGCGAGCGCGAGGAAGGGGACGTCGACGGCGAGCGCGAGCGCCGCGCCGGCGGCGACGACCGCGCCGGCGGTGATGACGCGCGCCGCGCCGATACGGTCGGCGAGCGCGCCCGAGGGGAACTGGAGGGCGGCGTAGACGAGCATCATCGCGGTGAACGCCGTGCCGAGCGCGGCGTCCGTGACGCCGTAGCGCGCGCCGAGGGCGGGGAAGAGCGGCGGGAACGCGTAGCGGAGGAACTTCGCGAGGAACCAGACGAGCGCCGTCGCCGCGAGGACGTCGAGCGAGCGGAGGCGGGCGAGGCGGGACGACACGCTCTCTGGTGCGCTCGTCGCGGACTAAAACGCGCCGACTGCGGCAGACGCGACGTGCGATGCGCGCCTCAGAAGGGACCGAAGCCGCCCATGCCGCCGCCGCCACCGCCGCCGCCCATGCCTCCGTCGCCCTGCTGCATCTTCTTCATCATCCGCTGCATGTCGCCGTCGCCCATCCCCTGGAACTGCTTCATCGTGCGCGACATCATCTTGTGCTGCTCCAAGAGCTCGCGGACGGTTTCCTCGCCCTGCCCGGAGCCCTTCGCGATGCGGCGGACCTGCGAGGCGCCGATGGAGCGGGGGTTCTCGAGTTCGTCCTCGGTCATCGAGTCCATGACGACCTCGAAGTTCCGCATGCGGTCCTGGGTGACGTCCATCGCGTCGTCCGGGAGCTGGTCCATGAGGCCCCCGCCCATTCCGGGGATCATGTCCATCACCTGGTCGAGCGGCCCCATCTTGTTCATCGCGTCCATCTGGCGCTTCATGTCCTTGAGGGTGAACTCCCCCTTCAGCATGTCCTCGGGGTCCCAGTCCTCCTCCTCTTCGGCCTGGGTCTCCTCCATCGCGCGTTCGACGCGCTCGGTGAGCTGCTTGAGGTCGCCCATCCCCAGCAGGCGGGAGATGAAGCCGCTGGGCTCGAAGCGCTCGATGTCCTGGACGGTCTCGCCGGAGCCGAGGAAGGCGATGGTCGAGCCGGTCTCGTTGACCGCCGTCAGGGCGCCCCCACCCTTCGCGGTGCCGTCGAGTTTCGTGATGACAACGCCGTCGATGCCGACGGAGGTCTCGAACTGCGTGGCCTGGTCCTTCGCGCCCTGCCCGATGGCGGCGTCGAGGACGAGCAGGGAGCGGTCCGGCTGGACGGTGGCCTCGATCTCCTCGATCTCGTCGATGAGGTCGTCCTCGAGGGCGTGGCGACCGGCGGTGTCGACGATGCGGACGTCGGCGTCCTCGGTCGCTTCGAGGCCGTCACGCGCGATCTTCACGGGGTCGTCCTCGTCGGGGTCGCCGTAGAAGTCGACCTCGGCGCGCTCGCACATCTGCTTGGCCTGCTCGTAGGCGCCGGGGCGGAAGGTGTCGGTCTGGATGACGGCGGGGCGGAGGCCCTTCTTCGAGAACCACCACGCCATCTTCGCGGCGGTCGTCGTCTTCCCGGACCCTTGGAGGCCGGCGAGCATGATCGTCTGCTCCTCTAAGGGGAGCTCCGTGGATTCGCCGACGAGGTCGACGAGCTCCTCGTAGACGATGCGGAGGACGTGGTCGCGCGCCGTCGTGCCGGCCGGTGGCTCCTCCTCCAGCGAGCGCTCCTCGATGGAGTCCGAGAGCTCCATCACGAGCGAGACGTCGACGTCGGCCTGGAGCAAGGAGCGCTGGATCTCCTTGACGACCTTCTCGACGTCTTCCTCGTCTATCCGGGACTTCCCACGGAGCGAGTCGAGCGTGCCCCTGAGGGAACTCCCGAGGTCGTCGAGTACCATTTGTCTACTCTAGACGCCGAGGACGCATTAAAGGCTTTATCGTGGCTCACGCCTCGGAGACGAACTCCGGGCGGTGTTCCTCGCGCGCCGTCTCGACGAGCGCGTCGACGTCGAGCGAGCGTGCGCGGTCCACGGTGAGGACGACGCCCGTCGTGTTGTCGAACGGCACCTGCACGAGCGTCGCCCCCTCGAAGAGCGTCACCGTCGCCTCCGTCCCACCGAGGTGGAAGAGCGACTCGTAGTGCGGGTTGGAGAGCGAGTCCTGGAAGGCGTGCTCGTCCGCGATGCGCTCGAGCTCCGCGTCGCTGTACTGCTCGCCGACGTGGTCGGCGAGGTAGGTGTACTCGCTCACGGCGCCGTCGTAGACGAGGACGGTCCGGAGCCCGTCACCGTAGCGGTCGTAGAGCCACTTGGTGAGGTGACTCGACTCCCGCACGAGCGACTCCTCGCTCTCGTCCGGTCGCCGCGCGATTCCCCGGCCGCTCCGCATCCGTTCGTCGCCGATGTCGTCGCTCATCCGTGCCCCCTCACTGTCCCGGATACTGCTCCGCGATACACGAAGTATGTACCTAATCACTGAGGGTACTACTCCCGCGTGACACATCTGAACGGACGTGTATTCGCGGTGGAACTAGATATATAGTTACATATCTAACTATCGTCTCGTGATTCGACGTCGATTCCGCGCTCGGCGAGCGAGTCGAAGAACGCCTCGGGGTCGCGCTCGTCGACGCCGTGCTCCTCGGCGGCCTCGCGCTTCGCCGTCCCGGGGTTCTCGCCGACGACGAGGTAGTCCGTGTTCGAGGAGACCGAGGACGTCGCCGACCCGCCGTGGCGCTCGACGAGGCCGTGGAGTTCGTCGCGCGTCCACCCCGCAACGCTCCCCGTGAAGACGTACGTCTCGCCGTCGAGTTCGTCGCCCGCTCGCGCGGCCTCGGGCGACTCGGGCTCGCCCAGTCGCGACTCCTCGCGCAGGCGCTCGATGACGCGGCGGTTGCGCTCGTTGTCGAGGAACTCCGCGACGTGCTCGGCGACGGTCGGCCCGACGCCCTCGACGGCCTCGTACTCGGCCTCGTCGGCGTCGAGGACGGCGTCCAGCGTCCCGAAGTGGGCCGCTACATCGGCGGCGACGGTCGGGCCGACCTCCGGGATGCCGATGGCGGCGAGGAAGTCGCCCAGCGGCGGGTGGCGCGCGTCCTCGAGCTCTGCCACGAGGTTCTGCGCGCTCGTCTCGCCCCACCCGTCGAGCGCCGCGAGGTCGTCGACGTCGAGGTCGTAGAGGTCCGCGACGTCCGTCCCGACCAGCCCCGACTCGACGAGTTGCTCGGCGGCGCTCTCGCCGACGCCCTCGACACCGAGGACGTCCGTGAAGTACGCGACGGCGCGGACGAGTTGGGCGTCGCAGGCCAACCCCCCCGTGCAGTAGGCGACGGGGCCGTCGTACTCGACGGCGCTCCCGCAGACCGGGCACTCCCCGGGGAACTCGTACGCGCCCTCGCTGTGCTTCTCGACCACCGCGTCGACGTACGGGATGACGTCGCCCGCGCGCTCGACGCGCACCTCGTCACCGACGTTCACGCCCAACGCCGCGAGCTCCTCGGGGTTGTGGAGGCTCGCGCGCGAGACGGTGACGCCGCTCACCTGCACGGGCTCTAAGAGCGCGACCGGCGTCAGCCGACCCGTTCGCCCGACCTGCACGACGACGTCCGTGACGGTCGTGCGCTCCGTGCGCGGCGGGAACTTGTAGGCGTACGCCCACCGGTAGTGGCGCGCCGTCGTCCCGAGCGCCTCGCACTGCGCGCGGTCGTTCACCTTCAGCACCGTGCCGTCGATGTCGTAGTTCAGCGACTCGCGGGCCTCCCGCAGGTCGTCGCGGTAGTCGATGGCCGCCTCGACGTCCTCGACGTGCCGGTCGCGGTCGTTCGTCTTCAACCCCCAGTCCGGGAACCGCCCGAGTTCGCCCCACTGCGTCTCCAGCCCGTCGATGCCGCTCGCGTGCGCGCCGCCCGACGCCGACACCGTCCCCGAGAGCGCGTCCAGCAGGTCGGCGACCGAGGCCTCGTCCGCCCGCCACGCCGCCCACGCCTCGCGGACGGTACCATCTCCGGCGCCCTCGTCGGCCTCGGGCGCGTTCCACGCCGCGAGGACGTCGTAGACGTAGCAGTCGAGCGGGCGCTCGGCCGTCACCGAGGGGTCGAGCTGGCGGAGGGTGCCGGCGGCGGCGTTTCGCGGGTTCGCGAACGGCTCGTCGCCGCGCTCGACGCGCTCGCGGTTGTACGCCTGAAAGGCGTCCTTTGGGATGTAGACCTCCCCCCTGACGACGAGGACGTCCGGGTGGTCCCCGCGCAGCCGCTGGGGAACGGACTCGACCGTGCGGACGTTCTCCGTCACGTCCTCGCCGGTCTCGCCGTCCCCGCGGGTCGCCGCGCGCACGTAGCGCCCGTCGACGTAGACGAGCTCGACGGAGAGCCCGTCGAACTTCGGCTCGCAGACGTACGTGACGGCCGCGCCGTCGAGCTCGCGCCGGACGCGCGCGTCGAAGTCCCGGACGTCCTCGGCGTCGCCGCTCGAGCCGATGGAGAGCATCGGGACGACGTGCTCGACGGTGCCGAGTTCCTCGAGCGGCTCGCCGCCGACGCGCCGCGTCGGCGAGTCCGGCGTCTGGAGGTCGAAGGCGTCCTCGAGCTCGCGCAGGCGCTCGAAGAGCCGGTCGTACGCGCGGTCCGCGATCACGGGGTCGTTCAGCACGTAGTAGCGATAGTCGTGGAAGCGCACCGCCTCGCGGAGGTACGTTGCTTGCGTCTCGGCTTCGTCCTCGCCGAGGTCGTCGACGTCCCTGAAGTCGAGATCCGGGTCCGTGACGTACGGGTTCTCGGGGTCGAGATCCGCCGCCCCCTCGAGGTCCGAGAGCGAATCGGCCATACGCCGGCTACTGCGCCCGTCCCCGTAACGCCTCGGGCGGTCGGCGCCCTACCCCCGCCGGTACCGCGACGCGACCGCGCGCGTCGCGAGCAGCGCCGCGCCGACGAGCGACGCCTGCACCCACCACCGCGACGCGCCGACGACGCCCGCCGTGAGCGCGACGCCCGCCGTCAGTGACGCCGCGAGCAGCGTCTCCCCGCCGGCGGCCGAGGGCATATCTCGGCGTTCGACGCGCCCGCAAAAAGAACCGGGGGTCGCTTCGAGCGGCGTGGCGCACCCCGCTGGCGTTCCGCGGCGGCTCGCTCGTTCGGTCGGGTGCCTATCGGCGCACGACCCGCATCTCGACCGGGCCGTCCGGCCGGAGCGTGATCGACGGGTCGAACGAGAGGTCCGCCCGCGGTTCGAGGCGCCAGTCGCGGACGATGGTCGCGAGCGCGAGACGCGCCTCCTGCATCGCGAAGCGGTCGCCGATGCACCGCCGTGGGCCGCCGCCGAACGGGAAGTAGGCGAACTTCGGGAGGTCGGCCTCGAACTCGCCGGTCCAGCGCCCCGGGCGGAACTCCGTCGGGTCGTCGTACCACCGTGGGTCGCGGTGGACGACCCACTGGTGCATCGCGACGGTCTGTCCGGGCTCGATCTCGTAGCCGCCGAGTTCGTCGCGCTCGTCCGCCTCGCGCACGAGCTGCCAGACCGGCGGATAGAGCCGTAACCCCTCTTTCACCGCTCGCTCCGTGTCCGCGAGGTCGTCGAGGTCGTCGGAGCCGGGCGTCCGCTCGCCGAGCACGTCGTCGACCTCGGCTTCGAGGCGCCCGCGCGCGTCGTTGCTCCGCCCGAGCGCGTGGAGGGTGTAGGTGAGCGCGAGCGCCGTCGTCTCGTGGCCGGCGAGCAGAATCGTTACGATTTCGTCGCGGATCTGCTCGTCCGTCAGCGGCGCGTCCGTGTGGTCGGTGGCGCTCAGGAGGATCGAGAGGACGTCCGACCCGTCGCGCGGCGCGTCGCTCGTGGCTCGGTACTCGGCGATGATCGAGTCGACGACGTCGTTCAGCGTCTCCTGTGCGCTCTCGAAGCGCTCGTTGCCGGGCGTCGGGAGCCAGCGCGGCAGTTGGACGGGTCGGCGCATCCGCGCGGAGGCGTCGTCCATCAGGGCTTCGAGCGCGTCGGCGATGGCGCCCTCCTCCTCGCGGATGTCGACGCCGAAGAGCGCCTGAGAGGCGATTTCGACCGTGAGCTGCATCATCTCATCGTGGACGTTGCGGACCTCGCCGTCCTCCCACTCCGCGAGCATCCGTTCCGTGTACTCGGCCATCACGTCCGCGTACGCCTCGAGCATCCGCGGGTAGAAGGCCGGCTGCATCGCGTGGTGCTGCTCGCGCCAGTACTCGCCCTCGCTCGTGAGGAGGCCGCTCCCGAGCGTCGGGCGTAACGACGTCTGGAAGCGCTCGCCCTTCCGGTAGGCCTGATTGTTCTGCACGAGGACGTTCTCGACGAGCTCCGGCGAGGAGACCTGCACGACGTCCTCCGTCCCGAGGTCGTAGCGCGCGACGTCGCCGTATTCGCGGGCGATTCGGGTGGGGAACCCGAGGGGGTCGTCGGCGAACGCGAGCGTGTCACCGACGACCGGTTTCCCGTCCGGGCCGGGGATGCGCTGTCGTTGCATACGGATGGAGAGGCGCGCCCCGGGGGAATCCGTACTGCCGGTATTCGCCGGCCACTTACGTACCGTCGAGGAGGTGGGGGAGGACGCGCGCCTCGATCTTCCGCAGGTGCTCGGAGACGGTGGAGGCGGAGACGTCGAGGTCGTCGGCGACGTCCGCGACGGTCGCCCCGCGCGGGTTCTCGTAGTAGCCGGCGGCGACGGCGGCCGCGAGGACGTCCCGCTGGCGCTCCGTGAGCGCGGAGTGGAGGCCGTCCTCGCCCGTGTACTCGGTGAGGCGTTCGACGCGCATGTCCGCGCGAACGGCCTCCGGGAGCGCGCTCGCGGCCTCGCTGATGCGCGCGGCGGGCCCGAGGAGGGTGACGGTGACGTGCTCGTCGTCGAAGTAGACGGGCGTGTCGAGGACGAGTCGATGGGATTCGAGGCGGTCGAGGAGGGAGCGGACGCGCGCGCCGGGCCGGAGGTGGACGTAGAGGGTGCGGTCGTCGACGACGGCGTGGTCGCGGACGTGCGTGTCGTCGTCGAGGGCGTCCGCGACGGCGGCGGCGACGGGGCGCTCGAACTGGCAGAGTTCGAGGACGGTGCCGTCGCGACGCCGCCTGACGGTCCGGAGGCGACCGCGACGCCCCTCGGCGGGCGCGAAGCGCGCGGCGTCCTCTCCCGTCCGGTCGAACGTGACGCTGAGCCGTTTCACGACCCGGGGTACGCCCTCCCGATTCAAGTATCCGCTCCGCCGGTAATCGGCGAACGTTGCCGTAACTGCCGTGCATATCCCTCTGGGAGAATATGCATACAGTACATGAGCGACGAGGACGACCGGCGGTTCGACACCCGGACCGTCCACGCCGGGCAGGCCCACCCCGACGCCGCGACCGGCGCGCGCGCACCCCCCATCTATCAGACCACCTCCTACGTCTTCGAGGGCGCCGAGCACGCCGCCGCCCTCTACGCCCTCGAGGAGGAGGGCGACCTCTACTCGCGCATCAGCAACCCGACCGTCGCGATGCTCGAAGAGCGCCTCGCCAGCCTCGCCGGCGGCGCCGGCGCCGTCGCGACGGCCTCGGGCATGGCCGCCTTCGACGCCGCGACGTTCGTCCTCGCGGAGGCCGGCGACAACGTCGTCTCCGCGTCCGACATCTATGGCGGCACCCGGACCTACCTCACCGGCACCGCGAGCCGCCGCGGCATCGAGGCGCGCTTCGTGGACACGCTCGACGTCGAGGCCTATCGGGACGCCATCGACGAGGACACCGCCTTCGTCCACCTCGAAACCATCGGCAACCCCTCGCTCGTCGTCCCCGACATCGAGGCGGTCGCCGACGTCGCCCACGACCACGGCGTCCCGCTCTTCGTCGACAACACGTTCGCGACGCCCGCGCTCTGTCGCCCGCTCGAACACGGCGCGGACGTCGTCTGGCACTCCACGACGAAGTGGCTCCACGGCTCCGGTACCACCCTCGGCGGCGTCGTCATCGACGGCGGCACCTTCGACTGGGACGCGGAGGACTACCCCGAAATCGGCGGCGACAATCCCGCCTACCACGGTCTCAACCTCTCCGAGCGCTTCCCGGACGCCCCGATGGCCGCCGCGACCCGCCTCCGAGGTACCAGAACGCTCGGGAACGCCCAGAAACCCTTCGACGCGTGGCAGACGATGCAGGGGTTGGAGACGCTCGGCCTCCGCATGGAGCGCCACTGCGAGAACGCCGCCATCGTCGCCGAGTACCTCGCCGACCACGAGGCGGTCGCGTGGGTGAGCTACCCCGGTCTCGCCGACCACGAGACGCACGCCAACGCGAGCGAGTACCTCGACGGGGGGTACGGCGGCATGATCACGTTCGGCCTCGAGGGCGGCTACGAGGCCGGCAAGCGCTTCTGCGAATCGACCGACCTCGCGTCCTTCCTCGCGAACGTCGGGGACTCGAAGACGCTCGTCATCCACCCCGCGAGCACGACGCACGCCCAGTTGAGCGAGGACGAACAGCGCGCGTCGGGCGTCACGCCCGACATGGTGCGTCTCTCCGTCGGCATCGAGGACCCCGCTGACGTCCTCGCGGACGTCGAACACGGCATCGAGGAGGCGTCGCGATGAGCTACGGCCGCCGCGACGACGTCGCGAATGTCGGCTCGTTCGCGTTCGAGCGCGGCGGCGAACTCGACCTCGACGTCGCCTACGCGGAGTACGGCGAGCGCGAGAACCCCACCGTCCTCGTCTGCCACGCGCTCACGGGGAGCCAGTACGTCGCCGGGCCCGCCCCCGAGGGCGTCAGCGGGCAGGCCGCCGGCTGGTGGGACGCCCTCGTCGGCCCCGGCAAACCCATCGACACCCGCGCCTACCACGTCGTCTGCGCGAACGTCCCCGGCTCCTGCTACGGCACCACCGGCCCCGCGAGCGAGGGGCCCGACGGCGAGCCCTACGGCCCCGACTTCCCGTCCGTCACGGTCGGCGACTGGACGCGCAGTCAGGCCCGCCTCCTCGACGAGCTCGGCGTGGAGACGCTCTACGCCGTCGTCGGCGGGAGCGTCGGCGGCATGAACGCCATCGACTGGGCGAAACGCTACCCCGAGCGCGTCGAGCGCGTCGCCGCCATCGCCACGAGCCCGCGCCTCGACGCGCAGTGTCTCGGCCTCAACACCGCCGCGCGCCGCGCCATCACGAACGACCCCGACTACGGCGACGGCGACTACTACGGCGGCCCCGAACCCAGCGGCGGCCTCGCCGTCGCGCGCCGCATCGGCCACGCGATGTACCTCTCGAAGGCCTCGATGCGCGACCGCTTCGGCCGCCGCGTCGCCGAACGCCAACCCGAGGAGCGAACCGACCCGAGCGCGAAGGGCTTCCCCTACCGGGACGTCGCCTCCTACCTCGACTACAACGCCGAGCGCTTCACCGAGCGCTTCGACGCGAACAGCTACCTCTACCTCCTGCGCGCGCTCGACGAGTACGACCTCGCCGAGGACTACAACTCGGACGCCGAGGCGCTCGCGGACTACGCGGGCGACGCGCTCGTCGTCTCCTTTACCGGCGACTGGCACTTCCCCGTCGAGGGCGGCGAGACCATCGCGGAGGCCTTCGAGGCCGGCCCCGCCGCTGTCTCCCACCGCGTCGTCGAGAGCGAGTACGGCCACGACGCCTTCCTCGTCGAACCCGACCGGGTCGGCCCGCCCGTCCGCACCCTCTTGGAGCGCGGCGCGAACGCCGTCACGACGACGCGCACCCGCGACACCACGCCCGACTACCCGCGCGTCTGCACGGGCCTCCTCCCGGACGCCTGAGCGGCCGGTCGCTCACCAGTCGGGTTTGCGCTCGCCCGCGTCCGCCGCGCGCCGGGACAGCAGGACGCCGACGAGCGCGACGAGCGCACACGCCGCGAGCGCGGCGGGACGCGCGAGCCCCGACCGTGCGTAGAGGAGGCCGGCGCCACCGAGGCCGAGCGCGACACAGCACGCGGCGGCCACTCTGACGCGACGCGTCGTCTCCATGTCAGTGCCATCGCCGCGCGCCGACATAAGCGCCCGGCACGCGCTCAGCCGTCGCGGCGCAACTCGACGGTGAAGACGCTCCCCTCGGGGTCGTTGTCCGCCACCCGGACGTCGCCGCCGTAGCGCTCGACGAGCGTCCGAACGAGGTAGAGGCCCAGTCCGCTCCCCTCGCTCTCGAGGCCCTTCTCGCCCTCCCTGAAGACCCGTTCCTTCTGGTCGTCCGGTATCCCGGGGCCGTTGTCCGCGATTCGGACCCGAACCGTCTCGTCGTCCGCGCTCGCGGAGACGGTGACCTCGGGGACGTCCTCGTCGTTGTGGACGACGGCGTTCGTCAGCACGTTCCGGAACACGGACTCGAGCATGTCGTCCGCGCGCACCTCGACGTCCGGAAGCGCGCCCTCGACGGAGACGACGGCGTGCTCGTGGCTCGCGCGCAGGTCCGCTATCTGCTCCTCGAGGACGGGCCGAACCGCCACCGGGGCGTGGCACGTCTCCGAGCGGAGTAACACCCGCGTGACGTCCCCGGCGGTCCGCGTGATGTCGATGGCCTCGCGTCCCGCTTGGACGATCCGGCGGCGGTACGCCTCCCCCTCCTCGCCGACGTGGCCGTCGAGCAGTTCGCCGTACTCGAGCACGAACTGGAGGGCGTTCCGGACGTCGTGGCGGACGATCTGGTTGAGTACCTCGAGGCTGTCGCGCTGGCGTTCGAGCGTCCGCTCGTACTGCTTCCGGTCGTCGATGTCGAGGTGGATGCCGACGGCGCGAACCGGCTCGCCGTCCGCGTCGCGCTCGACGATCTCGCCGACGTCGCGGATCCACTTCCAGTCGCCGTCCGCCGTCCGCATCCGGTGTTCTGTCTCGTAGTACTCGCTCTCGCCAGCGATATGCGCCTCGAGCGCGTCGCTCGCCGACTCGATGTCGTCCGGATGGACGCGGCTCTCCCACGCGTCGAGGTGCGGGTCGATGTCGTCGAGCGAGTGGCCGAGCATCCGCGCCCAGTTCTCGTTGAACTCCACCGCGTCGGTCTTCATGTCCCAGTCCCAGACGCCGATGTTCGCGCCCTCGACGGCGAGTTCGAAGCGCTCCGTGAGTCGCCGCAGTTCCTCCTCGCGGCGCTTTTGCGCCGTGATGTCCGTCGAGACGCCGCAGACGGCGGTGACCTCGCCGTCGTCGCCGTAGACGGGTGACTTCCGCGTGAGCCGAACCGTCTCCCCCTCGGTCGTCGGAATCCGCTCCTCGACCTCGATTCGCTCCCCCGTCTCGATGACGCGACGGTCGTCCGCTCGCGCCCGCTCTGCGGTCTCCGGCGGGAAGAGGTCCTCGTCGGTCAACTCGTCGAATGCTGTGTCCCCGACGCCGAGGAGGTCCCGGCATGCCTGATTCATCAGGCGGTACCGCCCGTTCGTGTCCTTCAGGAACGCCGCCTCCGTCATCGTCTCCAACACGGTCTCGAAGCGCCGCGCCGTCCGCTCGAACGCACGCTGCTGTGCCTTCCGCTCCGTGATGTCGCGTCCGACGCCGACGAGCTGCGTCACCCGACCGTCCGCCATGACGGGGGTGAGCTTCGTCTCCCAGTCGCTCCGTCCGCCCGGCAACTCGAGGGTCTCCTCGTACTCGATGGCTTCCTGACGCTCGACGCAGCGCCGGTAGTTCGCCGCGACGGCCGCGCCCTGCTCGTCGCCGAGGAGCCCGCGCGGGGTCTGCCCGCGTAACTCGTCCTCGGAGAGACCGGTTCGGCGCCGATGCGCGGCGTTGTTCCGACGGAAGACGAACTCGTAGCCGCCGTCCGTCCGCTCGACGTCCACGAGGAAGACGGCGTCCTCCATCTCCCGGAAGATCACCTCGTAGACGTTCGCCCCCTCCCCGCCGAGCGCCGGCCACGCTCCGTCGTCCGCCTCGGACTTCCCCGCCATCGTGTTCGATTGGTAGCATGTGTTGTACGTTGATAACTATGTTCCTCGGTGGTTGCGCCGATTCCGACCCGTCGCTCGGCCGGCCACCGAGGGAATCTCCGTCCCCTATTTGGTCGTCCGCGTGTGACCCACACGTATGGCTGACCTGACTCTCGGCGGCGAACCGCCCGCGGTCATGACGGACGGCGTCTGGCTCGCGTGTATCGAATGCGGCGAGACCGTCGCGCCCTACGACGACGTCGTCTACCGCTGCCCGGACTGCGACGGCCTCCTCGAAGTGCGCTACGAGGAGTACCCGACCTTCGAGGCGTTCGAGGGGACGGGGGTCTGGCGCTACGCGGACGCCCTCCCCCTCGCCGAAGGGGTCTCCATCAAGGAGGGGAACACGCCGCTCTACACCGTCCCGGAGATCGAGGCCGACGTCGGCGTCGCGGACGTCCGCGTGAAACACGAGGGGATGAACCCCACCGGCGCGTTCAAGGACCGCGGGATGACGGTCGGCGTGAAGGTCGCCGACCGCCTCGGCGTCGACCGCCTCGCCTGCGCGTCCACGGGGAACACGTCGGCGGCGCTCGCGTGCTACGGCGCGCGCGCCGACACCGAAGTCCTCGTCCTCCTGCCCGCAGGGAAGGTCGCCGCCGGGAAGGTCGCGCAGGCCTCCCTGCACGGCGCGCGCATCCTCGAAGTCGAGGGCAACTTCGACGCCTGCCTCGACATCGTCGCGGACCTCGCCGACCGCGGCGAGGCCTACCTCCTCAACTCGATCAATCCCTTCCGACTCGAGGGCCAGAAGACCATCGGCCTCGAGATACTCGAGCAATCGCTCGCCGAGACCGGCGAGTGGCCGGACCGCATCGTCCTCCCCGTCGGGAACGCCGGGAACACGGCGGCGCTCTACAAGTGCTTCCGCGAGCTCGTCGAGGCCGGCGCGATGGAGGAGGAGGAGATGCCGGCGCTCACGGGCGTGCAGGCCGAGGGCGCGGCGCCGATGGTCGAGGCCGTCCGCGAGGGCAATGACGAAGTGCGGCGCTGGGAGGACGTCGAGACCATCGCGACCGCGATCCGCATCGGCAACCCCGTGAACGCGCCGAAGGCGCTCCCGGGCGTGAAAGCCACCGGCGGCACCGCCGTCGCCGTGTCGGACGAGGAGATCACGGACGCCCAGCGCGCCCTCGCGCGCGACGGCGTCGGCGTCGAACCCGCGTCCGCCGCCTCGGTCGCGGGCCTGCGGAAACTCCGCGCCGAGGGCGAGATCGAGGCGGACGAGCAGGTCGTCTGCCTCACGACCGGCCACCTGCTGAAGGACCCGGACGCCGCGGCCGCCGCCGGCGGCGACATGACGTCCGTGCCCGCCGACACCGAGGGCGTGCTCGACGTCCTCTAAGGGCGCGAAAAACGAGTCATTCGGGGCGCGACGCGCGCCTCAGTCGCCGTTCAGCTCGATCTCCTTGATCTCGGTGATGCGCGAGTCGGATTCGAGGTCCGCGCGCGCCGCGTCCGGGAGGTCGTCGTCGAGGTTGTAGACGGTGAGCGCCTCGCCGCCGTCGGTCTCGCGGGCGTTGAACATGCCGGCGATGTTCACGTCGTACTCGCCGAGCACCGTCCCGATGTAGCCGATGACGCCGGGTTCGTCGCGGTTGCGCGCGATGAGCATGTGGCCGTGCGGGATGGCGTCGACGCGGTAGCCGTCGATGGAGACGAGACGCGGGTCGTCGCCCGCGAAGAGCGTCCCGGAGACCGAGAGCTCGTCCTCGCCGTCGCTGACGGTGACGGTGACGAGGCTCTGGAAGTCCGCGGAGGAACGGCTCTTCGTCTCCGTGACGTCGATGCCGCGCTCCTCGGCGACGCGCGGGGCGTTCACCGCGTTCACGTTCCATTCGAGGGGCTCGAAGACGCCCTTCTGCGCGCTCGCGGTGACGAGGTCGACGTCCTCGCCGGCGATGTCGCCCGCGTAGGAGACCTCGATGGAGTCGATGCGCTCGTCGAAGAGCTGCGCGGCGACCTTCCCCGCCGTCTCGGCGAGGCCGATGTACGGCTGGATGCGGGGGAACGCGGACTCGTCGACGGAGGGCGCGTTCAGCGCGTTCAGCACGGGCTCGTCGTTGAACGCCGCGACGACCTGCTCGGCCGTCGAGACGGCGACGTGCTCCTGGGCGGCCTCCGTGGAGGCGCCGAGGTGCGGGGTGACGACGATGTCGTCGACGTCGAGGACCTTCGCGTCCTCCGGGAGGGGCTCCTCCGCGAAGACGTCGATGGCTGCGCCCTTCATGACGCCGTCCTCAACGGCGTCGGCGAGCGCGTCCTCGTCGACGACGCCGCCGCGCGCGCAGTTCACGAGGTAGCCGCCCTCGAGGTTCGCGAGCGCGTCCTCGTCGATGAGGTTCTCCGTCTCCGGGGTGAGCGGGACGTGGACGGTGAGGAAGTCCGCGCGCTCGAGGCACTCGTCGATGTCGACGAGCTCCGCGCCGAGCTGTTCGGCGCGCTCCTCGCCGATGTAGGGGTCGTAGGCGACGAGGTCCATGCCGAGCGCTCCGAGCTTCTTCGCGACCTCTTGGCCGACCCGGCCGAGGCCGACGACGCCGAGGGTCTTGCCGTTGACCTCGGTGCCGAGGTAGTCGGACTTCGCCCACTCGCCGTCCTTCAGGCGGGCGTGGGCCTGCGGGATGGAGCGCGCGGCGGCGAATGCCATCGCGACGGTGTGCTCGGCGGCCGCGCGGACGTTCCCCTCGGGGGCGTTCGCGACGATGACGCCGTGCTCGGTCGCGGCGTCGATGTCGATGTTGTCGACGCCGATGCCGGCGCGGCCGACGATGACGAGGTCGGGTGCGGCCTCGAAGACCGCGTCGGTGACCTCCGTCCCCGAGCGGACGATGAGGGCGTTGGCGTCGGAGACGGCGTCGAGGAGTGCGTCGCCCTCGACGTCGTACGCGGTCTCGACCTCGTGGCCCGCCTCGCGGAGCACGTCCAAACCGGCGTCCGCGATGGGGTCGGTTACGAGTACCTTCATGCACGACGAAAGCCCGCCCGGCGCATTAACCCTTTTCGCATAGGCGCGAATTGACGGCGCCATCGCGCAGGAAACTATACACGGATGTGGGTTAACCCGGACGGATACATATGTGAAATATGCACACTCGACGGGTCGTGAGCGGTGACCCCTTCGTTTCGGGTGGAACGTGGTGTGCGAACAGAAACCACTTGGGCGCTGGGGGGCGAACGCCCACCCGATGACACTGGTCGCGTTCGACTTCGACGGGACGCTCTCGGACTCCGAGATGATGGTGCTCCTCGGCGAACAGTACGGCGTCGCCAACGAGATCGGCGACATCACCGCGCGCGCGATGCGCGGCGAGCTCTCCTACGCCGAATCGGTCTACGAGCGCGCCGCGCTCCTCGAGGGACTCCCCGAACCCGAAGCGCAGGCCGCCTACGAGCAGGTCTTCCTCCGCCCCGGTGCCGCCGACCTCATCGCGGCGCTGAACGACGCCGGCCACACCACCGCCATCCTCACCGGCGGCTTCACGCCCGGCGTCGAGGCCGCGCTCGCGAAAGACCACACCGAGGTCGACCACGTCGTCGCGAACGACCTCCCCGTCGCGGACGGCCGCCTCACCGGCGACGCCGAAGGCCCCCTCATCGAGGGAACGAAGGACGACGCCCTCGAATCGCTCTGCGTCGAGACCGGTACCGACCTCGCGGACACGGTCGCCATCGGCGACGGCGCGAACGACCTCCCGATGCTGAAGGCCGCCGGCACCGCCATCGGATTCATCCCCAAACCCGCCGTCCGCCCGCACTGCGACGTCGTCGTCGCCACCATGTCGCGCCTCCAGCGCGTCTTCGAGGAGGACGGCCTGCTCTAGTCCTCAGTCCACGTAGACGCCGAGGAGTTTGCGCTCCGCCGCGCGCAGGTGCTGGTGGAACGTCGGCGCGGAGACGCCCATCGTCTCCGCGAGGTCCTCGGCCGTGCTGTCGCGCGGCCACTCGAAATACCCCCCGTAGTAGGCGGACTCGAACGCCGCGCGCTGGCGCTCCGTGAGGTCGCCGAACGCGTCCACCCGCTCGTCTTCGGCGTCGTCACGTGCGACCGTCTGCTGTGCGACCAACTCGACGTCGTCCGCGACCTCCCGGATCGACCCCGTCACCGTCCGCAGGTCGACGCCCTGCGGGAACTCCGCGAGCACGCGGACCTCGCCGTCGCGTACCGTCAGCGAGCGCAGGCGCCCGCCGTGACTCGCGATCGCGGCCGTGACGTGGGCGTCCGCCGTCGTCGCCTCCACGAGCACGGCGTCGCCGCGTTCACCGACGAGTCGGACGTGTCGATAGCGCTCCGCGTCCTCGAAGACCGCCACCGCCCCCTCGTCCGACAGCCCCGACACCCAGACGTAGTGGATGTACTCGCCGTCGCCCGCCGCGACCGTCCGCTCGAAACGGAACCGCCCGTCGCCGCTCGCGGGCACGCCGAGCTCCGAGGCCACCGCCTGCGAGCGGTACTCGACCTGCACGACGTGCTCGCTCAACAGCGCGGCCTTCCGGTCGAGCGCCGCGATGGCGTGCCCGAGCGTCGTCCCCAGCCGGCCCAGCACCGTCCGCTCGGCGTCGCCGAACGCGTCCCGGTGAGCGGCGCACACCACGAGCACGCCGTACGTCCCGCCCTCGTAGCTGATGGGTACCGCCACCGCCTCGCCGCCCCCGTCGCCCTCGGCGTCCGACTCGGCCGCCACCACGACCCGCTCGTCGTCGACTGCGCGCGTCGCGAGCGCCGTCCCCCGGGGCGCGTCCTCGCCGGCGCTCGCGACGCGCGTGACGTCCGTCCCCGTCGTCCGCCCGACCCACGCGCCCGTATACGGGCCGTCCGCGAGCCGGTTCGCGACCCGCCCCTCGACCGCCGACCGGTTCGTCTGCTCGATCACCGCGCTCGAGACGTCGCTCGCCGCGTCGTAGAGCGCGACGAGACTCGACAGGCGCTCGCGCTGGCGGCGCAACCGCTGGCGGCGCTCGCGCTGGCGCGACACGTCGCGCAGCACGCCGACGCGCCCGTTCTCGCGGAACGGCCCCAAGCGCGCCTCCACCGGGCGCTTCTCGCCGTCGTCGGTCTCGATCGTGAACGACAGCGTCGCCGACTCGCGCTCGTCCCGACGCATCTCCTCGGCGAACTGCCGTGCGCCCTCGGCGATGCCGTCGCCGACGACGTCCGCGGCTCGCCGCCCGAGCACGTCCTCGCGCTCGACGCCGAGCAGCTCGCAGTACGCCTCGTTCGCTACCGTGAAGCGCCCCTCGCCGTCGAGGGCGTAGACGCCGTCCCACACCGTCTCGACGATCGCCTCGTAGCGCTCGAGTCGGCGCTCGCGCTCGACGCGCTCGGTGACGTCACGGAAATAGACGGAGAGCCCGGTCTCCGAGGGGTAGGCGTTCACCTCGAAGTACGCGTCCAGCGGCTCGAAGTACTCCGTGAACGTCACCGCCTCCTGGGTCTCCATCGCGCGCTCGTACTCCGACTCGAAGTCCGTGCCGAGCGCCGCCGGGAAGGCCTCCCAGACGTTCTCGCCGACGACGCCCTCGCCGTCGATCTCGAGGTACTCGGCCGCCCGGTCGTTCACGTACGTGAAGCGCCACTCCGGGTCGAGCGCGAAGAAAGCGTCCGAGATGCGCTCGAACGTCTCGTCGAGTTCCTCGCGCAGTCGCACCTCCCGCTCCTTCAGCTCCGTCACGTCCTCGACGTAGCCCGAGAGCGTCCCGTCGCCGAGGCGCTCGCCCCGGTCGCGGACCCAGCGGACGTCCTCGTCGGCGGTGACGATGCGATACGTCACGTCGTACGTCCCGCCGTCGCCCAACGCGCGCTGGACGTCGTTCCACGCGCGCTCGCGGTCCGAGGGGTGTACGACGTCGCGCGTCCACACGACCTCGCCGTCCTCGAGCGTCGCGCGACCGTACCCCGAAACCCGGTCTGAACCGGAGCTCACGGCCGTCAGCGGTCGCTCGCGCTCCTCGGGACCTCGGTACAGCATCTCCGGTAGCCGTTCGATGGCGGGCGCGAGCGCATCGCGGAGGCTCCCCTCTTCAGTCGGCATTACCCCGCGTCTACGCGGCGGAGTGCTATAAGCGGACGGCCGCCTCAGAGCAACTCGGCGAGGATGCCCTTCTGGCCGTGCAAGCGGTTCTCGGCCTGCGCCCAGATGAGCTCGCGCTCGGACTCCATCACGTCGTCCGTGATCTCCTCGCCGCGATGGGCGGGCAGACAGTGGAGGACGCTCGGGTCGCCGGCGCGCGCGAGCAGGGCCTCGTTCAACTGGAACCCCTCGAAGTCCGCGACCTTCTCCTCGCGCTCCTCCTCCTCGCCCATGCTCACCCAGACGTCCGTGTAGACGACGTCCGCGCCTTCGACCGCACTGATCGGGTCGTGCGTCGTCGTGATGTCGCCGTCGTACGCGTCCGCGCGCTCGACGGTGTCGTCGCTGAACTCGTAGCCCTCGGGGGTGGCGGCCCGCACGTCGAGGCCGACCATCGCCGCGCCGACGAGGAAGGACGCCCCGACGTTGTTCCCGTCGCCGACCCACGCGACCGTCGTGTCCTCGAAGCCGTGGTGCTCGCGGATCGTGAGGAGGTCAGCGACCGTCTGCGCGGGATGCGCGTCGCTCGAGAGGCCGTTGATGACGGGCACCTCCGCGTACTCCGCGAGTTCGAGCATGTCGTCGTGGGACTTCACGCGCGCCATCACCGCGTCGACGTAGCCGGAGAGCGCGCGCGCCGTGTCCTTCACGGGCTCGCCGCGTCCGAGCTGGATGTCGTCCTTGCCGAGGAAGACCGCGTGGCCGCCGAGCTGGGTCATCCCCACCTCGAAGGAGACCCGCGTGCGAGTGCTCGGGCGCTCGAAGAGCATGCCGAGACTCGTCCCCGCGAGTCGCCCCGGGGGCTCCTTCTCGCCCGTCTTCATCGCGAGGGCGGTGTCGAGCACGCGGTGCAGCTGCGGGACGTCGAAGTCGTCGATGTCGATGAGATTCATTGTAATCGCTCTGCGGCCGCCGTCAGCACGGCGACGCCGCGGTCGTACTCCTCTAAGTCGATGCGTTCGTCCGGCGCGTGGTCGAGCGACGAGTCGCCCGGCCCGTAGGTCGCCATCGGGCAGTCCCACGCGCCACGGTAGACGTTCATGTCGCTGGTGCCGGTCTTGCGGAGGTGCGTCGTCTCGCCGCCCTCAGCGCGGATGCCCGCGCGCAGCGCCGCCGCGACGCCGTTGCGCGGGGACTCCATCACTGGCGGGATGGCGTCCGTCCACTCGACCGCCACGGACGCCTCCTCGCCCACGTACGTCGGGAGCGCGCCCTCGACGGTCGCACGCACCTCTTCGACGGTCAGTGACGGGGGGACGCGCAACTGCACCTCCACCGTCGCCTCGAACGCGAGGCCGTCGGCGGAGACGCCGCCGTCCATCTCGACGGGTTTCGTCGTCACCTGCTCGAAGACGGAGGACTCGCTCCCCGCCTCGAACGTCTCCTCGACGTCGTGCCACCAGTCCATCGCGTGCTCGAGGGCGTTCGGCCCCGGGCGCGAGGTGTGCGCGGACGGCGTCTCGCCGGCGAAGCGCCCCTTCACGAATCCCCGGTAGCCGAGCGTCACCGCGTCCCACCCGGAGGGCTCGCCGTTGATGACGGCCTCCGGCTGGTCGCGCGTCTCCACGAGGTGGCGCGCGCCCCGCGAGCTCGTCTCCTCGCCGACGACGCCGACGAAGGAGACGCCAGCGCGCGCGGCCGCGACCGCCATCGCGGCGAGCGGGCCCTTCGCGTCGCAGGCGCCGCGTCCCCAGAGTTCGCCGCTCGCCTCGCGGACCGGGATGTCGCCCGGAACCGTGTCCATGTGGCTCGTCAGGAGGACGCCGTCGTCGGCGGGTGCCCGAACGTTCCCGACGTCGTCGAGGTAGGCCTCGCGGCCGTGCGCCTCGAAGTACGAGACGAGGCGCTCGGCGACCGCGCGCTCCTCGCCCGAGACGGACGGCGTCTCCACGAGGTCGCGCAGGAGTTCGCGCGCGTCCGTCATAGCGTCGATTCGAGCGCGTCGACGACGCGCTGGCAGTGCTCTTCGGTCACCGTCAGCGGCGGCAGGAACCGCACGACGGTGCGCCCCGCCGGGAGCGCGAGGATGCCGTGATTCATCGCCATCCCGCCGATGACGGGGTTCGCGCCCGTCTTCACTTCGACGCCGACCATGAGGCCGCGCCCGCGGACGTCGCGGATGGCGTCCGTCTCCGCCGCGATGCCCTCGAGGCTCTCGCGGAACGCCGCGCCGACCTCGCGGGCATGCCCGGGGAGGTCCTCCGCGACGAGCGTCTCGAGCGTCGCGTTCGCCGCCGCGCAGGGCACGGGCCCGCCGGAGAACGTCGAGCCGTGGTTCCCGGCGTTCTCCGCGATCCACGGCCGCACCATCGTCGCGCCCATCGGCAGGCCGTTCGCGATGCCCTTCGCGGCCGTGACGACGTCGGGCGTGACGCCCTCGCCCTCGACCGCCCAGAGGTCGCCGGTGCGCCCGACGCCGGTCTGGATCTCGTCGGCGATGAACGCCGCGCCCGCGTCGGCCGTGACGTCGCGGACGTGCCCGAGGTAGCCCTCGGGCGCGGGGTTGACGCCGCCCTCGCCCTGGATGGGCTCGAGGATGACGGCGGCCGTCTCCTCGTCGACGGCCTCGCTCATCGCTTCCCGATCACCGTAGGGGACGAACTCGACGTCGCCCGCGAGCGGGCCGAAGCCCTCCTTGTACTCGTCCTTCCACGTCGCCGCGAGCGCGCCCATCGTCCGGCCGTGGAACGCCTGCATCGTCGCGACGATCTTCGAGCGGCCGGTCGCGTGTCGGGCGAACTTCAGCGCCGCCTCGTTCGCTTCCGTGCCGGAGTTGCAGAGCCAGACCTTCTCGCAGTCGCCGGGCGCGAGCGCGGCGAGCCGGTCGTAGAGCTCCGAGCGGACGTCCACAGGATATGAACCCTGGACGTAGGTGAGCTCCGCCGCCTGCTCCTGGACGGCCTCGGTGACCGTCGGGTGCGAGTGGCCGAGCGGCGTGCAGGCGTAGGACGCCCCGAAGTCGAGGTAGTCGTTCCCCGAGTCGTCCGTGACCGTGACGCCCTGCCCGGAGTCGATTCCGATGGGCTTCTCGCCGAAGACGAAGGATGCCTCCGACATCTACGGACTCCCCACGGGGTGGAGGCCCGTGAACTCGAGGCCCGCCGTCTCCTCGAAGCCGAGCGCGACGTTCGCCGCGTGGACCGCCTGCCCGGCCGAGCCCTTCATCATGTTGTCGATGGCGCTGAAGACGACGATGCGGTCGTTGCGCTCGTCGAGTTCGAAGCCGACCTCCGCGTAGTTCGACCCCGCGACCGCCTTCGGCTCCGGATACCGGTAGACGCCGCCGCCGCCCGCGACGAGGCGGACGAACGGCTCGTCGCCGTACTGCTCGCGGAACGCGCTCCACATGTCCTTCGTCGCCGGCAGCTCCGACGGGTAGACGTGGCAGGTCGCGGCCGAGCCGCGAATCATCTCCACCGCGTGCACGGTGAAGGAGACCTGGAGGTCGAGGTAGGCCTCGATCTCGGCCTCGTGGCGGTGGGTCGTGGGCGCGTACGGCCGGACGACGCCGGAGCGCTCGGGGTGGCTGGACGCCACGCCGCCGCCCGCGCCGCCCTCCGAGGAGCCGACCTTGACGTCCGCGACCACTCGGTCGTCCGGGGTGAGGAGCCCGGCCTCGACGAGCGGGAGGAGGCCGAGCATCGTCGAGGTGGCGTTACACCCGCCCGACGCGATGAGGTCCGCCCCGGGGAGGTTCTCGCGGTTCAGCTCGGGGAGCGCGTACTCCGCATCCGCGAGGTGCTCGGGCGCGACGTGGCCGTCGTACCAGGTATCGTACAGCTCCGCGTCCGGGAGGCGGAAGTCCGCCGAGAGGTCGACGACGGTGTCCGCGAGGTCGCGGTACTCCGCGATGTGCTCCATCGTCACGCCGTGCGGGACGCAGACGAAGAGGACGTCCACCGGATCCAGCGAATCGGGCGCGACGAAGCGCAGGTCGAGGCCGCGCAGGTTCGGGTGGACGGAGCCGACCGTCTTGTTCGCGTACTCGCGGCTCGTCGTCTGCTGAATCTCGAACTCGGGATGGCCGGCGAGCAGGCGGAGGAGCTCACCACCGGTAAAGCCGCTGCCGCCGACGACGCTCGCCGACGTCATAGGCCGACCTCCGCGTCGGCGTCGCTCGCCTGTTCGGCCTTCGCTTCGAGCCAGTCGACGACCGTCCCGGGGACGTCCGCCTCGACGGCGTCGTTCAGCGCCTTGAACTCGACGGTGTGGTTCACCTCGGGGACCGTGTAGCCGTCGCCGGTCTCCATGATGTCCACGCCGAGCAGCCCGCCGCCGACGGCCTCGCTGGCCTCGCGGGCGAGCGCACGGACCTCCTCATCGAGCTCGAACTCGGTCGTCTCCGCGCCCTTCGCGGCGTTCGTCAGCCAGTGCTCGGAGGAGCGCGCCATCGCGGCGACGGGTTCGCCGTCCACCGTGAGCACGCGCAGGTCGCGTCCCGGCTTCTCGACGAACTCCTGGACGTAGAAGACGGAGTGCTCGTAGTGGCCGAGCGTCTTCTTGTGCTCGAGGACGGCTTCGGCGGCGCTCTCCGATTCGATCTTCGCGAGCAGGCGCCCCCACGAGCCCACGACGGGCTTGATGACGCAGGGATAGCCGAACTCCTCGATGGCCGCCATCGCGGAGTCGACGTCGAAGGCGACGGTCGTCGCGGGCGTCGGAACGCCGGCGGCGTCGAGCTTCACGCTCGTCTTCGCCTTGTCCGCGCAGACGTCCGCCGTCGCCGCGCTGTTCACGACCGGGACGCCGTAGGACTCGCAGAACGTCGTCGCGTACTTGCTCCGCGAGGTCGCCATACACCGGTCGAGGACGACGTCACACGCGGCGAGCGCTTCGGGCGGGTCGCCGACGCCGAAGCGCTGCTTACGGACGTCCACCTTCTCGACGTCGTGACCGCGCTCGCGGAGCTCCGTGAGGAGGAGCTTCTCGTCCTTCCGGATGCGCGAGTAGAGGAGACCGATCTTCACGCGGACCACCTCGTGTGCGTCGTCCTCATCCCGTTATTCCCCCCAGTCTTCGGCGAGCTCGGGCGCCTCTTCGAGCTCCACGGGGTCGTCGTCGACGACTTCGAGCTCGGCGCCACAGGTGCCACAGTCGACGATTTCGCCGACTTCGAGGTCGGCGTGCAGGTCGAGGTCCGCACCGCACTGGATGCATTCGGTCATTACACCCGCACCTTCACCGTCCACCAACTTATACTTGGCGGACTTAACAGATAATTTACAAGAAGGCAGAGTTGCGTCTACCGGCGCGAGAAGCGCCGAAACGGCGAACCGGGAGAACCGTATTCCAATCGTGGAATTTTGATATGTTGCCCCGAACGGGGCCGCGGTGCGCGTCGTCGCACCGCTGGTCGTCGCGGGCGTCGCGGTCGTCGCATCGGGAGCTCACGCATACGACGACACCTCCGCCGCGAGCGACTCCTCGGCCACGGCGAGGGCGTCCGCGCGGCTCGCCGCCGCGTCCGCGTGCGCCGCACAGCCCTCGAGCGCCGACGCCAGCGTCTCCGCCGTCGCGCCGGGCGCCGGGCCGCCCATCGAATCGCGCGACGCCACGCTCGCCACGGGATCGAGCACCGCCTCGACGGCGTCGCGGTCCGCGAGCGAGTCGATGCCCTCGCCGACGACCTCCTCGCACGCCGCATCGAGCGCGTCGTAGTCCGCGCCGCGCTCCGCCGCCGCCGCGACGATCTCGTGCGCCGTCCGGAACGGCAGCCCGTGCATCGCGAGCAGGTCCGCGACGCCCGTCGCCGTCGAGAACCCCTCGCCCGCCGCCGCCGCCAACTCCTCGGCCGGCCAGTCGGCCGTCGACACCGCGCCCGCCGCGACGTCCGTCGCCTCCGCCACCGCGTCCGCGACGCGCCACGCGTGCGGCGAGGCGTTCTGCAGGTCGCGGTTGTACGCGCGCGGCAGGCCCTTCATCGTCGTCAGGAGTCCGTGGAGCCCACCGAACGCGTCCCCGGCCGTCGAGCGCACGAGCTCGAGCGTGTCCGGGTTCTTCTTCTGGGGCATGATCGAGGACGTCGAGGCGTAGTCGTCGTCGAGTTCGACGAGGCCCCGATTCGCGAAGACCACGAGGTCCTCCGCGAGCCCCGAGAGCGTCGTCGCGAGGCCCGCGAACGCCGCCGACCCCTCCACGAGGAAGTCCCGCGAGGAGACCGCGTCCATCGAGTTGTCGAGGACCGACTCGAAGCCCAAGAGCTCCGCCGTGCGCTCTCTGTCCACGTCGAACGGCGTCCCCGCGAACGCCGCCGACCCGAGCGGCGAGCGGTTCGTCCGGTCGAAGGCGTCCAGCAGGCGCTCGGTGTCGCGCGCGAGCGCCGCCTCGTAGGAGAGCGCCCAGTGCGCGACCGTCGTCGGCTGGGCGGGCTGGAGGTGCGTGTAGCCCGGCATCACCGTCTCGCGCTCGGCCTCCGCGACCTCGCAGAGCGCCTCGCGGGCCGCGACCGTCGTCTCGATCGCCTCGAGGAGGGTGTCGCGGTACTCGTAGCGCAGACACGCCGCCACCTCGTCGTTGCGCGAGCGCGCCGTGTGCATCCGCCCGCCGTCGGGGCCGACGCGCTCGATGACCGCCGTCTCGATGGCCTCGTGGACGTCCTCGCCCTCCGGCAGGGCGTCGAAGCCCTCCTCGGCGACGTCGTCGAGCGCGTCGAGAATGGCGCCCGCGTCGGCCGCGTCGACGATGCCCTGCTCGGCGAGCATCACGACGTGCGCGCGGTCGACGGCGAGGTCCGCCTCGAAGAGCCGGTCGTCGAACGCCATCGAGGAGAGGAACTCCCGGGCGGGACCGCCCGCGAAGCGCTCGCGGCGCACCACCGTCTCCGAGCCCTCGCCGTCCATCCGTCTACTCCTCCGTCCCCTCGCCCGCGCCGTCCGTCGCGAGCTCCGGCTTCGCCTTCTTCTCCGCGTCGCGCGCGAGGCGCGCCTGGAAGCCGTGGTACTTCGCGACGCCGGTCGCGTCGGCCTGCTCGATGCCCATCACCGTCTCCGTGTTGAAGGAGGCCGCCTGCTCGGAGTAGACCGCGTACTCGCTCTCGCGGGCGACCGGGCGGGCCTGCCCGCCCTCGAACTTGATGGTGACCGTCCCGGTGACCTTCTCGTTCGACTGCATGAGGAAGGCGTCGAGCGAGTCCATCAGCGGCGAGTCAAGCAAGCCCTCGTAGGCCTGCTGGGACCACTCCTCGTCCACCGTCTGCTTGAAGTCGCGCTCGTCCTTCGTCAGCACGAGGCCTTCGAGGGCCTCGTGTGCGTTCAGGAGCGTCGTCGCCGCCGGATGCTCGTAGTTCTCGCGCACTTTGAGCCCGAGGATGCGGTCCTCCATCAGGTCGGAGCGCCCGACGCCGTAGGCGCCCGCGAGCTCGTTCAGGTGCTCGATGAGCTCGACGGGCGCCATCGACTCGCCGTCGACGGCGACCGGCACGCCCGCGTCGAACTCGATCTCGACGAGCTCCGTCTCATCGGACGGCTCGCTCGTCCACTCGTAGATGTCCGCCGGCGGGACGTAGCCGGGGTCCTCGAGCTGGCCGCCCTCGATGGAGCGACTCCAGAGGTTCGTGTCGATGCTCCACGTGCCCCCGTCGCCCGCCTCCACTGGGAGGTCCTTCTCGTCGGCGTACTCGATCTCCCATTCGCGCGTCAGGCCCATCTCGCGGACCGGCGCGATGACCTCCATGTCGGTGGCGCGCCAGACGGCCTCGAAGCGCAGCTGGTCGTTGCCCTTCCCCGTACAGCCGTGGGCGAGGCCCGTGCAGTCGTGCTCCTCGGCGACGTCGAGGATGGCGTTCGCGATGACGGGGCGGGCGAGCGCCGTCCCGAGCGGGTAGCCCTCGTAGTCGGCGTTCGCGGCGACCGCGTCCATGCAGACCTCCGCGAACTCCTCGGTCGCGTCGACGACGTAGTGCTCGAGGCCGAGCGCTTCGGCGGTCTCGTAGGCCTCCTCGAACTCCTCCTCGGGCTGACCGACGTCGACGGTGACGCCGATGACGTCGTCGTAGCCGTACTCTTCTTTCAGCAGCGGGACGCAGACTGTCGTGTCGAGCCCGCCGGAGAAGGCGAGCGCGACGGTTTCGTTCTCGGACATTGTGGTGATGTTGTGGTAGGGGTCGGTTGACGACGATACGCGGGGGTTCGCGGGTCGAACCTCGAAGCCGGGGTAGTAGGTAAAGTGGGGTCTAAGGGGACCCCGGTCGTCGTCGGACGGTCGCGCCGCTCTCGGAGAAAGCGGACGTGGTGTCGGCGGACCGTTCCATGATTACTCCCACCTTGCGCGGACGGCGTATTAAGCACTTTCGACCCTGCAAGACTTGTCTGGCACGGGACGACACACCACGAAACGCCGTCGGCCCCGTCTCGCGCCGTCGCGACCGCCGTGGCCGCCCTGGTCCGCCTCGCGGCCGACGAAAAGGTAGTTAGGCGCCCACGGCCTAGAGCGCGCGTGTACAGCGTCAGCGTTCCCGTACCGCCCGTGGTGCGCGAACTCATCCGCGAGTTCCGCCCGCTCCTCACCGGCTTCGACCGCGTCCGCGGCCAGCGAACCGCGACGCTCGTCGTGAAACGCCTCGACGCCGACGACCGCCGCGAGTACCTCCGCGCCGCCCGCGAAGCAAAGCGCGCCCTCCGCGGCGCGCCCTCCTTCGACGCCCGCATCAGCGACGTCGGCGTCTTCGAGGAGCCAACCGGCGGCACCGCGCCCGTCGTCTACCTCGCCGTCGAGAGCCCCGGCCTCTGGGAGGTCCATCGCCAGCTCGTCGCCGAACTCGGCCGCGTCCCCGGTCTCGAAGGCGACGACTACACGCCGCACGTCACGCTCGCGCGCGACGGCCCGCCCGACGCCGTCGAGCGGGTCCGCGACTACGACTTCGACCCCGTGACGTGGACCGTCGACGAACTCGAGTTCTACGACGCCGAGCACAAGGAGCGCATCGAGACCGTCCCCCTCCCGGCGTAACGACCCGACCGCTTTTCACACCGCCTGCCGATTGGCCGCGTATGTCACGAACGATCGGATTCGTCGGTCTCGGAATCATGGGTCTCCCGATGGCGACAAACCTCATCGACGCCGGTTACGACGTCGTCGGGCACAACCGCTCCGAGGA
Source organism: Halarchaeum grantii (assembly GCF_014647455.2). NCBI lineage: Archaea > Methanobacteriati > Methanobacteriota > Halobacteria > Halobacteriales > Halobacteriaceae > Halarchaeum > Halarchaeum grantii. The sequence goes on along the minus strand of NZ_BMPF01000002.1, from coordinate 638,732 downwards.
ACCCGTCGCGGCGCTCGTCGAGCACGGCGGCGAGGCCGCCGACACCCCGAGGGAGGTCGCCGAGCGCAGCGAAGTCATCCTCTCCTGTCTCCCCGACACCGCCGTCGTCGAGGACGTCGTGCGCGGCGAGGACGGCCTCGCCGAGGGCTTCAGCGAGGGCGACATCTACGTCGACCACTCCACGATCAACCCCGTCCAAACGGAGGAACTCGCCGCCGACCTCGCCGAGATGGGCGTCGACATGCTCGACGCGCCCATCAGCGGCGGCGAGGAGGGCGCCATCGAGGGCACGCTCTCCATCATGGTCGGCGGCGACACGGCCGTCTTCGAGGCCTGTACGGACCTCTTCGAGGTGCTCGGCGAGACCGTCACCCACTGCGGGCCGAGCGGCGCCGGCCAGACCACGAAGGCCTGCAACCAGATCGTCGTCGCCGCCCAGATGGTCAGCGTCAGCGAAGCCCTCGTCTTCGCCGAGAAAGCCGGCGCCGACCTCGAAGCCGTCGTCGACGCCATCTCCGGGGGCGCCGCGGGCTGCTGGGCGCTCGACAACCGCGCTCCCGACATGATTCGCGGCGACTTCGACCCCGGTTTCTTCGCCGCCTACCAGTACAAGGACCTCCGCATCGCCACCGACGCCGGCGAAGCCTACGGCTCGCCGATGCCCGTCACCGAACTTGCGCACGAGCTCTACAAGAGCATGGAGCAGAACGGCATGGGTCGCGACGACAACTCCGGCGTCATGCAAGTGATAGAAATGCTCGCCGGCGAGGAAGCGCGCGTCGAGTAGGTCGCGCGACGCGCGACCGACGTAGGCGAGCGGTGTAACCGCGAGCGACTGATCAGGGCTGAGGCGGCCCCTCGGGGCCCCACGCGTCCACGTCGCCGTAGAAGTTCAGCGTCGCGAACTTCAGCTTCCCCGGGTCGATGTCGACCATCTCCCGGCGCTCCCCGGCGGGGAAACTCCCGTTCACGCTGTACTTGCGCATCTGCGAGCGCGACGCCTTCGTGTAGCGCCGGTCGACGAGCATCCGGACGCCGTAGTCGTCGGGCGAGCGAATGACGCGCCCGAGCGCCTGCCGGGTCTTCCTGACCGTCGGGATCTCGACGGCGTACTTCCAGCCCGCTCCCGAGGAGCCGAAGGCCTCGTCGTAGGCGTCCTGGACCGCTTCGGCGCGCGCGTCGAGGCGGGGATAGGGGACGCCGACGACGGCGACCGTGCGCGCGTCGTCGCCCTCGAAGCTCACGCCCTCCGCGAGCGTCCCCCAGAGCGACGTGAACAGCACCGCGTCCTCGTCGGCGACGAAGCGCTCGCGCAGCTCCTCGACGGGCGTCCCGGCCTCGTCGAGATAGCGCGCCCCTTCGATTTCGTCGGCGAGCAGGTCGTGGTAGCGCTCGGCCTCGCCGTAGCTCGGGAAGAAGAACAGCGAACTCCCGGCGGTGAAGCGCGCGGCGTCCGCGAGCACGCCCGCGACCTCCTCCTGTACCTCGGGGTCGTCCCGTTGTGAGGCGAACAGCGGCTCGGTGTCGACGGTGAACGTCCGGCGGCGCTCCTCCGAGAACTCCAGCCCGTAGGCCATCGTCACCGGGTCATCGAGGCCGAGAATCTCCCCGGTCACGTCGAACGGTCGGAGCGTCGCCGACATCAGCACGCTCGCGTGGACGGCGTCGAAGAGGTCGGCGGTCACGTCGCGCGGGATGCACGTGTAGAGCTCCGCGCGCCCGTACACCTCGCCGGTGCCCGCGTCCCGCCGGACGGCCGCCGTCGGATACTGCCCGAGCGCGTCGCCGTCCGTCAGGTAGGCGTCGACGAACTCGGCGGCCTGCAGGGTCTGGGCTTCCTCGCGCGTCGCGGCCTCGCCGTTCCGGTAGGCGTCCTCGTAGGCCTCCTCCAGATCCTCGCCGAGCGAGAGCGCGGCGTCGAGGTCCTTCGAGATGCCCCGCCCCTCGTAGGCCTGCAGGAACGCGAGCGTCAGGTCGTCGCGCTTCCCGTCGTTCGCGACCGGGACGTCCGCCCAGTTCTCCCCGACCGCCTCGAACGACGCGGGGCCGTCCCCGCCGGGGCCGACGCCCGCCTCGTACGTCTCCACGAGCGCGTCCCGGAACGCCCCGAGGACGTTCTCCGCGTACTCCGCGCGGGCGTCCGTCTCCGTCTCACCCGCGAGCTCGGACATCGCCTCGTCGAGCGTGTTCTCCGTGAGCGCCCGCGAGGCGTGGTCACGCGCCGCGTCCTCGACGTTGTGCGCCTCGTCGAAGACGACGACGACGTCCTCCGGGTCCCGGTCCAGCCACCGGAAGAACTGCGCGCGGATGCCCGGGTCGAGCAGGTGGTGGTAGTTGCAGACCGCGAGGTCGACGCCCTCCATCGACTCCTTGAGGAGCTCGTAGCCACAGAGGTCGTTCTCCTCCGCGTAGTCGTAGACGTCGTCGGGCGTCCGCACGTCGTCGTAGAGCCACGAGACGAACTCGTCCGACTCCTCGGTGAGGTTGTTGTAGTAGCGCTCGCAGACGTTCTGCTCGCGCAGCTCCTCGAGTTCCTCGTCGAGCGACTCCAGTTCGTCCATCACGGCGCTCCGGGCGTCGGCGGCGTCGTCGTCGCCCTCGCGCGCCGCGTCCAGCAACTCCTCCTGCTGGCGCTCTAGCTGGCGTTTGTCGCGCTCGGTGTCCGCGACCTCGTACGTGTTGTCCCGGAGCACCTGACACTCCTGATAGTCGACGTCGATGTGGCACATCGACCCCTTCCCGCGGAAGACGACGGCGCGAATCGGCTCGCCGGCGTGTATCTCGCGGGCGTCGCGGACGAACTGGCGCATCTGCTGGTGGACGTTCGTCGTGATGACGACCGTCTTGTCCTCCTCGCGCGCGTACTCGAGCGCCGGCGCGAGCGACGCCAGCGTCTTCCCCGTCCCGCACGCGCCCTCGAAGAGGACGTCGCGCTCGTCCGCGATGGCGTCCCGAATCCGGTCCATCGCCTCGCGCTGGTTCTCGTACGGCGACGGCTTCGGGAAGAAGCGCAGGTAGTCCGCGTCGGCGTCCCGGTCGCTGGCAGCCACGGGAGACGTGTAGTCGCGTCACGCTATAAAGTCCCGCGGTCGGGTTGACTCGCGGCCGCCGGCGTCGCTCGGGGCCTACGTGAGGTGAATGCCCACCCACATCGCGGCGGCGGCGACGGTCGGCATCGTGAGGTTGTCGTCGACCACGTACCCGGCGACGACGGGCTTGAGGCCGTCCGCGAGCGTCGCGCCGAGCGCGCCGCACGCCGCCGCGAGGAGCGGGACGCCCGCCGTGACGGCGAGCACGAGGCAGAGCGCGAACGTCGCCGCCATCACGGGTACGGGCTTGCGGGAGAGGCCGCCCGAGTGGAGCAGTCCACTAAATGGGTCGCCGAACGTGAGCATCAGCATCGCGGGCGCGGCGACCTGCGGGTCGAAGACGAGGCCGGTCGCGGCGAACCCGAGCGCGTAGAGGAAGTAGCCGGCGGGGTTGTCCTGCTCGTACTCGCGGGTGAGTTCGTCGAACACCCACCACTCGACGCGCCCCGTGAGCCGGCCGGCCTCGAGGGCGCTCGCGGACACCAGACCGGCGGCGAGCACGGCCTCGATCCAGAGCCACGGGACGACGCCGAGGAGCCACGCGAGCGGTAGCACGGCCCCCGACACGTGGACCGCTCGCCGCCGGAGTTCGGCCACCGTCAGAGGTCGTCGAACGTCGTCTCGCCCGCGCGGAGGTCGGCGAGCACCGACGCGAGGTCGTCCGTCGGTACCCGCACCTGTTCGGTGCTGTCGCGCTCGCGGAGCGTCACCGTCTCCGGGTCCTCCTCGACGCTCTCGTAGTCGACGGTGACGCAGAAGGGCGTCCCGACCTCGTCCTGTCGGCGGTAGCGCCGCCCGATGTTCCCGGAGTCGTCGTAGGTGACCGCGTACCCCTCCGAGCGGAGGGTTCGAGCGAGCTCGCGGGCGCGCTCGCCCATCCCGTCCTTGTCCATGAGCGGGAAGACGGCGACGCCGGTCGGCGCGACGCTCGGGTCGAGTCGGAGGACGGTGCGCTCGCCCTCGTCGACCTCGTCCTCCTCGTAGGCGTGCGCGAGCACCGTGTAGACGGTGCGGTCGATACCGATGGAGGGCTCGACGACGTGGGGCATCATGTGACGGCCCGCCTCCGTTTCCTCCTCGACCGCGTAGCCCGTCTTCTCGACGGGAATCTCGTACTCCTCGCCGTCCACGGTGACCGTCACGCTCTCACCGTCGAAGGCGGCGCGGTCGCGCTTCGCGAGCGCGTCGAGTTCGTCCGCGATGGCGCCCGCGTTCCCGCCGTACTCCGGTCCCAAGTACGACATGTCGGGGTCGACGCTCGCGCGCTCGACGGTCTTCGGCTCGTCGTACTGCTTGAACACGGTGAACGACTCGCCGCTGTGCTCGTCGTGCTTCGAGAGGTCGTAGTCGCCCCGGTAGGCGTAGCCCGCGATCTCGATCCATTCGGGGTCCGCGCCCGGCGCGGAGACGTCCGCTTCGGCGTCCCAGCAATCACTGGCGTAGTGGGCGCGCTCGCCCGCCTGATGCTGGCGGAAACGGAAGCGCTCGAAGTCCACGCCGATCTCCGCGTACCACTCGGCGGCGACGCCGAGGTAGTAGGCGACCCACGGCTCGACGACGCCGTCGTCGACGGCCGCCTCGACCGTCGTCTCGACGTAGTCGCCGTCCGGCTGGTTCGCGGCCGGGTAGAGGGTGAGCTCGACGTCCGCGACCGACGCGACGTCCGGGCCCTCGCCCTCGGGGTCGACGAACAGCTCGAGCTCGGCCTGCGTGAACTCGCGCGTCCGCACGAGCGCGTTCCGCGGACTAATCTCGTTCCTATACGACTTCCCGATCTGCGTGACGCCGAACGGGAGCTGGCCGCGCGCGTACTCCTTGAGGCGCGGGAACTCCACGAAGATGCCCTGAGCGGTCTCCGGGCGGAGGTAGCCGGTCTGGCTCGTCCCCGGCCCGATGTTCGTCTCGAACATCAGGTTGAACTCCTCGACCGGCTGGTCGGCCAGCGGCGCGCCACAGCTCGGGCACTCGATGTCGTGGGCGTCGATGAGCGCGGCGACCTCCTCGGTGGGGAGGCTCTCGGCCTCCTCGACGTCCGTCGCGCCCTCGATGAGGTGGTCGGCGCGGTGGCTCGCGCCACAGCCCGCACACTCGACGAGCATGTCGTCGAAGCCGTCGAGGTGGCCGGAGGCCTCGAAGACGGGTTCGGGCATGACGGTGGGCGCGTCGACCTCCATGTGGCCCTCCGCGACGGAGAAGCGCTCGCGCCACGTGTCCTCGACGTGCTCCTTCAGCGTCGCGCCCTGCGGGCCGTAGGTGTAGAAGCCGGAGACGCCGCCGTAGGCCTCGCTCGACTGGAAGAAGAACCCGCGTCGCTTCGCGAGCTCGGTCAGCGCCTTCATAGCGCGGCGATGAGGTCGACGTCCCGGACGATGCCGGCGAGGTCGTCACCCGCGACGAGCGGGAGCTGTTCGACGTCCGTCTCCAGCATCCGCTGGGCGGCCTCCTTCGCGGTGCGGCGCTTCGTCAGCGTCACCGGGTCGGCGGTCATGAACTCGCGGACGGGCTCGCCGGGAATCTCGACGTTCCGCGTCGGGAAGTAGCGGTTGCCGGTGGCCTTGATGCCCTCCCACATCCACTCGTCGTCTTGCCCGGCGACGCTCGCGCCGACGTCGTCCTCGCCCTCGACGACGCGCGCGACGTCGATGACGTCGACCTCGGTGAGGATGCCGGTCATGTCGGCGTCCTCGTCGAGCACGACCGCGTAGGGGACGTCCGCGTACGCGATTTCGCGCTCCGCGACCGGGAGCGGCGTCTCGACGTACGTCGTGTTCACGTCGCGGCGCGCGAGCTCGCCGACCGTCCGCTCGCCGTCCACGTCGCCGTCCGCGATGGCGCGCACGACGTCGGTGATGGTGACGATGCCGTCGAGGGCGTCGCCGTCGACGACGGGGACGCGCCGGGCGCCCTCCGACACCATCAGGCGGGCGGCCTCGACGACGTCCGTCGAACCGGTCGTCGTCGGCACGTCGCGCATCAGGAGCGCGAGCTGGTCCTCGTCGGGGTCCTCGATGAGGTCCTCGCGCGAGACGAGGCCGCGGTAGACTTCGTCCTCGCCCTCGCCCTTCACGACGGGGACGGCGGAGAAGCGTCGCTCTTGGAGGTACCCCAGCACGTCGTCGCGGGTGCCCGGGAGCGAGACGGTCACGACGTCGTCGCGGGGCGTCATCACGTCGGCGACTTTCATGGCGCGCCCTATGATGGCGGCCCATTTGTAGGCTACGACCCGCTTCCGGCCCGCACGTGGCGCGGACGGCCGGCGAGTCCCCCTCGCGGCGTGGCACTCACGGTCGGCAGTCGCGTGCGCGGGGCGGGCGAACGGCGAACGCGGCTACTCGCCGGCGTCCGCGACGGTCTCGACCGCCGGGAAGAACTTCGTGTGGTCCTCGTGCTGGAAGCTCCCGAGGTGGGTGCGGTCGAGCGTCTCGACGTGCGTGTACATCTCCTCGGTCTCCGCGACCGTCCGGACGAGTCGGCTCGCGTCGCGCTTCAGGTAGGTCGCGGCGGCGAGGATGCACGTCTCCGACTCCGGGTCGAAGTAGGAGACGACGAGGAAGACGCGGCCGTCGCGCTCGGCGCGATAGACCTCGTAGGCGGGGAACCCGCCCTCCTCGAAGACGTCGGCGAACGCCTCGGCGTCGCCCTTCGGGACGACGAAGACGAGGCCGTAGCGCCCCTCATCGTCGGCCTCCGGGCCGGTCGCGCGCGCCTCGATGCGGACGTCGCCGGCGGTCAGCGTCACGACGTCCCACCCCCCCTCGCGGCGCTCTTCGGCGAGTGCCGCCATGTCGTCGCGCGTCGCCTCCCACGCGGCGTCGTGGGCGTCGGTGCCCGTGACGTCCTCGACGCGTTCGCCCGGATCCCCGCCGTCGCCCTCGCCGGGCGCGTCTCGCTCGTCCATGCGTGGGGGTGTGCGACCCAGACGAAAGTGTCTTTCGCGCCCTCAGCCGCCGACGCCGGCGACGGCTTCGAGGAGGAAGGACGCCGCGAGCATCGCGACCCCGGACGCGACGAGGAGCACGCCCGACGGGACGCGCTCGGTGCCGGCGAGTTCGAAGCGGTCGGCTGGCGGGAGCGAGAGGACGGCGCGCCGGTAGCGCGTTCGCCCGCGCGCCGCGGTGGCCCGCTCGCCTGCCGCCTCGCTCGTCCGGCGTGTGCGCGGCCGGAGCAGCCACGTCCCGTAGCCGACGGCGAGCCACCCGCAGACGAACAGCCCGTACTTCGCGGCGACGAGCGGCCCGCCGAGGACGATGCCGACGGCGAGCGACGCACACCAGACGAGCGCGAGCGTGACGGCGGCGTACGTCGCCGCGTGGACCAGTCGGCCGACCCGGACACGTCCCCTCATCGTCGGTCGTGGTCGGCGAAGTACTCGCTCGGCGACTGGACGCCCGGCTCGTGGCGGTGACAGCGGCTGATTCGCCCCGACTCGCCGACGGCGTGCTCGGTCGGCGGGGCGCGCTCGCACTCGCTCCCGAACTCGTCGGCGAGCAGTCGCTCGGCGCCCTCGACGTCGCCGCTCGCCGCCCGCCCCGCCGCCGCATCGACGGTCCGCTCGACGCCGGCGGGCACGTCGAGGCCGGCGAACGCGTCAGAGATTACTTCCTCGACGTCCGCGTGCGGGTCGGCGAGTCCCGCGTACTGCGCGAGGCGTTCGAGCGCCCCGACTTCGGCGTTCGCGCGCTGGCGGAGCACGTCGCGGACGGCCTCCACGGCGTCCCAGACGTCGTCGTCGAGGCCTTCGTACGCCTCCGGCCGGATCTTCGCCGGACAGCGCGTGCTGAACCGACATCCCGAGGGTGGGTCGCGCGCGCTCGGCGGCGTTCCTCGGAGGGTGATGCGCGCCGTCTCCGTCGTGGGATCGGGGTCGGGGATCGCGGAGAGCAACGCGTGCGTGTAGGGGTTCGCGGGGTCGTCGAAGACGTCCGCGACGGGGCCGACCTCGAGCAACTGCCCGAGGTACAGCACGGCCACCCGGTCGCAGACGTGCTCGACGACGGAGAGGTCGTGCGCGATGAGGAGGTAGGTGAGGCCGAGATCGTCTTGGAGGTCCCCGAGGAGATTGAGGATCTTCGCCTGCACGGACGCGTCGAGCGCGCTCACCGGCTCGTCGAGCACGACGAACTCCGGTTCGAGGGCGAGGGCGCGCGCGATGCCGACGCGCTGGCGCTGGCCTCCGGAGAACTGGTGGGGGTAGCGGTAGTAGTGCTCCTCCGCGAGGCCGACGCGTTCGAGGAGGTCACGAACGCGCTCGCGGCGCTCGCGCGGCGTCCGCCAGCCGTGGACGTCGAGCGGCTCCTTCACGAGCTCGCCGACGGGCAGCCGCTCGTTCAGGCTCGACTCGGGGTCCTGAAACACCATCTGGGCGTTCCGCCGCCACGCCCGCAACTCGTCGCCCGAGAGCGCCGTCACGTCCGTTCCCGCGTACTCGACGCGGCCGCCGGTCGCCTGTTCGAGGCGCACGAGCGTCCGGCCGAGCGTCGTCTTCCCCGACCCCGACTCGCCGACCAGCCCGAGCGTCTCGCCCTTCTCGATGTCGAGGCTGACGCCGTCGACGGCCTTCACGGGCGTCCCGCCGAACCGCCCCGTCTCGCCGTAGTACGTCCGCAGGTCCGCGACGCGGACGAGCGTCTCGCCCGCCTCGACGTCGCTGTGGTGTTCGGGGGTTCCCGCGCCGAACGCGTCGGTCATTCGGTATCGCCCTCCGCGCCCGTGCGAGTGTCGCGCTCGCGGTGGCGCTCGACCGCTTCGTCCCGCGTGGCGTCCGCCGGGTAGTGGAGGCAGGCGGCGGTGTGGTCGTCCGCGTCCGCGCTCACGGCGACGCCGGTCGGGTGGACGCTGTGGCAGGCGTCGAACGCCCGCGGACAGCGCGGCGCGAACCGACAGGCCGTCGCGGGCTCGGTCGGCGTCGGCACCTCGCCCTCGATGGCCGCGAGGCGCTCGCCGCGCGCCGTCCGCGCCGGAACCGCGTCGAGCAGCCCCTGCGTGTAGGGGTGTTTCGGGCGCTCGAAGAGGTCGACGACGCCCGCGCGCTCGACGATCTCGCCCGCGTACATGACGTTCACGCGGTCGCAGACCTCCGCGACGACGCCCATGTCGTGCGTGATGAAGAGGACGGCGAGGTCGCGCTCCGCCCGGAGGTCGTCGAGGAGGTCGAGGATCTGGGCTTGGGTGGTGACGTCGAGCGCGGTCGTCGGTTCGTCGCAGACGAGGAGGTCGGGGTCGCAGGCGAGCGCGATCGCGATGACCGCGCGCTGGCACATCCCCCCGGAGAACTCGTGGGGGTACGCCTCGGCGCGACGCGCCGCGTCCGGGATGCCGACGTCCTCGAGGAGCTCGACGGCTTTCTCCCGCGCCGCCGCCCCGCGCAGGCCCCGGTGGATGCGCAGCGCCTCCTCGATCTGGTTCCCGACCGTGTAGACGGGGTTCAGCCGCGAGAGCGGGTCCTGAAACACCATCGCGATGCGGCCGCCGCGCACGTCGCGCCACTCCGACTCGGTGTTGTCCGTGAGTTCCGCGCCGTCGAGACGGACGGAGCCGCCGACGACCCGGCCCGGGTCCTCGACCAGCCCCACGAGCGAGCGCGCCGTCACGGACTTCCCGGCGCCCGACTCACCGACGAGGCCGACCGTCTCCCCGCGCTCGACGTCGAAGGAGACGCCGTCGACCGCGCGCACCGTCCCCGTCTCCGTGGCGAACGTCGTCCGGAGGTTCTCGACGCGGAGCAGGGGGTCGTCGTCGCGTGCGCCGCCCGCCGTCGTCCCGTCCTCACGCATTATCGGGTCCCTCCGGTCGCCGCCGCTTCCGCGGATGCGTCGCCCTCGCTCCGGGGGTCGATGGCGTCCCGAACGCCGTCGCCGAGCGCGTTGAACCCGACGACGACGAGCGTGATGGCCAGCCCCGGGAGCACCGAGATGTGCCACGACGGCGAGACGACGTACTGCTGGCCGATGGCGACGGCGCGCCCCCACTCCGGCGTCGGCGCGTGGATGCCGAGGCCGAGGTAGGAGAGCCCCGCCGTGCCGATCATGATGCCGCCGATGCCCATGGAGGCGTAGACGAGGAGGTAGCCGACGACGAACGGCGCGACGTGCCTGCCGAGGAGCGTCGGCACGCCCTCGCCGAACGACCGCGCGGCGTCCACCCAGTCGCTCTCGACCGCCTGCAACGCCGGTCCGCGCACGGCGCGCCAGAGCCCCGGCCACCCCCAGAAGCCGAAGACGAGCGCGAGCACGAGCGCGCCGCTGTACACCCCCGCGATCCACGTCCCTGAGAGGACGACGCCGAGCATGATGACGACGAGCAGGCGCGGCATCGCCTGCACGGAGTCGCTCGCCAGCACGGTCACGAGGTCGAAGACGCCCCGGTAGTAGGCGCTGAGGAGCGCGAGCGCGAGCGCGACGACGGCGCTGATGGCGGTCGCGAGCAGGCCGACGAACAGCGAGACGCGCGCGCCCGCCGCCATGAACGTGAAGAGGTCCTTTCCCGAGGGGAGCGTCCCGACCGGGTGGAAGCGCCCGAAGCGGTCGTAGGCGCCGATACCGACGTTCTGCCCCGCGCCCCGGGAGGCCGACCGGAGGTTCGCCAGCCCGACGCTCGTCGTCTGCACGCCGCCGTCGTAGTACGCTATCTGGTGGTCGTAGGGGTTCGCGATGTTCCGGTCGACGGTCGTCGGGCCGAGCGTCGGCGCGAACACCGCGAGGACGACGAACGCGAGGACGACGACCAGCCCGAAGCGCCCCCAGTCGTGGCCCCGGAAGCGGTCGACGGCGTCGTCGGTCGGCGTCCACGCCGCGTAGCGGTAGCGCTCGCGGAAGACGAGGTAGCCCCGCCAGCACCACCCGATGACGGCGGCGGCGTACGCGTAGACGAGGGCGACGCGGAGCGCCCAGACGACGGCGGGCGCGAGTCCCATGAACGTCCCGTGCCACGCGCCGTCCGGCGTCCGATACCCCCGGTTGTCGAGCCACGCCCGCGAGAGGAGCGTCGGGAGGTCGGCGAGGGCGTTTCCGGCGGCCGCGACGGCGTGACAGACGCCGCCGAGCCAGCCGAAGGCGGCCGCCCACGGCCAACTCGTGACGAAGCTCGCGAGCGCGCCGGCCTCCACGGCGAGGAGGCACGCGAGGACGAGCGCCCAGCGCGCGGCCGGCCACGGGTCGGCGCGGACGCGCTCACGGAGGCCTTCTCCCTCGACGGTCTCGTGTTCACTCATGAGTCAGTCGTAGCCGACACGCGGGTCGACGAGCGTGTAGAGCAGGTCCTGTACGACGTTCATCCCGACGACGATGACGATGAAGACGAACATGAGCGCGCCGGCGAGCGGGATGTCGCCCTGCGTCATCGCGCGGAAGAAGAGGTAGCCGATGCCGTTGATGCCGAAGACGTACTCGACGAGGACGCTCCCGCCGACGAGGAGGAACGCCTCCGCGCTGATGACGGGGATGAGCGGGACGAGCGCGTTCCGGAAGACGTGTTTCCAGACGATCGCGCGCCCGGAGACGCCCTTCGCGCGCGCCAGCTCGACGTAGTTCGCGTGCGTCGCCTCCAGCATCGCCGTCCGCGCGATGCGCATCTCGTTGCCCATGCTCGCGGAGCCGAGGACGACGGAGGCGGGGAGCGTCATCTTCAGCGCGACGAGGAACTGGTGGGCGTCCACGCTCGGGACGAGGCCGGTCCACGTCACGAGCCCGTCGAGCGGCGGCGCGCCGACGACCGTCGTCTCGACGAGCCACGTCCCCCACGCGAACGCGCCGCCCGTGATGGCTCCGGAGCGCGAGAGGGCGGTCATCAGGACGACGGCGAGCCAGAAGTTCGGCATCGCGCGCCAGACGATTCCGCCGAGGCTCGCGACGTAGTCGGCGGGCGTGTTCGGGTTCAGCCCGGCGTAGAAGCCCAGCGGGATGCCGACGAACAGCGGGAGGAGGACCGCCCAGAACCCCATCCAGAGCGTGCGGGGCGCGTAGTCGAGGATGACCGCGTAGACGTCCGTGTTCGGGCTGATGACGTAGGACTCCCCGAGGCCGAACGTCAGCACGCCCGTCATGAACTCGAGGTACTGACTCCAGAGCGGCTCGTTCAGGCCGAGCCGGGCTTCGAGACGCGCTATCTCCGCGGGCGTCGCGCCCTGCCCGAGTATCGACGCGGCCGGATTGACGGGCCCGGCGTAGAGGAGGAGGAACGTCAGCGACGTCCCGAACAGCACGACCGGCACCGCGAGGACGAGGCGCTTCGCGAGGTACGCCCACCGCCTCACGGGTCGACACCTCGGCCTCCGGCGGGCGCGGTCATCGGTACGCGTGAGCTAACCCGCTTGCGGTAATTATTCCTTCCGCTCGGGGGAGCGCGACGTGACGGGAGGCCGTCTACCCGGCGGAACGCGGCCGCTCGGCCGCGCTCGACTACCGGTACTGGCTCCGGTCGCCGACGCTGAGCTCGTCGAAGCGCATGTTCGACGACCCCATCGCGCCCGTGCGCTCCTTCTCGAGCCACGGGTAGTCCATGTGGTGGGCGACGGAGAAGAACAGCGGGACGATGACCGCGTCCTCCATCCACGCGCGCTCCATCGTCCGATAGGCCTCCGAGCGCGTCTCTGCGGCCGCCTCCGACGGCCCGAGGCTGTCCTGAATCCGGTCCCACGCGTTCGCGGCGCGCTCGGCGGCCGCCGTCCCGAACCAGTCGTAGTAGGACGTCGCGGAGGGGTCGCTCGTCCGCGTGGACGGCGGGTTGACCAACTGGAGGAAGTTCGTCGCGGCGGGGTAGTCCGCGCTCCACCCGGACGAGACCACGTCGACGTTGCCGTTCCGGAGGCGGGTGAGCATCGTCGACTGCTGTGGTTGCTCGATGGTGACGTCCATGTGCGCGGAGCTGAGCAGGTCGCGTACGAGCGTACCGAGCTGTCGGTAGGTGTCGCCCTGATAGAGCGTGAGCGTCAGATCGAACGTCTCCGAGTCGTCGTAGCCCGCGTCCGCCATGACGCGGCGCGCCTCGTCGAGGCGGGTCTCGGTGTCGACGCCGTAGGGGTAGTGCTCGGCCGCGAAGGCGGACTGGGCGTCGGGGCCGCCGGGGAAGAGGCCGGGCGGCGTGAGCGTGTGCGCGGGGTTGTAGCGGTCCTTGAACAGCTCCGAGACGACCGTCTGCTGGCTGACCGCGTAGGAGACGGCTCGCCGGACGGGCTTCGGGACGTTCTGACAGTTGAACGCGAGCCAGTACGTGCTGAGTTCGTCCACCGCGTAGTAGGGGACGGTCAGGCCGTTCTCGAGCGGGCCGTACTCGCCGTATCGCCGCCCGCGCTCGTCCGTGCCCTCGATGGTGCGCTTCGACGCGTCCCACTTGGACGGCGGGACGTAGGGGTTGTCGGCGTTCATGTTGAGCGTCGCGTACGCGTATCGCGCGCTCGTTCGCTCGAGGACCTGCATGTGGACGCCGTCCACCGCGGGGCCGTCCCCCCAGTAGTCGTCGCGCGCGGCGAGGTCGATGGAGACGGAGCGCCGCCACGCGTCGAGGGTGAACGGGCCGGAGCCGACCGGGTTCTCGGTGGCGAACGCCGACTGACTCAGCTCCCCCTCGTAGCCGTCGATGTCGCCGACGATTCCCTCCGGAACCGCCGCGAACCCCCGGTAGGCGAGGATTCGCAGCGCCGCGAAGTTCGGCTGCGCGAGCGTGACTTCGAGCGTGTGCTCGTCGACGGCCGTCACGGCCATCGAGTCCGGCACGTAGCGCTCGACCTCGCGGCCGTCGTCGGTCGTCGCCGTCGTCGTCTCGTGCTCGATGCCGAGGTTGTCGAGGAGGAAGCCCGCGCGCTTCGAGTTGGGGGAGGCGGCGAGGCGCTCCCACGCGTAGACGAAGTCGCCCGCGGTGACGGGGTCGCCGGTGCTGTACGTGGCGTCTTCGGCGAGGTGGAACGTGTAGGTCCGCCCGTCGTCGGAGACCTCGTAGTCGGTCGCGAGGAGGGTCTCGACGTCGACTTCGCCGTTCGGGTAGTCGGTGAGTGTCTCGAAGAGCTGCTGAATGACGTAGCCGGAGGCCTCGTCGACGAACGCGACGGGGTCGAACGTCGAGACGGAGCTGTTGATCATCGAGAACGTATTCTCCCCGACGTCCCCGCCGGACGCCGTCGCGTCCGTCGTCCGGGTAGCGGCCGTCGTCGTGGCGGTCTCACCCTCGTTTCCGCCACAGCCCGCAAGCGCGGCGGCCGTCGCCGCCCCCCCGGTCGCCTGCAGGAACCGACGGCGTGAAAGATTGCCAGAAATTGTCATCCGGCAACTTTTTACTGTCGGTTGTGCTTAAATTTGCCGCTCGATATATTTTTAAATTTATCTACCATTCGGCGCCCGTCCGGCGCTCCCCGCGAGGGGCGCTGTCCTCCGCATCAATGAATTTAAGTACACCGTGGCACGTGGTACTAATTGACATGGCATCCGATACGACCGTCGTGCCGAGCGCGTCCAGCGCCGGTGAGGTCATGGCCGCCGTCGACGACGACGGCGGGGTGGAGCGCTTCGTCATCGCCGACGTCTCCGCGGAGGAGGCGTGGCTCGCCGCACCCACCGGGGAGGCGAAGCCGCTCGCATCGATGCGTTAACCCGGTCCTTTTTCTCGCCCGCCGCCGACCCCTCCGAGTATGGACGCACGGGAAGTCACGGGCGAGCGCGAGTTCGCCGTCCGCTTCGACCACGGCGAGGAGTGGATCGCGGAGATCGAGTCGTTCGCCACCGCCGCCGACGTCGACGCCGGGTGGTTCAGCGCCACCGGCGCCGTCGTCGACGCCGAAATCGCCGTCTACGATCAGGACGACTTCGCGTACGAGACCGTCACCTACGACGAACCGCTCGAGGTCGCCGCCTGCACCGGCACCATCGCGCTCGACGACGACGGCGACGTCGGCGTCGACGCGCACGTCGTCCTCTCGCGGCCCTCCGGGCAGACCGTCTCCGGCGCGCTCGTCCGCGCCACCGTCTTCGACGCCGAACTCTACTGTCGCACCTTCGAGGACGCGCTCACTCGCGAGCGCGACACCGCGAGCGGCCGGGAGCTGTGGGAGTGACCGCGGCGCCTCGCTAGCGAGGCGCCGCGAAAAGGCGAGCGTCGAGCGAAGTGAGGCGCGAGCGACCCGCCGCCGAGTGAGGGGTCGCGACGACGCGGGTCCGAACGAACACAACCCTCAATAGCCTCAGCGCTGTACCCTTTGTGGACCACCGAATGCGCCCGGAAGACGACGCCTACTTCGAGGGACTCGAGTCGCGACTTGACGAGGCGTTCGCCGTCGCGGAGGAGGCGAAGACTCGCGGGGAGGACCCCGTCCCCGAGGTCGAGATTCCGGTCGCGAAGGACATGGCGGACCGCGTCGAGAACATCCTCGGCATCGAGGGCGTCGCCGAGCGCGTGCGCGACCTCGAGGGCGAGATGGGCCGCGAGGAGGCGGCGCTCGCGCTCGTCGAGGACTTCGTCGAGGGCACCGTCGGCGACTACGACACGCGCGCCGGGAAGATCGAGGGCGCGGTCCGGACCGCCGTCGCCCTCCTGACCGAGGGCGTCGTCGCGGCGCCCATCGAGGGCATCGACCGCGTCGAGTTGCTGCAGAACGACGACGGCACGGAGTTCGTGAACGTCTACTACGCGGGGCCGATCCGCTCCGCCGGCGGCACCGCCCAAGCCCTCAGCGTGCTCGTCGCCGACTATGCGCGCTCCCTGCTGGGTATCGAGGAGTACGGCGCTCGCGCCGACGAGGTGGAGCGCTACGCCGAGGAGGTCTCGCTCTACGACGACGAGACGGGCCTCCAGTACTCGCCGAAGGACGAGGAGACGAGGTTCATCGCCGAGCACATGCCCATCATGCTCGACGGTGAGGCGACGGGCGACGAGGAGGTGTCGGGCTTTCGCGACCTCGAGCGCGTCGACACGAACTCCGCGCGCGGCGGGATGTGTCTCGTGCTCGCGGAGGGCATCGCCCTGAAGGCCCCGAAGATACAGCGCTACACGCGCCAACTCGACGAGGTGGAGTGGCCGTGGCTGCAGGACCTCATCGACGGCACGTACTACGACGGGGGCGACGACGCGGCCGACGCGGACGAGGACGAGGGCGACGACGGCGAGGACGAGGCGACCCCCGAGGAACCCGACGACGCCCCGGACGGCCCGCCGCGCGTCGACCCCGACAGCAAATTCCTCCGCGACCTCATCGCCGGCCGCCCGGTCTTCGGCCACCCCTCCGAAGCGGGGGGCTTCCGCCTGCGATACGGCCGCGCGCGCAACCACGGCTTCGCGACGGCGGGCGTCCACCCCGCGACGATGCACGTCGTCGACGACTTCCTCGCGACCGGCACGCAGATCAAGACCGAGCGCCCGGGGAAGGCGGGCGGCGTCGTCCCCGTCGACTCCATCGAGGGGCCGACCGTGAAGCTCGCGAACGGCGACGTCCGGCGCATCGACGACCCCGAGGAGGCGCTCGAAGTCCGGAACGGCGTCGTCGAGATCCTCGACTTGGGCGAGTACCTCGTCAACTACGGCGAGTTCGTCGAGAACAATCACCCGCTCGCGCCCGCGGGCTGGACGGTGGAGTGGTGGGAACAGGCACTCAAAGCGGACGGCGCGGACGTGCAGGCCCTCCGGGATTCGCCGTACGTCGACCTCGCGGACCCGGACGCCGAACAGGCCCTGTCGTGGGCTGCCGACTACGACACGCCGCTCCACCCCCAGTACACCTACTGCTGGCACGACCTCACGCTTGAGGACTTCCTCGCGCTCGCGGACGCCGTCGACGGCGCCGCCGTGCAGGCCGACACCCTCCGGGTCCCGAACACCGAGGGCGCGCGCGACGCCCTCGAACGCCTCCTCGTCGAGCACTCGCAGAGCGACGCGACGCTCACCGTCGCGGACTGGCGCCCGCTCGTCCGCACGATGGGCTTCGACGACGACCTCGAGCGCGAGTGGGCGCCCGACGACCTCCCCGAGGCGGCCCGCGAGTGGCCGAACGCGATGCGGGCCGTCGAGGCCGTCGCGCCCTTCGCCGTCCGGGAGCGCGCCCCGACGCGCATCGGGAACCGGATGGGTCGCCCGGAGAAATCCGAATCGCGCGACCTCTCGCCCGCCGTCCACACGCTCTTCCCCATCGGCGACGCCGGCGGCAGTCAGCGCTCCTTCCGCGAGGCCGCCGACTACGCGCCCGACATGCGCGCCGAGCAGGGCCTCGTCGACGTCCAACTCGGCGAGCGCGCGTGCCCGGACTGCGGGGAGCACACCTACAAGCCCCGCTGTGAGTCCTGTGGCGCGTGGACCGACCCCCACTACGAGTGCGAGGACTGCGGCATCGTCGCCGAACCCGACGAGTCCGGCCGCGTCGAGTGCCCGCGCTGCGAGCGCGAACTCGACAACGTCGAGCGCCAAACGGTGGACGTTCGCGACGCCTACCGCGAGGCGCTGCAGGCCGTCGGCGAGCGCGAGAGCGCCTACGACATCCTGAAGGGCGTGAAGGGGCTCACCTCCACGGAGAAGGTCCCCGAGCCCATCGAGAAGGGCGTCCTCCGCGCGAAACACGGCGTCACCACGTTCAAGGACGGCACCGTCCGCTACGACATGACGGACCTCCCCGTCACCTCGGTGCGGCCCGCCGAACTCGACGTCACCGTCGAGGACTTCCGCGAACTCGGCTACACGGCGGACGTCAACGGCGACCCCCTCCAGCACGACGACCAACTCGTCGAGTTACGGGTGCAGGACATCGTCCTCCCCGACGGCGCCGCCGAGCACATGCTCAAGACCGCGGACTTCGTCGACGAGCTCTTGGAGGACTACTACGGCCTCGAGCCCTTCTACGACGTCGCGGAGCGCCAGGACCTCGTCGGCGAACTCGTCTTCGGGATGGCGCCCCACACGTCGGCCGCCGTCGTCGGCCGCGTCGTCGGCTTCACGTCTGCGGCTGTCGGCTACGCGCATCCGTACTTTCACGCCGCGAAGCGCCGCAACTGCGACGGTGACGAGGACTGCGTGATGCTCCTCATGGACGGCCTCCTCAACTTCTCGAAGTCCTACTTGCCCGACAAGCGCGGCGGGCAGATGGACGCGCCGCTCGTGATGTCCTCGCGCATCGACCCGACGGAGATCGACGACGAGGCGCACAACATGGACGTCGTCGAGCGCTACCCCCTCGAGTTCTACGAGGCGACCCGCGAGATGGCGGACCCCGAGGACGTCGACATCACCATCGCCGAGGAGTCGCTCGGCACGGACGAGGAGTACACGGGTTTCGCGCACACGCACGACACGACCGACATCGCGCTCGGGCCCGACCTCTCGGCGTACAAGACGCTCGGGTCGATGATGGAGAAGATGGACGCCCAACTCGAGTTAGCCAGAAAGCTCCGCGCCGTCGACGAGACGGACGTCGCCGAGCGCGTCATCGAGGGCCACTTCCTCCCGGACCTCATCGGGAACCTCCGAGCGTTCAGCCGGCAGGAGACGCGCTGTCTCGACTGCGGGGAGAAGTATCGCCGAATGCCTCTCTCTGGTGACTGCCGGGAGTGCGGCGGCCGCGTCAACCTCACCGTCCACGAGGGCTCCGTGAACAAGTACATGGACACCGCGATTCAGGTCGCCGAGGAGTACGACTGTCGCGAGTACACGAAACAGCGCCTCGAAGTCCTCGAGGCCTCCCTCGAATCCGTCTTCGAGGACGACCACAACAAGCAGTCCGGCATCGCGGACTTCATGTAGGACTTTTTGCCGTGAGCGGTCGCGCGGAGCGCGACCCGAACGGCAAAGACCTCCACTAAAATGGCCGCGAGCGCCGTCGCCGTCGCGGTGGTCGCGCTCGGTCGCGCCGTGTACCGCCGGTCAACCTCTCGACGGTCTCCGTCCCGTTCTACACCGTCGGGGCGCTCCGAGCCGGCGTCGGCGACCGTCCCGCCGTCTCGCCCGTCGGGTTCACGACCGCGACGCCGTCGGGCGGTATCTATATGTGCATCGGTCACACACCCCAGTACGTACCGCTATGCAACCGTGTCAGAACTGTCAGTCGGTCATCGACGAGTACGTCCTGGACAAACATCTCGACGGCTTGCGAGACCTCACGGTCGACGATTTCAACGTCTGTGCGGACTGTGCGACCGTGGTCGCTGATGCGTGCGTGGAGTGCGGCGGTGCGGTCTACGTTCCCCGGAGCGAGACGGCGACGCCCGACTACTGTCCGGCGTGCCGTGCGGACCTCATCGAGCGGACCGGCCACGACCCCGGCTGGAACCGCGAGCCCGCCCGGCTCTGAGCGGGCGCGCGACCCCCCTCGCCGGCGGTTGCTTTTAACTCCCGGGCCGGCGAACCACCGGCGTATGAGTGAGGAGAACCCGGTCAAACTCGGTACTGCGGTCTACGACGAGGACGGCGACGAGATCGGCGTCGTTCGCGGCTTCAACGAGGACGGCTTCTTCGTGACGACCCGCGAGGGCGCGGCGTCCTTCAGCGTCGAACACGAGCACACGCCCCACGATCTCGGCGAGGCCGAGCTCCTCTGGCGCTGTTCGGACTGCGGGGAGGTCGGCGACATCGAGGAGCTCCCCGAGTCCTGTCCGTCCTGCGACGCCCCGAAGGAACACCTCTACTACTGGACGGAGGACTGACGGACGCGACGCTCGTCGGCGCTCGAAAAAACGAACTCGAATCGCCGCGAGAAGCGCGCCTTAGAAGGGGGCCTGCGGGCCTTCGTCACCCTCGGCGTCCTCGTCGGTGGTCTCGCCGGGGAAGGAGGGGCTCATGCCGCCGCCGTGGCCGCCGTCGCCGCCCATGCCGGTGTCGGCGTTGACCTTCTCGACTTCGGGAATCTCCTGCGTCATCCGGGCCTTGATGGCCTGAATCGTCATCGGGGAGATCCCGCATCCGGAACACGCACCGCTGAGCTGGATGTCGACCTCACCGGTCTCGCGGTCGATGTTCGTGATGGAGGCGCTCCCACCGTGCATCTGGATCTGCGGGAAGTTCCGTCGGAGGAAACTCGTGACGCGGTCCTCTAGGTCGTCCCCGGACTGGCCCTCGGTGCTCATGTGTGCGAGTAGGTGATTCGCGGCCTTATGCTTTTGGTTGGTTGCCGTTCCGGCCTACTCCGCCTCGAAGTCGAAGACGACGCGGAGCTGGTGTTTGATGCCGTCGACGTAGAGGTCGAGGAGCTCGCTCGCCTTCTCCTCGCTCGCGACGACGTCCTTGAGGCGTGTGATGGGGTTCTCTGGGAGCTCGACGCTGAACTCGCCGTCGCCCTCGTAGTGGGGCTCGCTCTCGTTGAGCACCTGCTGGTCGAGCGCGTGGACGAGCGTGCTGTCGTACTCGGCGTTCAGGTCGTTGAACGCGCGCTTGTATGCGGTCTGGAGCTGCGGGAAGTAGTCGGTGTACTTCTTCTCCTCGAACTCCTCGGGCGTGAACTCGGCCATAACCGGGTCTTCCGCCCGTGGCGATAAAAGCCGGACGGTCCACCGCCGATAAACTCCACTACGCTATATCAAACCTGCCTCGTCATGGTGATTTCGAAGCGCCCGCGCTCGGCGACGTCGAAGCCGAAGCGCCGGTAGAGCGCGCGCGCACACCGATTCGACGGCTCGACGGCCAGCCAGACCCGACCGCCGCCCGCGCTCCGGTGCGCACCGAGCAGCCCACGGAGGAGGCCGGTACCGACGCCGACGCCGCGCGCGTCCGGGGCGACGAAGACGGCGAGCTCGTGGCCGTCGCCGCTTTCGAGGAGTGCGGCGTGGCCGACCGTTCGGCCGTCGCGTCGGGCGACGACGCTCCGTCCCGCGAGGAGCGTGTCGACCCACTCGTTGCGCTCCTCGCGGCGCGCGGGTGGGAGGCCCTGCGCTCGGTCCGTCGGGTCGAAGCGGCCGTACATCGCGCGGAGCGCGGCGGCGTCGCTCGCCGTGGCGGTGTCGATGGTGACGCGCTCGCCGTCGGCGTCGAGGAAACTGTGGGACGGTTCGCGGAGTCGTTCGTCGGGCGTCGTTGTCCGTGTCGTGCTCTGGGTCATGTGGGTGGCGTGCTCGGGTCCGGGGGTCGCTGGTCGCGGCGGCGGCGCTGGCTTCGGGTGTGGGTCGCGTCGTGTGCTCCTACTGCTGGTGCTGCCATACTCGCGCCAACGAACTACCGCCACAAAACTATAACGGTCTTTAATTACGTTTCGAGTTGGTCGCCGACGGCGGCGTCCGCCGCCGCGACGAACGCCTCCTCCCGGCCCTTCGGCACCGTCGCGCCCGCGGCGACCTCGTGTCCGCCCCCGTCGCCGCCGACCGCGCGCGACGCCTCCCGCGCCACCGCAGAGAGGTCGAGGCCGCGTTCCACGAGGCGTGGCGTCCCGCGCATCGACACCTTCACCGCCTCGCCCTCCACGTCCTCCGCGTCGGCCGCCTCCTTGTTCGCGAACGCGATGACCGGCACGCCCGCGTCCACGTCGTCCTCGCCCATCGCCATTCCCGCGACGATTCCCACGACCGTCTCCGGGAGCCGATCACCGACGTGGAACCACTGGACGTGCTCCGCCCTCGTGACGCCGACCTCGCGGACGACGTTCACGCCCGTCGCGAGCGTCCGCCGGTGCTCGCGGAGCAGTTCGTGCGCCTCCCGGAGCGCCTCCCCCCGGTCGCCCGTACAGACCGCGAGACCGACGTCCGCGCGCTCGTAGCGCGCCGTCGCGTTCAACAGCGTCGAGAACTCGCTCGCGTCGCGCAGCTCCGTCCCGGGTTCCTCCTCGGTGAGCGTGTACGTCGTTCCGACGAGCGACTCCACCTCCTCGGGGTCGACGCCCGTCCGTATCGCGCGCTGGACGAGCGCGCTCACCACCGTCCGGCGGTCCTCGACCGTCAACTCCGCCCACGTCTTCCACTCGCCGTCCTCCCTGCAGTCGGCGTCGAGGCCGTCGAGGAAGCGCAGCGCGCCGTTCCGGTCGCCCGTGATGCCGGGGATGGGCACGTCGCTCGCGTACGCGAGGAGCTTCGGGAGCGCGCGCGTCTGCGTCCCGAACACCGCGAGGTCCTTCCCGACCGCCAGCACACCCGCGTCGACGCCCTCCTCGACGATGCCGGCGTTCGCGCCGACGAGCTCTCCTTCGACGGTCTGCATGTCGCCCACCGCGCCGACGACGGCGAGCGCCGCCAGGTCGCGGTTGTCCACGCGCTCGTCCTCGGCGCCGAGCGCGCGCGCGACGCAGTAGGCCGCGCCCGCCCCGGAGAGCTCGCTCCCGCCGTCGAGCCCCTCCAAGAGGGGGTTCACGTGGTACTCGGTCTCGGCGTCCGCCGGCTGGTGGTGGTCGGCGACGACGGGGTCGAAGGCGTCGTACTCGGTGATGACGTCCAGCTGGCCGCTCCCGTAGTCCGTGAAGAAGACCGTGTCGTACCCCGCCTCTGCGTAGCGCTCGATGGCGCTCCGGTCGAGTTGCTTCTCGAAGGCGACGTCGTGTGCGATGCCGGCGCGTTCTAAAGCGGTGGTGGCGACGCCGGCGCTCGTCAGGCCGTCCGCGTCGATGTGCGACGTGAGGAGGAGGTCGTCGGCCTCGCGGAGGCGCGCGGCGCACCGCGCGGCCCGCGCTTCGAGTTCGGGGACGGGCGCGTTCATCACCCCGAAGTAGGCCGCTCGCGCGGATAAACTCCCGTACTCGCGACGACCTACTCGTGATAGCTCGGCGCGGCGTCCTCGACGACAGCGGTCGCGAGCGCGTCGAAGGAGGCCTCTGCGGGGACGATGTCCACCTCGATGCCGTGGCGCTCGGCCGTCCGGCGCGTCGGGTCGCCGATACAGCCCACGACGGCGTCGTTCAGTCCCGCGATGGCGGCCTCGCGGACGCCGCGCGCCGTCGCCGCCTCGAGGAAGTGCTCGACGGTGAGCGAGGACGTGAACAGCGCGGCCTCCAGTTCGCCGGCGGCCGCCCGCTCCGTCGACGCGCCCGCCGCGTTCGGGCGGACGAGCCGATACAGCACCGTCTCGTGGACGTACGCGCCCGCGTCCTCGAGGCCGTCGGTGAGCACGTCGGAGCCGTGGTCGGAGCGCGCTACCTCGACGCGCGCGCCGTCGACGTCGGCTTCGAGCGCGTCCACGAGGCCCGC
Organism: Halarchaeum grantii; assembly: GCF_014647455.2. Taxonomy (NCBI): domain Archaea; kingdom Methanobacteriati; phylum Methanobacteriota; class Halobacteria; order Halobacteriales; family Halobacteriaceae; genus Halarchaeum; species Halarchaeum grantii. The sequence goes on along the minus strand of NZ_BMPF01000002.1, from coordinate 615,583 downwards.
GCTCGAGTACTCCTCGGGGACGCGGTCAACGGCGTAACCCGCCTCGCGCAGCGCCTCGGCGGTGCTCTCGCCGATGGCGCAGACGGCCGTCCCGCCCGCGTCCCATCCGGCGTCCGCCGCGAGTTCGACGCCGGTCTTGCTCGTCAGAACCGCGTAGTCGGCGTCCTCACGGGGCGTTCTGTCGGTGGGTTCGACGGCCAGCATCGCGTCCGGCACCGGTTCGGCGCCGAGCGATTCGAGCAACTCGGCGGCGTCCGCGAGCCGCCCGTCGTCCGGCCGGAAGACGGCCGCCCGGACACGCTGGCTCATCGGAGGTACGCCTCCAGCCGGTCGCGGACGGCCGCGACGTCGCCGATGACGGTTATCGCCGGCGGCTCGATGCCGACCTCGTCGCGGACGTCGACGATGGTGTCGAGGGTGCCGGCCGCGACGCGCTGGCCGGGCCGCGTCCCCTTCTCGATGAGCGCGACCGGCGTCTCGGGGGCCATGCCGGCCTCGCGGAGCTCGCGCGTGTAGTCCGGGAGTTTGCCGACGCCCATCAGGACGACGATGGTCCCGCCGGTCTCGGCGAGCGCGCCCCAGTCGACGCTCGACTCCGCCTTCGTCGGGTCCTCGTGGCCGGTGACGAACGTCACGGAGGAGGCGTGTTCGCGGTGTGTGACGGGGATGCCGGCGACGCCCGGCGCGGCGACCGGCGACGTCACGCCCGGCACCACCTCGAAGGGGACGCCGTGCTCGGCGAGGTACTCGGCTTCCTCGCCGCCGCGTCCGAAGACGAACGGGTCGCCGCCCTTCAGTCGCACCACGCTCTTCCCCGCCTCCGCGTACGCGACGAGCCGCTCGTTGATCTCGGCTTGCGAGGTGCGCTCGCCGCCCGCGCGCTTCCCGACGTCCTCGCCGCGCTCCTCCGGGATGCGCTCGAGTATCTCCGGGCCGGGGAGCTTGTCGTGGAGGACGACGTCCGCGCTCTCCAAGAGGTCGCGGGCCTTCACGGTGAGGAGGTCGGGGTCGCCGGGGCCGCTCCCGACGAGGTAGACCGTCCCGGGCTCGGCGTCCGTCATCGCTTCGCCTCCGCGATGAGGTCGGCGGCGCCCGCCTCCGCGAGGTCGTCGGCGAACGTCCGCGCCTCGCGCGCGTAGTCGTCGAGGCCGAGTTCGCGCGTCTCCGTCACGGCCTCCGACCCGTCCGCCGAGTAGACTTGGACGTCCGTGCGGACGACCTCGCCCTTCAGGAAGGCGTGGACGCCGATCGGCGCGATGCAGCCGCCGCCGAGTTCCTCGAGGACGATGCGCTCGGCCGTCGTCTCGACGCGCGAGCGCGGGTGGTCGAGCGCCTTCTGGATGCGCTCGGCCACCTCGGTCCCCTCGCGCGCCGTCACCGCGAGCGCGCCCTGCCCGGGCGCGGGGACGTGCTCGTTCGTCGCGAGGTCGACGAGGTCGACGCTGTGCGCGAGCCCGGAGCGCTCGAGGCCGGCGCGCGCGAGCACGATCGCGTCGTACGCCGTCTCGGCCTCGCGACCCATCGCCTGCTTCTCGAGTTCGGAGCGGTCCGCGAACCACTCCTCGACGGTGCGCTCGTACTCGCGGGTCGCCTCGTCGGGGTCCGCGTCCGGCTGGTTCTCGTAGCGCGCGCGCTGCTCCTGGTAGGCCTCCTCGGCCTCGGTGCGCGCCTCGTGCTCGGCCTGCAGGTGGACGGCGAGCAGTTTCTCGATGCGGGTGTCGACGTTCCCGCGGAGGTCGGCCACCTCGAGGTCGGGGCGACGCGACTTCACCTGCGCGCGCCGGCGCAGACTCGACGTGCCGACGACCGCACCCGCCTCGAGCTCGTCGAGGGTCGTCCCCTCGGGCGTCACGAGGACGTCGCCCGCGCTCGCGCGCCGAGGCACGGCGGCGACCACGAGGTCGTCGGGCATCTCCGTCGGGACGTCCTTCATCGAGTGGACGGCGGCGTCGACGTCGCCCTCGAGCACGCGCTCGTCGAGCGCGCGGACGAACGCACCGGTCTTCCCGAGGTCGGCGATGCGCTCGTCGGTGATGCGGTCGCCCTCGGTTTCGACCTCCACGAGGTCGACGTCGTGGCGGCGTTCCTCGAGCGCGGCCTGGATCTCGCCCGCCTGCCGAAGGGCCAGCGACGACCCCCGCGTCGCCAGCCTGATGGACTCGTCTCGCATACCGTACCCTCGGTATCGCGACTTGAAACCCCCTTCGGACCCAGTCTAGAGGGCGTCGCGGTAGGCCTCGATGGTCTCCTCGACGTCGGCCGTCGTGTGCGCGTGGGAGACGAACTGGGACTCGAACTGGTTCTGCGAGAGCATGACGCCCGCCTCGAGCATCTGCGGGCGGAAGACGCGGTTCCAGCGCGCGACGTTCGCGCGCCCGACGTCCGCGCCGTTGCGCGGTTTCCGGCCGTCGCGCGTGAAGACGACCTTGAACAGCGAGTCCGTCCCGACGACGCTGTACTCGGGCGCGCGCTCGGCGACGACGTCGCGCAGGCCGTCGCGCAACCGCTCGCCAAGGTCGTTCACGTGCTCGTAGACGTCGTTCTCGGCGGCGTAGGTGAGCGTCTCGAGGCCGGCCGCCATCGTGACCGGATGCCCGGAGAACGTCCCGGATTGGAAGACGTCCCCGGCGGGCGTGAGCTCCTCCATGATCTCGGTCCTCCCGCCGATGGCGCCGACGGGGAAGCCGCCGCCGACGACCTTCCCGAACGTCGTCAGGTCGGGGTCGATGCCGTACTTCCCCTGCGCGCAGGAGAGCCCGCCGACCCGGAAGCCCGTGATGACCTCGTCGAAGACGAGGAGGGCGCCGTGGTCCTCCGTGAGGTCGCGCAGCGTCTCGTGGTAGCCCTCGCGCGGTTCGACGATGCCCTTGTTCGCGAGGATGGGCTCGACGAGCACCGCCGCGATCTCGTCGCCGTGCTCCTCGAAGACCTCCGTGACCGCCGCCTCGTCGTTGAACGGCACGGGGATGGTGTGCTCGGCGAACGACGCGGGGATGCCCGGCGAGGACGGCGAGGCGTCGTCGGCGTCGCCCTCGACGAGCGTGGACTCCTGTGCGCCGTGGTAGCCGCCCTGCATGACGACGACCTTGTCGCGGCCCGTGTAGCCGCGCGCGAGGCGCACCGCCGAGACGGTGGCTTCGGTGCCGGAGTTGACGAAGCGCACCATCTCGACGCTCGGGACGTGGCGCGCGATGAACTCGGCGTGCTCGACCTCGACTTCGGTCGGCATCCCGTACATCGGGCCCTCGCTCACGCGTCGCTGGACGGCGGACTCGACGGGCTCCGGGAGGTCGTGGCCGAGGAGGAGCGGGCCGAGCCCCATCACCCAGTCCACGTACTTGTTCCCGTCCGCGTCGACGACTCGGCCCGCGTCGCCCTTCCGCACGAACGTCGGATACGGCTGTGGGGCCGCCCGGACGGAGGAGTTCACGCCGCCCGGGAGCACGCCGAGCGCCCGGTCGTAGAGGTCACGCGAGGTGTCGCGGTTCATACTCCGAGTTCCCGCCGCCAGCGGGAAAGTAGTTACTGAGCCGGCGTATCGGTGGCAGACGGCGGACGGATCGCCGTCTAGACGGCCTCGGTGCCGGTCTTCCCGGTGCGGATCTGCGTGGCCTCGGAGACCGGGAGGACGAACACCTTCCCGTCGCCCTTCTTGCCGGTCTTCGCGCCGTGACGGATGGCGTCAATGACGTCCCGCGTGGGCGTGTCCGCGACGACGCACTCGACCTTCACCTTCTGGTGGAGGTCGACGACGTACTCCTCGCCGCGCCACTGGCCGGTCGTCGAGGGCTGACTCCCCCGTCCGGAGACGTCCGTGACGGTGAGCGACGGCGCGCCGACCTCGGCGAGCTCCTGCTTCACCTCGCCGAGACGGTCCGGGCGGATGTACGCCATCACGAGCTCGATGTCGCTCGCCGGGCGTCCGCCGTCCGGGACGGTGCCGCCGTCGGGGAGGCTCGCGCGGTCGCTGTCGCCGAACTCGGGGTAGGTCTCGACGCCGTGCGCGGCGACGTCGAGGCCGGTCCGCTCGGTGTCCGCGTCGACGCGCGCCCAGTTCACGGCCTTTGCGACCGTGAAGAGCGCGGCGGTGATGGCGGCGCTCACGGCGACGATGACGGCGACGCCGAAGACCTGCACGCCGAGCGTGCGAAGCGAGAACGCGTTCACCGTGACGAACGGCAGGCCGAACGCGACCGTCCCGAGCATCCCGGCGGTGCCGTGGACGGGGAAGACCGCGCAGACGTCGTCGACCTTGAGGCGGTGCTCGACGAACGAGAAGACGACGGGGAGCTGTGCACCGGCGACGAGGCCGACGAGCACGGCGCCCGGCCACGTTGCGGCGTCCGCGATGGGCGTGACGCCGACGAGGCCGGCGAGCAGGCCGTTCGCGAGGAAGAGTGTGTCGAGCTTCTCCGTCCGGTACCACGCGACGAGGCCGGCGCCGACGCCGCCGAGCGCCATGCCGAGCGTGGTGTTGAGCGCGACGCGCCCGACGGTCGCGAAGTTCGCGAGCACGAGCTGGCCGTCCTGCACCGCGAACACCTTCACGGCGGTGCCGACATTGAAGCCGTACCAGCCGAAGCAGAGGATGAGCGTGCCGAGGACGGCGAGCGTGATGGAGTGGCCGGGCATCACGTTCGGCGTGCCGTCCGGGCCGTAGCGGTCGCGGCGCGGGCCGATGAGGTAGGCGCCGACGAGCGCGGAGATGCCGCCGAGCGCGTGGATGACGGCGCCGCCCGCGAAGTCGTGAAAGCCCATACCGGCGAGCCAGCCGCCCGACCAGACGAGGCCGTCGGCGACCGGGTAGACGAGGCCCGCGATGACGGCGGTGTAGAGGACGTACATCCGGGGGCGGGTGCGGCCGGCGACGGCGCCGGAAACGACGTTCGCGGCGGCGATGGCGAAGACGCCGCCGAAGAGCCAGTTCACCCACGCGTTCGGGTCGCTCGGCGCGTAGACGCTCGCGAACGCCCCGCCGACGTCGAGCCCCCCGGCGCCGGTGAGTTCGCCGACGACGGTGGCGACGGCGGCGCCGACGGCGAAGTAGACGAGGATGCCGACGACGAGCGTGATGATCGTCTGCGTGAGCTGGTTCGCGACGTTCTTCGCGCGGACCTGCCCGGCTTCGAGCATGGCGAAGCCGGCCTTCATGAAGAAGATGAGGAACGTCACGAGGAGCAACCAGACGAGGTTGACCCCGGTGGCGATGGTGGTCAGTTCGCTCATACGCCTCCCTCCGTGTCGGTGTTCCCGGTCGGTTCGTACTCAGTCACGACAGGTGGCAAGGAATCCTCCGATAAAAGCCCTAGCTTAAAAGTCCCCCTCCATACTCGAATCTGTTGTACGAACGTCCGATACGACAGGATATATAGTGTGTATAAGGACGTAATTCGTCGAGAAGAGAGCGCAAGCGTTGCCCGATCGGTTGACGAACGTCTACCGGTCTCGGGCGCCACAGCGAACCGAAACGCGGCGCGCGCCGGGCGCGCGCCACGCACCACACGGATGGCCAGCGGTAGTGACTGAGTACGACGGACGGTGGTCGCCGGCCGGAACCACGAACGACTCAGGACGCGACTACCACCCCCCGGGCACGCGCTCGCTCGCGCCGCCGCGCGGCGGGCGCTCGCGTCTCCGCGGCCCCGACATCCGCTCGGGTCCGCGTCGTCTGGCCGTGGCCCGTACCGACACCGCGGCGGTCGGCGACGCTCGCGGCGGTCGCGCTCCGGGCGCCGGTCGAGCGGTCGGTCGCCACCGCGACGTCGGGGGTCACGCTCAGACCCCGTCGGACGGTCACCGGCCGATGCGTCCGTACGCGCACGGTCCTCAGACCGCCTCCGGGCCGGTCTTGCCGGTGCGGATCTGGAGGGCGTCCTCGACGTCGATGATGAACACCTTCCCGTCACCGGGCTCGCCGGTCTGTGCGCCCTCTTGGATGGCTTCCGCGACGTCGTGCGCGTCGATGTCGGCGACGACGCACTCGATCTTCACCTTCTGGTGGAGGTCGACGACGTACTCCTCGCCGCGCCACTGCTCCGTCGTCGAGGGCTGACTGCCGCGCCCCGAGACGTTCGTGACGGTGAGCGAGGGCGCGCCGACCTCGGCGAGCGTCTGCTTCACCTCACCGAGGCGGTCCGGGCGGATGACCGCCATGACCATCTTGATGTCGCCGTCCTCGATTTCCAGCCCCTCTTCGCCACCGTCCGTGCGAATCTCGTGCGTGTCCATGTCCTCGCCACCGTCCGTGCGAACCTCGTGGTCGTCGACGTCGACGCCGCCGTCGGTGCGGACCTCGCGGTCCTCGCCGCCGTCCGTGCGGACGCCGTAGGTCTGGTCCCGCCCGCCGTCCGCGACGACGCCCTCGTCGACGAACTCGGGGTAGGCTTCGATGCCGTGCTCGCCGCGGTCGAGGCCGAGTTCCTCCTCGTCCTCGTCGACGCGGAGGCCCCAGATGCCGTCCGCGATCTTCAGCGCGACGTAGGTCGTCACGACCGTCCAGACGGTGATGACGAGGACGCCGGCGATCTGCATGACGAGTTGGCTGGCGCCGAAGCCGTCAGCGGCGAACACGGGGATGAGGATGGTGCCGAGCGCACCCGCGCTCCCGTGGACCGCGAAGACGCCACAGACGTCGTCGATCTTGAGGTTCTCGACGATCCAGTGGTAGACGAGCGGCGCCTGAATGCCGCCGAGCAGGCCGATGATGACCGCACCCCACCAGGTGACGTGCGCGCAGGCGCCCGTGATGGCGACGAGGCCGGCGAGCAGGCCGTTCGCCGCGAACAGCGGGTCCGGCTTGCCTTCGCGGAGGGTCGTGACGATGGTCGACCCGATCGCGCCGACGCCCATCGCGAGCGTCGTGTTCAGCGCGACGCGGCCGAGTGCGGCGCTGTTGAACGTCACGCCCTCGAGCGTCGTCGCGTTCGCGGACACCGAGAGGATGCCCTGCGTCCCGACGTTGAAGCCGTACCAGCCGAACGCGAGGATGAACGTCCCGATGACGGCGAAGACGACCGAGTGTCCGGGTATCGGGCGCGGGTTGCCCTCGCTGTCGAAGCGCCCGCGACGCGGGCCGACCATGTACGCCGCGACGAGGCCGGCGACGCCGCCGAGCATGTGGACGACGGTCGCGCCCGCGAAGTCCTCGTAGCCGGCGCCGATGAGCTGTCCGAGGAACCCGCCCGCGGAGAGCAGGCCGCCGCTCCACGCGAACCCGCCGATGACCGGGTAGATGACCGCGGTCAGGCAGATGGCGAGGAAGACGTACGCGGAGAACTTGATGCGCTCCGCGACGGCGCCGGAGACGATGGTCGCCGCCGTCATGGCGAAGACGGCGCCGAAGAGCCAGCCGACCGCGCTCCCCGGGTCACCGATGTACGCGAACGCGTCGGCGATGCTGAGGGGCGTGCTCGCGTTCGTCAGCTGGCCGGCGATGGCGTAGACGCCCTGCCCGACGACGAAGAACACGAAGACGCCGAGCGCCCAGTCCATCATGTTCTTCATTACGACGTTCCCGGCGTTCTTCGCGCGGACCTGTCCGGCTTCGAGGAGCGCGAAGCCCGGCTGCATGAAGAAGATCAGGAAGCAGACGACGAGCGTCCAGACCGTGTTGACGCTGTTGACGAGGTCGATGATGCTGGCCATTTACGACACCTCCACCTCGGAACCGCACTCAATTAGACGTTCGTTTACCGAAATTGCTGGATTGCGTGAAACCATCGTGGTGATCTACGAGAGAAGTGCATGCAACGGCTATACATAATCCTTTGGTTTACAAAAGTCTAATACTGTGTGTTTAGTTGGTCGTATGGCCACTATACATTCGTATACTACGTGTTTAAGGTCGTAATATGCCCAGACGGTTGGTGAATATTTCCACCAAACCGTCCGGATGTAGTGTCGGGAAACCGCCACTACTGCCGGTTCGAGGGCGCGCGACGTATCGCGTGGGGCGGTCCCTAGAGGCGCGGCGCCAGATCCTCCGCGAAGTAAGTGAGGATCAGGTCGGCGCCCGCGCGCTTGATCGAGAGCAGCGACTCGTGGGCGGCCGCCTCGACGTCGAGCCATCCCTTCTCGTCCGCCGCGTGGAGCATCGCGTACTCCCCGGAGACGTTGTACGCCGCCACCGGCAGGTCGAACTCCCGGCGGACGTCGGCCACGACGTCGAGGTAGGGGAGCGCCGGCTTCACCATCAGCACGTCCGCGCCCTCCTCGACGTCGAGACCCGCCTCCGTCATCGCCTCCCGTCGGTTCGCCGGGTCCATCTGGTAGTGCCGCCGGTCGCCGAACGACGGCGCGCCGTCCGCGGCGTCCCTGAACGGCCCGTAGAACGCCGACTCGTACTTCACCGCGTACGCCATGACCGGGAGGTCCCCGTATCCCGCGTCGTCGAGCGCCCCGCGAATCGCGCCGACCTGCCCGTCCGCCATCGCCGACGGCGCCACCATGTCGGCGCCCGCCTCCGCGTGCGAGACCGCCGTGCGCGCGAGCAGTTCGAGCGTCTCGTCGTTCTGCACCGTCAGCCCCTCGCCCGCGCCCGCGTCGCCCTCGGGACTCGGGTCGGAGCCCAGCGCCTCCCAGCGCTCCCGCGCGTCGCTCGTGAGCACCCCGCAGTGGCCGTGCTCGGTGTACTCGCAGAGACAGACGTCCGTGATGACGTAGGCGTCCGTCTCCGCCGTGATCCGCCGGACGGCCTCCTGTACGACGCCGTCGCTCGCCCACGCGCGGGACCCGCGCTCGTCCTTCGACTCGGGAATCCCGAACACCATCACCGCTTCGACGCCCGTCGCGAGTACTTCCTCGACGCGCGCCACCGCCTCCGAGAGCGGCACGCGCTCGTGGCCGGGCATCGACTCGATGGCCACGCGCTCCTCCGCCGTCGCGTCCACGAAGACGGGCGCGATGAGGTCCGACGGGTCCAGCGACGTCTCGCTCACGAGTCCCCGCACACCGTCCCGGCGGAGTCGCCGGGGCCGTCGCGTCTGCTCCATACGCACGGCTTGGGCGGCCGCTCGCTTAGGACTCCCGGAGGCGGCACGAGCCGGTTCTATATCGCGATATTCGATTTATGTTGCCGCGTCGAGCGGGCAACCTTATATGCTACAGACTCACACGCATTCGTGATGACCGCCATCGCGCTCGACGTCACGGGCGACTGGGGTGAGGGCCTCCTGCACGCGTACTACGCGAGCCAGCAGGAGAAGAAACGGCGTCTGCGCCCCGACGAGGAGTGGCGTGACCCCGCGGCCACACCGGGCTTCCTCCTCGCCCTCGAGTACCTCGGGGAGCGCCCGTACGTCGAGGCGCTCGTCCCCGCGTGTGTCGACGCCTGCCTCGACGCGTACGACGGCACCGTCACCGGCGACGCCCTCGACGACCTCGCGGCCGACCTCCGCGCGGCCGCCCCCGACGGGGACGCCTTCGACGTCGAGACCGGTCCCCTCGCCGTCTGCGAGTTCGCTCGCGAAGAAGGGCACGCCGTCGAGCTCCGCGACTAGGTCGCGGTAGCCCACGGGGGGAGGCGAAACCCGTTTTACCCCGCTCGTGATGGGAGTGAGACGTGACCGACCCCACCACGGAGCGACGCGACCAGTTCCTCGCGCTCTACCTCGTTCGGTTCGCGGGGAGTTTCGGCCTCGCGACGCTCGCGATCCTCCTCCCGCAGTACGTCAACCAACTGAACCCATCCGGGCTGATGACCGGCCTCTTCTACACGGGGTTCACCGCCGCCCAGTTCGTCGCCGTCGTCCCGCTCGCGTGGGCGGGCGACCGCTACGACAAACGCCTCGTCCTCCTCGGCTGCCTCGGACTCGGCGTCGCCGTCTACGCGCTCTTCACACTGGTCGCGACGCCTCCCGCCCTTGTCGGCGTCCGCGCCCTCCAAGGCGTCGCCGCCACCGGCATCGGCCTCCTGACGCTCTCGCTCGTCGGCGAACTCGCGACGCCCGAGACACGTGCCTCCCTCATCGGGAAGTCGAACGCCGCGCGCTTCGCCGCCGCCATCGCCGCCTACCTCAGCGCCGGCGGCCTCTACCAGCTCTTCGGCTTCGAGCCCGTCTTCTGGCTGCTCGTCGCGCTCTACGCCGTCACCTTCCTCGCCGTCGCGCTCGTCCTCACCCCCGACACCACCGTCGTCCGGGGCTTCCCGTTCTCCGGACTCGCGCTCAATCGACGCATCCTCACGCTCACCTCCTTTCGCGCCCAGTACGCCGTCGCCGTCACCCTCGTCCGCTCGTGGGTGCCGCTGTTCGCCGGCGTCACCGCCGCACAGGGTGGTCTCGGGATGGCGACGCTCGCGGTCAGCTTCGTCCTCATCGCGGAGAAACTCGCGAACCTCGTCTTCCAGCCCTACACCGGTCGGCTCTCCGACGCACACGGTCGCGCGCGCTTCGTCTTCGTCGGCGGCGGCGTCTACGGCCTCGTCGCGCTCGCCGTCCCGTTCACGCCCGGTGTCGGCGCCGCGCTCGGCCTCCCCGAGACGATCCCCTACGTCGGCTACGTGTCCGCCGCGTTCGTCCCGCTCGTCCTCCTGAACGGCCTGCTCGGCGTCGCGGACGCCTTCCGAGAGCCCGCGAGCATGGCGCTCTTCGCCGACGAGGGCAGCAGCGACGATTCGGGTGGCGTGGCCTCGAGCTTCGGCATCCGGGACCTCGTCTGGCGTCCCGGAAGCGTCCTCGCGCCCGTCGTCGGCGGCTGGCTCATGGGCGCCTACGGGATGGACGCCGTCTTCTACCTCGGCGGGGCCGCCGCCGTCTCCGGCGTCCTCACCTTCGTCGCCATCCTCGTGCGCGCCCACGGTCGCGGGGCGCTCGCGGAGTGGTAACCGCGGCAACGAGCGACAGCGAGGCGCCGCGACGACGCGAGCGGCGTCAGCCGCGAACAACCGCGGCAACGAGCGACAGCGAGGCGCCGCGACGACGCGAGCGGCGTCAGCCGCGAACAACCGCGGCAACGAGCGACAGCGAGGCGCCGCGACCGAACGACCTCACCAGACGACGCCCGCCGCGACGAGCGCGCCCGCGACACAGAGGACGCCGTAATCGCCCCGAGCGAACGCGAGTGCGGGCGCCGTCGCGTTCCACGAGAGACAGCGCGCCCGCATCGCGAGCGAGAGCGCGTCCGCCCGGTCGAACGCGCGCTCGAGACTCCCGACCGCGAGGTGCGCGACGCGCTCGTCCACGCGGCGCTCGTCGCCGAGTCGCGCCCACGCCGCCTCGCGGAGCCGCCGGACGTCCGCCTGTAAGAGGGGCAGATAGCGGAAGACGAGTGCCACCCCGAGCCCGAGATAGCGCCCGGGCTTCCCGGGCACCACCGAAACGACGGCCGCGCGCGACTCCCGTGGCGACGTCGTCTTCACGTACGCCGCCGCGAGCGCGAGCAGGAGGAGGCTCCGATAGAGCGCGAGCGCCGGGTCGACGGCGGCCCCGAGCTCGAGCCACGGCGGGCCGACGCGGAGCGCTTCGAGGAGCGGCGCGACGACGAGGAACGGGAGGACGCCGCGATACTCCGCCAGCGTCTCGCGCGCGGCGAGCCGACAGCCGGCGAGCGCGGCCCAGCAGACGGCGGTGAGCGCGAGGAGCCACGCCGGCGTCGTGTGCGCGAGCGCGACGCCCGCGACGACCGCCTGAAACGCGAGCTTCGTCCGGGGGTCGAGGCGATGACCGAGCGACTCGCCCGGCGAATAGCTCAGCACGGCCGCCGAACCGGAACGCCATCGAGTCGCTCGACGGCGCGCGTGGGGGTATCGTCCACGATCACGTCGCCGTCCGCGAGCACGCAGAGGCGGTCGGCGCGCGCGAGCAGGTCGCGCAGGTCGTGCGTCACGACGACGACGCTCGTCCCCGACTCGTGGAGCGCGTCCAGCCTGTCGAGGACGCTCTCGCGAGCGGGCTGATCGAGGCCGGTGAACGGTTCGTCGAGCACGAGGTGGTCGGGGCGCATCGCGAGCGCGCCCGCGATGGCGACGCGCTCGCGCTCGCCACCGGAGAGCTCGTCGATGCGCTCGCTCTCCCGGCCCGCGAGGTTCACGGCGGCGAGCGCGTCGCGGACGCGGGCGTCGATATCCTCGCGTTCGAGGCCGAGGTTCTCCGGGCCGAACGCGACGTCCTCGCCGACCGTCGCCGCGACGAAGCCGTCGCGTGGCTCCTGAAAGACCATCCCGACCGCCGTCCGCGCCGCGACGAGGTCCGCCTGCACCCGCGTGCCGTTCACGCGCACCTCGCCGTCGTCGGCGTCGAGGAGGCCGTTCCAGTGGCGGACGAGCGTCGTCTTCCCGGATCCGTTCGCGCCCGCGAGCACGACGAACTCGCCGTCCGCGACGTCGAGGTCGACCTCGTCGAGCACCCGCACGTCGCCGTAGCGGTGGACGAGGCCGCGGGTCTCGATCATCGACGCGCCACCTCAGGCCGCCCGGAGCCGGTCGCTGCGCGCGGCGAGCACGGCGACGACGCCCTTCAGTATCTCGCCGGGAACGAACGGGACGGCGGCCGCCGTGACGGCCGCGACGAGGCCGACGCCGCCGAAGACGGCGTAGCCGACGGTGCCGAAGGCGTAGATGACGAGCGTCGCCGCGGCGAGGCCGACGGCGAGCCGCGAGAGCGGTATCTCATCCGTCGGCGTCAGACCGCCTCTCCCGTGCGCGACGTAGCCGAGGAGGCCGGCGGCGATCGGGTACGACCAGAGATAGCCTCCGAAGGGGCTGACGAGCGACCCGACGCCGCTCGCGCCGTACGCGTAGACGGGCGCGCCGACCGCGCCCGCGACGACGTAGAGCGCCATCGCCGCGAACCCCCACGTCGGCCCGAGGAAGACGCCCGCGAGGAAGACGCCGAGCACCTGCAGGGTGTAGGGGACGGGCGAGAGGGGTAGTTGGAAGCTCACGTACGCGAGCGCACCGGTCAGCGCGGCGAAGAGCGCCGAGCGGGCGACGTTCGTCACGACCTCGTCGCCCACGAGGGCGACGGATTCCGTGTCCGTGCTCATGTTCTGCCCTCTCCCGTCAACCACCTTCAAGACTAGTGGTTTACGAGCGTGTCAATCTTCCCAACAAGCCTATATGCGTCGGGGGGCCATGGCGGGACAATATGGACGAGAAGACCCAAGAACTCCGGGATATATTCATCGACGTCACGGACGGCGACACCGTGACCGAGACCCAAGAGGCCGGCCACGGGTCGCTCGCCACCGACGCCGAGATCGACGAGCGACTCCACGACGTCGTCGCGACGATGCGCGAGAAGCTCGACTTCGAGAGCGACCTCGACACGGAGACGCTCGTCCGCGTCGTTCGCGGGTTTTACGCCGGCGACACCGACGCCGAAATCGCCGCCGACCTCGACCGCCCCACCGAGGCCGTCACCGAGGCCCGCCGCGACCTCCACCTCGTGCAGGCCGACGTCGAGGACGCCCCCCTCGACCTCGACGCCCTCCGGCGCGCGATCGAGACCGGCGACCCGAGCGACGCCGACCTCGCCGACGAACTCGACGCCGACCCCGACACCGTCGCCGACTACCGCCGCGTCGCGCGCGTGCAGTCCGAGATCCGCGCCGTCAACGACCAGTACCGCAGCGAGTTCGAGGCCGTCCTCCAAGACCGCGAACTCGCCGAACGACTCACCACCGCCGCCCGAGAGGACGGCCTCGAAGACGCCACCGAGGGCCAGGAGACGAACACCAACCTCTAAGCCCTCGCGTCAGCCGGTCGCTCGCGCTTCGCCTTCTACCGGTCGACCGTGCCGCCCGACCGAATCACGACCCCGGTCCTCCGCTCCCGTCCTCGTCGGCCGCCGCCCGCCTCCACGTCGCGTAGAGACCGCCGCCGACGAGCAGTGCGACGGCGCCCGCGAGGCCCGCAGCGAGCAGCCCGGTCGGGTCCGGGGCGAACAGCGGCCCGAGCGCCGCGCCCGCGAACAGGCCGACGACGACGCAGACGACCGTCCGCACCGTTCCGTTCATACGCACACGTCCGTGGGCACCCGCCATAGTCCTTTACGCGAGCCTTCATCTAGGAGCGCGGGCCCACCCCGGTGCGTGCCCGACTACGTCACGTTCTCCGACCTCGCGACCGCCGCCTACTGCCCGCGCCAACTCTACTACCGGCGACGGGAGGACGCTCGCGGCCTCCCCGACTCCGTCGAGCGCGTCCGCGACCTCGCCGCCGAGTACCCGACGCTCGTCGAGGCGAGCGACACCGCCCTCGAGAGCATCGTTGCCCCCGACCCGGCCGAGTACCGCGCGCGCCTCGGCGCCGCCCTCGCGCGGTGGCCCGGCCTCGCCGCGCCCGCCGAGACGGACGTCCTCCTCACCGGGAAAGACTGCCGGGGCCGGGTCGCCAAGGTCCTCGCCGACCCGCTCGCGCCGACGCTCGTCTCGCCCGGTGACCCGCCGGAGCAGGGCGTCTGGGAGCCACAGAAAGTCCGCGCGGTCGCCGCCGCGAAAGCGCTCGCGTGGCGCGAACAGGCGCCGGTCGAGCGCGCGTACGTCGAGTACCCGCGCCACGGCGTCGTCCGCGCCGTGTCGATCACGACGCGCGCGAAAGCCGCCTATCGGCGCGTCCTCCGAACCGTCCGAACCATGGACGGGCCGCCCTCGCGCCTCGGTGACGACGCGCGCTGTCGGAACTGCGACTACCGCAGCGAGTGCGGCGTCCGCACGCGGACGCTCTCCTCGCTCCTCTAAGTGCTCGCCAGCCAGTCCTCGATGGCCTCGGCGTCCGCGCCACGGCGCAGGACCTCGTTCGCCGCGACGTCCACGACGGTGCTCTCCTCGCCGCCCGTCTCGCCGCTGTCGAGGACGACCGCGACCGCCTCGCGAAACGACGGGTCGAGGTCCGCGACGCGCCGCACGCTCCCCGTCCCGCTCCGGTTCGCGGACGTCGCCGTCACCGGCGCGGTTCGCTCGAGGAGCGCGAGCGCCGCCTCGTGGTCGGGCACGCGCACGCCGACGCGCTCGCGACCGCCTGTCAGGACGTCCGGGACGACATCGCGCTTCTCGCAGACCACGGTGACGGGCCCCGGGAGGAACTCGCGCATGAATCGCTCCTCGCGCTCGCTCGCGTGCACGTACTCGCTCGCGGCCTCGACGGACGGGACGCCGAGACTCATCGGCTTCTCGCGGGCGCGCCCCTTCGCCGCGTAGGCGCGCTCGACCGCGTCCGGGTCGAGCGCGTCCGCGCCGAGGCCGTACACCGTCTCCGTCGGGTAGACGACGAGGTCGCCGCGCTCGATGGCCGCAGCGGCCGCCGCGAGGGTGGCGTCGGTGACGCTCACAGTTCGGCGACCGCCCGCTCGACGTCGTCGTACTCCGGGAACGCCGGCCACTCGTCGGCGACCCACGCGTACGCGACGGTGCGGTCCGAGTCGAGGAGGAAGAGCGCGGGCCGGGGCTCGCTCACGCCCGTCATCCCGTCGAGGTCGTGACTGATGCCGTACGCCTCGGCGACGCCGTTCTGCGGGTCGCTGAAGAGGCGATAGCCCGCGTCGTCCAGTCCGCGCTCCTCGACCGTGGTCTTGTGCTCGTACGGCGTCGAGATCGAGAGGCCGACGACGCTCACGTCGCCGAGGTCGCGCTCCATGAGCTCCTGCCAGACGTACGTCGTCGGGAACGCGCCGTCCATCGGGTGGAAGACGAGGAGCACCGGCCCCTCGTCCGTGAGGTCCGAGAGCGCCGCGTCCTCCCAGAACTCGCCGTTCACGAGCGGGCGCGTGAAGTCCGGCGCCGTCTCGCCCACGTCCGGGTAGTCCGCCTCGGGGAGGTCGACGACGTCGAACTCCATCACGCCTCACCCCCGTCGCCGTAGGTGGTCTCGAGGTACTCGACGATGTTCGCGGACTCCGCCATCGCGACGCCGGTCTCCTCGTCGACGATCGCGGGCACCGTGCGCGCGCCGACGAGGCGCTTCACGACGTCGCGCTCCGAGTGGAGCGGTTCGACGAAGCGCGAGTGATAGTCGAGTCCGAGTTCCTCGAGCACTCGGACGACGCGCTCGCAGAACGGGCACGCCTGCAGGCGATACAGCGTGATGGGCGCGTCCTGACTCTCCGGGTTCGGTGGGGCACTCGTCGCGCTCATGCGTCGGGATTGGGTCGAACTCGGGGTAAACGCTTCGCCCCCGGCGCGACCGTACGGGAGTGGGGCGTCCCACGGTGCCGGAACGCACCGTCTCGCTTCCCGATGGAGAAACGCTTAATCCCCGTGGGACGGAACCCCACGGTACTGAATGGGCTTATCCGACTTCCTGCTCGCGGTGTCGCCGGCAGTGCTGGGTCTCGACACGCCGACCATAACCGCGATTGGGTTGGCCGCGCTCGCCGTCCTGATCGGCCTCTCGGCGTTCTTCTCGTCCGCCGAGATCGCGATGTTCTCGCTCGCCCGCCACCGCGTCGAGTCGCTCGCGGAGGAGGGCGTTCCCGGTGCCGACGCGGTGATGGAGCTGAAGAGCGACCCGCATCGCCTCCTCGTGACCATCCTCGTCGGGAACAACCTCGTGAACATCGCGATGTCCTCCATCGCGACCGGCCTCGCCGGCCTCTACCTCTCGCGCGGGCAGGCCGTCGTCGCGGCGACGCTCGGCATCACCGCCGTCGTCCTCCTCTTCGGCGAGTCCGGCCCGAAGTCCTACGCCGTCGAGCACACGGAGTCGTGGTCGCTCCGGGTCGCGCGCCCGCTCCAGTGGTCCGAGCGCTTCCTCCTCCCGCTCGTCGTGCTCTTCGACTACCTCACGCGGGTCGTGAACAGCATCACCGGCGGGCGCGCCGCCATCGAGTCCTCCTACGTCTCGCGCGACGAGATTCAGGAGATGATCCGCACCGGCGAGCGCGAGGGCGTCATCGAGGAGGACGAGCGCGAGATGCTCCAGCGCATCTTCCGGTTCAACAACACCATCGCGAAGGAGGTGATGACGCCGCGCCTCGACGTCGACGCCGTCTCCACGGAGGCGAGCCTCGAGGAGGCCATCGAGGCCTGCGTCCAGTCCGGCCACGAACTCCTCCCCGTCTACGAGGGGAGTCTCGACAACGTCGTCGGCATCGTCAGTCTGCGGGACCTCGTCCGCCAGTCCAACTACGGCGAGAGCGAGGGCGTCGACCTCGACGATCTGATGGAGCCGACGCTGCACGTCCCCGAGTCGAAGAACGTCGACGAACTCCTCCAGGAGATGCAGGAGGAGCGCGTCGGGATGGTCGTCGTCCTCGACGAGTTCGGCACGACTGAGGGGCTCATCACGACCGAGGACCTCATCGAGGAGATTGTCGGCGAGATACTCGAGGGCGAGGAGGAACGCCCCGTGACGTTCGTCGACGACGATACCCTCATCGTGCGCGGCGAGGTGAACGTCGACGAGGTGAACGAGGCGCTCGACATCGAACTCCCGGAGGGCGAGGAGTTCGAGACCATCGCGGGCTTCATCTTCAATCGCGCCGGCCGCCTCGTCGAGGTCGGCGAGACGTTCCGGTACGAGAACGTCGAGTTGCGCGCCGAGCAAGTGGAGAACACGCGCATCATGAAGGCGCGCGTGACGAAACTCGACGAGGAGCCCGAAGCCGACGAGGTCGACGAGACGCTCGAGTCTACGTGAGGCCGAGGGCGACGTCGGCCGCGTGGAAGACGGCGTAGCTCGCGGCGAGCGCGACGGCGAGCGACCCCACCCACGCGGCGACGGTCTTCAGCATCTTCTCGCGGCTGACGCCGCCCGCGCCCGTCCCGCCCGCGTAGCCGCCCCCGACGATGGCGGAGACGATGATCTCGTTGAAGGAGACGGGGACGCCGAAGAAGACGGCGGCCTGCGCGATGGCGAAGCTCGGGATGAGCGCGGCGATCGACCTGCGGGGACCGAGACTCGAGTAGTCCTGCGCGAGCGCCTTGATCATGCGCGGCGCGCCCGTCCAAGACCCCACGAGGAGGCCGAGGCCGCCGCCGACGAGGACGTACGTCGTCGGGACGCTGTCGCCGACGAGCGGGAGGAGCGGGCCGACCGCCAACCCCACTTGACTGCCGCCCGCGCTGAACGCGACGAGGGCGCCGAGCGCGAGGAGGAAGTGGCGGTTGCCCGCGTCGTTGTTCCGCGTGACGTCCCAGCGGACGACGGCAGCGACGCCGAGCGCGACGAGCGCGGTCGCGCCCACCGTCGCGGCCGTGCGCGGGAGCGACGGCAGCGTCCTCGCGAGCGTGGTCGCGAGCGACTGGCCGACGCCGGGCGGGCCGAGCAGGACGAAGTTCACGTTCGCGACGAGCGCGCCGACGAGCGCGGCGAGCGCGGGCACGAGGACGGCGTCCCGGTCGATCTCGCGAAGCGCGTACGCGGTGCCGAAGGAGGTGAACCCGCCGACGAACGGGACGAGCACCCAGAGCACCGCGATCTGGGTGTACTTCCCCCACGCGGGGTCGCCGCCCATCGCGAGCCCCGTCCCGACCACCGCGCCCGTGACGGTGAACGCGGTGGCGATCGGATAGCCCGTGAAGACGCCGACGGCGACGAGCGTCGCGGCGGTGAGGAGCGCGACGATGACGGCGACGGAGGTGAGCGTCGCGCCCGCGACGAGCCCCGCGCCGACGGTCTGCGAGACGTTCGCCCCTTGGAGGACGGCGCCCGCGAACCCGAGGATACCGACGTAGAAACCCGCGCGCATCACGGGGATGGCGTTCGCGCCGACGGCCGGCGCGAACGGCGTCGACCCGCTGGAGCCGGCGCCGATCGTCCACGCCATGAACATGCTGGCGAACGCCGCGACGACTAGCGTCGCGGCCGCGGCGACGGTGACCATTACTGTTGGCTCGACAGGTGGCGGGGAGAAAGGGCTGTCGGTCAGTTCGTGGTGTGTTTCGCTTCCTCGGCTTCCTCGGGTGCTTCGACTCCCTCGGCGGCCGACGCGGCGTCCGTCTCCTTCTCCGTGTCGACGTGCCAGCGCTCGACGTCGTCCTCGTACTCGTGGAGCACCTCTCGGACCTCGTCGCGGAGGTCGTCGTCGTTCACCTGCACCTCGAAGGCGAACTCGTCGGCCTCGCCGCGGACGCGCTGGACGTTCGCGGAGACGAGGTCGTTGTCGAAGTAGTAGGGCGCGACCTGCGTCATCACGCGCTTGTAGACGGTGTTCTCGACCTTCCGGAGCGCCCGCCGGCCGGCGGTGTCGGCGGCGCGCGCGACGTGGCCGATGGACTCGCCCCACTTCTCGACGGCGCCCTCGGTGTCGTCGTCCTCGAGTTTCTCGTAGGACTCGGTGAGGCGCTCGCCGGCGGTCTGGAGGTCGTCGTCGACGTCCTCGCCCTCGCGCTCGCCCTCGCCCTCGGCGACGCTGGCCTGCTCCGCCGTCTTCTCGTTGACGTCGGTGGTGAGGCGTTCGTGGGTCTTCGGTCGCCACTCGTCCCACTCCTCGTACTCGTCGCGATAGGGCTCGTCGGCCTCGACCTCCCGGAGCGCGGACGTGATGCGCTCGCCGTGCTCGACGACGTCGCCCCACGACCCGCGCTCGCGGAACCCGGAGATGTTCTCCTCCATCGCTTCGCACTCGCCTACGGCGTCGATCCCTTTACGTGTTGCCGGCCACCCGCTGACACACCGCGTGTTAGCGGCCGTAGGTGAGGCGTCTGCCGATGGCGTCGAGCCACGATTTCACGCGGCCGGCCGCGACGACGTGCGCGGAGACGGCACGGACGTCGTCCTCCTCGACCTCGATATGCCCGCCAGCGTAGGGGTCGGCGTCGACGCCGGCGGCGTCGACGACGGTGCTGGTCGCACAGCGCCCGCAGCGTTCGACGTCACTCCCGTCGCTCATATCCCCGGATAGGGTCGTCCGTCACCTATCTGTTTCGGCGTGCCAACACGGGACAACGACTATTTAGGGGCCGCCGGCCTCACCACACCCGTGAGCTACCACGTCATCGACCCCGAGGAGCTAGCGGCTACTCCCGACCGCCCCTGCGACCGCCGCCCCGTCGGCGAGGCCGCCGGCCTCGAGAACTTCGCGCTGAACGTCTACACCGCCCAACCGGGCGAGGAGGTCCCGCTCGCCTACCACTATCACGACGAACAGGAGGAGGCGTTCGTCGTCCTCGATGGCACGCTCACCGTCGAAACGCCGGAGCTCGACTACGCCGTCGAGGCGGGCGAGACGTTCGTCGCGGAACCCGGGAGCCCGCACCGCGCGCACGTCCCCGCAGACGCCCCCTCGGCCGCGCGGGTCGTCGCCGTCGGCGCGCCGGCCGTCGACGACGCCCATCCCTACGAGGATGCCTGAGGGACGCGATGCGCCCGAGGGAGTCGCGGACGCGGACGTCCCCGCGCGGCCCGAGTGGGAGGACGACTACCTCGACGAGGTGGCCGAGCGCCTCCAGTACTCCTTCGACCTCGAACGCGAGTTCGCGCTCGACGGCGGCGTCTGGGACCTCTACGGCGAGCTGAACCTCGAACGCCAGAAGTACTTCCTCCACCCCGCCATCTCCTACGGCCGCCACGACTCCGACGAACACCTCTTCGTGCGGCGTGCCGACGCCGTGTCCGTCGCCGACTTGGAGGCGCTCGTCGAGCGCGGTCACCGCCTCGCCGACGAGTGGATCGAGGCGAACGAACGACACTACAGCACCGAGTTCACGTTCGTCCTCGCCGCCCCCGAGATACCCGACGACGTTCGGGCGTTCGTCTCCGGGTTCCGCGAGCGCACCCTCCTCAAGTACGGCTACTTCGGCCACTACGAGGTGAACCTCGTCGCCGTCGCGCCCGAGCGCGAGGCGCTCGTCGCGAGCGAGGAGGCCGACGTCGCGGACGCCTTCCGGACGTGGCGCGCGCCCGAGGAGCGCGAGCGCGGTCTCTTCGGCCGCGTCGCCGACGCCATATTCGGCTGAAAGAAACGGGAAGCGCGGCTACTGTTCGGTGCCGCCGTCGGTCGCGGGTTGGCCGCCGCGCGAACGCGCCTTCCGGACGTTCGCGATGCCCTTCTGGAGGAGGGAGAGCGCGAGGCCGATGAGCACCGTCCCGATGATGACCTGAAGGGCGAGCGACCACGCCGCGCTCTCGGTGTTCCCGAGCAGCAGCCCCTGATAGAGGTTCTGGTAGTACTCGAGGTAGACGAGCGCGCAGACGGTGATACCGGCCATCAGCACCATCGGGACGCCCGTGCTGATGAGCTGCTTGCTCTCGTCCCAGTTCGCGAGCCAGACGGTGGCGGTGAGGAGCGCGAGCGCGGCGAGCAGCTGGTTCGCGCTCCCGAAGAGCTGCCAGAGCGGCGTCCACGTCCCGGAGGCGATGAGGACGTACGCGACGACGCACTGGAAGAGGCTGTTCGCGTAGCGGTTCGAGGCGACCTCTTCGACCTGCGTCTCGGGCTGACCGACGATCTCCTCGAAGAGGTAGCGCCCGAGGCGGAGCGCGGTGTCCGTGGAGGTGAGGAGGAAGCTCACCATGACGAGCGCCATGAACGGCGCGCCGAATTCGACGGGGATGCCGAGGCTACTGAGGAAGATGCCGCCGCCCTTCGCGAACTTCGGGAGCGCGAGGCCGACGCCGCCGGTGGCGTCGCTCGCCGTGACGCCGACGACGGCGACCGCGCAGAGCGAGATCGTGGCGAGGAGGCCTTCGCCGAGCATCCCACCGTAGCCGATGAGGCGGGCGTCCGTCTCCTTGTTGAGCTGTTTCGCGGTGGTGCCCGAGGAGACGAGCGAGTGGAAGCCGCTGATCGTCCCGCAGGCGATGGTGACGAACAGCATCGGGAAGAGCGGGCTGAACGCGCCGAGCGTCGAGTTCCCGCCGAAGCCGGTGAACGCCGGGATGTTCGTCACGAGCGGCGCGTTCGACGTCGCGAAGAGCGTGCCGACGACGACGGCGACGAGCGCGCCACCGACGCCCGCGTAGAGGAGGAACGAGGAGAGGTAGTCGCGCGGCTGGAGGAGCGTCCAGACGGGGAGGACGCTCGCGATCAGCGAGTAGAGCAACACGATGGGGATCCACTGCTGTTGGGTGAGCTCGATGGGGAAGCGCATCCCGACGAAGACGCTCGCGAAGACGAGCGCGACGAAGACGACCGTCCCTGGGATGAACGGGAGGTCGAGCTGGTAGAGGTAGACGCCGAAGACGAGCGCGAGCATGATGTAGAGGATGCTCGCCGTCGCGGCGCTCGGATACTGCGCGAAGACGAGGCCGACGACGAACGCGAAGACGGCGACGACGAGGATGATGGTGAGGAACGCGAACCACAGCAGGAGGTTCTTCCCGTCGTCGCCGATGTATTCGCCGATGATGTATCCGATCGAACGCCCCTCGTGGCGGAGGCTGGCGCTCAGCGAGACGAAGTCGTGGACGGCGCCCATCAGGGGGTTCCCGATGGCGATCCAGAGGACCGCGGGGAGCCACCCCCACAGGAGGCCGGCGGTGATGGGGCCGAC
This sequence comes from Halarchaeum grantii, assembly GCF_014647455.2. Classification (NCBI taxonomy): domain Archaea; kingdom Methanobacteriati; phylum Methanobacteriota; class Halobacteria; order Halobacteriales; family Halobacteriaceae; genus Halarchaeum; species Halarchaeum grantii. Next base: position 593,215 of record NZ_BMPF01000002.1, on the reverse strand, counting down.
GATCGGTGCCCCGCCGGCGATGCTCGAATAGTGGTGCCCGAGGAGTACCGGCTTCTTCGCCGGGACGTACTCCTGTCCGTCTTCGTACTTGTGAGCCGGTGTTTCGGCGTCCTCGTCGAGGCCGACGAACTGCGCGAGATACCGGGAGTACCCCAAGTATCCGACGCTGAACAGGGCGAGGATTCCGACCACCAGCCAGAGAATCGCTACCATAGTTTCTGCCCACCACCGGGAAACTCACGAATGTACATAATTGTTACTTCCTGCGAACACGACACACGCCGTGGCTCGGGCGTCGCGTGACGCCGCGTTCAGCGTGCCCGCGACGCCGAGGCCCCGACGTCGATGGCGAGTTCGGCAGCGACGTCGCGCAGGACGTCGCCCTTCACCTCGCCCGTCCGGGACTCGATGCGCGCGACGACCGGCACCGGGAACGACCCCTCGATTTCCGCGATGCGCTCGCGCTCGCGCGCACACCGCTCGCGGAGGTAGCGCGCCCCGCGCCCGTCCTCACCGGGGTCGGGTTCGGGCGTCACCTTGTTCACGACGACGCCGCGAACGTCGAGGTCGTGCCCCCCGAGGCGTTCGAGCGCGCGCCGGGTCTCCGCGACGGAGAGGTCGTCCGGGTTCAACACGAGGTAGAACTCGGCGTCCTCGCGGAGCGTCTTGCCGGCGAACTCGAACTTCTCCTTGCGCTCGCGGAGGCGCTTCACGATGGGGTCGTCCGCCGCCGACTTGTGTGGCTCCTCGCCGCCGAGCGCCGCCATCTCGTAGAGGTCGAGGCTCTTCTCGCGCTTCTCGATGAGGCGGTCGATCCAGTCGCCGAGGAACGTCGGGAGCGAGAGCAACCGCAGGGTGTTGCCGGTCGGCGCGGTGTCGACGACGACGCGGTCGTACGCCTCGGCCTCCTCGCGCATCACGCGGATCAGCCGGTCGAAGAGCGCGGCCTCGTGGGCGCCCGGCGTGTTGTGCGCCATCTCGATCTGTGCGTCGATCTCGTTGACGACGACCTGACTCACCTGCTCGGCCATCTCGCGGCGAATGCTCGATAAGTGCTCCTCGACCTCCGCCTCCGGGTCGATCTCCATCGCGTCGAGGTTCTCGTACCCCTCGACCGGTCGCGGCTCGTCGTCGAAGGCCTGCTCGAAGAGGTCGGAGGTGCTGTGCGCGGGGTCGGTGGAGACGAGCAGCGTCTCCTGACCTGCATCGGCACAGCGCAGGCCGAACGCCGCCGAGACCGTCGTCTTCCCGACGCCGCCCTTCCCGCCGAAGAAGGTGAACGACGCCATCAGAAGTGGAAGTGCCCCTTCCAGTCGAGGACGCTCTGGCGGTCCCACATGCGCCGCTCCCACGCCTCGAAGTCCTCCGCGAGGTAGGGGAGGAGCTCGGCGGTGTAGTAGGAGACGGGACTCGGAATGCCGAAGGCGTCCGCGAAGCAGGCGAAGAAGAACGCGTCCTCTTGGTCCATCGCCTCGTCCTCGATCTGCTCGAACGCCGGGTGCTCGATCATCCCGTGATAGAGGCCGTGGAGGACCTCCTCGGCCTGCTCGCGGAGCCGAGCGAACTGCTCGTGTATGGTCATGGGTGGTGTGTGGAACCGTGACGGTTTAAGGCCGCCGGGACGCCCGCTCCGTGCCGCCGCCATCGCGTCCGTCGACGGCTCTCACGGGTGGCATCGACTGCCGCGCTCGCGCCGGACCGATACGTTAACCCCGCCAGCGGTCCGCACTCCCGGTATGCCCATCGAGGACCGAGACGACGCGCACGTCATCACGCACGCGCTCGCGAAGGACACGCTCTCGAAACTCCGCGACAAGCACACCGAGCAGGTCGCCTTCCGGAAGGGCCTCGTGAAACTCGGCCGCATCGCCGGCTACGAGGTCATCGACGGCGCGATGGAGACCGAGTACGTCTCCATCGAGACCCCGCTCACCGAGACGACGGGCGAGCGCGTGAAGGGCCTCGACGACGTCGTCATCATCAACGTCCTGCGCGCCGCGACGCCGTTCGTCGAGGGCCTGCTGAAGGCCTTCCCGCGCGCGAAACAGGGCGTCATCTCCGCCGGTCGCGACGAGGAAGCCGGGATGAACGAGAACGGCGAGTTCCCCATCACCGTCGACTACGTCAAACTCCCCGACATCCGCGAGGAGGACACCGTCATCGTCGCCGACCCGATGCTCGCGACGGGGTCGACGATGTGCACCGTCCTCGACGCCGTCCTCGAGGACCAGCCCGACCCGGAGAACCTCTTCGTGCTCTCCGCCGTCTCCGCTCCCGATGGGCTGCTCCGCGTCAGCGAGCAGTTCCCCGAGGCCGACCTCCTCACCGTCTCCATCGACGACCACCTCGACGAGAACGGCTACATCATCCCCGGCCTCGGCGACGCGGGCGACCGGGCGTTCCGCACGAACTGACGCCCGTCCCCCTCGACGCCCGCCGGCGGAGTCGGACCGAACTTGTCCCTTTCTCTCTGCAGACTCGGGGAACGTGATTGTGAATCCGAATACAGATACGGTATCTGAAAACAGATACGGCGAAAACCATCGGTTATATACTTCTCCCCGACCCTAATTGGTAGTATGTCCTCTTTCGACCGACGGACGTTCCTGAAGACGACCGGCGTCGCTGGCATCGCGGCTCTCGCGGGCTGTTCGCAGAGCGGCGGCGGTGACGGCGACGGCGAGACCACGACTTCCACGTCCTCCACGACGTCGAGCGGCGGCGAGACGCGCCTCTCCTGGCACGCCGGCGGTACCGGCGGGACCTACTACCCGCTCTCCAACGAGTTCAAGAGCGTCATCGAGGGCCACACCGACTACGGCGTGCAGGTCCAGTCCACGGGCGCGAGCGTCGAGAACGTCGGCAGCCTCTACTCCGGCGACGCCGACTTCGCGCTCATTCAGAACGACATCGCGTACTTCGCGAAGAACGGCACCGGCATCGACGCCTTCCAGGACAACCCCATCGAGAACCTCCGTGGCGTCGCGACGCTCTACCCGGAGACCATCCACGTCGTCACGCTCGCCGAATCCGGCATCGAGACCCTTCAGGACCTCAAGGGCAAGCGCGTGAACACCGGCGACCTCGGCTCCGGTACGCAGGTCGACGCGCTCCAGATCCTCAACGCCGTCGGCATCACGCAGGACGACTTCGAGGAGCAGAACACGAGCTTCAGTCAGGCGTCCGAGCAGCTCCGTAACGGCGACGTCGACGCGACGTTCACCGTCGGCGGCTGGCCCGTCGGCGCGATCAGCGACCTCGCCACCACCGAGGACGTCCGCATCGTCCCCATCGACGGCGACGCCCGCGAGCAGGTCAAGGACGCCGCGTCCTTCTTCGCGGACGACCAGATCCCCGCCGGCACCTACAGCGGCATCGACGAGGCCGTCCCCACCGTCGCCGTGCAGGCGATGATCGCGACGAACGCCGAGGCGTCCGCCGACGTCGTCGAGAACGTCACCGCCGCCGTCTTCGACAACGTCGACGAACTCACCATCAAGACCGACTTCATCTCGAAGGCGAGCGCCCAGGACGGCATGTCCATCGACCTCCACGAGGGCGCACAGGCCTACTTCGGCTAACTAACCCGGACACCGTCTCCTCCGCTCTCTCGACTCATGTCCGCACTCGACCGACTCACCGGCGGCTCCCGCGAGCGCTCGACGCGTCGCGTCGCCCTCGCGTTCCTCTTCGCCCTCCTTCTCGTCTCCGCGACCGCGACCGCCTCGGCCGTCCCCGTCGGCGAGCAGCTCGTCGTCACCGACCAACAGACGGGCGACGAACTCATCGTCACGCCCGTTCACGAGAACTCCACGGTCGCGCTCGTCTACATGCACAGCGTCCAGAAGTCCCGCGTCCTCGACCAGTACGCCGTCCGCGGGCACACGCTCGTCTACACGCGCATGGAGTTCGAGTCCTACGGCTGGGGGCTCCCGAGCCGCTCGGCCGTCCGCGAAGTCAACGGGACGTTCGTCCTCGAAGACCCCGACTGGCAGGGCCGCGAACTCAACGTGAAGCCCGGCCGCGTCGCCGACCACGAACTCGTCGTCGACGGCCGGACCTACGACCTCGTCAACCGCTCGGACGCGCGCGCCGTCACCATCCGCGTGACCGACCGCTCCCTCCTCGAGGCCGCACTCGACACCACCACCAATGAGTGATAGACCACCCACCGAGGCCGAATCGGACGCGCTCCCCGAGGAGGCCGACGAGATCGTTCAGGAACTGGAACGCAAACGCTCCCTTCGCGGCTGGGCCGCCGTCGCCGCCGCCGTCATCGGCATCGCCTTCTCCGTCTTCCAGCTCTGGCTCGCCGCCCGCGGCTTCTCCCTCACGCTCTCGCTCCCCGTCGTCGGGCGCGTGCAGGTCGCTGCCTTCCAGCAGCTCCAGGTGAACGCCATCCACGTGACGTTCGCGCTCCTGTTGGCCTTCCTGCTCTTCCCGCCGACGCAGGGCGAGGGCTTCCTCGCGCGGCGCCTCTCGGCCGTGCGCGCGGCGATCCACGACCGCTTCGACGGCGCCGTCGTCCGCGTCACAGACGCCGTCGCCGCCGCCCTCGCGTGGTTCATGCTCGACGACGACGGCGAGCGCGTCACGCCCGCCGACCTCGTCTGCATGGCGCTCGCGGTGCTCGCCGGCGGCTACGTCGTCACGGAGTTCGACGAGATCCAGCGCCTCCGCGTCTTCGGCCTCGAATCCGGGCGCCCGATACAGGAGGTCTTCCCCGTCCTGCACGGCGTCGTCGACGTCGTCGCCGCGCTCGGCATCCCGCTCGACGCCACGTCCTACGCGTTCCTCGCGGGCGTCGCGGGGACGCTCCTCGTCCTCGAGGCGACGCGGCGCGCGCTCGGCTTCCCGCTGATGGTGCTCGTCGGCTCCTTCCTCGTCTACGCGCGCTTCGGCTACCTCATCCCGAGCAGCGCGCCGCTCGTCGGCGTCTTCGGGACGACGCAGATCGACTGGTACACCATCGTCCAGAACCTCTGGTTCAACACCGAGAACGGCGTCTTCGGCCTCCCGGTGAGCGTCAGCGTGCAGTACATCTACATCTTCGTGCTCTTCGGGGCGTTCCTCGAGATGTCCGGCGCGGGCCGCTGGTTCATCGACTTCGCCTACTCGCTCACCGGCTCGCGGAAGGGCGGCCCCGCGAAGGCGAGCATCCTCGCGAGCGGCTTCATGGGCACCATCAGCGGCTCCTCCATCGCGAACACCGTCACGACGGGCGCGTTCACCATCCCGTTGATGAAGCGCTCGGGCTACCGCGCCGAGTTCGCGGGCGCCGTCGAGGCCTCCGCGTCCTCGGGCGGGCAGATCCTCCCGCCCGTCATGGGCGCGGCCGCGTTCCTCATCGTCTCCTACACGGGGACGCCGTTCAACGAGGTCGTCGTCGCCGCCGCCATCCCCGCCGTCGTCTTCTTCTTCGGCGTCTGGGTGATGGTCCACCTCGAGGCCTCCCGGACGGGCATCGGCGGCGTCGACCCCTCCGAACTCGTCGACGCCATCCCCCACCTCCGCCGGGGCTGGTTCTACCTCCTCCCGCTCGTCCTCCTCCTCGTCTACCTCGTCGGCATCCGCTACACGCCCGCCCGCTCCGCGTGGTTCACCATCGTCGCGCTCATCGCGCTCGTCGCGCTCCTCGCCGCGTACAACGAGCGCACGCGCCTCCCGCTCATCGGCGCGATCAGCGCGCTCTTCCTCGCCGAAATGGCGTCCTTTGCCGCCACCGGCGTCAGCCTCCTCGGGTTCCTCACCGGTGCGTCGGGCACGCCGATGGGCCTGCGCGCCGCCTTCGACTACGCCGCGCCGAACCTCGGCTGGATCGTCACGCTCGTCAGCGTCGCCGTCCTCCTCGTCCGCCCGCGCGGTGACAGCCCGCTCCTCGACTACGACGACCACGTCGCGGAGTCCGCCGAGACGGTCGCCGAGACCGTCGGGCGCCCCGACCTCCTCGGCAACCGGCCGTTCGAGTACGCGACCTTCCTCGGGTCCGCGATGGAGTCCGGCGCGCGCACCGCGACGACCGTCGTGGTCGCCGTCGCCGCCGCCGGCATCATCCCCGGCGTCGTCGCCTCCACCGGCCTCGGTCCGAATCTCACGAGCCTCATCCTCGCCGTCAGCGGCGAGTCGCTCGTCCTCCTCCTCATCATCACCGCGATCTCCTCGATCATCCTCGGGATGGGGATGCCGACGACCGTCACCTACATCATCCTCGTCAGCCTCCTCGGACCCGCCATCTCCCAGATCGGCGGCATCCCGATCCTCGCCGCCCACCTCTTCATCCTCTACTTCGGCGTCATCGCGGACATCACGCCGCCGGTCGCCGTCGCCGCCTACGCGGCCTCCGGGATCGCGAAATCCGACCAGTTCCAGACCGGCGTCGAGGCGTTCACCCTCTCGCTGAACAAGGCCATCGTGCCGTTCGCGTTCATCTTCGCGCCCGGCATCCTCCTCCTTCGCGGGACCGGCGGCCCGGCCACCGTCCGCACGCTCACGATGGCGGACGTCCTCGACGTCGGCTTCTTCGTCCCCGAAGTCCTCGTCCCCGTCATCGCGGTCTTCCTCGGCGTCTACGCGCTCGGGCCGACCGTCATCGGCTACCTCTACTCGCCGCTCTCCCGGGTCGAGCGCGCCGGGTTCGCCGTCGCGGCGCTCTGGCTCATGGCGCCCGGCTTCTTCGGCGTCGTCCGCGACACGCTCGGCGTCCCGCCGCTCGCCTTCGACCTCGCGGTCCGCGCGCTCGGGTTCGTCGTCTTCGCCGCGCTCCTCCTGAAGAACCGCCGGACCCGCGACGGCGCGAGCGGCGACCACGACCCGACCCCCGACGCGCCCGTCGACGCCTGATCACTCCAGCTCGACGCGACCGCTCGTCGCGTCGCGCAACCGCTCTCGCAACGCGTCGGCATCGTCGCGGTCGCACGTCACCTCGAAGGCGACCCGCTCCGCGTAGTCGGCATCGAACGCGCAGTCCGCGGACTCGAGGATGCCCCGCACCGTCCCGGAGTCGTCGTACGCCACCGTCGCCGCGAAGCGCTCCTGTGGCTTCTGCGTCGTGAGCCCGGCGTCGTCGACGGCCTCCTTCACCGCCCGCGAGTACGCCCGCGCGAGGCCGCCCACGCCGAGTTCGGTGCCGCCGAAGTAGCGCGTGACGACCACGACGGCGTTCTGGACGTCGCGCTGCTGGAGGACGTTCAGGGCGGGCTTCCCGGACGACCCGGAGGGCTCGCCGTCGTCGCTCTGGTACTCGCGGAGCAGGTGGCCCGAGCCGGGCCCCCCGGACTCTACTCGCACCCGGTAGCACGGCACGTTGTGGCTCGCGTCCGCGTAGGCGTCCTGTACCTCCTCGACGAACGCCTCGGCGGCCTCGACGGTGGCCACGGGCCGCGCGCGGCCGACGAACTCGGAGCCCCGAATCTCGAAGCGCGCTTCCCCCGGCCCGGCGAGCGTCTCGTAGGCGTCCTCGCTCACGTCTGGTACCTCAGGAGAGCTCGACCGAGCGGACGAACGGGAGCGCCATCAACTCGGTGACGACGTCGCCGGGGAGGTCGTCCGCGACGACGAGGTAGAGGCGCGGTTCGTCCGTGAACTCGGGGTCCTCGCTGATCGTCTGGCGGATGCTGATCTCGTGCTCGGCGAGGAGGCCGGTCACCTGCGCGACGAGGCCGGGGTCGTCGGCGTCGTGGACGGCGACCGTCACGACCGTCAGGTCGAGGACGGGCGCGAGGTCCATCAGGCTCGGGATCTGGCTGATGTTCTGGAAGATGCGCCTGAGTTCCTCGTCGGCGAGGATGGCGTCCGTCGTCGAGTCGACGACGCGCCGGTCGACGCCGACCTCCTGGGCGAGTTGGGTGTTCGCGATCTCGATCGACCCCGAGACCACGCGCCCCTCGTCGTTCACGGAGAACCCGCGCTCGAGGAGGAGCCGGATGACGGCCTGCTGGCCGGGACTCCCCTCGAACTTCCGCATGATGTCCTCGAACACGCCCGGGGGTACGTCGTGCGCGGTAAAACGCTGTGGGGTCGCGCGCTCGGCGCCGCGGCCGGTCCCCCCCGCCCGGACGACGGCAGGCTTTTTCGCCTCGCCGTCGGTAGCGAGAGGCATGCCACGAGACGCGGCGGACGCCCCCTTCGACATCGTGCCCGCCGAGGCCATCGCCGAGGGGCGGGCGACCGACGCCTACTTCGACCGGACGGTCACCACCCTCGAACACGCCGGCAAGAACCCGCGCGTCGTCGCCGAAGTCACCGCCGACCAGTTCCCGACCGGCGAGTTCGAACTGCTCGCGGGCGTGAAGGACGCCGCCCACCTCCTCGCCGGCCTCCCCATCGACGTCGACGCGATGCGCGAGGGGCGTCTCTTCGACGGCGGACCCGTCATGCGCATCGAGGGCGACTACCTCGACTTCGCGCGCTACGAGACGAGCCTCCTCGGCTTCCTCTCGCACGCGACCGGCTGCGCGACCGGCGCGCTCGACGTCAGGCGCGCCGCCCCCGAGAGCCAAGTGCTCAGTTTCGGCGCGCGCCACGTCCACCCGAGCATCGCCGCGATGGTCGAACGCGCCGCGCTCGTCGCCGGCTTGGACGGTATCAGTCACGTCGCCGCCGGCGACGTCCTCGGCGTCGAGGCGGGCGGGACGATGCCCCACGCCCTCCTCATCGCGTTTGGGAACGGCCACCAGGAGGAGGCGTGGACCGCGTTCGACGAGGCCGTCGACGCGGACGTCCCGCGGGTCGCGCTCTGCGACACCTACTCCGACGAGAAGGACGAGACGCTCCGGGCGGCCGCGACGCTCGGCGACGCCCTCGACAGCGTTCGCCTCGACACGACGTCCTCGCGGCGCGGCGATTTCCGCCGCATCGTCGAGGAGGTCCGCTGGGAGCTCGACCTCCGGGGCTTCGAGGACGTCGGTATCTTCGTCAGCGGCGGCCTCGGCCCCGACGAGCTCCGCGAGCTCCGGGACGTCGTCGAGGGGTTCGGCGTTGGCGGCCACGTCTCCAACGCCGACCCCGTGGACTTCTCGCTCGACATCGTCGAGCGCGACGGCGAGCCCTGCGCGAAACGCGGGAAGCTCTCCGGGACGAAACAGGTGTACCGGACGCCGGACGGCGGCCATCACGTCGGGCTCGCGGACCGGTCGGGCCCGTCGGACGGCGAGGCACTCCTCGAACCCCTGATTCGGGACGGCGAGCTCGTCAGGGAGTTCGACATCGAGGCGGCGGCGACGCGGGCGGCAGAAGACGCGGCGGCGGTCGACTTCTAGCTCAGGATCTCGATCTCGCCGTGGGGCTCGGACTCCTGGAAGACCTGCCCCTCGAAGAGCGTCACCATCACGTCGTCGTCCTCCCACGCGCCGTTCGGGAGGCCGGCCTTTCGGCAGGTGCGGTCGAGGTACTCGAAGACGGACCAGTCGTTCTCGATGGGGAGCGTCGGATACATCCAGCCGTGCTTCCCGTGGCCGTCGACGGCGACGCCGTGCGTGCCGAGTTCGATGTCGGCGACCGGGTCGTCGGTGAGGAGGAGGTTCGAGACGGTGCAGACGGAGACGCGAATCGTGTCGAGTTCGGCGGGCTCGACCTCGGAGCCACAGGAGGATTCGCTCGCCGCGTTGATGGCCGCCTCGACGATGGCGTGCCCGAGCTGTTTCGATTCGTTTCCGAGCTCTCGGACCGTCTCGTGGGCGCCCGCACAGCCGCGCAGTCGTCCCCGACCCCGCGTCGACTGCAGGCGGACGAAGGCGCTCGTCCGGTTGTAGAACGCGTCGCGCATGCTCCCCGGCTGTTCGCGCTGGCCGTTACGTACGAACGCCTCGACGGAGTCACGCGCGAGCTCGACGGCCCGAGCGCCGTCGTCGTCGGAAAGGTGTATCGACTGGGCCTCGGACATTACGCATACATATAGGGCAACTTCAAACTTCAATCCTTCCCTTGTTTCCCGAAACCGTGATGGACTCCGAAAGTGCTCTCCCCGGGGAACTCGGCGGCTCTCCGACGCATCGAGGGCAGGAGACGGTATCCCGCGAGCCACAAGGTACTTACCCTGTGTGTGGTAGGATATGACACGCACGACCGAACCCCTTAACCCATTCAGCGGACTACGCTCGCGTGAGTAGCGGGAGCCCGGCCCCCGTGTGCGGCCCTCGGGTGCGTACATGAGGAAAGTCCCCCCACCAGTCGGGCAGGCGACCGGGCACAAGCCCGGGGCGGGAGACCGTCGGCCCTGGAACAGAGACGACACGTCTCCGTCCGACCGATGCGGTGTGCGAACCCGCGGCGAGAAGGCCGCGGGGAGTGAACCCACCGAGGAATGACGACGGAGGAGCGATGGAACGGCCACCCTCGCCGGTGCAAGTCCGCGCACAGGAAGGTAGCCCGGCGTCCCGCGCGGACGCTCAGCCGAATGCCGGAAGAACAGAAGGGGGCTTACTCCCCGCAACTCACTTCACGCTCTCCAGCGCCCGCTCCGCGCCTGCAGGGCCCGTCTCGCTCGTCGCGAACGCCCCCGCTGGACTCGGCGTCCGAGCGCCGCGTGTTGTTAACCGAGCCTCGATTCAGTAGTAACCTCTAGTTATCTGACCCCGACTACTGATACGGGTGTTAATATATCGCCGGGGGATAGGCACGCCCACCGATGAGCGAGCACGGGCACGACGACCACACACACGACGACGGCCACGCACACGACCACGGCGGGAACCAGCGCGCGCTCGCCGTCGCGCTCGCCATCAACACCGTCTTCTTCGTCGTCGAACTCGCGGGCGCGCTCTACGCGAACTCGCTCACGCTGCTCGCGGACGCCGCGCACATGCTCACCGACAGCGGGAGCCTCGCGCTCGCGCTCCTCGCCGCCTACCTCGCGACGCGCGCCGCCGACCGACGGCGCACGTACGGCTATCAGCGCGTCGAAATCCTCGGCGCGCTCGCCAACGGCGTCGCGCTCGTCGCCATCGTCGTCTACGTCGCTTACGAGGCGTTCGCGCGCTACGGCGACCCGCAGCCCGTGAAGGCCGTCCCGACGATACTCGTCGGCGCCCTCGGCCTCGCCGCGAACCTCGCGGGCGCGTACGTCCTCCACGGCGGCCAGGAGAACCTCAACGTGAAGGGCGCCTACCTCCACCTGCTCGCGGACGCCGCCGGGAGCGTCGCCGCCATCGCGCTCGGCGTCGCGCTCTACTTCACCGACCTCTACGTCCTCGACGTGCTCTTCTCGCTCTGCATCGCGGGGCTCGTCCTCTACTCCGCGAAGGACCTCCTCCGGGAGAGCCTCAACATCCTCCTGCAGGGCGCACCCAGCGACGTCGCCGTCGAGGACGTCGCGGGCACCCTCGCCGCCATCGACGGCGTCCGGGACGTCCACGACGTCCACGTCTGGGCGCTCGCCTCCGAGCAGTACGCGTGCAGCGCGCACGTCGTCGTCGAGGCGGACGCGGACCGCGACGCCGTCCTCGAACGCGCACGCCACGCCCTCGGCGCGGAGCACGGCGTCGGCCACGCCACCATCCAAGTCGAGACCGAGGCCGGCGACTGCGAGACCGCCGACTTCGACTGCTACGCGCCCGGCGACGACTGATGGGTGTCGCCGAACGCATGCGCGGTCTCACCGCGAACCCGGTGGCGACCGGTGGGGAGTCGCTCACGCGGGCGTGCGGTTCGCCGAGCGCGCGGTACGCCCCGTTCCGGTCGCGGAACGGCGCGTCATCCGTCGAACCCGTCTTCGAACCAGAACGCCCCGTCCTCCTGTATCACCTCGCCGTCGACCTCGATGCGCGAGTCCTCGCTCACGTCCGTGATGAGGTCGACGTGGACCGCAGATTCGTTCGCCTCGTCCTCGCGACCCTCGGGGAAGTTCGAGGCGTACGCGCGGCCGAGCGCGAGATGCACCGTATCTCCCATCTTCTCGTCGAAGAGGATGTTGTCCGTCACGCGGTCGATCCCGCGATTCATCCCGATGCCGAGCTCGCCGAGGCGGCGCGCGCCCGCGTCCGTCTCCAGCACCTCGGTGATGGCGTCCTCGCCCTGCGCCGCGGCGTAGTCAACGACTTCGCCGTCCGCGAACTCGAGGCGGACGTCCCGGACGCGCCGGCCGTGTATCGTCATCGGGACGTCGAAGACCACCTCGCCCTCCGTCGCGGACGGCGCGGTGAACACCTCGCCCGACGGGAGGTTGTGCGAGTCGTACGCGACGCTCGCCGCCGAGTTCACCGCGACGCGCCCTTCGACGGACATCGTCAGGTCGGTCCCGTCCCCGGAGATGAGCCGGACCTCGTTCGCGTCGTCGAGTCGCTCCTTCACCTTCTCCTGCTTCGTCGCGAGCGCCTCCCAGTCGCGGAAGACGGCGTCGTAGACGAAGTCGCGATACGCCTCGCCGCTCATCCCCGCCTGCTGGGCGAGCGAGCGCGTCGGATGCTCGGTCGAGACCCACTTCGTCTCCATGCGCGCCTCCCGGACGCCCGCGTGCGCTCGGCTGTGCGCCTGGCGTTTCTCCGATGGTACGTCCGCCGTCTCCGTCGTGTTCCGGCCGCCGCCGAGCGAGAGCACCGCGTCCGCGTTCTCGTAGAGCGCCAGCTCGTGTGCGGGGTCCTCCGCGAAGTCGCCGTCGTGTCCGAGCAGGTACGCGCGCGTCACCTCCGCGTCCGCGTACGTCGTCACGACGTTCGCGCCGCGCTCGCCGAGTTCTTCGGCGACCGCCACCGCCAACTCGTGGGCGTCGGGCCCGACGCGCACCACGACGTCGTCGCCCTCCTCGATCCGCGCGCTCCACTCGACCAGCGTCCGTGCGTGTTCGCGAACTCGCTCGTCCATACCCGCGTCGTCGCACGGCCGAGAGAAAAAGCCGACCGCTCGTCTCCGTTCAGACCTGCGCTTCGAGCAGGTCCGCTACGTCGCCGAGTTCCTCGCCGAGCAGGACGAGCACGTCGTCGAGGGAGACGACGCTCACCGGGTCATCGTCGTCGTCGACGACCACGACGCGTCGGACCTCCTCGAGCTTCATCTTCTGGACGATCCGGAGGACGTCCATGTCCCGCCCGATGGTCACGAGCTCGGGCGTCATCAGCTCGCTCGCGGTCGTCGCCGCCGGGTCCGCTTCGTTCCGCAGCGACAGCGCGACCTGTCGGTCGGTGAGCGCGCCCACCGGCTCGCCTTCCTGCCTCACGACGAGGAAGCCGACGTCCTCGGCGTGCATCGTCTCCGCGACCTGATCGAGGGAGGCGGTCCCCGGGATGCTCACGACGCTCCGCGAGACGTCCGCGACCGGGAGCGACTGACTCTGAGCCATGGTCGGAAGGGGGTGCGCCGCCCACCTAAATCTCGTGGCCCACCAGTCGGTCCTCGGGGGTCGAGACGCGTCGCTCGGCGCACGCGTTTCGGTTCACGCGCGCGTCTCGGGTGGTAGTTGTGTCGGTGAAAACGCGGCACGCCCGCGCAGTCGCGCTGGCGGACGGGCCGTCGTGAGAATCGAGTCTGTCGCTAACAGCGACAGGGGTGCTCCGGTATTACAGCCGGACGACGTTCGCCGCGCGAGGCCCCTTGGGGGAGGACTCGATGTCGAACTCGACCTCAGTACCTTCCGTGAGGTCCTCGCCACCGACGTCCTCCATGTGGAAGAACACGTCCTCGTCGTCGTCGAGGTCGCCGTCGTCAGTCGAAATGAAACCGTAGCCGCCCGTGTCGTTGAAGAAGTCAACCTTACCGGATGCCATTACAAACAATCAGAGGGACGAACCACGGATAACACTTGCGAGGGTCGAGGTACCACGACCCGTCACCCCCTCGCGTCCCGCTCCCCTCCCCCGCCGCGCTCGCGCCCGACCGCGTCCAGCGGCAGATGCGTGCGGTGTTCCGCACGCCGAGCGCGCCGTAGCGCCTTCGAGGGACCGACTGCGTGAGGGCGCCTCGCGCCGGGTTAGGGGTAGACGAGGACGGTGCCGAACTCGGTCTCGACGACGGCGACCTCCGCGCCGCCCTCGGCGCGGTACTCCTCCTCGACGGTCACCCAGTCACCGTCGAGCTCGTACTCCTCGCCGTCGACCTCGAGGGTGACGGTGTCGCCGGAGTTCTTCTGCGCCTGGATGACCTCGGGGTCGGCCTCGTCGAGGGCGCCGAGGACGACGCCGGCCTCGGAGCGGAACTCGGGCCCGATCTTCGAGTCGTCGCCCTCAACGTCGACGGGGACGAGTTCGACGTTCGGGCGGCCGTCGCGCACGCGCACCGGGGCGTTGACGGTCTCCGAGAGGTCGTAGGTGTCGACGTTTTCCACGGCGAGACCGGGGTCGAAGTAGAGTTCGACGTCGTCGAGGTCGGCGTTCAGCGGGTAGCCGTTCGCGGACTTCCACGCGCGGATCTCGCGGGTGGCCTCGGCGATGACCTCGCCGCGCTCCTCGGCGTCCTCGTCGTAGGCGTCGAGGGCGGGCCAGTCGGCGGTGTGGACGCTGCCCTCGGTGCCGGGGAGGTGGCGCCAGACCTCGTCGGCGAGGTGCGGGCTGAACGGCGCGAGCATCCGCGTGACGGCGGAAACAACGTCGTAGAGCGTCTTACGAGCGGCGTCGCGCTCCCCGGGCCGACCGTTGTACAGTCGCCCCTTCGCGAGTTCGACGTAGTCGTCCGCGAGGTCGTTCCACGCGAACTCCCGGAGCTCGCGGAGCGCGGCGTCGAAGCGGTAGGCCTCCATCTCGGCCTCGACGTCGCTGGCGACGCGCGTCGCCTTCGAGCGGATCCAACTGTCCGCGTCGCGGTAGGCGGCGTCCTCGATGTCGGGCGTGTCCTCGTCGAAGTGCCCGCTCGCGAACTTGACGATGTTCCAGAGCTTCGTGAGGAACCGGCTCGCGGACTTCACCTCCTTCCACTGGAACTGGACGTCGCTGCCGGGCTGGCCGCCGAGCGCGAGCGCCTGTCGCGCGGCGTCCGCGCTGTACTCCTCGACGGCTTCCTCGGGGCTGACGGTGTTGCCCCGCGATTTGCTCATCTTGTTGCCGTCGGGGCCGAACACCATACCGTTGATGAGGATGTTCTCCCACGGCTTCTCGTCGGTGAGTTCGCCGGTGCGCAGCAGCGTGTAGAACGCCCACGTGCGGATGATGTCGTGGCCCTGCGGGCGGAGGCTGACGGGCTCGAACTCCTCGAGGTCGATGTTCTCGGGCCACCCGGAGACGTGCAGGGGCGTGATGGAGGAGTCCATCCACGTGTCCATGACGTCGGTCTCGCCGGTCCACGAGTCGCTCCCGCACTCGGGGCAACTCCCCACGGACGGCGGTTCCTCGGTGGGGTCGACGGGCGTCTCCTCGCCCCCGGCGATGTGCCAGTGCCCGCAGTCGGTGCACTCCCACGCGGGGATGGGCGTCGCGAAGACGCGCTGGCGACTGATGACCCAGTCCCAGTCCATCCCCTCCGTCCACTCGACGAGGCGCTGGTGCATGTGCTCGGGGATCCACTCGACCTCCTCGGCCCGTTCGAGGATGGCGTCCTTGTCCACCTCGACGAACCACTGCTCCTTCGAGAGGATCTCGATGGGGGTGTCACAGCGCCAGCAGGCGCCCACGGACTGCTCCGTGGGTTCGGTGTCGTTGAGGTAGCCCTCGGCGTCGAGGTCCTCGGCGACGGCCTCCTTCGCCTCCTCGATGGTGAGGCCGGCGTACTCCCCCGCGTCCCCGGTGAGGTGGCCGTCCTCGGTGAAGACGGCGCGCAGGTCGAGGTCGTGCTCGGCCCACCACGTCACGTCCTGCTTGTCGCCGAACGTACAGACCATGACGGCGCCGCTCCCGAACTCCTGGTCGACGTCCTCGTCCTCGATGAGTTCGACCTCGTGGCCGAAGAGCGGCACCTCGAAGGTGTCGTCCTCGCGGCCGTCGTAGCGCTCGTCGTCGGGGTGGACGGCCATCGCGACGCAGGCCGCCATCAGCTCGGGGCGCGTCGTCGCGATCTCGATGTCGTCGTTGTCGACGCCGGGGAAGGTGACGTAGTGGAGGGTCCCCTCGCGCTCGATGGGTTCGACTTCGGCGTCGGCGATGGCGGTACCACAGCGCGGACACCAGTTGACGGGGTGCTCGTCGCGGTAGACGAGGTCGTCGTTCGCCATCTCGACGAAGGATTCCTGGGTCTTGCCCCAGTACTCGGGGTCCATCGTTCGGAACTCGGCGTCCCAGTCCTGGCTGAAGCCGAGTTCGCGCATCGTCTCCTTCATCGAGTCGATCTGGTGGCGGGTGTGCTCGACGCACATCTCGCGGAACTCGTCGCGCGGGACGTCCGTGCGCTGGATGCCCTCGTTCTCCTCGACCTTCACTTCCGTGGGGAGGCCGTGGCAGTCCCATCCCTGCGGGAAGAGGACGTCGTCGCCCTGAAGGCGGTGGAAGCGCGCCGCGAAGTCCATGTACGACCAGTTGAGCGCGTGGCCGATGTGGAGCTCACCGGTCGGGTAGGGTGGCGGCGTGTCGACGACGTAGGCGGTGTCGGGGTCGTTGGCGTCGCCGTCGAAGCGGTAGGTCTCCTCGTCCAGCCAGCGCTGCTGGAGTCGCGGCTCTAACTCCTCGGGGTCGTAGTCGTCGGGCACCTGGGTCATGTCTCTGAAGTCGTCGCTGTCGGGGTAGCATCTCGACGCGCGCCAGAAACGGGTCGGCACTCACCGACGTACTACGGCGACAGCGACGCGCATACACCGACGGACGAAAGCGCTCCGTAAAAAGGTTCCCGTCCCGGTCTCGACTGGGTTTAGGACGACCGAAACATCGGAGGGTTTTTGTTCTTTAGGCAGGCCTAAACCGATATGGACCGCCGAACCTTCATCGGGACCGTCGGCACGGGCGCCGCCGGACTCCTCGCGGGCTGTGGTGGAACGGGCGACACCACGACGAGCACGACCGAGCAGACCACGACGCAGACGACAACCGAGGCCGACGACTCCTACACGGTGTCGATGGCGCCGATGGGCGACGTCACCTTCGAGTCCGTTCCGACCTCGTGGGTCGCGAACAACGGGAGCTACGCCGACATGGGCCTCGCGCTCGGCCTCGAGGAGCCGAAGGCGCTCTGGCTCACGAGCCGCTGGCACACCCGGTACTACGACGCCATCGACGGCGTCTCCGCCGACAAGAGCGACATGCTCTCGCTCTATCAGGACGGCGTCTCGAAGGAGCGCTACTACGCGCTCGCCGAGGGCGAGGAGAACCACGTCCACGTGCAGGACCCGAACTTCCTCATGAACCGCTTCAAGGGGTGGAGCGAGTCCGACGTCGCGGAAGTAACGGAGAACCTCGGGCCGTTCTTCGGGAACTCCATCTTCTCGCGCGGCTACGCGTGGCACGAGGACTACCAGTACTACACGCTCTACGAGGCCTTCGAGAAGCTCGCGCAGCTCTTCCAGCGCACCGAGCGCTACGAGGCGTTCGCGAGCCTCCACGAGGAGTTCCAGTCGGACCTCGACTTCGTCCCCACGTCGGACGCCGAGCGCCCGCAGGTCGCCGTCCTCTGGGCGTCCGGCAACGAGCCGACGTCCTTCCTCCCCTACCTCGTCAACGAGGGGACGAGCTTCAAGCAGTGGCGCGACATGAACGTCCGGGACGCGCTCGCGGAGACGAGCGTGAAGGACTTCCACTCCTCGCGCGGGAACATCGACTACGAGACCCTCCTCAAGATCGACCCCGAGTACCTCCTCCTGCGCGGCCACGAGGCCCAGACCGCCGAGGAGTTCGAGAGCACCGTCGTCTCCTTCATGGAGGACCACGAGACGGGCAGCGAACTCACCGCCGTCCAGAACGGGAACGTCTACCGTGGCGGGCCGCTCTATCAGGGCCCGATCAGCAACCTCGTGCTCACCGAGCGCGCCGCCTCCCAGCTCTACGGCGTCGACGAGCAACTCTTCGACCGCCAGCGCGTCGCCGACATCGCGAACGGCGACCTGTAACGCAACCGCAACGGATTTAGGCATCCCTAAACGAAATAGGGGTGATGGACGTATCGTTGCGGTCGGCGACGAACCACACACGATTCGACTCCCGCGACCGACGGTTGGCATCGCTCGTCGTCGGGAGTCTCGTCGTCTCCGTCGTCGCCACGTTCGTCCAGGTGTCCCAGGGGTCGTATCCGACGTCGCTCGGCGTGACCTTCGACGTCCTCACCGACCCACACATCCTCTTCAACACGGACGTCTGGCTCTCGATCCTCACCGGCAGCGACCTGCCCGAGTTCCTGAGCCGGGACGCCCTCATCATCTGGAGTCTGCGGATGCCCCGCGTCTTCGTCGCCGCGCTCGTCGGCATGAACCTCGCCGTCTCCGGCGCCGTCTTCCAGGCCGTCACGCGCAACGAACTCGCCAGTCCCTACATCCTCGGCGTCAGCGGCGGCGCGGGCCTCGCCGTCCTCATCACGCTCGTCTTCTTCGCGAGCGCGACGTTCGTCCTCCCGTTCGCCGCCGCGCTCGGCGGCGCGCTCGCGTTCAGCCTCGTCTACCTCATCGCGTGGCAGGGCGGCACCTCCCCGGTTCGGCTCGTCCTCGCGGGCGTCGTCGTCGCGACCGTCTTCCAGTCCCTCCAGACGGGCCTGTTCTACTTCCTCGACAGCACGGCCGCCGTGAAGACCGCGATCGCGTGGACGACCGGGTCGCTCACCGGCGTGGGCTGGGCGCAGTTCCGCCTCGCCATCCTCCCCACCCTCGTCGTCATCCCCGTTCTCCTCCTCGCCTCCCGCCACCTCAACGTCCTCCTCCTCGGCGAGGAGACCGCGAAATCGCTCGGGATGCCCGTGGAGTACGTCCGCTTCGGTCTCTCGTCGCTCGCCATCCTCGCCGCCGCGACCGCCGTCGCCGTCGCCGGCCTCGTCGGGTTCGTCGGCCTCGTCGTCCCGCACGCCGTCCGCACCGTCGTCGGAAGCGACTACCGGCGCCTCGTCGTCGGGTCGGTCTTCCTCGGGCCCGCGCTCGTCCTCGCCGCCGACGTCATCGCGCGCCTCGCGCTCATGCCCATCCAGGTGCCGGTCGGCATCGTCACCGGCCTCATCGGCGGCCCCTACTTCCTCTACCTCATGCGACGCCACGGCGACTTCAGCGAGTTCTGAGCCATGTCCCAGACACACCACACCCCCGAACCGGACGGCCGCACCGAGACCGAACGCGACGCCGCATCGGAGACCGAATCCGACGCGAAACTCCACGGCACCGACCTCGAGATCGGCTATCCCGGCCTCGAGGAGCCCGTCGTCGACTGCGACACCCTCGTCATCCCCGAGGGCGAGGTGACGGCGCTCGTCGGCCCGAACGGGAGCGGGAAGAGCACGCTCCTGAAGGCGCTCGCCCGGCACCTCGACGCCGACACCGGCGACATCCTCCTCGACGGGACGCAGATCGCGGAGTTCGGCTCGAAGGAGTTCGCGCGCGAGCTCGGCATGCTCTCCCAGCACGGCTCGACGCCCGGCGACCTCTCCGTCGAGGAACTCGTCCACCACGGCCGCTACCCGCACAAGGGCTTCCTCGAGGGGAAGACCGAGGAGGACGAGGTGGCCGTCGACCGCGCCATCGACCTCGCGGGCATCGAGACCCTCCGCTCGACGGAGGTCGGGAGCCTCAGCGGCGGTCAGCGCCAGCTCGTCCGCATCGCGATGGCGCTCGCTCAGGAGACGGACACCCTCCTCCTCGACGAACCCACGACGTACCTCGACCTCCGCCACCAACTGCAGGTGATGGAGGTCATCCGGACGCTCAACGAGGAGCGCGGCGTCACCGTCTGCATCGTCCTCCACGACCTCACGCAGGCCGCGCGATTCGCGGACTACCTCGTCGCGCTCCGCGACGGCGACATCTACGACTGGGGGCGCCCCGAGGACGTCGTGACGGAGGAACTGCTCGCGGAGGTGTTCGGCGTCGACGCCGCCGTCGAGTACGGCGCCGAACCCGTCATCACGCCGAAGCGCGCGCTCGACTGATGGGCGCGAACCCCCCAGAGTCGTCCGGTTCCACGCGTACTAAGACACCGTAGAGCGTCCCGCCGGTATCGTGTCCACAGAAGAGGACAGCGTCTTCGACGACTATCGCGAATCGGTGGACAGGCCGCTCTATCGACTGTTCACCGCGTACGGACGGGGCGTCTGGGAGTGGTTCGCGCTCGGCATGGTCGCGAACGTCTTCGCGCGAGTCGCCAGTCTCCTCCCGCCGCTCGTGCTCGGTGTCGCCCTCGACAGCATCTTCACGAGCGACGCGCCGTTCGTCCTCCCGCTCGTGCCGGCGGCGTGGCTCCCGACGACGGACGCCGCGCAGTTCCGCTTCGCCGCCATCGTCATCACGGCCGCGTTCGCCACGACGGCGCTCTTCACGTGGGTGTACGGCGTCGCCGCGAACACGTTCGCCCACCGCGTCATGCACGAGGTCCGCACCGACTCCTTCGCGAAGATGCAGAACCTCGACATGGCGTTCTTCGACGACAAGCAGACCGGCGAAGTGATGAGCATTCTGAACAACGACGCGAACAACCTCGAGATCTTCCTCGACAACGCCCTCCAGAACTCGGCGCGCCTCATCGTGATGACGGCGGGCATCCTCGGCGTGATGGCGTGGCTGAACTGGCAGCTCGCGCTCGTCATGCTCGTCGCCGTCCCCCTGCTGTTCGCGCTCACGTTCTGGTTCATGCGCGCCGTCGCGCCGCGTTACGCCCGCGAGCGCGCGAACGTCGGCCACCTCAACACGCGCCTCGAGAACTCGCTCGCCGGCGTCGAACTCGTCAAGACCACGGGGAGCGAGGAGTACGAGGTCGGGCGCGTCCGGCAGGCCTCCTACAACCTCTACGACGCGACGATGGCGGTCCTCCGGTTGAACTTCGTCTACCGGCCCGGCATGGAGTTCATCGCCGGCCTCGCGTTCGCCGCGACGTTCGTCATCGGCGGCCTCTGGCTCTTCTCCGGCCCGCCGCTCTTCTTCACGGGGACGCTCTCGGCGGGGACGTTCGTGACGTTCATCCTCTACACGCAGCGCATCGTCAGCCCGCTCGCGGAGGTCTCGAACATCGTCGACCAGTACGAGAACGCGAAGGCCTCGAGCGAGCGCGTCTTCGGCCTCATGGACATCCCCGTCCACATCGGCGACGACGAGGACGCCGTCGAACTCGACGACGTCGAGGGCCGCGTCGCCTACGACGACGTGACGTTCGCCTACGACGACGAACCCATCCTCGAGTCGTTCGACTTCGAGGCCGACCCGGGCGACACCGTCGCGCTCGTCGGGCCGACGGGCGCGGGGAAGTCCACCGTCGTCAAACTCCTCCTCAGGCTCTACGACCCCGACCGGGGCGCGGTCCGCCTCGACGGCCACGACCTCCGCGACGTCACCGTGAACAGCCTCCGCGATTCGGTGGGCTACGTCGGTCAGGACACCTTCCTCTTCGACGGCACCATCGCGGACAACATCCGCTACGGCCACTTCGACGCGAGCGACGAGGCGGTCAGGGAGGCCGCGAAGGCCGCCGAAGCCCACGAGTTCATCGAGGGGTTCGCCGAGGGCTACGACACCCGGACGGGCGAGCGCGGGGTGAAGCTCTCGGGCGGCCAGCGCCAGCGCATCAGCATCGCGCGCACCGTCCTCCAGGACCCGCCCGTGCTCGTGCTCGACGAGGCGACGAGCGCGGTGGACACGGAGACCGAACTCGCCATCCAGCACAGCCTCGACGAGCTGAGCGAGGACCGCACCACCCTCAGTATCGCCCACCGGCTCTCGACGGTGACGGACGCCGACCTCATCCTCGTCGTCGAGGACGGGCGCATCGAGGAGCGCGGCACGCACGAGGAACTCGTCGCACGCGACGGCCTCTACGCCGCGCTCTGGGACGCCCAGACCGGCGACACCGACCCGCTCGAAGAGGAGCTACTGGACGACTAGGCGACGCCGGTCTTCGCGGCGCTGCTGTGCTCGCGGCGTGGTTCTTACTTAATTGACACGCGCCTTTGGCGCGGCTAGCCACCGTGCTTCTACGCCACCTCGCGGAACCGCAACCCCTACGGTGGCGCTCGCTGATTCCCCGCGTATGGAACTCGGCGTCATCGGCCTCGGCCGCATGGGGCGCATCGTGGTGGACAGGGTCCTCGACGCGGGCCACGACGTGGTCGCGTTCGACATCGACGAGGACGCCGTCGCGGACGCGGCGGACGCGGGCGCGACGCCCGCGAACAGCATCGAGGCCGTCGCCGACCAGCTCGGCGCGGAGAAGCGCATCTGGCTGATGGTGCCGGCGGGCGACCCCGTCGACGCCGCGCTCGAGGAACTCGAACCGCACCTCGACGCGGACGACGTCGTCGTCGACGGCGGGAACAGCCACTTCGAGGACTCGACCCGCCGCGCCGAGGCCACCGAGGCCGCCTACCTCGACTGCGGGACGTCGGGCGGCCCGGCCGGCGCGGAACTCGGGTTCTCGCTGATGGTCGGCGGCCCGCAGTGGGCGTACGACGAACTCGTCCCGGTCTTCGACGCCGTCGCCACCGGTCCGCAGGGCCACGACCGCATGGGGCCCGCCGGCAGCGGGCACTACGTGAAGATGGTGCACAACGGCGTCGAGTACGCGCTCATGCAGACGTACGGCGAGGGTTTCGAACTCCTCCACGAGGGCCGCTACGACCTCGATCTCGAAGCCGTCGCGCGCACGTGGAACAACGGCGCGGTCATCCGCTCGTGGCTCCTCGAACTCTGCGAGGAGGCGTTCCGCGAGGAGGGGACGGACCTCGGCGACGTCGCGGACCACGTCGCCGGCGGCTCCACGGGCACGTGGACGGTGCAGGAGTCCCTCGAGCAGGAGGTCGCGATTCCGCTCATCTACGAGGCGCTCGGCGAGCGCTTCGACTCCCGGCGCGACGCGAAGTTCTCGCGGCGCCTCGCGAACCGGCTCCGCTACGGCTTCGGGCGGCATGACGTCGCTCGACGCGAGTGACACGAGCGAGAGGGACAATACGCGAGCGCTGAGCGAAGCGACCCGCGAGCCACGACGTTGCGCGCAGGGAGTGAGCGGGACACTACCCGAGCGGCGGTAGCCGCGAGGACGTCGCTCGACGCGAGTGAAACGAGCCCTCGCGCCGAGAACCGGCAAACTGCGGCGGGTTGCCGCTTAACTCCGAACCGGGAGCTTGAAACCGGGACGAATCGCCGTTCTAGTAGTGACTGAATCGGGACACGAGAGTAGCATCACCGAGGGCGGCCTCGTCCGCCCGATGGTCCGCTTGGCGTGGCCCATCGTCGTCATCCAGCTGCTGCAGGTGGCGTACAACCTCGCGGACACGTTCTGGCTGGGGCGATACTCCGGGAACGCGCTCGCCGCCATCTCGCTCGCGTTCCCGCTCATCCTCTTCCTCATCTCGGTGAGCGGCGGGTTTACGACGGCGGGGAGCATCCTCGTCGCGCAGTACACGGGCGCGGACAGCGAGGGGTCCGCGGGGAAAGTCGCGGGTCAGACGCTCTCGTTCGTCGCGGTCATCGCCGTCGTCCTCGCGATTCTCGGGTTCCTCCTCTCGGACCCGCTGCTGTCGCTCCTGCCCGCCGACCCGGAGACGGCGGCCGTCGTCATCCCGCTCGCCACCGAGTACATGCGGTGGTTCTTCCTCGGCGTCCCCGCGCTCTTCGGGTTCTTCGTCTTCTCCGCGCTGATGCGCGGATACGGGAACACGCACGTCCCGATGCGCGTCATGCTGGTGAGCGTCGCCATCAACGTCGTCCTCGACCCGCTGCTCATCTTCGGCTACGGGCCGATCCCCGAACTCGGGATTCGCGGCGCCGTCGTCGCCACCGTCTTCGCGCGCTTCGTCGCCACGCTCATCGGCCTCTACGTCCTCTTCTACACGGACGCCGGCCCGGACGTCTCGCTCCCGGACCTCCGGCCGGACCTCGGCCTCGTGAAGAAGATCGTCCGCCTCGGCGTCCCGAGCGCTGCCGAGCAGTCGACGTCATCGCTCGCGATGATCACGCTCACCGCGATGGTGGCGTCGTTCCCGCCGGCGGTCGTCGGCGCGTACGGCCTCGGGAACCGGCTCATCTCCCTCGTCTTCCTGCCCGCGATGGGCCTCGGGCGCGCGACGAACACGATGGTCGGGCAGAACCTCGGCGCCGGGAAGTCCGAGCGCGCCGAGCGCGCCGTCCGCCTCGCCGTTGGTGCGGGCGCGGGCGTCATGCTCTGCGTCGCCGTCGTCGCCTACCTCTTCCCGGGCCCCATCGTCTCCGTCTTCCTCGGCTCGAACGTCGAGAACGCCGCCGACATCGCCGCCTACGGCACCGAGTACGTCCGCATCCGCACCGTCGAGTTCGCGTTCATCGGCGTCCTCCAGGTCCTCCTCGGCGCCTTCCGGGGCTCCGGGAACACGACGACGAGCATGGTCTTCTCGATGGTCGCGCTCTGGATCGGTCGCGTCCCCACCGTCTACGTCCTCGCGTTCGTCGTCGGCCTCGGCGCGCAGGGTATCTGGTTCGGGATGGCGCTCGGGAACATCGTCGGCGCCATCGCCGCCGCCGCGTGGTTCCTTCGCGGCACGTGGAAGGACGCCGTCATCGACGAGACACCGTCGCCCGGCGCGCCCGACCCCTGAGCGAGACCGCTTCACAACCGTTAAACGCACCCTCGCACTACACGATGGTGTGGGCGCGTAGCTCAGTGGACAGAGCACTTGGTTCCGGACCAAGATGCCGAGGGTTCAAATCCCTTCGCGCCCGTCCTTCCGCGGCTTGCTTCGGATACAGTCGAAAGTGTCCGCAGGGTCGCCCGTGGCTCGGACTCGGGAGTGTTCGCGTATCGACACGCCCTCTATTCTGATGGACGCCGGTGTCCTGACGCGCCCCGCCGCAGTCCGGCCATCCCGTCACCGAGGCGGTGTGAAATCCGGTACCGGTATGCCCGTCGATAGCGATGGCTATTCCGAGTGGCTTCCAGTCAGGCGGCGATGAGCGACCGGGCAGCACCCCCCTCATCGTCAGGGACACGTCGCCGCGTCGCGGTCGTCGTCGGCATCGTCTTCATCGATCTGATCGGGTTCGGCATCATCATCCCGATCCTCCCGTTCTACGTCCGCTCGTTCGGCGTCAGCGACGTTTTCATCGGGCTACTCGCGGCGTCGTACTCCCTCGCGCAGTTCGGGGCTGCCCCGGTGCTGGGCCGGATCTCCGACGAGCGTGGACGGCGTCCCGTGCTCATGCTCTCGGTCGGCGTCGCCGGTGTCGCCTGGGTTCTCTTCGGGTTCGCTGCGGAGATCGGCGCGACCCTCGGAACGGTACTGGGTCTGGTCGTGCTGTTCGGCGCTCGGTTGCTCGCCGGTGCCGCCGGCGGCAACATCGCCGCCGCGCAGGCGTACATCGCTGACGTGACGACGCCGGCCGAGCGCCCCGGCGCACTCGGCCTCGTCGGCGCGGCCTTCGGGCTGGGGTTCGTGTTCGGTCCCGCGATCGGTGGTCTGCTGGCCAGCGAGACGGCGGTATCGACCGCCCGCGCTCTCCTGCCCGACCTCGTTCCCGTGACTCGCTTCTCGTTGCCGAGTTTCGCCGCAGCCGGCTTCTCGTTTCTCGCGCTCGCCGCGGCGGCGGTCGTCCTGACGGAGCCGAATCGCCCCCGGGTTCCGGCTCGGCGCGTCACGTTCGTCGCTCAGTTCAGGGACGCCCTCTCCGACGTAACGCTCCGGCCGCTCGTCGTCGCGTTCTTCCTGACCTCGCTCGCGTTCGCCGGCATCACCGTGATGTTCGTCCCGTTCTTGGCCGACTTCTTCGGATACGACGCGACCGACGCGGCGATGTTCCTCGCCTACATCGGCGCGCTCGGAATCGTCAACCAGGGAGTGCTCGTCGGCTGGCTCTCACGGCGCGTCGGTGTCCGATACGTCGTCCGCGCGGGCGTCGCGGCGCTGTTCCTCGCGCTGGTCCTGCTCGCGGCGTCCCCGTTGGCGGGAACGACGCCCCTCCTCGGGGGCGGCCCCGACTGGGTGACCGGTGGGCTCGTCGTGCTGTTGGCGTTCGGGGCGCTCGCGTCGTTCGGAAACGGCGCGACGACGGTCGGGCTCGCGGCGCTCGTCTCGGAGGGTGCCACCGGGGACGCGCAGGGGGCGGCCTTCGGCGTCACGCAGGGGGCGGGGAGTCTCGGACGGACGGTCGGGCCGCCGCTCGCTGCCGCCGCCTACGTCGTGCTCTACTGGTCGCCGTTCGTCGCCGGGGCGCTCCTGTTGGTGCCGGTCGCGCTATTGTTGCGACGCTGACGACTCCGAAAGCGCGCACCGGCACCGAACATCCCACCGGTGGGGACTCCCTCCCGAGGGCCCCGAGCGCGGATGCCATTCGGTCGGCCTCCGAGCGTCGCTGTCCTCGAACCGTCGGGACACGCCGACGCCGGTCGCTCCGATGCGTCGTCCGCTTCGCGCCGTAGTCCTCACGTGGCCGGTAGAGGGCCGCCGAGTGCTATATAGCGAAATTATAAACGCACTATACGCGCCTCGACAGCGGTGTCCGTACGTCGGCCACGTCGCGGGTCGGCGGCGAACGCCACCATGTCGAAACCAGACCACGGACGACGCGGGTCGGAGGAGTCGATTCACCGAGAGTACATCCTCGGCGTGCGCATCGTCGAGTGTGGGGCGGGCGCGGACGCCGACGGACCGCAGTATCGCTTCGAGGCGCCCGAGCATCGGGGCCGGACGTTCGCGGACCCGGAGACGGCCGAACTGTACGCGGACGTCTACTTCTGCACGAACGGCTTCGAGGAGGCGGCGACCGGGGAGCGCGGCGTCCCGCTGGAGGTCATCGGCGCCGGACGGGCGGTGCTGGCCGCGTACCTCCTGACGCAGTACGACGACGTCGAGTGGGTCGCCTCCTTCTTCGGTCGGAAGCCCTACCGCGTCCACGACTACGTCGAGTGGGTCGAGGGCCGGGCGGCCGACATCCGCGAGGGCGCCGAGGCCGAAGGCGTCGCCTGAGTACGTCGTCTCTCCGTCTTTTTCTGACCGGGAACTGCCCCTCCCAGCCACCGGTCTCGCCGTCGCGCCGGCCGATACGCACATCCCGTCGCGACCCGGTGGCCGACGACACGCACCCGATCGCGCTCTCGGTCCCGTCGGGAACCGTGTCTCCGTCACTATACGTCTATGTACGTGACTGATACCCAATTTCCCGACTGCACGCACTCGTTCTCGACAATACTGATATTATAAGAAGCTATCACCTCTTGCCCGAAGTCTCCGGCTGCATGGTCGATATCAGCCGTCGACAACTGATGGCGAGTTCAGTCGCCGCCGCACTCGGCGCGAGCGTGGCCGGCAGTGGGATCGCGAGCGCGGACGTCGAGGAATCGGACACGCCGGGCGCGCCGAGCGTCAAGGGGTCGCTCAAGCGCTTCTCGAACACGGCGTTCGGCGCGGAGGTCACCGGCCCGTTCGTCTTCGACGACGGGACGCTCCTCTACAGCCTCCAGCACCCGAGCACCGACAACGTCGCGCCCTACGACCGCGCGGGCATCGGCTACGTGAAGGGCTTCTCCTTCGCGATGAACGGGAGCAACGACGACTTCGAGGAGCTCTCCGCCCCCGAGACGCAGGACGAACAGCACTCCGTGCGGACCGCCGACGGCGATTACGTCATGCTCGCCCGGCGGGAGGAACCGATCAACGGCGCGAGCGAGCAACTCGGCGTCCCGGAGACGCCGGACGGCGAGCCCATCGACAAGTTCCCGGGGACGCGCTACTCGGAGGCGGGCTACACGCCTGACTGCAACCAGTTCATCGCGTCGAACGAGGCGGGAACGGAGGGCCACCTCTTTACGAACTTCGAGTCCACGCCGGGGAACGTCTCGCGCATCCCGCTCAGCAAGAACGCGGCGACCGGCGAGTGGGAGGCCGACCTCGAGAACGCCATCAACATGGCGAACACCGAGGAACTGCGCGACCTCGGGGGCACGATGATCAACTGCTACGGCGACCGCACGCCGTGGGACACGATGGTCTCCTCGGAGGAGAACTACGCCCACCCGCGCGTCTCCTACAAGGCGACGGTGGGCGACATCGTCGAGGCCGGCACCGGGAAGGGGCTCGTCGGCGGCTGTCAGTTCTGGAACCGCCCGAACCCCACGGGCATCCAGAGCGCGGTCGACGAGTACTACGGCGACGAGTCGTGGTCCGTGCAGGGCAACTGGGCGCTCGCGGGCGTCGAACTCCTCGCCTACCAGCTCGGTGCGTTCCCGCGTGACGCGACCGGGGTCGACACCTCGACGGCGGACGCGTACGCGAAGACCGAGGTCGTGGAGGACGCGAAGAACACGGGCACGCCCATCACGGACGAGGCGTACCCGAACCCGTACCGCTACGGCTACCACGTCGACTACCGCGAGCCGCACGCCGAGACGCCCGAGCCCATCAAGTACTACGTCCTCGGGCGGGCGGCGTGGGAGTCGCCGAACTTCCAGAACGACCTGCGGACGGTCTACGGCGCGTCCGACGGCGACAGCAAGGGCATCTACAAGTTCGTCGCGGACGAGGAGATTCCGAGCTACGACGACCCGATGGAGCTCGCGGGCACGCTCTACGCGCCGAAGGTCACGAACGACGCCGCGAGCGCCGCCGACTCCGGCACGCGCGCGTCCCCGGCGGACGTCGCCCTCGACGTCGAGTGGGTGCCGCTCGGGCACGCCTCGAACGCGGAGATCGAGTCGTGGATCGCCGAGTACGACGACGTCACGCAGGCGGACTACCTCGAGACGCACGCGGAGACCGACTGGACGGAGGACCGCGCGACGGCCATCGAGGAGGCCGACAAGGCGGTCATCGAGAACGGCAACCAGAACTACATCACGAACGAGGAGATCGTCGAGTGGGCGCGCCAGTACGAGGCGCGCGGCCACGACGGCGTCGACGAGGGCCTGCGCCGCGTCCCGTTCCTCGAGACGCGCGCCGCCGCGAAGGAGATCGGCGCGTCCATCGAGTTCAACAAGGCCGAGGGCATCGACAGCGTCGACGACGCCGGCCCCGGCGACTACGTTTACTTCGGCATCTCCGAGTTCAACGACGACATGGCCGACGACACGGGCGACCTCCAGATGGACCGCGTCGACGGCGGCGTCGTCTACCGCGCGGAACTCGACGCGAACTACGACGTCTCGACGCTCGAACCCGTCGTCGTCGGGCCGGACTTCACGGACGGCCCGCAGGCCGCGAACGACGCCGTTCGGAACATCGACAACGTCTACGCGATGGACGACGGCCGCGTCCTCTGCTGTGAGGACGGGTTCGCGGAGTCCCGGCGCTCCTACCCGAACGACTGCCTCTGGGTCTACCAGCCGAACCCGACGGTCGCCGTCGGCTCCGCCGCCGTCGGACAGGGCGAGTCGGTCACCGTCGAGGTGCGCGCGAAGCACATCCCGGACGGCCTCTCCGGCGGGACGTTCTCGGTGGGCGTCTCCGACACCGATGTCGCCGAGATCACGAGCGCGAGCTACCCCGACGCGGCCGGCCTCAACCAGCCGCCGTCCATCGCCGAGGACGGCTCGACCGCCGCCTTCGAGTTCGCGGACGTGAACGAGGCGATGCAGGCCGACGGCGTCGAGTTCACGCTCGCGACGGTCACGCTCTCCGGCGTCGGCGGGGGCGCGGCCGACCTCGACGTGAGCGCCGCCCTCGACGACGACGAGGGGCAGAACGTCGCCGTCGAAACCCGCTCGGGCGTCACGGTCACCGGCCCCGCCAGCGTCGCCGGCAGCGGGTCGGTGCCGTCCGACCCGGACGGCGACGGCCGCTACGAGGACGTCAACGGCAACGGCCGCGTCGACTACGACGACGTCGTCCTCCTCTTCGACCGCATGGAATCGAAGAGCGTAGCGTCGAACGCGCGCAGCTTCGACTTCAACGAGAACGACCGCCTCGACTACGCCGACATCGTCCACCTCTACGAGGAGGCCGGCGTCGAGCAGTGAGCCCCTAGTCACACCCCACCCACGCAGATGCCCTCGTCAGACCTCGACCCCGTCCGAGTCGCACTCGTCGGCGCGTTCGTCGTCGCGCTCCTCGCCGCCGCGCTCGTCGGGCCGTCCGGCGCCGCGTCGCCGAGCGGCGCGGCCGCCGACGCGTCCGCCACACCGACCGTCCGGGTCGCGAACGCCGAACTCGCGGCGAACGGCACGGCGACGGCCGACGTCGTCCTCACCGAAGCGCCGGAGGGCCTCGCGGGGTTCGCGCTCGACGTTCGCGTCGCGGGCGACGCCGCCCGCATCTCGAACGCGAGCTACCCCGACACGTTCGGGCTGACGACCGACCCCGCCATCGGTGACGACGGTCGGCGCGTGACCGTCGAGGCCGCGGACCTGCGTGAGCGCGTCCAGCCCGGCGCGTCCGACGTCGTCCTCGCCACCGTCGAACTCTCCGGCGTCGCGCCCGGCGCGGTGAACCTCTCCGTCGAGCCCCGCCAGTTCGACGCGGACGGCGGGGCGGCCGTCGAACCCGCCACCGACGCGGGCACCGTGACGGTCCGCGATTCCGAGCGCGCCGACGACGGGTCGTCCGCGAGCGCCGCCGACGCCCCGACGAGCGGGTCGACGGGCACCTCGATACCGCTCCTGACGACCGCAGTCGGCGGTGCGGTGGTCGCCGCGGTCGTCGCGCTCCTCGCCGTGTTCGCGCTCGTCCGCCGCCGCGTCTGAGCGGCCGCCCGGGTCCCCGGCGCGGCGGACGAACCCGCCCGCGACGCCCTTCTCACACACCTGTCGATTATCCACACATTTATGGACGAGTGATAGGTGGGACACGTATGGACACGGGCCGGAGCGTGCTCGTCGTCGGCACGACCGAGGACGCGCTCTCGTCGCTCGCGGCGGACGCAGGCGACGCGCGCGCCGTCGCCGCCCTCGCCGACACGACGCCGCAGGCGCTCCTCGAGCGGTGGGGGCCGTCGGGTATCGACTCACCGCCCCGTATCGTCACGCTCGGTGCCGACGTCCCGGCCGACTGCGCCGCGCCCGTCGAGTCGGTGTCCGGGCCGGCCGACCTCGCCGCCGCGCTCCGTGCGGGGCTCGACGACCGCGCCGACGCCGCCGTGTACGTCGACGCCGTCGACGCCTTCGCGGACGCCCTCGGCGCCGAGCGGACGTTCCGCCTCCTGCACGTTCTCACTCGCGGGCACACGTACGCGGGCGGGAGCGCGTACGCCCGAGTGTCGGCCGACGCGGACGCGGCGCTCGTCGACACGCTCGCCCCCCTCTTCGACGCCGTCGAGCGCTAGTCGAGGCGTTCGCCCTGATAGCTCCCGTCGTAGGCGTCCTCGTGCTCGGCCTCCGCGAGGACGAACTGTGCGAAGCGCGCCCCAACCTCGATCTCGATGGGCCGGCCGACCTCCAGTAACCCCTCGCCCTTCCCCTCGTAGCCGGCGTCCCAGACGGCCGTGTGGAGCATACAGGAGTTGCGCATCAGGCTCGAACGCGGGTAGACGAAGCCGACGTGGCCCTCGGGGACGCGGACGGTCTCGGCGTACTGCGCGACGTAGTATCCCGGGTCGAGCGCGTAGCACTCGCGCCCGTCGCGTTCGACCGTCTCGACGGCGTCGCGCTCGCCGACGGTCTTCCCGTCGGTCGTGATGCGCCCCGGTTCGGTCTGCGCCTCGACGCTCCCGAGGGTGAGGTCGACGCCGTTCGGCTGCACCTGTTCGTCGGTGACGTCGCCGAGGGCGTCGGCGACGAACGCGCCACTCTCGAACATATCGACTCCTGTCGGTGGCTGGTTCAACCGTCTGTCGATTCGGCGTCGACCCCTCGTTCACGAAATACCACGAAGAAGCCATCTCGGGGCCGCACGCGGCGGCTCCGGACCCCGTCCACGCGCGAATTAAGGGAATAGAAGCCATATTAGGACGTTCTACGGTATGAATAAACACGCGGGATTTATAATCGTCGCATACCGACTTCCGTCCGCTATGGGACAAACGCTGACGGAGAAAATCCTCGACGACCACCTCGTTGAGGGTGAACTCGAAACCGGCGAGGAAATCGGGATCGAGATCGACCAGGTCCTCACGCAGGACACCACGGGGACGATGGTCTGGCTGCAGTTCGAGGCGCTCGAGCTCGACGAAGTGCAGACAGAGCTCGCCGCGCAGTACTGCGACCACCAGACCTATCAGTTCGACTTCAAGAACACGGACGACCACCGCTTCCTCCGCTCCGCGGCGGGAACGTACGGGGCGTACTTCTCCCGGCCCGGGAACGGCATCTGCCACCAGGTCCACAAGGAGAACTTCGCCGCGCCCGGCAAGACCCTCCTCGGGTCCGACAGCCACACGCCGACGCCCGGCGGCCTCGGTGAACTCGCCATCGGCGCGGGTGGCCTCGACATCGCCGTCGCGATGGGCGGCGGCCCCTACTACGTCGAGGTGCCGGAGATCGTCAACGTCCAGCTCGAGGGTGAGCTCCCCGAGTGGGCCACCGCGAAGGACATCGCGCTCGAGATGCTCCGTCGCCTCTCCGTGAAGGGCGGCGTCGGCAAGATCTTCGAGTACACGGGCGAGGGCGCGGAATCCCTCACCATCCCCGAGCGCACCACCATCACGAACCTCGGCACCGAACTCGGCGCCACGTCCTCCATCTTCGAGACGGACGAGAAGACGAAGGACTGGCTCTCCCGCATCGGTCGCGAGGACGAGTACGTCGAGCTGCAGGCCGACGAGGACGCCGACTACGCGGACACGGTCACCATCGACCTCTCCGACCTCGAGCCGCTCATCGCGACGCCCTCCATGCCCGACAACGTCGTCCCGGTCCGCGAAGTCGCGGGCGAGGACGTCGAGCAGGTCATGGTCGGCTCCTGTACGAACGGCGCCTACGAGGACATCCTCCCGGCCGCGAAGATGGTCGAGGACCGCGAGGTCGCCAAGCACACCGAGATGATCGTCGCGCCCGGCTCCAAGCAGGCCTCCGAGATGCTCGCCCGCGAGGGCTGGACGGCCGAGATGATGGCCGCCGGCGTCAACTTCTCCGAGGCGACCTGTGGTGCCTGTATCGGCATCGGTCACGTGCCGGCCTCCGACTCCGTCAGCCTCCGGACGTTCAACCGCAACTTCGAGGGCCGCTCCGGTATCGAGGACGACTCCGTCTACCTCTGCTCCCCGGAGGTCGCGGCCGCTGCCGCGATCAAGGGCGAAATCGTCGACCCGCGCGACCTCGCCGACGAACTCGGCGACCTCGAGGCGCCCGGCCTCACGATGGGCGACTCCTACAGCCCCGGCATGGGGCAGGACGACCCCGACATCATCGCGCCCGAGGAAGCCATCGACGACGACCTCATCAAGGGCCCGAACATCGGCGACGTCCCGCTGAAGGACCCGCTCGACGCCCACCTCGAAGGTGAAGCCCTCCTGAAGATGGAGGACAACATCACCACCGATCACATCATCCCGGCGACGTCGGACATCCTGAAGTTCCGCTCCAACGTCCCGAAGCTCTCCGAGTTCACGCTCTCGCGCGTCGACGACACGTTCGCCGAGCGCGCGAAGCAGTCCGACGGGGGCTTCCTCGTCGCCGGCGAGAACTACGGTCAGGGCTCCTCGCGTGAGCACGCCGCCCTCTGTCCGATGTACCTCGGCATCGAGGGCGTCCTCGCGCAGTCCTTCGCCCGCATTCACAAGGCGAACCTGTTCAACTTCGGCCTCCTCCCGCTCACCATCGACGAGGAGACCTACGCGAAGATCGAACAGGGCGACGACATCGAGATCGTCGACGACGTCGAGGAGGCCGTCAAGTCCGGCCAGGAGGAGTTCACGGTCCGCGTGAACGACGACTGGGAGGCCACGGGCTACCTCGACGCCTCCGAGCGCGAGCGTCGTATCCTCGCGGCCGGTGGCAAGCTCTCGCTCACGAAGCAGCAGTACGGCGAGGGCGACTCCGGCGCGACGCCCGCCGACGACTAACGCTCCACTCTCCTTTCGTTTTTCTCGCTCGGCCAGCCGCGGCGACGCGCGCCGGTCGCGGGCCACAGCGTACATACCCCCCGGCCCCCTACGCGCACTCGTGACGACGGCTGCCGACCGGGTCGAACACGCCGGCATCCGACAGGCGCGGCGTGGCGACCTCTTGGACGTCTTCCGCATCGAGAAGGAGTCGTTCGCGCAGCCGTGGCCCTTCTCCGCCTTCGAGCAGCACCTCGGCGACCCGGGCTTCCTCGTCGCGGAGGAGCGCGCTGGCGTCGCGGGCTTCGTCGTCGCGGACACCATCCCGAACCACGGCCGCCCGCTCGGCCACGTGAAGGACATCGCCGTCCACCCGGACGCTCGCGGGCAGGGAATCGGGCGCTCGCTCCTCTCGCACGCGCTCAGTGTGCTGAACGCGCAGGGCGTCCGGAGCGCGAAACTCGAAGTCCGGCGCTCGAACGAGCCCGCCATCTCGCTCTACCGGACGTTCGACTTCGAGTACCTCCGCACGCTCCCGCGCTATTACTCGGACGGCGAGGACGCCTTCGTGATGATCGCGCGCCTCTGAGACCGCCACGCGTTTACTGGTCCGCACCTAGGTGCCCGGTATGGGCTACGCGTGTCCGGTCTGTGACGAGCACGTCCCCGACGCCGAGCACCTCGCGGACCACCTCGCGTTCGCGGCGGTGACGGGCGCGAGCGACCACGAGGCGTGGCTGGACGAGCACGCCGCCGGCTGGGAGGAAGGCGGCACCGACGACCTCGCGCCGCGCGTCACCGAGCACGCGGAGACGGTCGAGTTCGAGGTGGAGACCGAACCCGTCGAGGGCCACGCGCACGACCACGGCCACGGGTCGAACGGGCCCGCCGTCGACACGAGCGGCGCGGGCGCGCTCGGCGGGGAGGCACAGCGCATCCTCGAGGACGCCGCCGAGATGACTCAGGAGATGCAGCGCGATGCCGACGGAACGGAGGCATCGCGGGGAGAGCGAGCGGGAGCGAACGCGACGCGCGAGCAGGGCGGCGACTCGGCGGAGTCGCCGGCCGAGTCCGCGGACGACGGCGACGCGGCCGACGACGCCGAAGGCGAAACCGAGTAGGGCGTGGCGCGCCTTCGCCGGGCATGGACGAGCGTGGATTCCTCGCGCCGGAGACGCCCGAGGAGGCGGCCGACCAGTATCGCGAGCTCGGGCCGGCCGCGCAGACCGTCACTCGAGAAACGGCGAAGGCGATGGAGTTCGACCGCGAGGAGTACCGCGAGCGCGTGACGAGCGACGTCGTGGAGACGGCGCGCGACGCGCTCTTCGCGTCGCTCCTCGAAGTCTCGGTCGGCACCTACGCGGAGTTCGAGTCCTTCTGCGAGGCCCACCCCGACCTCGACGTCTACGAGAACGGCAGCACGGAGGTCGAGAACGCGGTCTGGCACGTCGTCCCGTTCGAGGACGCGGTGGTCGCGGCGACCTACCAGAACGAACCCGAGGCGGCGGTGGGGACGCTGCGGCGCATCGCGCACGGGAAGTTCTACAGCGAGGTCGTCTGAGGCGAGCGGGAGGCTTTTCGCCCGGCGACGCCGACGCGACGTATGGACGACTCCGAGTCGTGGCGCGTCGTCGAGAGCGCGACCGAGTACGAGACCGGCTGGTACGCGGGGGGCTACGACCGCGTCGAGCAGCCGAACGGGACGGAGAAGGACTACTACTGGGCGGACCTCCCGGACGCCGTGGTCGTGCTCGCCGTCGACGGCGACGACGTGGTCTTCGTCGAGCAGTATCGGCCGGTGATTCGCGAGCGCTGTCTCGAACTCGTCGCCGGCATCGTCGAGGCGGGCGAGGGCTACGAGGCGGCGGCGCGCCGCGAACTCCGCGAGGAGACGGGGTACGTCGCCGACGAGTACACGCTCGTTCAGGAGGTGGCGTGCACGACCGGCGTCCTCCGCCACGACCGGGGCATCGTCGTCGCGGAGGGCCTCACCGCCGGCGAACGCGACCTCGACGACAACGAGTTCATCGAGGTGCGACGCGTCCCCGCCGCCGACGTCGTCGAGACGGTGCGCGAGGGGCGCGCGAACGACGCGACGCTCGAGGGCGTGTTGCTCGCGGCCGCCGACGGCTACCTGCCCTGACCGCGCCGTTTATCCGCGCCGGCGCGCACCATCGAGGTATGGACGGAGAGATCACGCCTGCGGACGTGAAGGCGCTCCTCGATGACGACGCGGCGGTCCGCGTCGTCGACATCCGGCCCGAGGGCGCGTACGCGCAGGGCCACATCCCCGGGAGCGAGAACGTCCCCTTCCCGCGCCTCACGCGGGACGTCGAGCGCTTCGCGGGCGCGGAGCGCGTCGTCACGGTCTGCCCGCACGGCCAGTCGAGCGTGCAGGCCGCGAACCTCATCGCGTCCTACGAGGGCATCGACGAGGACGCCACCGTCGAGAGCATGGCGGGCGGACTGACCGCGTGGGAGTGGGGCCTCGAGACGGCCGCGCGCGAGGCGGACGAGGGGCCGGCCCCGGACGGGACGCCCGACGCACCCTTCTAGGCGACCGCCCGTCCGCGACCCGCCGGTCTCGGCCGAGCCGCCGCTACGCGGCGTGAAAAATTGCAAGAGAACGGGAAGCGGGACGGAACGATAGCCGCCCCGATATCCGCTCGCGCCGACCGGCGCGAGGCGGCGACCCCCCGAGGGGCCTACCGCGCTTTCGTCCGCGGAACGCGGCGCGTTCTACGCAAGCGACGAAACACGCGGTTTCCCGCAGCGGTCGAGCGTTTGCCGGCGCGCGGTGCGCGCCGGCAAAACCGTCGTTCAGGCGACGTTGAAGCCCTTATCGCGGAGGAAGTCCTCGACGCGACCCGAGTGATTGCCCTGAAGTTCTATTTCGCCGTTCTCGACCGTCCCACCGCACGCGAACTTGGACTTGAGGTCCGAGGAGAGACTGTCGAGGTCGACGTCTTTGGGGTCGAGCCCCTCGACGACGGTCACTTCCTTCCCGTAGCGGCGCTCGTCGATGCGGATTGTGATCTGCTGGGACTCCTTGGCGACGTCCTCGCAGACGCAGAGTTCATCGGGCAATCCGCACGTCGAGCATACGTCCGACATTACGGTGCTAGGTTGGATGTCGGGATACAAAATACTGTCGCCAGACCGCTCGAACGGGCTACGGGCGGCCGTTTTCGCCTACCAGCTCGCGTAGCTGGTCTCGGGCGGCGGCCGCGTCGGCGCTCGTGACGTCGCCGCGATAGCGCGCTCGCTCGCGCAGCGCGGCGATCCGTCTGGCGGCGTCGGGCGCGTCGATGGCCCGGAGGTACTCCCGAACGGTCTCGCCGTCGCGGCGCGGGCGACGCCGCCGGCCGAGCACGTACTCGACGCGCGCGTACGCGCCGTCGACGGTGCGCGCGGGGTCGCCGCGCGGAAGCCAGCGGAGCCAGACGGCGCGGTAGGCGCGCGAGAAGACGCCGAGTCGCCGGAGGCCGACGAGCACGCCACCGAGGAGGACGCCCCAGAGCGCGAGGACGCGCGGCTCGGGAAGCGACGGGAGGCCGCCGTCCGACGCGGTGGCGGTGCCGGCGCCGGGCCGCTCGTAGCCCGGGGGGAGCGTCGGGGTGGCGCCGACCGCACCGGAGCCGTTCGTCGCGGTCGCAGCGGTGGTCGCCGTCGTCGTGCGACCGTCGCCCGGGTCGGGGTCGGGGTCGGTGGTGGCGGTGGTCGTGGTCGTCGGCTCGCTCCCGGCGGCGTCGACGCCGCTCTCGTTCCGCTCGCGGGCGTCCTCGAGGCGGGCCTGCTCGGCCTGCTCGCGCGGGTCGGCGGGCGTCGGGTCGAAGCGGACCCAGCCGACGTCCGGGAAGTAGACCTCGACCCACGCGTGCGAGTCGAGGCCGCGGACGACGTGCGTGTCGTTCCCGACGTGCTGGCCGGCGGTGTAGCCGGTGACGAAGCGCGCGGGGACGCCCTCCTCGCGGAGGAGGACGACCATCGCGGACGCGAAGTGGACGCAGTAGCCCTGCTCGGCGTCGAGCAGGAAGTGTTGGACGAGGTTGCCGTCCGCGCCCGCGCCGGCGAGCGAGTAGTTCTTGTTCGCCTCGAGCCACGACTCGACGGCTCGCGCCTTCGCGTACGGCGTGCTCGCGTTCGCGGTGACGCGCTCGGCGAGCGCACTGACGCCCTCACCGGTCGTGTCGGGCACTTGGCGGTAGCGCTCGGTGACGGACTCGGGATAGTCGGTGCCGGCGTTCGCGAGCAGGCCCGGCGACGTTCGCGGGTGCTCGCTGACGACGCGATAGCTCTCGTTCGCCGTGAGCCCGCTCGCCGGGACGGGGTTCCCGCCGCTCGTGACGCTGTAGTCGACGCCGCTCACGGAGACGGGTTCGGCGGCGGCGGGCATCGCGGAGAGCGGGCGTTTCGCGGTGACGGTCTGGGTGATGGTCGTGCTCGCCCCCGGCGGGCCCGCGAGGGTGCCCCCATCGCCGGTCCGAACCCACCCGTTCCCGGTGTAGCGGTCGTAGACGGCGACGCGCCAGTACGTGGAGACGTCGCTCTCGACGACGAACTGGACACGCGGGGAGAGCTCGATGGCGCCGCCGACGCCGACGCGCTCGCCCGCGCTCACGATACTCCCGGTCGGTGCGGTGTCGCTCCCGGGGACGATGGGGGCGGCGCTCCCGCCGGGGACGGCGGTGACGACGGCCGGCGCGACGGTCATGAGCGCGGCGGCGACGGCGAGCGCTTCGAGTTGCTCTCGGGTCGCCCCGTAGCGGTCGAGCGTCCCGAGGCCGACGGCGCCCGCGCCCGCGAGCACGCCGACGAGCGTCCCGACGGTGCCGCTGTCGCCGGTCAGGACGAAGAAGGCGAGCGCGAGGCCGGCGACGCCGACGGCGGCGGCGTAGCGCTCGCGGAGCGCGAAGTACCACGTGAGGAAGGCGGGCGCGGGCACCATCGCGAGCGCCCAGACGGTGACGTTCACCATCTGGAAGACGGAGTAGCCGGTGAGGAACGCGAGGACGTCCTCGGCGACGCGGGCGGCGGTGAGCGCCGCCGTGTAGCTCTCCGGCGCGGTGGCGACGTAGACGCCGAAGCCGGCGACGAGGAGGAGCGATCCGACGCCGAGCGCGACCCGCGGGCGGGCGGCCTGCGCGACGGCGGCGAGGAGGAGCGCCCCGGCGAGCACCGGCCAGAAGTAGTCGAGGCCGCCGACGACGTCGAGGACGTGATAGAGGACGGCGAGCGAGGAGGCGGAGAGCACCGCGACGCACGCGAGCGCGCCGAGTCGATACGGCGTGAGTCGCCCGAGGACGGGTATCGTGCGCGTCACGCGCCCACCCCCGCGTCGGCGGCGTCGGCCATCGCGTCGAACGAGCGCCGGTCGTCGTCGACGGTGACGTGCACGCCGGTCGCGTCCGCGCGCACGGCGACACGCGCGTCCTCGCGGGCGGCCGAGGGGAGGGTGCCGTGACCGAGGACGGCGAGCGCGCCGAGCGCGCGGCGGCGGTGGGAATCGCCGCTCGCGGGCGCGAGCGTTTCGGCGGGCGTGCGGAGGCCGACCGCCGCGCCCGTGTCGAGGCAGGCGTCGAGCAGGCTGGCGGCGGCGACGGCCGCGCGGTCGGGGTCGCCCCCGTCCGTGACTTCGACGGCGATGGTGAGGGTGGCGTCGGTGCCTTCGTCCGCGTACGTCGTGACGACGTACTCGTCCGGGCGCTTCGCGGACGCCTTCCAGTTGACGTCGCGCAGCGGGTCGCCGTGGCGGTACTCGCGGACGCCGGCGAACTCGCCGCGCTCGTCCGCTCGACCGGTCGACCCGGCGAGCGCCCGGGGCGGCGCGGTGAGCGGGAGGACGCGCGGGTAGACGGTGAGCGCGTGTTCGTCGCCCGCCTCGAAC
The DNA here is from genome assembly GCF_014647455.2 of Halarchaeum grantii. NCBI lineage: Archaea > Methanobacteriati > Methanobacteriota > Halobacteria > Halobacteriales > Halobacteriaceae > Halarchaeum > Halarchaeum grantii. Next base: position 553,499 of record NZ_BMPF01000002.1, on the reverse strand, counting down.
GTCCGCGTCCAGAGGCCGAGCGGGTCGGCGACGGTGACGCGCGCCGGGCCGACGGTGTGTCGCCCGCGCTCGCGGTACGTGACGGCGTAGCGGTCTTCGCGGCCGTCCGCGACCGTCCGGACCGTCCCGTCTCCGTCGAGGCCGTCGGCGAGCGCGTCGCGGACGGTGACGGCCACCGTTCGCGAGCCCTCGACGCGGACCCCGACCTCGTGCGTCTCGCCGGCGTGTCCGTCACGCGGCGGGTCGCGGGCGACGGTCGGGGCCTCGGCGCGATAGACGAGCCAGCCCGTGACGGCGAGCGCGACGGCGGTCGGGACGGCGACGGCGTTCAGCGAGCGCGCGCCGAAGAGCCAACCGGCGGCAGTGGCGGCGAGCGCGACGCCGAGGACGACGCCGCCGCGACGGGTGAGCGCGGGGCGCATCGTCACTCCGGCGGGACGGCGTCGAGCGCGCTGGCGACGACGCGCTCGGCGGCCTCACCGCCCAGCCCGTCGGTCCTGTCGGCCCGGACGCGGTGCGTGAGGACGCTCGGCGCCTCGCGCTTCACGTCGTCCGGGATCACGTAGTCGCGCTCGTCGAGGACGGCTCGAACCTGCGCGCACCGGAGGAGCGCGATCGACCCCCGGGGACTGGCGCCGAGCGCGGCGTGCTCGCGGGTGTAGTCGGCGAGCCGCGTGACGTACTCGCGGACCGGTTCGCTCGTCTCGACGCGCGCGACGGTCTCGCGCGCGCGCCGGAGGTCGCCGACGCCCGCGACCGGTTGGACGTCCTCGACGGGGTGGTGGCCGACGACGCGCCCGAGGACGTCGACCTCCTCCTCGACGCTCGGGTAGCCGAGCGTGAGCTTCTTCGTGAAGCGGTCGATCTCGGCGACCGGGAGGTCGTAGACGCGGTCGCGCTCGACGGCGTTCTGGGTGGCGACGACGAAGAAGGGGTCGGGGAGAGCGTGCGTCTCGCCGTCGACGGTCACCTGTCCCTCCTCCATGGCTTCGAGGAGCGCGGCCTGCGTCTTCGGCGGCGCGCGGTTGATCTCGTCGCCGAGCACGACGTTCCCGAAGACGGGGCCGCGCTGGAAGCTGAAGCCGCCGCTCGACTCGTCGAGCACGCTCGTCCCCGTGACGTCGGCGGGGAGGAGGTCGGGGGTGAACTGGACGCGCGAGAACGCGCCGTCCACGGAGGCGGCGAGCGAGCGCGCGAGCATGGTCTTCCCGACGCCGGGGACGTCCTCGAGGAGGAGGTGTCCGCGCGCGAGGAGCGCGACGAGCGCGTCCTCGATGACGCCGTCCTTCCCGACGACGACGCGCCCGACGTTCTCGGTGACGGCGTCGACGAGCGCGCGGGCGTCCGGAAGCGGGAGCGGGTCGACGGACGAGTCGGCGGGGCGTTCGGTCTCCGGTCGAGCGGTGTGGCTGTCTGTCATGGTGACGGCGGTCGGCCGGATGCGACCCTTTCGAGCCAATAGGGCACACGGGCCACGTATGTCTGCCGGTCACACACCTCGTGTGAGTATATTTACCACTCTGTTGCTCGCGGCGTCGGCCGGGCGACGAACCGCCGCGAACCACGGAGAACTAAGGGGGCAGGCCGCGACCCGTGGCGTATGGAACCCCTCGGTCAGCAACTCGCAGAGATGGTGAACGTCTTCGCGAGCGTCGCCGGCGCCGGCATCGCGCAGGCGGTCCTCGTACTCGTCAGCACGCTTCTCCTCCTCGGAATCGGCGTCGTCAGCATCTACGTCGTCATCGGCGTGCTCGGCGACTTCGTCGGCAGCGGCGACACCGGCTACGTCGACGGCCAGCCCCGCTAGGGGAGCGTCTCGCCGAGCAGGTCGATCGCCGTCGCCCGGTCCGGGCCGAGCGGCGACCCGCAGACGACCGTGTCCGCGTGCTCGCGCAGCGCCGCCGCCCGACTCGCGACGTCCTCGGGCGTTCCAGCGATCGCGAACGCGTCGATCATCGCCTCGCTCACGTCCGCGAACGCCTCGCGGAACTCGCCGCGCTCGACCGCCGCCCCGACCGCGCTCGCGGCGTCCGCGTCGATACCGTGGCGCGCCAACACCGGGTCGGCCGCGCCGCCCGCGATGAACGCGACCGGTGGCCGCGCGGCCTCCCGAGCGGCCTCCCGGCTCTCCGCGACGCTCACACTCGCGAACACCGCGAACTCGAACGCGCCCCGCGAGTCCGGGCGCTCCGCCAGCCCCTCCTCGACGCGCTCGGCCGCCCACGCCACGTCGCGCGGGTGCGAGGCGTTGAAGAGGACGCCGTTCGCGTGCTTCGCCGCCATCCGGAGCATCTGTGGTCCCTGCGCGCCCACGAAAACGGGCACCTCGCTCACTTCCTCGGCGTAGTTCAGCCCCGCGTCCGCCGCCGTGAACGTCCCGTCGTGGCTGACGCGCTCGCCAGCCCACAGCTCCCTGGACACCTGCATCGCCTCCAGCACGCGCCGGAGCGGGCGCTCGCGCTCGATGCCGAGGTTGCGGAGCGTCGAGCGGTCGCCCGCGCCCAGCCCGCAGACCGCCCGCCCGTCCGAGTGCTCGTCGAGCGTCGCCACCTGCGAGGCCACGCGGACGGGATGGACCTCGTAGGGGTTCGCGACGCCCGGACCCAGCCGCACCGACTCGGTGGCGTCCGCGAGCGCCGTCAGCGCCGCGAACGGGTCGCGGTTGTTGTAGTGACAGGACGAATAGACCGTCTCGAAACCCGCCTCCTCCGCGCGGACGCCGAGCTCTCGCACCTCCGAGACGGGGAGTTCGGGCGTGAGCTCAATCCCCGTCATAGCGCCACCCCCGGAGCGCCTGCCGGACGAAGTCCCCCTCGACGTCCCGGTAGAGGTTCTCGCTCCCCTCGTGGTCGCCGAACGCCCAGTCGCGCACGACGACGGCGGGCGTGCCGTCGTCGCCCTCGCCGGAGACGAGGTTCGCCGTCGCCGCGAGTTCGTCTACGACGGACTCGACCGTCACCTCGAGTTCGTGGCCGTCGCGGTCCGTCTCCCCGCGCCAGTCGCGCGACGCCGGGATGCCCGCCCAGCCGATAGCGACGCCGGTCTGGCCGTGTCGGAACGAACGCCCCGAGGTGTCCGTGACGACCACCGAGACGTCCGCGTCGAGGCCGTCGCGGATTCGCTCGGCGGACTCGCTCGGGCGCCTCGGGAGCAGGAGGAGCTCCGCGCCGCCCGTGTTCGAGCGGTCGATGCCGGCGTTCACACCGACGTGCCCGAAGCGCGTCTCCGTCAGGAGGAACGGCTCGTCCATCACGAGATCCGTCGACTCCTCGAGGACCGCCTGCGCGAAACGCGGGTCGCGCTCGTCGCCCGTCAGTTCCTCGAGACGCGCCGCGATCTCGCGCGCTCGCGGGCCCGCCGGGTAGTCCGCGAGGTCGGCTGTCCGGCCCTCGACCTTCGAGACGACGGTGCTCGCGACGCAGACCACGTCGCCGTCGCGCAGGTCGGACGCCGCCTCGATCTCGTGAGCGATGTCGTCGCCCGCCTCGAACTCCGGGAGGCCGGGGACCGCGAACGCTTCCATACGCGCCCTTTCGCGGGCGCGCTAAAAGGACCGACGATACCGGACGTCGAGACGCGGCGCACGGCTATCGCCGGTCGCCTCTTCGGGCGCCTCGCTCGGCTCTGCGCTGGCCCCCGAAGCTTTCCTCGCGGCGGCCGACCGCGCCGGTATGGAGGAGACACACGTCGTCACGGCGTTCCTGCGCAACGGGACGGACGTTCTGCTACTCCGGCGGAGCGCGGACGTCGGCTCCTACGCCGGGCGGTGGGGTGCGGTCGCCGGCCACGCCGAGGGCGACCCGGCGACCCAGGTCCGCGTCGAGATCCGCGAGGAGACCGGCCTCGACCCCGACGCGGACGTCACGCTCGTCCGCGCCGGCGACCCCTTCCCCGTCGAGGACACCGAACGCGGGACGCGCTGGGTCGTCCACCCCTTCCTCTTCGACTGCGACACCCGCGAAATCGCGCCGAACTACGAGACGGCGGGCTACGAGTGGTGTCCGCCGCCCGCGATACGCGAACGCGCGACCGTCCCCGACCTCTGGACGTCCTACGACCGCGTGCGCCCGAGCGTGACGAGCGTCCGTGACGACGAGACGCACGGCTCCGCCTACGTCTCCGTGCGCGCCTGCGAGGTGCTCCGGGACGAGGCGGCGGCGGGCGCGGGCTACGACGCGCTCTGCGGGACGGCGCGCGACCTCCTCGCCGCGCGCGAGAGCATGGCCGCCGTGCGCAACCGCGTGCACCGCGTCCTCGCCGAGGCCGACGGTGAGAGCGCCGACGCGGTCCTGACGAGCGCGTGCGCGACCATCGACGCGGCGCTTGCCGCCGACGACGGCGCGGCCGCGAGCGCGGCCGTCGAACTCCGGGGCGCGTCGCTGCTGACGCTCTCGCGCTCGGGCACCGCGTTCGACGCCGCCGTCGGTGCCGAGCCGTCGCGCGTCGTCGTCGCGGAGTCCCGGACCGCGCGCGAGGGCGTCGCCACCGCCGAACGCCTCGCCGCCGAGGGGATGGACGTGACGCTCACGACCGACGCCGCCGTCGCGACGCTCGTCGAGTCGGTTGACGCCGTGCTCGTCGGCGCGGACACCGTGCTCCGCGACGGGAGCGTCGTGAACAAGGTCGGCACGCGGGGGGCGGCGCTCGCCGCCGCCGAGGCCGACGTCCCCGTCTACGCGGTCTGCGCGAGCGACAAGATCGCGCCCGACGTCGACCCGGACGACCCCGAACTGGAGGACGCACCGGCGGCCGCCCTCTACGACGGCGACGCGGCCCTCTCGGTGGCGAACCCCCGCTTCGACGTGACGCCCGCCCACCTCGTGACCGGCGTCGTCACCGAGGACGGGGTTCTCTCCGAGGCCGCCGTCGCGACGCGCGCGGACGCTCTGCGCGCGCTCGCGGACTGGTAGGGCTAGCGGACACGACGGACGAAACTCGGCCGGGCGGGGTCGTACGTCGTGTTTCGCGGTCCCCGCCCGGGTCGCGCTCAGCGCACGGCCACGTGTGGTCGCGGCCTCCCGGATGAACCCTCGTCCGGGCGCGTGACGGAACGCCTTAGACGCTGCACGAGAGAGTGTGGGTGGGCGACGGTGACGAGGAGTTACCCCCTCCGAGCCCCTTGTGACGAGGCCTTTCTCCCGAGTCGCCCTTCCACAAGACTCAATCGGGATTCGCGAGTAGCGACCGGTATGCACGTCGACCGGATCGGCGTCCACGAGTCCGTGCGCGCCGTCTGCCCGCCGGAGGCGCTCGCCGAGCACCTGCGCGACCTCGGTGCGGACGCCACCGTCGTCGGTGACGACGTCTCGGCCGTGGACGCCGTCGCCGCCTTCGGACACGCCGACGCCTTCCTCGGCCTCGAGTGGGTGCACTGCGTCCGCGCGGGCTACGACGAGTTCCCCCTCGATGCCTATCGCGAGTCGGGCACCGCACTCACGAACTCCTCGGGCATCCACGGCGCGGCGGTCGGCGAGACGGCGCTCGGGGTGATGCTCTCGCTCGCGCGCCGCCTCCACACCGCCCGCGACGCGCAGGCCGAGCGCGAGTGGGCTCAGCCCGCGTGGGACGAGTCGTTCACGCTCACCGACGAGCGGCTCACCGTCGTCGGACTCGGCGCGGTCGGACGCGGTCTCGCGCGCCGCGCGGACGGGATCGGGATGCGCGTCGACGGCGTCCGCCGGACGCCCACGCCCACACCACACACCCGCGAGATATACACGCCCGACCGCCTGCACGACGCCGTCGCGGACGCGCGGTTCGTCGCGCTCGCGGTGCCGCTCACCGACGACACGGCGGGGATGGTCGACCGGTCGGTGTTCGAGGCGATGCGCGACGACGCCTACCTCGTGAACGTCGCGCGCGGCGGCGTCGTCGAGACGGACGCGCTCGTCGCGGCGCTGGACGCGGGCGACATCGCGGGCGCCGGCCTCGACGTCTTCGAGCGGGAGCCGCTTCCGGAAGATTCGCCGCTCTGGGAGTACGAAGACGTCGTCGTCACGCCCCACTCGGGCGCGCTGAAACGCGACTACTACCGGGACGTCGCGGCACTCGTCCGGCAGAACGCCCTGCACGCGGCCGCCGACGAGGAGCTCGTCAACCGCGTCGTGTGACACGGTTCCTCAGCCCGGTGACGGCGCTCGTCGCCCCGGGTGGGCTGCGTCGTGCCCGTGGCGTCGCGCGCCGTCACGCATCGGCGAAGATGTCCGAAAAACAAGGGCTTCGTCGCCCCTCGCAATCACGTCCCCGGGTTGCTTCGTTCTCGGCTGGTGACCGTACCGAACTCCTTTTGTGTTATGCTATCTCATGGCGGGCCATGGAAGAGGAGCGGGTGTCGCCGGCGCTACCGGATCGACTACGCGACCGACTCGGGGACAGCCTCCGCTCGGTCGTCGGCTACACGCGAAACGACTACACCGTCCACTACCTCCGCGACGACGTCGCCGCCGACTACGACGACGCGGAGATCGCGCGCGGCGTCGAGGAGATGCGCTTCGAGTCCCTCGAAGCCGAGTACGTCAACGACCTCTTCGCCGAACGCCACGGCGAACTCCGCTGTAACGTCACGTTCTTCGAGGACGCCGTCGAGTTGAACTTCCCCCTCTCGGAGACCGAGGGGCTCGCGGTGGCCGTCGATGCCGACCACTTCGCCCGCCAGGACTCCTTCGTGCAGTACGTCCTCGACCTCGTCACCGACGCCGAGTGACTCAGAAGAACTTCTTCAGGTCGTCGCGCTTCGCGTCCTCGAGGTGGACGCGGATCGCCTCGTTCAGCGCGGTGATGTCGCCCGTCTTCGCGGTGATCGGCGCGACGGTGTCCCGCCACTGCTCCCACGGCGGCACGAGGCCGAAGCGATCCGCGATGTCGTTCAGGCGCTCGTCGCGGTCGTCGACCTTGTCCATCTTGTTGACGGCGAGCACGGGCGGGATGCCGAGCTCGCGCAGGAAGTGATAGAGCTCGACCGTGTGCGGGATCTCGTCCTCGGTCGTGTGGCGGTCGATGATGTCGACCGCCGCCTTCCCGTCGAGGACGACGACGCCCGCGAGGATCTTCTCGGCGTTCTCCTCGACGTATCGGACGATATCGGTCTTGATGGCCTCGCGGCGCTCGTCCTCGACGCCGGACATGAAGCCGAAGCCCGGGAGGTCGGTGACGACGAAGGACTCGGACGCCCAGTCGTAGTGGTTCGGCGAGCGCGTGACGCCCGGCTTCCCGCCCGTCGTGAAGTCGTGGCCCGTTATCTCGCGCATCAGCGTCGACTTCCCGACGTTCGACCGCCCGAGGAGGACGACCTCGGCGTCTCGGTCCGGTCGCGTCTCGAACATACGACCGATAGCCGGCGCGCGGGGTTGTGTCTTTCGTCGCGCGAGGGGACAAACGGTCGTTTGACCCTCCGAGACGTTGACGTTCCCCGCCGCGTACTGAGTCGTATGCGTCGCAACCTGACCGTCCTCGTCGCAGTCGTCGTCGCCGTCGGCGCCGTCACCGCCGGCGTCGTCGCCGCGAACCCCGGGGCTCCCGCCGCCACGGCCGCCCCGCAGAACGCACAGAACGCCACCACCATCGACGTCTCCGCGTCCGGGTCCGCGTCCGCCGAACCCGACACCGCCGTCGTCTCCGTCGCCGTCGTCGCCACCGCCGACTCCGCCGACGCCGCGCGCGCCGCCGTCGCCACGAACGCCTCCACGCTCCGCGACGCCCTCGCGGACGCCGGCGTCGCGGCCGACGACGTCGAGACCACGACCTACCGCGTCACCGAGCGGACCACGCGAGCCCCCGACGGCACCACGTCCAGCGAGGGCTACGAGGCCGTCCACGGCTTCGCGGTGACCGTCGACGACCCCGACCGGGCCGGTGACGTCCTCGACGCCGCCGTCGCCGGCGGCGCGAACCGCGTGAACGGCGTGCGCTTCACGCTCTCCGAGGAGACCCGCGCCGACCTCCGCACGCAGGCCATCGAGTCCGCGATGAGCGACGCCCGCACGCAGGCGAGCGCCGCCGCGACCGCCGAGAACCTCACCGTTACCGGCCTTCGGAGCGCGTCCGTCGGCGGTGGCTACGGCGTCCCCGTCGCGTACACGAGCGCCGGCGACAGCGCGGGCGGGAGCGCGCGCACCGCCGTCGACGGCGCCCCCGTCTCCGTCACCGTGAGCGTGCAGGCGACCTACACCGCGAACTAGTCCCCCTACGCTTTTGCTGGCCCCGAGCGCACGTCGGACCAGTGCGACTCGTTCAGGTCATCATTCCCGCTGGGAAGCGCGAGACGATCCTCCGCGAGCTCGAGGAGCGCGACATCGACTACGTCGTCACCGACGAAACCGGGAGCCAGGGCTACACGGGCGTCGTCTACTTCCCGCTCCCCACGAAGGCCGTCGAGGACGTCCTCGGCGCGCTCCGCGACGCCGGCCTCGAGCAGAACGCGTACACGGTCGTCGTGGACGCCGAGACCGTCGTCTCGAAGAAGTTCGAGGAGCTTCAGGAGCGCTACGAGGAGGAGGAGTCCGAGGACCGCATCGCCCGCGAGGAGATAATCGCGACCGCACAGGACCTCGCGCCGCGCCTCGTCCCCTTCGTCGTGATGACCGTCGTCTCCGCCGTCGTCGCCACCGCCGGCCTCCTGCTCGACTCGCCCGCCGTCGTCGTCGGCTCGATGGTCATCGCGCCGCTCATCGGGCCCGCGATGGCGACGAGCGTCGGCACCGTCGTCGACGACCGCGAGATGTTCCTGCGCGGCGTCAAACTCCAGACCGTCGGCTTCCTCACCGCGGTCGCCGCCGCCGCCGGCTTCGCCTATCTCGCGCGCGTCGTCCACCTCGTCCCGCCGCTCTCGCCCGAGGAACTGCTCGCCATCGGCCAGATACGCGAGCGCCTCAGCCCCGACTTCCTCTCGCTCGCCGTCGCGCTCGGCGCCGGCGTCGCGGGCGCGTTCAGCCTCTCCTCCGGCGTCTCCTCCGCGCTCGTCGGCGTCATGATCGCCGTCGCGCTCGTCCCGCCCACCGCCGTCATCGGCATCGGGCTCGCGTGGGGTCTCCCCACGACCGTCATCGGCTCGACGGTGCTCGTGCTCGTGAACTTCCTCTCCATCAACCTCGCGGCGCTCGCCGTCCTCTGGTACCAGGGCTACCGGCCCGAGCGCTGGTTCCGCCTCAGTGAGGCCCGCAGCGCGACGCTCAAGCGCATCGGCGTCCTCCTCGCCGCGATCTGCGTCCTCTCGCTCTTCCTCGGCGGCGTCACCTACACCTCCTACCAGCACGGCCAGTTCGAGGAGAACGCCCGCGACACCGTCCAGGGCACCTTCGACTCCGAGGAGTACGCGGCGCTCTCGCTCGTCGAACTCACCGTCACCTACGAGCGCACGCCGTCACCGTTCGCGGCGCCGAACCGCGTCGTCCTCACGGTCGGGAGACCCGGCGACGGGAGCTATCCCGCGCTCGCGGAGACGCTCAAAGAACGGATACGCGAGACGACCGGGCGGAGCGTCGGCGTCCAGATACGGTTCGTCGAAACGCAGAGCGCCTAGTCGCGCGTCGGCAACTCGAGCTCGTAGCCCGTCGCGTCGATGGCCGCGCCGAGGGCGTCCTCGACGCCCTCGCCCGTCTCCACGCTCATGTAGGCGTCCGCCTCGACGTCCGTCGAGAGGTCGCTCTTGTTGCAGACCGTGAGGAAGCCGACGCCGTCCTCGTCCGACTCGTCGTCGGTGTCCACGAACGTCGCGCGGACGTCCTCGCGGAGCGCGAGCTGGTCCTCGAGCGGGTAGCCGCAGGTCGCGGAGGCGTCGACCATGAACAGGACCGCGTCCGCGAGGTGCGTCAGCGCCGACACCGCCTGCTCCTCGATGGCGTTGCGCTCGTCGGCCGGCCGGTCGAGCAGACCCGGCGTGTCCACGAGCTGGTAGCGGATGTGGTCGCGCTCCACGTGCCCGACGCGCACCGCCTTCGTCGTGAACGGGTACTGCGCGATCTCGTTGCGCGCGTTCGTCACGTCGTTCACGAACGAGGACTTCCCGACGTTCGGGTAGCCGGCGACGACGATCGCGGGCTCGTCCGGTCGGATGTCCGGGAACGTCTTCAGCTCGTCGCGGGCCTCGTTGAGGAACTGGAGGTCGTCCTCGACCTCGTCCATCACGGAGCCCATCCGCGCGAACGCCTGCTTGCGGAGCTTGCGCGCGAGGTCGGGGTCGTCGCGGGGGAGGCGGCCGATGTACTCGCGGCCGAGCGACTTCGTCTTCCGCGACGCCCACGTCACCTCCGAGAGGTGCGTGCGCGCCTCGTCCACGCCGACGACGGCGTCCGCGAGCTCGCGGTAGAACGGGTCCACTTCGTCGAAGTCCGGCCACGCCGTCACGACGTTCTCCAGGTTGTCCGAGAGTACGTTCGACGCCGTCTGCAGCATCGACTCCTGGGCCTCGACGCCCGACTTCGCCCGGCCCGCCCGCGCCGCCCGCGAGAACGCCTTGTCGAGTAGTTCCTCCGACGTGGGCGTCGTCGGGAGGTCCTCGAAAATCATGAGCGTGGATACGACGGCGAGACGTAAAAGGGCACGTATCGACCGCTCACGCCGTCACGAAGCCACACACCGCCCGCATCGTCGCGAACCGCCCGGACGAGAGCGCGGGCGGCACGCGGTATCCCGGCCTTACCCGCGTCGCTCCCGGAGGACGTCGAGCAGTTCCTCGACGTCCACGTCGTGCATCGAGAGCGCGACGAGCATGTGGTAGACGACGTCCGCGCCCTCCTCGGCCATCTCCTCGGCGTCGTCGTCCTTCGCCGCGAGGATGAACTCGGTCGCCTCCTCGCCGACCTTCTCCAGGGTTCGGTTCTCGCCCTTCTCGTGCGTGAACAGCGACGCCGTGTAGGAGCCCTCGGGGAGGGTCTCCTTGCGGTCCTCGATGACCGCGAAGAGCTCCTCGAGCAGGTCTGCCTCACCGTCGCTCGCGCCGCCCGCGTCGTCGGTGTCGCTCACTGCGCGCTCACCTCCCGGATGTCCTGCAACTCCTCGAACTCCCCGCGAGCGCGCCGGCCCGCCTCGAAGACCGCCGGGGCGACCGATATGGGGGCGTTCGTCCGCACGGCGAGCGCGAGCGCGTCGCTCGGGCGCGCGTCCACGACCGTCGTCCCGCGCGGCGTCCGCAGGTGGACGTCCGCGAAGTACGTCCCGTCCTCGACGTCGCGGACGACGACGCGCTCGAGGCGGCCGCCGAGCTCCTCCACGACGTCAAGCGTCAGGTCGTGCGTCAGCGGGCGGCCGACGTCCTCGGCGTCGAGGCCGCGCGCGATGCTCAGCGCTTCCTCGAACGCGATGAAGATGGGGAGGACGTCCGTCTCGCCGACGTCCACGAGCACGACCGGCATCGGGCCGTCCGACGTGCCCGCGACCTTCACCGCGTCGACGGTGGCCGCGAGGCCGTCCGCTCCGCGGTCGTTCACGCCGTCCGCGCCGTCGGCTCCCGCCGCGTCGTCGCGGTCGCTCACAGCACCGCCTCCGCGTTCTCGAAGAACGCGAGGTCGTGGAGGCGGGCGTCCGCCGTCAGTTCGGGGTGGAAGGACGTCCCGACGACGGGACCGTCCCGGATCGCCACGGGCCGCTCCTCCCACGTCGCGAGCACGTCCACGTCGTCGCCCACCGCCGCGATGAGCGGCGCGCGGATGAACACCGCGGGGAACGGCTCCGCCAAGCCCTCGACGTCGAGGGGCGCCTCGAAGGAGTCCTTCTGGCGGCCGAACGCGTTCCGGTCGACGGTCGCGTCCACGAGGTCGAGCGTCTCCACGCGCTCGTCGCGCGCGTCCCGCGAGGCGACGATGAGGCCCGCGCAGGTCGCGAGCACGGGCTTGTCGGCCTCGACGTGCGCGACGATCTCCTCGTCGATACCCTCGCGCTCGAGGAGCCGCGAGATCGCCGTCGACTCCCCGCCTGGCAGGAGGAGGAGGTCGCACTCCGGGACGACGCCCGAGTGGCGGACCTCGCGGACGACGGCCTCCTCGCCGTGGTTCGCGGCCGCGCGACGGATCGCGTCGGCGTGCTCGGAGACGTCGCCCTGGACGGCGACGACGCCGGCTTCGAGTGTCATACTGCCCCCGTTGGGGCGGCGCGTGAAAAAGGCTCCCGGGTCGGTCGTCTAGACGGTGAAGATGTTCAGGAGGATGACGAGGACGCCGAAGAGCGCGCTGAACGCCATGATGGCCTTCGGGTCGATGCGGATCGCGTTGCGCCCCTCGGACTCGAAGTACCGGACGAGTCCGGCACTCGACATCAGCCCGCCGGAGTTCTGGCCGCTGCTCATACGCACCGTATGCGCGCGGACGCACCTAAGTCCTCGCATTCGACCGTCGTCATGCCGTGAATACCCGATAGACGACTTGACACACCCGGTGACGGCGTCGTCGCGCGGCGCTCGCCGGGTGAGTAATCCTTATCGGCGTGGCCCGGCCTAGTTCGGGGTAGAACGATGACTGTCACCCTGAAGGACTTCTACGCCGACTGGTGTGGCCCGTGCAAGACGCAGGACCCCATCCTCGAGGACCTCGAGGAGGAGTGGGGCGACCGCGTCGACTTCGAGAAGGTCGACGTCGACGAGAACCAGGACGTCGCCAACGAGTACCAGGTGCGGTCGATCCCCACCATCGTCGTCGAGAACGACGACGGCGTCGTCGAGCGCTTCGTCGGCGTCACGCAGGCCGACAAACTCGAGGACGCCTTCGAGGAAGCCGGCGCGTAAGCGACGGCCGGCGTAGGAGTCCACACCGACCATCCCGTTTCTTTCGACGCTGTCCGCGTAGCGACGGCGCTCCGCGCTGAACGTGACTATCCGTCCGCGAGTCCGCCCCTCTCGCTTAGAGGTAGCGGACGCCGACGTCGTGCATGCCGTCGTTGTTCATCGCGATGTTGATGACGAGGGGCGTGACGGACTCGACTTCGGGGGCGTTGGCGACGCCGCCGGCTTCGAGCGCGCGCAGGCCCTCGATGTCGTCGGCGAGGCCGACCACGAGCTCGCGGGCGTCCTCGTCGTCGCCGACGACGAGCGTGTCGAGGTCGAACTCGACGTCGAGGTTGGCGAGGCGGTCGGCGGCGAGGTTGTGGAACGCGCCGACGACGGGTACCTCGCTCGGGGCTTTCTGCTGGACGAGCGCGGTGACGCTGCCGACGCCCGGCGGGTTGTAGTGCATGCCCTCGTCGTCGCGGCTCATGCCGACGGCGGGGCTGACGAGGACGGTGTCCTCGTCGATGACGTCCGCGATGTGCTCGACGACGTCGCCGACGTGGTAGGCGGGGACGGCGAGGACGACGATGTCGGCGCGGTCGGCCGCCATCTCGTTGTCGAAGCCGTTGACGGTGCGCTCGAGGCCGCGACTGTCGAGTTCGGTCTCGTACTCCTCGGCCTTCGCGCGGGCCTTCTCGGGGTCGCGCGAGCCGATGATGACGTCGTGGTCGCTGTCGTAGGCCCAGCGGAGCGCGAGGCCTTCGCCGATGTCGCCGGTGCCGCCGAGTAGCGCGATACGCATACCGGTGGGTGGGCGGCCGCGCGAATAAGGGTTCTGTGATGCGCGACGGTTGCCTCAGTCTCGGAGGCGGTCGTACCCCCCGGCGACGGTGAGGCCGCCGGCGACGAGGCCGCAGAGGAGCGCGAGACACTGGAGGAGGAGGCGCGCGGGGTCGCCGGGCGTGGTGAGGACGGCGGCGACGAGGCGCCCGAGGGCGAACGTGGTGAGGGCGGCGACGCCGAGGGCGACGAGCAACCGCCGGCGGACGTCGCCGCGGTCGTGGGCTTCCTCGAGGAGGAGGTGGACGGCGGGGACGGTGAGAACGGTGGTGCCGAGTCCGAAGAGGACGAGCGTGCCGGGCGGGAGGCCGAGCGCGGCGGCGAGGACGAAGGAGACGAGGAGGCCGCCGGCGAGCGTGCCGCGTGGTCGTGCCATCGTCTTCTCTCTCGGCCGGGGCTACATCGACCCTGTGGAAATACGACGGGTGTATTGTTTCTTCACTTATCGAAAGATCTTTTACTATCATTGTTGTTCATTCGGTTCGATGCGAGACAGCGACCTGTCACGACGGAGCTGGCTGAAGACGGTCGGTGCGGGGGCGGCCGCCGCCGCGCTCGGGACCGGCGTCGGTGCCGCCGAGCGCCCCGTCCCCACGGGCGGCGCGGACGCCTACTGGACGACCGGCGAACAGTACGGCGTCGGGACCGTCCCCGACCACGGCGCCGAAACGCGCTCGCGCGTCTGGTACACGCTCACTGAGGGCGCACTCGCGCAGGTGCGCTTCCCGCGCGTCGACTTCCCGAGCGTCCGAACGCTCGACTTCGTTGTCGCCGCCCCCGACGAGTCCTACGCCGCGCGCACTCACGAGGTCGACCGGACCGACGACGACCCCGTGGAGCGGTCGGTCGAACCGTCCGCTGACGACGCCCTCCTCTTCGAGCAGACGGCGCGCGACCCCGAACGCGGGTGGGAGCTCGCCGTCGAGTACGCCGCGACTCCGGATGGCGACGCCGTGCTCGCCGACGTCCGCTTCGACGGCGCGGGCGGCGAGTACGACGTCTACGCGCTCTGCGACCTCGCGCTCTCCGAGTCCGGGATGGGCGACGCCGCGAGCGTCCACACGCGCTCGACGGCGCGCGGGAAGGCGGAGGGCCACGGCAACGAGACGACCGGCCACGAGTCGTACGCGCTCACGGCGAGCGCGACCGGAGCGTACGACGACTCGGCCGTCGTACTGGACGAGAACGGTGACCCCTACCACGTCGCGGCGGCCCTCGCGTCGCGCCGCGGCTTCGACTGGGGGAGCGTCGATGTCGTCGGCGGCGACGCGGTCCGCCCGCTCCTCGCCGACGGCGCGCCCGACGCCCGCCACGCGAACGCCGAGGGGAACGCCGTCCTCGTCGGCCGCCTCGGGAGCGGCGTCGCGCGCCTTGATGACACCGTCGCGCTCGGCTTCGCCGCGAATGCCGAGGAGGAGCGCGCGCTCGCGGAGGCCCGACGCGGTCTGAAGCGCGACTTCGCGGCGACGCGCGCGCACTACCGGAACTCGTGGCGTGAGTGGCTTCGCGGCATCGACACGCCCGATGCCGTCGCCGGCGACGACGTCCTCGAACCCCAGTACCACTTCGCCGCGATGACGCTGAAGGCCGCCGAGTCGAAGCAGTTCCCCGGCGCCGGTCTCGCCGCACTCTGCGTGCCGTGGGGTGGCGAGGTCCGGGCGAACGGGCCCAGCGACTACGGCTACAACTTCGTCTGGGCGCGCGACCTCTACCAGTCCGCGACGGCGTTCGAGGCGATGGGCGACGTCGAGGCCGCGACGGCCGCCATAGAGTACGTCTACGAGTACCAACAGCAGGACGACGGCTTCGTCCCGCAGAACACCTTCATCGACGGCCGGACGCGCTGGGGCGGCGAGCAACTCGACGAGCACGCCCTCCCGGGTCTCCTCGTCCACCAACTCGTCGAGCGCTACGGCCTCACCTTCGACGACGTCGCCTTCGACTACGCGGACGTGAAGGCGACCGCCGACTACCTCGCGGCGAACGGCCCCGTCACCGGGCAGGAGCGCTGGGAGGAGGAAGGCGGTCTCTCGCCGTCCACGGTCGCCGCCGAAATCGCGGGCCTCGTCGCCGCCGCTCACCTCGCCGACGGCGAGGGCGAACGCGGTGACGCGCTCGTCTACCTCGCGCTCGCCGATCACTGGCGCGCGAACACCGCCGAGTGGATGGCGACCGAGGAGGGAACCGAGCGCCACACGGAGACGCCCTACTACGTCCGCGTCACCGACGACGACGACCCGGACGACGGCGCGGCGCGCGCCCTCGCGAACGGCGGGCCGACCCTCGACGAACGCGACGTCATCGACGCGGGTTTCCTCGAACTCGTCCGCCTCGGCGTCGCGCCCGCCGACGACCCCGTCGTCGAGAACTCCGTCGCCGTCGTCGACGACACCCTCCGCGTCGAGACGCCGCACGGGCCCGCCTTCTACCGCTACAACGGCGACGGCTACGGCGAGCAGGCCGGAGAGAACTATCCCCCGGGCGCGCCGTGGAGCCTCGACAACGCCGGGAAAGGGCGGCTCTGGCCGATATTCACCGGCGAGCGCGCCGAGTACGAACTGCTCGCCGGCAACGAGGACCCCGAGGCACTCCTCCGGACGATGGCTGGATTCGCGAACACGGGGCGGATGCTTCCCGAGCAGGTCTGGGACCGCGAGGAACCCACCGCGTACGGCTGGACGTTCGGCGAGGGCACCGGCTCGGCCACCCCGCTCTCGTGGAGCATGGCGCAGTTCGTCCGCCTCGCGCACTCCATCAACGCCGGCGAACCCGTCGAGCGCCCCGCCTCGGTCGCCGCGCGCTACACCGAGGGCGAGACCCCCGAGGGCCCCGCACTCGACGTCGAGTTCCCGCCGAAGGCCGTCGGCTCTCGCGACGTCACCGTCTCCGGCACCACCGAGGGCGCCGAAGTCGTCGTGCAGACGCCCGTCGAGACGGTCACCGCCGACGTCTCCGACGGGTCGTTCAGCGTCGACGTCCGCGTCGCCGCCGGCGAATCCGCCATCACCGTCGTCGCCGCGACCGGCGGTGCCGTCACCGACGCCGGCACCACCGTCGCCCAGCGAACCGTCGCCTACCTCGACGTCGGTGACCTCGTCGCCGAGTTCGACGACCCCGCAGGCGACGACCACGGCCCCGGCGACTACACCTACCCCACGGCGGGCGCGTTCGGCGACGGCGCCTTCGACGTCGACTCCGTCGCCGTCTACGAGACCGCCGACAGCTACCAGTTCCTCACGACACTCGGCGGCGACCTCACGAACCCGTGGGGCGGACGCGGCTTCAGCCTCCAGACCTTCCAGTTCTACGTCAGCGACCCCGACGCTACCGGCGGCACCACCGACGCCCGGACGGGCGTGAACGCGACGTTCGAAGCGCCCTACCAGCGGCGCGTCGTCGCCGAGGGCTGGGTCGCACCCGTCGTCGAGGACGCCGACGGCGCGACGCTCACCACGGACGTCTCCGTCACCGCCTACAGCGCCATCGACGCCGTTCTCGTCGACGTCCCCAAGTACGCCCTCGGCGGGTCGCTCGACGGGAAGCGCCTCGCCGCGCTCCTCTGTCCGCAGGCCGGCAGTCAGCCGGGGCGCATCCGACAGGTGTCGGCGTCGAACGGCCCCTACAGTATCGGCGGCGCGGAGAACGCGAACGCGCCGAACGTCGTGGACCTCGTGACGCCGGACGGCGTGACGAACGCCGACGCGCTCGCCTACACGGCCACGGAGAAAGCGACGATCCCGTACGTCGACCTCTGATCGACGGCGACGCCGGACACTTCACCGACGCGCCCCGTGGGGGCACGCGCGGACGGTTCCACGCCGCTCCCGGGTCCGCTATCCGTCGAGAAGGTCCGGGAGGTCGTTCACGGAATCGACGACGACGTGCGCGCCCGCGTCCTCGTACTTCCGTCGCCCCTCCTCGCCAGTGAGGCCGCCCGTGAGGACGCCGACGCCGTAGTAGGTGCGCGCCGGGTCCGCCTCGCGGGCGTTCACCGCCGTCTCGACGTCGTCGAGCGTGTCGCCCGCGAACGCCACCGCCTCGGCGTCACAGCGCTCCGCGAGCGCGACGAGCGCGCGCGGATGCGGCTTGCCCTCCTCCCAGTCGTCCATCGTGAAGCGCCGTTCTTCGGGTATGTCGAGGCCGACGCGCTCCAGGGCGATTTCGGCCTCCGCCTCCGGGCGGCCCGTGAGCACGCAGACGGCGTACTCGCTCGTGAGGCGCTCGACCGTCTCCGGCGTGACGATGACGGGTTCGTCCGCGATGAACCCCGACGCCTCGACGGGTGGCTCCCCGCCCTCGATCTCCCGGTAGCGCTCGCTCCCGAGGTAGAGCGCCTGAAAGACCTCGCGCAAGTGGTTGGGGTCCCAGTCGCCGTACGCCCGCTCGCGCGATTTCGCGTCGAGCGCCGCCGCGACGACCGCCTCGGCGGCGTCGAGGCCGCCGCCGTGCTTCCCGATCTCGGCCGTGAACGCCTCGAGACTCATCGCGAGCCCCTCGCGCTTCGCGAGGACGAACAGTGCGGCCGCGTCCGAGAGCGCCCAGTCGTTGTTGAAGCCGCCCGCGTCCTTGAACGCCTGCACGCCCGCCTTCGGGATCGTCTCCCCGTGGACGCGCTCGACGCTCTCGACGATCGCGCGCCGATAGGAGTCCGCGACGTCCACGAGCACGCCATCGACGTCGAGCACGACGGTGTCGACCTGCATACTCGGTGTTCGGAGTCCGTCCGGCAAAGGGATTGCTACCTCCCCGGCGCGTCCGACGCGACGAACACCGTCTCTCCCCGGACGCTTCGACGCTCGACCGGAACCGCCGGCTGGTCGAGGCCGAGCGTCGTGAAGAGGCAGTCCGCGCCCGCGTCGCGCGCGACCGCCCGGAGCGGTCGATGGAGTTCCGGGGGGCAGTTCAGCGCGTAGACGGCGTCCGCGTCCGCGTACACGCCGCTGTCCGGTTCGGTGACGTCGTCGCGGACGAACGCGACGCCCGGCGGCGTCTCGCGCGCCACGACGTCCGTCGCGCGGACGTCGCACCCGCGAGCGGCGAGCTCGCCGGCGACGCCCGGCCGCCGTCCGACCCCGACCTCGACGAGGGCGTCGTACCCCGCGAACTCGTCCACGAGTGCGTCTCTGAGCGTCTCGCCCACGGCGGGATATTTATGAGTCGAGACGGCATAGCCCTTCGCATGCGCGTCGATATCGTCCCCATCGGCGACGTCCCCGCGACGGTCAAGCGCGAGGCGTCCGCCGGCCTCCGCCGGGTCTACGACTGTGACGTCTCCGTCACCGCCGAGCAGGGCGTCCCCGCCGACGCCTACGACACGGCCCGCCGCCAGTACCGCGCGGAGCCGTTCATCGAGGTCGCCCGACGGAACGGCAACGGGGACAAGAACGTCGCCGTCACGCCCGTCGACCTCTTCTACCGCCAGCGCAACTACGTCTTCGGCCTCGCGTACCTCGACGGCCGCGGCTGCGTCGTCTCCACCCACCGCCTCCAGACCTCCTCCGACGGCGGGTTCAGCCAGCGCTCCGCCGCCGACATCTTCGCCGACCGCGTCCGCAAGGAGGTCGTCCACGAGATCGGCCACACGCTCGGCCTCGAGCACTGCGACAACAACCGCTGTGCGATGAGCTTCTCCCCGCAGGTCTCCGAAGTCGACCGGAAGGAGGAGACGCTCTGCGGGAGCTGCTCCAGCTCCGTCTTCTGACGCCCACCGCGCGACGCCCACGGGACGATACTCGTCGCTCCTTGCCCGAGAGCTGACGCCCGAGCACGCGCCCACGTCGCGACGTTCTCTGACGACGTCGATGGTGCGCCCCGCGCAACCCGGCGACGGCCGCGCCACCGCCCGCCCCGTCGCCGCGCTCACCCCGCTCACTCGACCGGGAACCGCAGGAGCGCGCCGACGTCGCCGAACGCCCGCGCGAAGCGCGCGCCGCCCTCCACGCGCTCGGAGACGACCACCACGTCTCCGCCCTCTTCGTCCGCCCGTTCGGCGTAGCGTTCGCGCGTCGCCGCGTCCACGTCCGCCGCGATGAGGAGGCGCTCGACCGCGCCGTAATCGAGGGCCTCCCCGACGCGCTCCTCGCCGTACGTCACGTCGCCGTCCGGCAGTCGCGAGAAGAACTCCGAGAGCGCCCGCTGTGCGCGCTCGTGCGTCTCCCCCGCGTCCCCGCTCGCCGCCGCGAGCCGTTCGAGGCCGCGCTCACCCGCGTACTCGACTGCGTACGTGCCCGTGACGCGCTCCGCCAACCGGTCGGGGAGGTAGTCGCCGTCGCGGAACGCCTCGACGGTGACGTGCGTCCCGCCGAGCGCGAGAGCGTCCGGGTCGTCGAACTCCCGCCCCGCCGCCTCGCCCACCGACGCGAAGAACTCGCGTGTTCGCTCCTCGCGACGCCGGCGGAACCGGTCGGCCGACTGCCCGCCCGCGCGCGTCTTTCCCGGCACCGCGCTCTCGAACGTCTCCAGCGTCTCGACGCCGTCGCCGTCGAGGCGGCCGACGGCCGCGCCCCCGCGCTCCACGACGACGAGACCGACCGTTCGACGTGACGCCCCGTGGCGCTCCAGCGGCGCCGTCACGAACGCGTTCCCGTGCTCGAAGACGCCCTCGTCCACCCGGCCGGGCGGGTCCGTGAAGACGTACGTCTCGAGGCTCCCGTCCACGACGCCCGCGTAGACGACGAGGCCGTCCTCGGGCGTTTCCGCGACGCGATGGAGTTCGCGAACGGCGCGCTCCAGCGCCCGCTTCAGCGGCCCGCTCGCCCGCCCGTCGAGGTACTCCGCCTTCGCGTGCGCCTCCTCGACGCGCTCGAGCGTCGGCCCGAGCGCCGCGTCGTGGGGCACCGCAACCGACACGAGTCGGTCGCCGTCCGCCGACGCCCCCTCGACGGCCTCGATGCGCTCCGCGCGCGACAGCGACGTCCGCATGGCTGACGGCTAGCGGGAGAACGCGGAAAAGCCGAGGGGCCGACCGGGAGGCGACGCGGTGTCGTTTCGGGTGGACCGCCTGCTGGAGCCGTCGCACCCGGCGGTGGAGGCCCGGCGAGCCCCGACCCGCTACTGCGTGTAGTAGTATTCGCCGTCGCGCTTCTGCTGTTTGTCCTTCTGACTCCCGGGCTTGTTGATGCGCGGGCGGCCGATGTTCTCGTCGCGGCGGAACGTGATGTCGAGGTTCGCGAGGAACTCGTTCATCCCCTCGCGCATCCCCTTCGGCGTGCTCGCGTAGCCGTTCGCGGCGGGTTCGCCATCGAAGACGAGCAGGCGGTCGGAGAGGAGGTCGATGGTGTAGATGTCGTGGTCGATGACCATGACGCTGGTCTCGTGGTTCTCCGCGTAGCGCCGGATGGCGCGCGCCGCGAGGACGCGCTGCTCGACGTCGAGGTGCGCGCTCGGCTCGTCCAGCAGGTAGAGGTCGGCGTCGCGCGAGAGCGTCGCGGCGATGGCGACGCGCTGGCGCTCCCCGCCGGAGAGGTCCGTGAGGTTCTGCTCCATGATGCGCCCGAGCTGGAGGGGGTTCGCGATCTCCGTCTCCCAGTAGGAGGAGCCGAAGTCGTCCGTGATCGAGGAGAGGAACGCGTCGACGCGCATGTGCTGGTCGACCTCGACGTACTGGGGCTTGTACGCGATGTCGAGGTCGAGGTCCAGGTCGCCCTCGTCGGGTTCGAGCTTGCCCGCGAGGAGCTTCGCGAACGTGGACTTCCCGATGCCGTTCGGGCCGAGGATGCCCAGCACCTCGTTGCGGTTGATGACGCCGCCCTCGACGTCGAGCGTGAACTCGCCGTCGCCGTAGGACTTCGACATGTCCGGGTACTCGACGAGCGCCTCCGAGCGCGAGGTGACGCGCGGCGCGTGCTCCTCGAACTCGATGCTCTCCGGGCGGATGCGCATGTTCTCGTTGTCGAGGTAGCCACGGAGGTACTCGTTGATGCCGTTGCGCGTCGATTTCGGCGTCGTGATGACGCCGTACGCGGACGGCTCACCGTAGGCGACGTGGATGCTGTCCGCGAGCAGGTCGAGGACGGCGAGGTCGTGCTCGACGACGAGCATCGCCCGATCGTCGTCCTCCGCGAGCTCGCGCACGAGGCGCGCGGCGGTGACGCGCTGGTCGATGTCGAGGTAGGGCGTGAGCTCGTCGAGGAAGTAGAAGTCGGCGTCGCGCGCGAGCGTCGCGGCGAGCGCGACGCGCTGGAGCTCGCCCCCGGAGAGCGTGTCGATGTCGCTGTCGAGGACGGGCTCGATGGAGAGGCGCTCCGCGAGTTCCTCGAGGACGCCGCGTTCGTCCGCCGACGCGAGGAGTTCGCGCGTCTTCCCGTCGAAGCTCTTCGGGATCTGGTCGACGTACTGGGGCTTGCGCGCGACGTCGATGTCGCCGTCGCGGACGCCCTTCAGGAACGGCTGGAGCTCGGTGCCGCGGAACTCGTCGATGACGGCGTCCCACTCGGGAGGCTCGGCGAAGTTCCCGAGGTTCGGCGTGATCTCGCCGCCGAGCGCCTTGATCGCGGTGGACTTCCCGATGCCGTTCGGGCCGAGGATGCCGGTCACCTTCCCCTTCTCGGGGATGGGGAGCCCGTAGAGCGCGAAGGAGTTCTCCCCGTAGCGGTGGGTCGGCTCGTCGCCGAGTTCCTGTGGGAGGTTGATGATCTCGATGGCGTCGAACGGGCACTTCTCGACGCAGATACCGCAGGTCTCGCCGAGGCAGATCTCCTCGGAGATCTGGATCTGGTCGGGGCCGCCGACGTCGGCGTCCTCGCCGCGCTGCGTGATGCACTCCTTGCCCGTGCGGTTGGGCGGGCAGAAGTTCGAGCACTCGTAGTTACAGCGGTCGGGTTGACACCGGTCGAGGTCGACGACCGCGATGCTGTCGTCGGCCATGATTACGCGGTGGAGAGGAGGATGCCCCAGCTGACGAACCAGAGGCAGAAGGTCATGAAGGCGGTGTAGAGGTGGTCCTTCGTGGAGAAGCCCTCGACGTCGACCCCGAGGAGGCGGACGGCCCCGAGGTTGAGGGCGAGCGCCGCGAGCAGGGGCAGGACCCCGACCTGATCGGTCGCCCCGGCCGCGACGACGTTCGAGACGACGCCGGCCGCGACGCCGCTCAGGCACGCCACCGTCGTCACGGTGACGCCACGGCGGTGTGCGGCCTGCTTGTCCAGTGTCTCGGTCATACCACTCATTCCTCGGGCGAGGTGCAAAAGGGGTTCGCTTGGCCACTCGCGCGCACCGACCGGTGAGACGCCCGCGAATCTCCGCTGAAACGTCCCCGTACATTTATAGTTATGTAGCGTTTCGGATGGAAGCGATGGGTAGCGATACGCTAGAAGACCTCCCTCCGAGCGCGAAACTCGTCTACAAGGTACTCGAGTACGACGGCCCGAAGACGCAGAAAGGAATCGTCGAGGAGTCCATGCTCTCCGCGCGTACCGTCCGGTACGCTCTCGACCGCCTCAAGGACCGCGACGCCGTCCGCGAGGACATCTACTTCGCGGACGCCCGCCAGAGCCTCTACAAACTCACGTGTCCGGACTGCGAGCCGGAGGCGAAGAACGAGAACGAAGCAACTCCCTGAGCACTCCTCTCTCTCGACGCTCGACCCCCGATAGCGACGCCTCCGAACGCCCACTCGCTACCCGCTCGCCGCCCCGTCCCGTGTCCGATTTACTCCTGTACGACCGTGATGAGGAGCTCGCGGTCGATGGCGCGCTCTAGCTCCTCGGCGATCGCCGACCCCCGCGAGATCTGGATGTCGCCGCCGCGACTCACCGTCGCCGTGCAGAGGTACTCGCCGTCCGCGCGGACCTCGACGGTCTCGCCGGGGCTCGCGCGCTCGACGGGGATGATGATGTGCTGGCCGGTGATCTCCGGCGTCACGACCTCGCCGTCGCTCTCGCCGGCCGTCGCGCCCGCAGTCGCGGCGTCCGCTCCGCCCGACCCGCCCTGTTCGGGCGCGCTCGCGTGGTCGGGGCGGTCCTCGAAGGTGCGGACGTCGATGGTGAGCCCGAGGCGGTTCTCGATGTCCTGGATGCGTCCGCCGCCCTTCCCGATGACGTGACTGATGTCGTCCTCGGTGACGTAGACGACCGCCTGATTGCCGCCGCGGAGCTCGACTTCGACGGGACCACGGGTCGCCGAGCGGACCTCGCGCTCGATCTCGTTCTTCGCGAGCTTGTCGACGCCGGACTCGCTGGGCCCGCTCTCGCCGTCGAGGGGGACGGTGACGACCTGTCGGTTGAACGTGTAGATCTCGTAGGCCGGCGTCTTCGTCTCGAAGTCCCGCACCTGGATGACGGGCCGCGCGAGGTCCTCCTCCATGAGGCCCTCGGGCACCTTCACCTCGGTCGTCACGTCGTAGACGGTGTCGACGTCGCCGTCCTCGATGTACACCACGGTGTCGACGATCTGCGGGATCATCCCGAGCTCGACGCGACCGACGAGACGCTGGAGGGCGTCGATGGGGCGCGTCGCGTGGACGACGCCGACCATCCCGACGCCGGCGAGACGCATGTCGCTGAAGACCTCGAAGTCGTCGGTCTTCCGGACCTCGTCGTAGATGGTGTAGTCCGGGCGCACCATCAGGAGGGAGTCCGCCGTCTTCTCCATCGACCCGCCGAGCTCGGTGTACTGCGTGACCTCCTTGCCGACCTGGAGGTCGCGCGGCTTCTCCATCGTCTTCACGACGTAGCCGTTCTCGTCGAGGAACTCGGCGACGGCCTGCGCGAACGTCGACTTCCCCGCGCCCGGCGCGCCCGCGATGAGGACGCCCCGGTCGCGCTCGAGGAGACGCTCCTTCAGGTCCTCCTCGTGCTCGTAGTCCGCCATCGTCGTCTTCGCGATGGGGCGCACGGCCGTGATCTCGACGCCGTCTGAGAACGGCGGCGTCGCGATCGCGATCCGCATGTCGCGCACCTGCGCGATGGTCATCCCCTCCTCGGAGAGCTCGATGAAGGCGTCGTCGCTTCGCTTCGCGGTGTCGCGGATCTCCGTCGCGTACTCCTTCAGCGTCTCCGAGTCGAGCTCGGTCTCGCCGATGGGCTGGTAGGTGATGCTCCCGATGTCGCCGCGCTTGGCCATCGGGACGACGCCGTCCTTCAGGTGGACGCTCATCGTCGCGTCGTCGAAGTAGTCCTCGATGGCGAGCGCCTCGACCTCGCGGGCCTCCGGTTCGAGGTACTCGACGTCGATCCCCTTCGCCTTCGCCACCTCGGCCTGCACGATGTCGGACGTGACGAACGTCGCGTCGTACTCGACGGCGGTGTCGCGGATCTTCGCGTCGATGGCGCCGGCGGCGGCGCGCTGGATCTCCGTCTCGCTCGCGCGCTCGCCGACGTACTCGACGTCGATTTCGCCGCTGTCCGCGAGGTCGGCCAACCGCTGGAGCTCCGAGAGGCCGTCCCAGCCGATCTCGCGGCCCTTGTTCGCCTGGGCCTCGATCTCGCCGACGACGGCTTCGGGGACGTAGACGGTGGCCCCGGCGTACTCGCCGCTCTCCACGCGTCGGGAGATGCGGCCGTCGATGACCACGCTCGTGTCCGGGACGATTTTCATGCCCCCGCCTATTCGCCGATGCCGGATAAGCGTGTTCAAGAACCCGCCGGTCGGCCGCGATTCCGGCCGCCTCACCGGGGATGCGCCCGGAACGCCGCCCTCGCTCGTCACCCTCGCCCGACCGAACTTTGCCCCTCGCGTATCATCCCGATCGTATGGACGAACTCGAGTCGCTGACGCGCGACCTCGTGGCGATTCCGTCCCACGACGACGAGACGGCGGTCGGCGACCGCATCGAAGGGTGGCTCCGCGAGCACACCGACGCGCGGGTCGTCCGCGACGACGCGCCCGGCGGCGGCAACGTCGTCGCCCGGCGCGCGATCGGCACCGAGACGCCGTCCGACGACGCGTCCCCTGCCGGCGAACGTGACGATGGGGCGCCCGCGTCGCTCGCGCTCGTCGGCCACCACGACGTCGTCGCGCCCGCCGACGACCAACTCGCCGACGACGGCGAGTCGTACGCCGTCTCCGAGTCGGACGGACGCCTCTACGGGCGTGGAACGGCGGACATGACGGGCGCGCTCGCCGCGATGCTCCTCGCCTTCCGCGACGTCGACGAGCGCCGTGGTTCCGGGGGGAGTCGGAACTCCGCGAACTCCGGAGAGACCGCGCCCGCCGGCGAGCTCGTCTTCGCGTCGTTCACCGGCGAGGAGGCGGGCGGGGTCGGCGCGCGCCACGCCATCGACGCCGGCTTCGCGCCCGACTACGCGGTCGTCGGCGAGGGCTCGACGGGCTACTCCACAGCCGGCACCGTGGACGTCGCCGTCGCGCACAAGGGCCGACGCGGGAGCAGGCTGGACGTCACCGGAACGGCCGCGCACGCGAGCGAACCCGAGAGCGGCGAGAACGCGGTCTATCGGGCGTGCGACGCCGTCGACGTCGTCCGCGAGCTGTCGGCGCCCGAGACGGAGGTGCTCGGGAACGCGCTCGCGGGGAGCCTCGCCGTCACCGGCATCGACGGCGGGAGCGCGTGGAACGTCGTGCCGGACGCCTGCGAGGTGACGGTCGACGAGCGCACCGTCCCGGGCGAGCGCGCGCCGCTCGCATGCGCGGAAGACGTCGCGGGCGTCGAGTGGGTCGTCGAGCAGGACCTCCCGCCGATGGCGTGCGACGACGCGGCGTACGCGGACGCCGTCGAGGCGTCTCTCGGGGACGTACAGGAGGCGGCCCCCGAGCAGGTGGTGAAGCCACACGCGACCGACGCCGGGTGGCTCGCGGACGCCGGGACCACCTGCGTCGTCGTCGGCCCCGCCGAACCCGGCGAGGCGCACACCGACGCGGAGAGCGTCTCGCTCGACGCCCTCCGCACGTGTCGGGCCGCCTACCGCGACGTCGCGGAGACGTGGCTCTGAGCGGGCGCGTGTCGGCGGCCGTCGGGTGCCGCGACAGGTGGGTTCTTGTGGGCGCGCCGCCGTCCGTTCGTGTATGGCGGACCACCGCGACGACGCCCCCGACGCCTACCGCGAACTGCTCGAACAGTACGAACGCCTCACCGCGCTCGGCGGCGCGCAGGGCGTGCTCTCGTGGGACCAGCAGGTGATGATGCCCGAGGGCGGGAACCCCGCGCGCTCGAAGCAGCTCTCCGTGCTCTCCGGGCTGAATCACGACCTGATGACGGACGACGTCGTCGCCGACGCGCTCGCCGACCTCGAACCGGCCGACTGCACGGACGAGCGGGCCGCCGTCGTGCGCGAGATCGAGCGCCAGCACGTCCGGGCCGAGCGCGTCCCGCGCGACCTCGTCGAGGAGATCTCCCAGACGTCCAGCGAGGCCCTCCAGGCGTGGGAGGAGGCCCGCGAGAACGACGACTTCGAGGCGTTCGCGCCCTACCTCGAGGAACTGGTCGACCTCAAACGCGAGTACGCCGAGCACATCGACCCCGACCGGGACCCCTACGCGGTGCTCTTCGAGGAGTACGAGCCGTACATCGACCTCGAGACCGCCGAGCGCGTCCTCGGGCGCCTCCGCGAGGAACTCGTCCCGCTCGTCGAGGAGATTCAGGCCTCGGACGCCGACCTCGCCGCGCCCTTCGAGGGCGAGACGTTCGACGCCGACGCCCAGGAGGCGTTCTCGCGCGACGTCCTCGACGCGCTGGGCTACGACTGGGAGCGCGGCCGCCTCGACACCTCGACGCACCCGTTCACCGCCGGGAACCAGTTCGACACGCGGATCACGACGCGCTTCAGCGAGGACGAGCCGCTCGACTCGATGATGAGCACCGTCCACGAGTTCGGTCACGCCCAGTACAACCTCGGCCTCCCGCGCGAGGAGTACGGGACGCCGCTCGGTGAGGCCCGCGACCTCACCGTCCACGAGTCCCAGTCGCGCCTCTGGGAGAACCACGTCGGGCGCTCGACGGCGTTCTGGGAGCGCTTCGCGCCGACGCTCCGCGAGCAGTTCCCGGCGCTCGCGGACGCCACGGCCGGGGACCTCTACGAGGCCGCGAACCAGGTCTACCCGGACAACCTGATCCGCGTCGAGGCGGACGAACTCACCTACCACATGCACATCGTCCTGCGCTTCGAGATCGAGCGCGACCTCATCTCCGGCGACCTCGACGTCGCGGACGTCCCCGAGGTCTGGAACGAGAAGATGGACGAGTACCTCGGCGTCCGCCCCGAGACGGACGCGGAGGGCTGTCTACAGGACATCCACTGGAGCCACGGCAATTTCGGCTACTTCCCGACGTACTCGCTCGGGAGCGTCCTCGCCGCGCAGCTCTACGCGCACGCGGCGGCCGACATCGACGACCTCGACGCGACGGTCGCCGACGGCGAGTTCGACGCCCTGCGCGAGTGGCTCGGCGAGCGCGTCCACCGACACGGCTGCCGGTACACGACGCCCGAACTCGTCGAGGAGGCCACCGGCGAGTCGTACACGGCCGACTACTTCCTAGACTACGCGAAATCGAAGTTCGGGGACCTCTACGACCTCTGAGGCCGTCCGCCACCCTCTCCGCCCCGTTCCGCCTTCTCGCGGGCCGTCCCACGGCGTTGGAGCCTCCACAAAGGTTATTACTGTGGTGTGGTATAGCACACCGTGTATGTCGAGTGCACAGCGGGATACCGACTCGGTTCTGGACTCGTTCCTCGAGAGCAACGGCCACGACGTCGAGGGCTGGGACCGAAGCTATAGCAAGAAGCAGTGTCCCGACTGCGGGGGCATCCACGACACGGACGCCCGCGAGTGCACCGTCTGCGGCTGGTCGCCCTGAGCACACCCCTCGCTTTCGCCGCACCGCGCCACCGACGGTGAGCGGTCGCGTCAGTCGTCGGTCGCGTCCGCGTCCTCCACCGTCGCCGCGCGCCGGCTCGCGCGCTCCACGAACTCGTCCGGGAGCTCTTCGATCTCGCCGGCCTGCACGCCCCAGAGGTTCGCGTAGAGGCCGTCCTCGGCGAGCAGGTCCTCGTGCGTGCCGCGCTCGACCACCTGCCCGTCCTCGAGGACGAGGATGGTGTCCGCGTCCTTGATCGTCGAGAGGCGGTGGGCGATGGCGAACGTCGTCCGATCCTCGGTCAACTCGTCGAGCGAGCGCTGGATGAGCATCTCCGTCTCCGTGTCGACGTCGGAGGTGGCTTCGTCCAGCACCATGATGTCGGGGTCCTTCAGCACCGCACGCGCGATGTCGATGCGCTGGCGCTGGCCGCCCGAGAGCTTCACGCCGCGCTCGCCCACCATCGTCTCGTAGCCGTCCGGGAGGTTCTGGATGAACTCGTGGGCCTCGGCGGCCTTCGCGGCCGCGACGACGTCCTCGTGGTCGGCGTCGAACGTCCCGTACCGGATGTTTTCCGCGACCGTCCCGTAGAAGAGGAAGGTGTCCTGCGAGACGTAGCCGATGGCCTGCCGGAGGCTCGGGAGCGTCACCCCCGCGATGTCCCGGCCGTCGATACGTATCTCGCCCGAATCCGGGTCGTACATCCGCAGGAGGAGCTTGAGCACCGTCGACTTCCCCGCGCCCGTCGGCCCGACGAGCGCGAGCGTCTCCCCGCCCGCGACGTCGAAGGAGACGTCCTCGATTATCGTCTCGCCGTCGTCGTAACCGAACGTCACGCCGTCGTAGACCACCTCGCCGTCGTCGACGTCGAGCTCGGTGGCGTTCGGGTCCTGCGCGATGCGCGACGGCTGGTCCATCAGGCCGAAGACGCGCTCGCTCGACGCGCGAGCGCGCTGGTACATGTTGATTATCTGCCCGAACTGCGCCATCGGCCAGATGAACTGCTGGCTCAACTGGATGAAGACGACGAAGCCACCGATGGTGAGCGCGCCGCCCACGCCGAACGGCGCGCCCACCGCCACCCAGTACGCACCGACGAGGAACGTCAGCACGAAGCCGAGGCCCGCGATGACGCGCAGCGCCGGGAAGAACTTGATGCGCACCGTGATCGCCCCCCAGTTCGCGTCGAAGTAGCTCCGCGAGACGTCCTCGACGCGCTCGTCCTCGAACTCCTCCGTGTTCGACGTCTTGATGACCTGGATGCCGCCGAGGTTGTTCTCGAGGCGCGAGTTCAGCTTCCCGACCGACGTCCGCACGTCCGCGTACTTCGGCTGGATGGTCTTGATGAACCAGTACGTGAAGAGCGCGATGACGGGCACGGGGAGCATCGTCAACAGCGCGAGCCGCCAGTTGTAGCTGACGAGGACGACCGCGACGCCGACCACCATCACCGCGAGGCGCAGCGCCGAGTTCAGCCCGTCGTTCAGGAAGCGTTCGAGCCGGTTCACGTCGTTCGAGAGGACGGACATCATCTCGCCCGTCTGCTTCTCCGCGAAGAACTCCATGTTCAGCCGCTGCATCTTCTCGTAGGTGTCCGTGCGCACCGCGTGCTGGACGTGCTGGCTGAAGGAGTTCCACCCCCAGTTGCGCAGCCAGTGGAAGCCCGCGCCCAGCACGAACGACCCCGCGACGATGCCGGCCGCGACGAGCACCTGCTCGCTCGTCGTCCACCCGCCCCGGATCGACGCCGGGAGGAAGCCGAGGAACGCCCCGTTGTTCCGGAGGATGGTGTCGATGGCGTAGCCGAGCATCACCGGCGGAACCAGATCGAGGAGGCGCGCGAACACGGAGGCGACGACGCCGACGACGAACTGCGGCAGGTAGTCGCGTCCGTACTCCGTGAAGAGACGGTACATGGCGTTCCCGGACTCCTCACGGACGTCCTCGAACGGGTCACCGTCGGTCTCGAAACTCATTCCCCGAGACCGACGGTCCTGTCGCGCAAAAGCGTTGGCCCGTCACCCGTCGCTCTCCGCTTTCGCCGCCGCGCCGTACCCGATCGTCACGCGGTCGCCCGCCGCGACGCCGTGGCGCGTCGTCCACCCCTCGGGCACCTCCAGCACCCACTTCGCGCGCGCCGTGTAACCGCGATAGGGCGGCTCCTCCGGTTCCGCGTGGTAGATCCGTGTGATGCGGCCGTCCGCGCCGACGAACACCATGTCGATCGGGTAGTTCATCCCGCGCATCACGTACGTCCGCTCGGCCGCGCCCGCGTAGACGAACAGCATCCCCGAGCCGTTCGCGAGCGACGCCGTCCCCGAGAGCCCGCGATAGCGCTCGGCCTCCGAGTCCGCGACCGTCGCGTTCACGACGCCGAGGACCGTGCCGTTCGCGTCCGCGACCGTCACCGTCGCGCGCTCGTGGCCGCTCACCCCGAGGAGGGAGTACGCGACGACGCCGACGACCAGCACCGCGACGACGAGCGCGAGCGCCGTCGTCACTCGTCGCGTGCGCGCGTCCATACCCCGGAACAGTCGCGGACGCCGCCTAAGGCTTCCGTCGAAAGGAAACCGTTTTGCCGCGCGTCCGCCACTCTCCACGTGCGGGTCCGTGGTCTAGTGGTTATGACGTCTCCCTTACAAGGAGAAGGCCGGTGGTTCAAATCCGCCCGGACCCATCCCGTGACGAACGGACGTGCGGAGCGGACGGTCCGCGGATTCTGAATCAGGGAGTGGCGCGACGCGGAACGACCGTGGTTCAAATCCGCCCGGACCCACTGCTTCTGCGCCGCGCGCGACGACGCGTTCGGAAGGACCGCGACCGACCGTTCTGCCTCCGCCCGCCGCCACTCCCCTCGCGCTCGCAGCGCCCGTCCGTTTCGTAACCCTTTTTTCCGCGCTCCACTTCGGGTAGGGTGCACGCCGCCTTAGCTCAGACTGGGAGAGCACTCGACTGAAGATCGAGCTGTCCCCGGTTCAAATCCGGGAGGCGGCATTTTCCTGCGAACCAAGCGAGCAGTGGAGCTGCTCGCGACCGCGGTTTGAACCACGGAGCCACAGCCGCGCGACGCGAGCGGCATCGCATCCGTTAGCGCACACTCGTCACCAGCTACACCAGATCCGTCCGCTCGAACGACGGGCTATCACACAAAGGTTATCCGTGTGGAGCCGTTCCGTTCAGAGGCAATGGCGAAAGGCGTAGTTGATTTCTTCAACGACACTGGCGGCTACGGATTCATCGAGACTGACGACGCGGACGAGGACGTCTTCTTCCACATGGAAGACGTCGGCGGCCCCGACCTCGAAGAGGGTCAGGAGGTCGAGTTCGACATCGAGGAGGCCGAGAAGGGTCCCCGCGCGACGAACCTCACCCGCCTGTAATCGTTGAAGGAGTGCCGCCCCAGGGCGGCCATCGCGGTAACGGTTTCCGACTCCCGGAAGCGCTGACGGTTGCGGTGTGAGCGAATCCGGTCACTTATCCACATTCGGAGCGGTACGGTTCTCCCGGTCGCTCCGCCGCATTTTTCGAGGCACACGACGCCACGAGTCGTAACTCCCGCTATCGACGCGTCCGGGGCGTTCGTCTTCCGCGACGCCTCACCCGGTGTCGCTAGTCGACGCGCCACTGCGCGCCGAGTTCGCCGAGTTCGGCGCGGTCGTCCGCGTCCGTGTCAGCGAGTTCGCGAAGCGACGGCTCGTGGAACGCGTAGCGGCGCTCGCGGTCCCGGACGACGAGGTCGCGCCCACGGAGCTCGACGAGCAGGCTGTGAACCGCGTCCACGGTCGCGTCCGCCTCCTCGGCGAGCGTGTGCGCCGTCCGCGGCCCCGCGGCGAGCGCGTCGTAGACCGCGTCCGCGACGCGCTCGTTGCACCGCGACCCCCGCCGCGCGGCGTCGAGTCGCACGCGGACGGCGGTCGCGTCGAGCAGCGACTCCGGGCCGCCGGCGCCGGCCCCGGCCGTCGCATCGCCGTCCCGTGTAGCCGGGGGGTCTCGCGCCCCGCTCTCGTGCCCGCCTCGCTCGCGCTCGGCGGACCGCTGGAGGCGGTCGAGCACGTCCGTGATCGACTCCTCCGGCTCGAGCGCCTCGTACTCGGTGTCGTCGGACGATCCGTCGGCGTCCGACGGGTCGTCGCTCGCACCGAGCGCCGCGAGTTGCGCCTCGAAGCTATCCGTGGCGTCCGCCGCCTCACCGTTGGTCCTGTCGCCGTCGTCCGCACCGCCGCGCGCGGCCGCGCTCTCCACTCCGCCGTCGCCGTTCGCGGAGTCGGTCGTCGAGCGCGCCGCCTCCGCGTCCGCGAGTCGCGCTTCGAGCTCGTCGATGCGCTCGCGCAACGCCGCGACGTCGCCCCGCACTTTCTCCCCCGTCTCTCCCGCGTCCGCGAGCGTCGCCTGTGCCGCGTCGGCGTCGCCGTGTGCGACGGCGTTCGCGAGCTTGCGCGCGGCCGCCGAGACGTCTCGTGCCCGTTCGAGTTCGTCCTCAAGTTCGGCGATGCGCGCCTCGCGGTTCTCCAGCTTCCGCTCGAGGTCTGCGATGCGGTCCTGCCGTTGCTCTTCCGCGCTCGTGATGTCCGAGAGGTCCTCGACGAGCGTGTCGCTCACCGACTTGAGCTCTGGGCGCTCGAAGTCGTCGAGGCCCGGTGTCGCGCCCGCGTCGAACGTCCGCTTGCGCTTGAACTGGACGCGCTCGACGGCGTCGTCCGTCCAGTCCGCCTGCACGAACGCCTCGCCGGCGTCGAGCTCGGAGACCGCCGCCTCGTACTCGCTCCCGACGATGCGCCCGACGACCTTCGTGTCGTTCTCCCACGTCAGCCGATGCCAGACGAGCCAGTTCGCCTGCGTGATGAAGTCCTTCTTGACGTCCGCCGGGCGCTGGCTGATGCCGACGACCCCGAGGCCGTGCTTGCGCCCGCGCTTCCCGACCTTGATGAGCATTCGGCCGGTCTCGCCCATCCCCGCGCCCTCCGGGATGTACTCGTGGACCTCCTCGACGACGAGGAGGAAGGGCTTCTTGAGCTTCTTCTCTTTCGCGAAGAGATGCTTCGCCGTCTCGAAGACGAGTTCGTCCGCCGCGTCCTCGTCGAGGAACCCCGAGACGTCGAGGATGACGGGGACGTTCTCGTCGAGGGCGATGTTCGCGAGGCGCTCGGCGTGCTCCGGGCTCACCTGGATGTCGCAGCCGTCGTCCGCGCCAGCGTGTAGGAGTTCGTACTCCTCCTTCAGGCCGTAGTACTCCCCGTCGGTGTCCACGACCAGTACGGGGTACTGGCGTTCGAGGAGTTCCTCGATGACCACCGAGACGGAGTTGCTCTTCCCGCTCCCCGACTTCCCCGTGATGAACGCGCGGCCCGTCAACACTTCCTCCGTCGGTAGCTCGAGCGGCGCGCCGTCGTCGGTTTCGCCGACCGGGAGGGCTCGCTCGTCGACGCCGTCGTCTGCGGACATATGGTTCGCTCTGACCGACGCCGGCCGCCGGGATGAAGGTTGCCCACGGCGCGCGGCGCGCGCCCCGCCGGCCCCGTCGGGCTGTCGTTAGTGGGGCACGAAGCCGACGACGCGGTCGTTGAGAGCCCGGCAGTCAGCTATTTGCATCGAGGCGGTGTAGCATAGCTCGAACCGATGTCGGCTCCGATCCGCCTCGCGCTCGTCGTCGCCGCCGCCGTCGCCCTCGCCGGCCTGACCGGCCTCGCGGTCGACGCGCACGCGGCCGATTCCGGTGACGCCGCCCCCTCCGACGCGGCACTCGTCCACGTCGGCGACGACGCGCTCTGGCCGTACACGAGCAGGACGCGCTCGGTGGCGGGTCGAACGCTCGCGGTCAACGTCCTCGTTCACGGGGATACCGACGGAGTCCGGCGCACCTTCCTCGACCGCGACTGGGAGCGCGGGGGGGACTCACAGCTCATCCCGTGGCGCTCAGCGCACGGAGCGACGCGTTTCACGTACGCCGCCGTGAACGGCTCGGGACGGTGGCTCTCCGAATCGTTCCAAGCGAACGACGGCTCGTACTTCGGGTCCCGTCTCCACGTTCGGGGCTACACGCCCGCGTCGGCGAACTGGACGGCGGTACAGGCCCACGAGGAGTACTGGGACTGGTTCCGGCTCCGACACACCGTCGTCGGCGTCGACTCCGCGCAGTCCGCGGTCGCCGACGACCTCCGGATGACGCCCGGCGTCGCGCGCGTCACCCACCGCTCGCTCGGGAACGCCGGTCGCGTGAACGGGGACGGCGTGGCCACCGTCGTCGTCTTCGCCGTGCCCCTCCTCGGCTCACTCGGCTGGTTCCGTCGCGTCGCTCTCCGTCGCGGTCTGCTCGTCGCCGCGCTCCCGGTCGCGCTCGTCGCTACCGTCCGCGTCGGTGCAGTCGCCGTCGACGGTGCGTTCGTGGGCGTCCCACCGAAAGCCGTCGCCGCACTGCTCTATCCGGTCCTCGCGCTCGTGCTCCCGTGGCTGACCGCTCGACTCGCCCGCCCGCTTTCACCGCTCGCGGCGTTCCTCGCCGCCACCGTCGGTGGGGCCGCCGCGTTCGCACTCGACCTGCTCGCCGTCGGCGTCACCGCACCGCCCGTCGGCCTCCTCACGCACCGTGTCTCGCTCGCGCTCGCGCTCGGTCTCCTCGCGGCCGCCGTCGCCGACTCGTCCGGGAGGTCGGAGCGGACCCCCACGGCCGCAGTGTTCGCTTCGGTCGTCGTCTGGGGACTCGTTCTCCTGCGCGCCCTCTTCGGACTCTGAGTTGGCTAACAGTACGGTTATGTGCCCCTGGGCACGTCACAGTAGGACACATGAGCGGGGACGACGACGCCGACGGGTCGCGGGCTACTCGTCGGTCGGTACTCGCCGCGACCGGTGTCGGTCTCGCCGCGTCGAGCGCCGGCTGTGTCGACCGCGTGCAAGCCCTCATGACTCGCGACACCCCGTCGACGGTCTCCCTCTCCGTCAAGACCGTTCCGGCGGACACCGATCCGGTCGCCACCACCATCGCCAGACGCCTCGTCGACCGGCTCTCGATGGGCGGCATCGACGCCGATATCGTCCTCCAGCGGGAGTCCGAGCTCTACCGTGACGTCCTCATCAACCACGACTTCGACGTCTACGTCGGCCGCCACCCCGGTCGATACGACCCCGATTTCCTCTACTCTCTGCTCCGCTCGACCTTCGACGGCGAACCCGGCTGGCAGAACCCGTTCGGATTCGCCGACCTGACCGTCGACGACCACCTCGATGCGCAGCGCTCGACGTCGGGCAGCACGCGGCGGACGCACGTCTCCGCCGTCCAGCGCGAAATCGCGTCCCAACAGCCGTTCACTCCTCTCGCCCACCCCGATACCCTCGGTGCCGCCCGTACGGACCGCTTCGAGGGCTGGCATCGCTTCCCCGTCGATTCGCCGCTCCGCTATCTCGCGCTCGAGGCGTCCGGCGCGGCGGCGGACGCTGGCCGGACGCGACTCCGCGTCGCGATGACCGACGGTCGCGTGACGCGAAACCTCAACCCGCTCGGGGTCGAGTACCGGAGCTACGGGACGATTCTCGGCCTCCTCTACGACCCCCTCGCGCGATACGTCAGGGGGGAACTGGTCCCGTGGCAAGCCCGCGCGTGGTCGTGGGACGGTGATACCGCGACGCTCGAGCTACGCGACGGAGCCACGTGGCACGACGGAAAGCCGCTCACCGCCGACGACGTCGCGTTCACGTACCGCTTCCTCACCGATACCTCGCTGGGCAATCGCGAGTCCCCCGTCCCCGCACCACGGTTCCGGGGGCGGACTTCGCTCGTCGATCGCGTCGTCGTCGACGACGACCACACGCTCCGTCTCTCGTGCGGCGACGCGTCACCGGCGGTCGCCGAGCGTGCGTTCACCCTCCCGATCCTTCCGAAACACGTCTGGGAGGACAAGTGCCAACCGGCGGACATCGCCGGCGTCTTGCAGTTCGACGGCATCACGAAGGCGCTCGTCTGGCCGAATCGCTCGCCCGTCGGCAGCGGACCGCTTCGCGTCACTGACGTCACCGAGGGGACCTCGATCACGCTCGAGCGGTTCGACGACTACGCGGTGACCGACGTCGACGGCCCCCTCGACCCCGATGTCGCGTTCGACGAACTGTCCGTCCGCGTCGCCCCGTCGGACGCCGCGGCGGTCTCGCTCATTAGCGAGGGCGATGCCGACGCCACTGCGACACCGCTCATCCCGAGCGCCGTCCCGCGCGTCGAGATCGACGACGCCCTCACGCTGCTCTCCGACAGGTCGCGGTCGTTCTACCACGTCGGGTACAACAACCGCACGTCTCCGCTGACGAACCCGCGTTTCCGGCGCGTCGTCGCAGAGCTCCTCGACACGCGCGCACTCGTCGACGACGTCTTCGACGGCCACGCCGTACCGACGGCATCACCGCTCTCCCACGAGTGGGTCCCCGACGACCCGTCGTGGGACGACGGCGATCCGCGGCTCTCGTTCTACGGGCCGGACGGCGACTTCGACGGCGCCGCCGTCCGAGAGGCGTTCCGCGACGCCGGATACGCCTATACGAGTGAAGGGGTGCTCACCGAACAATGACGCTCGCTGACGTCCTGCTGCACGTCTTCGCCGTCGTCGGGGCTCTCACTCTCACCGGCTCCGTCGCCATCGTGGGTCGCCCCCAGCTCTACACGGCGGCCGCGGACACTCGTCGACGGGTGCGCTCGGTCCTTCCGTACTTCGTCCTCCTCGCGGGCGTCCTCCTCGTGAACAAGGTCGCCCGACAGGTCGGCCCGGATATCTCCTGGATCATCGGCTGGAACATCACGGGGGCCATCTTCGCCCTCGAAGGGGGCTTCGTCGCGTGGGTCCAGTCGTTCGCCACGCCGCCGCTTACCGCGTACTTCTCGGCGGTGTACGTCTACGGCTACGTCTTCCTCCTCGTGTTCCCGCTGGTCGCGTACTTCGCACTCCCCGACCGGCGCCCGCTCCGACACCTCATACTCACGCTCGCCATCAACTACTCCATCGGCCTCCTCTTCTACGTCCTCTTCATCGCCTACGGGCCGCGGAACCTGATGCCGGAGATGGTGAACTCCCTCCTCTACACGTCGTGGCCACAGTCCCGACTCCTCACGAGTCAGGTGAACACGAACACGAACGTCTTCCCGTCGCTTCATACCTCCCTGTCGGTCTCCGTCGCGGTGCTCGCGCATCGAACGCGTGCAGCGCTCCCCCGGTGGTTCCCGGTCGCGGCGGTACTCGCGCTGAGCGTCGATCTCTCGACGATGTATCTCGGGATCCACTGGCTGACCGACGTCGTCGCCGGCATCGCCCTCGGCGTCGGGAGCGTCCTGCTCGCCGGCCGACTCGACGAGCGGATACAGGCGTCCGGGCTCGGGTTGGCGCTCGAGCGCCGCGTCGGTCGTCTCCTCCGACGATGATGCATCGGTCCGCCAGCACTCTCGGGGCGCTCGCTTCGCACACCCCTGCGAACGCCCGCGGCTCACGGCTCTCTCGGCCGCCGTTCGCTCGCTCGGCGGGGGACTCGCTCGCGCTCGTCTCCGCTCGTGCTCACGCATCGCTCTCGCCGGTCGCTCCGCAGTCGCGTATCCGTTCCCGACGCTTCGCTTTGCTCAGCGCCGTGAACGCCCCCCGGCTCATGGCTCCCCCTCGGTCGCCGTTCGCTCGTTCGGCGGAGACTCGCTCGCGCTCGTCTCCGCCAGTTCGAAGGCTTTAACCGCACGCTAGCCGTCAGACTCGGGTAGTAACCATGGCCGACAATCCCGCCTCCATGTATCGGACTATCGACAAGCCGTCGTACACCCGACGGGAGTACATCACGGGTATCCCCGGCTCCAAGATCGCGCAGTTCAAGATGGGGGACCTCCAGTCCGACCCCGAGGACTACGCCGTCCAGATCAGCCTGAAGACCGAGGAGGAGTGCCAGCTCCGCCACGGCTCGCTCGAGGCCTCCCGCCTCTCCGCGAACCGCCACCTCATCAAGGAACTCGGCGAGGGCAACTACAAGATGATCCTCCGCAAGTTCCCTCACCAGGTCCTCCGCGAGAACAAGCAGGCGACCGGTGCGGGTGCGGACCGCGTTTCCGACGGGATGCGCCAGGCGTTCGGCGTTCCCGTGGGGACCGCGACGCGCATCTACCCGAACGAGCGCCTCTTCACCGCGTGGTGTGACGTCGACCAGGCCCCCGCCGTCAAGGAGGCCTTCCGTCGCGCCTACAACAAGATCACGCCGCCGTGCAAGATCGACGTCGAGCACGGTCAGGACCTCCTCACGAAGATCGACTAACGGAGCACGAGGGCTTTTTCCTCGCTCCCGCTAAGGACGCACATGTTCCGCCTCGCGTTCGCAAACGCCGCCGAGACCTTCGAGCGCGTCCGCGCCCCGCTCGCCGAGCGCGGCATCGACGCCGAAGCGGTCTCGGCGTCACATGGTTCGTACTCCCTCTCCGACCCGCCGTTCAGCGTCGAGGCGTTCGACGCGGGCTACGTCTTCCCGGGCCGACTCATGGAGGGCGGGGTCCTCGACGCGTGGCTCGACGTCCCGTGGCTGAACGACCGCGAGGACGTCCTCACGTCGCGGAACAAAGCCGGGGTGCTCGCGACGCTCGAACGCGCCGGCGTCCCGGTTCCCGAGACGGTGATGCTGTCGAACCCGGCCGACACCGCCGACCTCGAGGACGCCTACGCGGCCATCCCGGGCACCGTCGTCGTGAAGCCGAACTCGACGACGCGCGGCATCGGCGTCGCGAAGGCCGCCGAC
The DNA here is from genome assembly GCF_014647455.2 of Halarchaeum grantii. Classification (NCBI taxonomy): domain Archaea; kingdom Methanobacteriati; phylum Methanobacteriota; class Halobacteria; order Halobacteriales; family Halobacteriaceae; genus Halarchaeum; species Halarchaeum grantii. The sequence continues at coordinate 514,482 of NZ_BMPF01000002.1, read as the reverse complement.
CTCGACTCCTTTCTCGGCATCGCCGACTACCTCGACCTCGTGCACGACTACCGGGCGACCGGTGACCGCTCCTACCTCGTTCAGGAGTACCTCCCGGACGCGCGCGACTACCGCGTGATGGTGCTCGACGGCGAGGTGGTCGGAACGGTCGAGCGCCGCCTCCCCGACGCCGCGCGCGAGACGGGGCGCTGGAAGCACAACGTCCACCGTGGCGCCGACGCGGTCGCCGCCGACCCGAGTCCGGCCGTTCTGGACCTCGCCGAGCGCGCGGCGGCCGCGCTCGACATCCGGTTCCTCGGCGTGGACGTACTGGAGACCGACGAGCGCGTCGTCGTGAACGAGACGAACGCGCGCCCGACGATCGACGACGAAGAGAAGTACGACGAGGGGTTCTACGACCGCTTCGCGGCGGCCGTGAAGTCGCTCTAGTTACTCGAAGCCGATGTTCGCGGACTCCTCGGCGCGCTCGAAGGTGACTTCGAGGACGCCGTTGTTGTAGCTCGCGTTCCCGGAGCGCTCGTCGACGCGCGACGGGAGTTCGATGCGCTCGTCGTACTCGCGGGCGTCCGTCGCGGCGCTGATGGTGAGGATGCGCCCGTCGCACTTCAGCGAGAGGTCGTCCCTCTCGACGCCGGGGAAGTCGCCGATGACGCGGATCTCGTCCTCGCTCTCTTGGACGTCGAGATGCGTGTCGCTCCCGAAGCCGGCGTCGTCGTAGCCGGACTCGTTCGGGGAGTTGCGCATCATGTCGTCCATCATACGCTCGATCTCGCGGAAGAAGTCGTCGAAGGGGTCGTCCCGGTCGTCGCGTCTCATACCGCCGAATACGCCGCTCGCGGCCAAAAGGTTTCGGGGTGTCGGCGATCGCCGGACGATCCGCAACTTCTTGCGGAGGAGTACCGTGATATACATAGTCTACCGCTGGCTCGTTCCGTCGGGTTTTAAGCCCGATGATTGGTATTACTCAAGTATGAGTGAACTCTCCCTCGACGCCGAGGAAACGGGCGAAGTCGTGCGCGTGGGACTGAACGGGTTCGGCCGCATCGGACGCAACGTCTTCCGCGCCGCCCTCGAGGACCCTCGCATCGACCTCGTCGGCATCAACGACGTCATGGACTTCGACGACATGGAGTACCTCGCGCAGTACGACACCGTCATGGGACGCCTCGACGGCGTCGAGCGCGACGGCGACGAACTCGTCGTGAACGGCTCCAGCGTCCAGCTCCTCAACGTTCAGGACCCCACCGACCTCCCGTGGGGCGAGCAGGACGTCGACGTCGCCCTCGAGTGTACGGGCATCTTCCGCGAGCGCGGCCAAGCCGCCCAGCACGTCGAGGCCGGCGCCGAGAAGGTCGTCATCTCCGCGCCGCCGAAGGGCGAGGAGCCCGTGAAGCAGCTCGTCTACGGCGTCAACCACGACGAGTACGACGGCGAGGACGTCGTCTCGAACGCCTCCTGTACGACGAACTCCGTCACGCCGGTCGCGAAGGTGCTCGACGAGGAGTTCGGCATCGAGACGGGGACTCTGACGACCGTCCACGCCTACACGGGTTCGCAGTCGCTCATCGACGGCCCGCAGGGGAAGACCCGTCGCGGGCGCGCCGCCGCCGAGAACATCGTCCCGACCTCCACGGGCGCCGCACAGGCCGCCACCGAGATCCTCCCCGCGCTCAAGGGCAAACTCGACGGGATGGCGATTCGGGTCCCGGTCCCGAACGGCTCGATCACCGAACTCGTCGTCGACCTCGACGCGGAGGGCATCACCGCCGAGGAGATCAACGACGCGTTCCGCGACGCCGCCGACTCCGGCCCGCTCGCCGGCGTCCTCGGCTACACGGACGACGAAGTCGTCTCCAGCGACATCCTCGGCCTCCCGTTCAGTTCCACGGTCGACCTGAACTCCACGAACGTCATCGGCGAGAACGGCGAGCTCGTGAAGATCCTCACGTGGTACGACAACGAGTACGGCTTCTCGAACCGCCTGCTCGACGTCTCCGCGTACATCACGCAGTACTAGTCGCGCCACGCGCGACAGAACGAACGGCGAAGCCGTGAGGACGTCGCCCTCCGGGCGACGATACCGCGAGCGGCGACGCCGTGAGCGGGGCGCGCCACGCGCGACTGAACGAACGAGCGGCGAAGCCGCGAGCAACGTCGCACTACGCGCGCCGCGCACCGCTTTTCGCCCACCGCTAAGTACCCACCACCCGATCCATCCGACTATGAGCTTCAACACACTCGACGACCTCGAACCCGGCCAGCGCGTGCTGGTCCGCCTCGACCTCAACTCCCCCGTTGAGGACGGCACCGTGCAGGACAACCGCCGCTTCGAGCGCCACGCCGAGACCGTGCGCGAACTCGCCGAGCGCGGCGACCGCGTCGTCTGCATGGCCCACCAGGGCCGGCCCGGCGACGACGACTTCGTCTCGCTGCGCCAGCACGCCGACATCCTCGCCGAACACGTCGGCCGCGACGTCCGCTTCGTCCCCGACACCTACGGCCCAGAGGCCGTCGAGGCCATCGACGGATTGGACGACGGCGAGATACTCCTCCTCGAGAACGTCCGGATGTGCGAGGACGAACTCCCGGAGGCACCCCCCGAGGAGAAGGCCGAGACGGAGTTCGTGCGGACGCTCGCCGCCGAGTTCGACGCGTACGTGAACGACGCCTATTCGGCCGCCCACCGCAAGCACGCCTCGCTCGTCGGCTTCCCGCTCGTCCTTCCCGCATACGCGGGCCGCGTCATGGAGTCCGAGTACGAGGCGAACACCGCCATCGCGTCGCGCACCTTCGACGGGCAGGTGACGATGGTCGTCGGCGGCACGAAGGCCACCGACGTCATCGGCGTCATGAACGCCCTCGACGAGAAGGTCGACCGGTTCCTGCTCGGGGGAATCGCGGGCGAACTCTTCCTCCGCGCCGCCGGCTATCCCGTCGGCGAGGACGTCGAGGGGATGGACCTCTTCGACGAGCAGTGGGAGCAGAACGCCGACACCATCCGTGCGCTGCTCGAGGAGCGCGGCGACCAGATCACGCTCGCGAAAGACCTCGCCTACGAGGACGCTGAGGGCGAGCGCGCCGAAGTGCTCGTCGAGGACGTCGCGGAGAAGACGCAGGGCTTCCTCGACGTCGGCACCGACACCGTCGCCGTCTACGACGACGCCATCCGCGACTCCGAGGCCGTCTTCGTGAAGGGTGCGCTCGGCCTCTTCGAGGACGAACGCTTCAGCGTCGGGACGGTCGGCGTCCTCGAAGCCATCGCGGAGACGGACTGCTTCAGCGTCGTCGGCGGCGGCGACACCTCGCGCGCCATCGAGATGTACGGGCTGAGCGAGGACGACTTCTCGCACGTCTCCATCGCGGGCGGCGCGTACATCCGCGCGCTCACCGGCGACCCGCTCCCCGCCGTCGAAGTCCTCGAAGCGGAGGCGAACTGAATGCTCGTCGGCGTCGTCTCCGACACCCACGACGACCTCGAACGCGCCCGGCGCGCGGTCGCGCACTTCGAGGGCGCGGGCTGTGAGACCGTCGTCCACTGCGGCGACGTCGTCGCGCCGTTCACCGCCGCCGTCTTCGAGAGCGACGCGTTCGACTTCCACGCCGTTCGCGGGAACAACGACGGCGAGTGGGTGCTCCGGGACGCCATCGAGGCGTTCGGGACGTACCACGGCGAGTCCGCAGAGCTCACGCTCGGTGGCACCGACTTCGCCGTCTACCACGGGACGAGCGGGACGCTCGTCGACGCGCTCGTCTCGTGTGGCGACTACGACTACGTCCTGCACGGGCACACGCACGAACGCGGCCACGACGTCGTGGACGGCACGCAGCGCGTGAACCCCGGCGGCCTCCCCTTCTCCGGTGGCGACGACCGCTACCACGTCGCGACCATCGACACCGAGAGCGGCGACGTGGCGTTCGCGGACCTCGACGACTAGTCGTCCGCGCTTGCGGTCGCGCCCTCGCCGTCCGCGGCGACGCGCCGCGTCTCCTCGCTCTCGCCGAAGCCGACGCCGAGCGCGCGGTTCGTCTCGACGACGCTCTCGGCGGCCTCGGTGTCGGTGCAGACCGCGCGGATCGCGTCCACGTTCTCCGGGACGACGTCGCTCTCCTGGTGGATCGCTTGGAAGAAGTAGAGGTCGCGACCCTCGACGGCGATGGACTCCGCCCAGACGCAGTTCTCCCAGAGGTCGCCACGCGGCCGGCCCGCGTCCTGTGCGTACTCCTTCAGGTGCGCGGGGCCGGCGACGCGCGCGTCGCCCGGCACGAGGAAGACCCGGGACTCGTCGGTGAGCGTCTCCGCGACGGCCGCCGCCTCGGCCTCCGTCTCGAGGGTGACGTTGACGCTGTGGAGGTGCATCAGTGTCGCCGGAACGGTGACGCCCATCGTGTCCACGGCGAGGTCCGGGAGGACGGTGTTGACGTCCGGGCCGTGGTGGGAGGGGACGGTCACGGGGTCGGGGAGGATGTCGTTGATTGGGCCGCGGTCCGGTTGGCTCGGGTCGCCACCACGGCGGACGAGGGTCGCGCGCGCCTTCTCCACGCCGTACTGTTCGTCGAGCGGCGCGAGGACGCGCGAGAGGCCGGTGGTGTTACAGGAGACGACGCGGACGTGCTCGGCGTCGCTCGCCGCCACTTCGTCGTAGTTCGCGCGCGCGTTGAAGCTCGCGTCCGCGACGTCGGCGTCCTCGCCGCCCTGGTAGAGGGCGGGCGTGTCGTGGCGCTCGTAGACGGCGCGGTTCTCGGCGCCGATGCCGGCGGGCGTACAGTCGACGACGATGTCGCTCTCGACCACGAGGTCGTCCAGGTCCCCCGCGACCGGGACGCCGGCGTCGTCGAACGCGTCGCGCCGGTCCTCGCGCGCGGCGTGGACGGGATAGCCGCGTCGATGGGCGGCCTCGGCCTCGAAGTTCGGAGTCGTCTTCGCGACTCCGGCGACTTCCATGTCGGGTTGTGCCGCAACCGCGTCCGCGACGCGCTTGCCTATCGTCCCGTATCCGTTGACGCCGACTCGGAGCATCACGTGGTGCTCCGTGTTACACCCGATTAATTCTTTCGAGAATTCTTACAAGAAATTAACTACGCGATGAGTAAGTCCGACCAACCCGCAAGGGCTAACGGCGCGGCGGGAGAGGCCACACGTATGCCCACCCTTCGCGAGGCCGCCGACACCGCCGTCGTCCAGTGTCTCGGCATCACCGCAGACGACACCGTCGTCGTCGTCACCGACGACGAGCGTCGCCCCATCGGTCACGCCCTCTACGAGGCCGCCCGGGACGTCACCGACGACGTCACTGTCCTCCAGTATCCGCCCGGCGAGCAACACGGCGCCGAACCGCCCGCCCCCGTCGCCGCCGCCATGCGCGAGGCCGACGCCTTCCTCGCGCCGACCACGAAGAGCCTCTCGCACACCCGCGCACGCTCCCGCGCGAGCGACGCCGGCGTCCGGGGTGCCACCCTCCCCGGCATCACCGAGGACGTCTTCACCACCGGCCTCGACGCCGACTACGCCACCATCCGCCGGCACTGCGCCGACGTCCTCGCGCAGGTCCGGGACGCCGAGGAAATCAGAGTGACCACGGACGCCGGCACCGACATCACCGTCGAGCCCGGCGCGCGCGAGTGGCGCCAAGACACCGGGATGGTCCACGAGGCTGGGGACTTCTCCAACCTCCCCGCCGGCGAGGTGTTCGTCTCCCCCGAGACCGCCGACGGCACGTACGTCGTCGACGGCACCATGATGCCCCACGGCCGCCTCGACACCGAACTCCGCTTCGAGGTCAAGGACGGCACCGTCACCGACATCTCCGACGACGACGTCCGCGAACAGGTCGAGGCCGCCGCCGAGGACGTGGGCGACGCCGCGTACAACCTCGCCGAACTCGGCATCGGCACCAACGTCGCCGTCACCGCCCTCGTCGGGAGCGTCCTCCTCGACGAGAAGGCCGCCGGCACCGTCCACATCGCCATCGGTGACGACGCCGGCATCGGCGGCGACACAGACGCCCCCATCCACCTCGACGGCATCATCCGCGACCCCACGGTCTACGCCGACGGGGACGAAGTGCACCTCCCCGAACCCTAGAGAGACACCCGCACGCGAACGCTCAGGCCACTCCTCGGGTTTTTACGGCTCCGGTCGCTTACACCACGTATGAGCGAACACGTCGAGCGGGCGCCCGTCGCGTGCCCGTCCTGTTCCCCGGACCGCGAGACGGTCCACGAGGTCCTCACCACCGGGGGCGGCACCGCCACCGTCCGCTGCACCGAGTGCGGCCACACCCACAAGGCCCCGCTCGAAGACGAGAACACCGTCGAACCCACCGTCGTCGTCTCCCAGGACGGCGACTCCTTCACCGCCACCGTCGAGATGCCCGGCGACGAGCGCGTCGAGAAAGGCGACGAGTTCATCCTCGAAACCGACGACGTCATCATGCAGGTCCGGGTCACCGCCATCGAAGTCGGCCCCGAGGAGCGCGTCGGACGCGCCGACGCCGGCGACATCGACACCGTCTGGTCGCGCGCCGTCGACAACGTCTCGGTCCCGATCACCGTCCATCCGCGCGACGGCGAGGGCGACGGCACCCGTAGCCTCGACCTCCAGCTCCCCGGCGACGAGGAGTTCACCATCGGCGAGACCTACGAGTTCGGCGAGGAGGAGTTCGAAGTCGAGGCCATCCACGTCCGGGACAGCGCCGTCGCCAACTACGACTTCCAGAAACTCGGCCACGAGGGCGACACCGTCCTCGCCAAGGACGTCAAACGCGTCTACGGCATCGACAAGTCCTCGAAAGCCTGGTCGGCCTGGTAGGACACCGACGCGGCCCCCACCTTTTCACGCGTCCCACGCACGCACTCGACCATGGAGTACGAGGAGGCACGCGACCGACTCGCCGACCGACTCGAGCGCCGCTACGACCTCGAGGCGCGCGTCGCCGAGGCGATACGCACCGTCCCCCGCCACCTGTTCGTCCCCGAGGAACACCGCGAGCGGGCCTACGCCGACCGCCCGCTCCCCATCGGCCACGACCAGACCGTCAGCGCGCCGCACATGGTCGCGGTCATGGCCGACCACCTCGACCTGACCGCCGGCGAGGCCGTCCTCGAAATCGGGACGGGCTGTGGGTATCACGCCGCCGTCACCGCCGAACTCGTCGGCGCCGAGCACGTCTACAGCGTCGAATACGTCCGCAACCTCGCCGAGGACGCCCGCGAGACCCTCGCCGACGCCGGCTACGGCGACGTCTCCGTCCGCCACGGCGACGGCCACGACGGCTGGTCCGAGCACGCCCCCTACGACGCCGCCTACCTCACCTGTGCCACCGGCCGGCTCCCCGACGCCGTCCTCGAGCAGACCCGCGCCGGCGGGCGCGTCCTCGCACCCGTCGGCGACCTCGCACAGGAACTCGTGCTCGCGCGCGTCCGCGAAGACGATATCGAACGCGAACGCCTCGGGGGCGTCCGCTTCGTCCCCATGCAGGGCGAATAGGTCGTCGGGCAGTTCAAGAGCTTCCGCGTCAACCCGGACGTATGGAGTACGCCGCCGCACGCGACGGGATGGTCGACAGCCTCGAACACGAACTCCGAGGCGTCGTCGACCCCGACCCCGTCGGCGACGCGATGCGCGCCGTCCCCCGCCACGAGTTCGTCGACGACGCCGACCACCGCGCCTACAACGATCGCGACTTCGAAGCGTACGGCACGCGCGTCCTCGCTCCCAGCACCGTCGGGCACCTCCTCCAAGCGCTTGCTCCCGAGCCCGGCGACGACGTCCTCGTCGTCGGCGCCGGCGTCGGCTACACGAGCGCCGTCCTCGCCGAAATCGTCGGCGCCGAGCACGTCCACGCCGTCGACATCACGCGCCGCGTCGTCTGGGCCGCCCGCGACAACCTCCGGCGCGCCGGCTACGCGGGCGCGCTCGTCGACTGCCGCGACGGCAGCCAGGGGTTCCCCGAATACGCGCCCTTCGACCGCATCCTCGTCGAGGCCGCCGCCGTCGACGTCCCCCGCGCTCTCCGCGACCAACTCGCCGAGGGCGGGCGACTCGTCATGCCGCTCGGCACCGGCGACCAGCGACTCGCTACTGTCGACGAGCGTGGAACGACCGAGGGCGACGCCGTCGCGTTCGCCCCGCTCCTCGTCGAGGGCGAACAGCACGGCGTCCCCGTCAGAAACAGGACCGAACGCGAGGACCGCGAGCACGCGCAGAGACACCACCAGCGCCGTCGTGGCTGGGAGCTCGACTGGATCGACTGGGACTAGCGAACTCAACAGGCGGTCGACTCTTTCACGGATGGCCGACGCGCACATCTGGAAGATCAAAACCGATAGACTGCGGCCGATTATGAAACTTCAACCACCTCCTGAAGCGGCTATTTAGTGCTCCTAACTGACCAAAATCCCCGCAAGAATACTCGTGGAGAGGGCTGTAACGGCATCTAGGAACCCGTCGACCAAAACCCGAATATGGGTTCTCTGACGTCCCTGCGGGCGTATGCTCGGGTATTCGGAACCGCTCGACGTCTCTGATGGGCCTCGAACCAGGTGGTATTCGGTTCATAATCGACCGCCGTCTATCGGTTTTGCTGAGTCGGCCGACGGGTTGGTGGCTGTTCGCGATGCCGTATTCGGCGTCGAGGAGCGCTCTCGCCGTCGTAGAGGCGTCTCTACATTCAGGTGTCGGCGTCGAGTCCGAGGTGTGCAGTCATGATCTTCGGTCGGAATCCACGGAGTGGGGGCTTGCGGCGCCGGAATCCGAGTATGAATTGGGTTGCGTGGCGTGTGCGCTCGGCTAGCAGCCGGTTGGCGTCGTGTCCGACTATGACGTCCCATCGCTCTCGGCGTCGAGGTAGGTGGCACGGAGCCATTCTGCGGGATAGATGGCGGTCAGTCCGGGGGTGTCGATGCGGAATTGTTGTGGTGGCGTGGTGGGTGCGTAGGTCTTCTCGACGCGCACCGGGCCCTCCAATGGGTCGTTGAGGGCGTGGAGGACATCGTGGCCAGCGGATTGCGTCATGACGACCCAAATGGCTTCCTCGGGGTTGCAGGCGGCCATCTTGTCGTAGTCGTCGGGGACGGCGCGGCGGACGTCGTGATTGATGCGCTCGACTTCGACGGTGACGACGATGTCGCCTGCGGCGTCGAGGCCGGTGAGGTCGAGGCGGCGGTTCTCGTCGAGGTCGTAGTAGGGGACGACCGTCGTGACGGTCGAGTCGGGATTGGTGGCGTATTCGCGTTCGAGGTATTGGCGTGCGACTTCGACGCCGAGGACGTGCTCGCTGGATTCCTCGAGGTCGCCCTGGCCGTGGCCGTAGTCGACGCCTTCGCGATAGCTCTCACCGATGGCGTCTCGGCCGGCCGGTGAGACTGTGTAGAGGCGGTGTGGGTGGTCGGTGTCGTGACGGAGGAGGTCAGCATCGAGGAGGCCTGTGAGTTCGTCGCTGTCGATGCCGACGTACTCCTGGAGGCGGATCATGCTGTCGCGGAGGATGTCGTACTCGAGTGGGTCGTAGCGGAGCTGCTGGGCGTTGTACACGACTTGGAGGAACATGAGTTGGCGGTCGCTCCACTCGGAGATTTCTCGCTCGGCCGGTGTGAGTTTGAGGTTGACGTCGCAGACGGGGATGTCGTCGCGGTCGACTTCGGTGAGTGACGAGCAGCACTCGATGGCGCGCCGTACTCCGTGGATATCCGGATCGTATCGGTTATCGCAGCTCTGGCATCGAATGGCGTGTGTTTTGGCGTCGTACTCGAGGGTGTCGGGGAGCCGCCGCGTGTGTGGGAGCGCGCTGTCGACGCGGGTGAGCGTCTCGATGGGGTCGTCTGCTGGGTCGTCGTGGCGTGCGACGCTCGGGCTGGTGAGTCGGAGGCCGATCCCGTCGAGCGTGCGATACTCGACGGCTCGAATTTGCTGCTGGAGGGTTCGTTCGCGTGCTGGGCTGAGTGGGTATCTCCCGGCCGGATCGCCGGGTGGGAGTGGGAGTGAGGCGACGAGGAAGGGGCGTGGCTCGGCGTCGGCGAAGCCCGCAGGGAGGCTGACGAACCAGTGGCCGCGTCGAAGTGAGCGGAGTCGCGTCCCGACGTCGCGTGGCGGCATATCGTCGGTCGCGAGGCGTTCGGCGAGGAGGTGATCGACGGCGACGTTTCCGGTGATGATGGTCGAGACGTTGTTCAGGACTTCCTCGTAGGCGCCTTCGTCCTCGCTCTTGAGCTGGCCGGGGAACTGCATGGCGAGCGTGATCGAGCAGCCGAAGCTTCGGGCTTGACTGAGGAGGGTCTGGAGGAGGTCGGAGACGGCGACGCTGGCGGCTTCCTCGATGTAGAGGTTGACGAGTGCGAGTTCTCCATCAGTTCGGTTCGCGCGACGGCGAAGTGCAGTCCAGAGGTTCGAGAGGATGACGAGTGTGAGGACGCGCTGGGCTTCTGTTCGGAGGCCGCCCGTGTCGAAGATGATGACGGCGTTCCGGTCGAGGTAGTCGGCGAGGTCGAGATGGGGGTCGTCCTCTCCGGGGACGTGATTGAAGACGCGGGCGAGGCGGCGGTCGAGTGGAATCTTCTCCATGCGGTTGGCGACACCCTGCATGATCTCGTCGAAGGAGCGCGCGCGATTCGCGACGACGCCGCCGAGCATGCGCTCGAGATCGGGGTCGGAGACGGCGGGCGCGGATTGGCGTTCGTGCATCTGGCGGACGCGCTCGAGGAGGTCGCGATGCGTGAAGGCGTCCGCGCCGTTCACGGGGTCGAAGGCAGCTTTCGTGAGGTAGCGGATGATGTCCGGGGAGCGAACGGCTTGCTCGAAGCGCTCGCGTCCCATGATCTGTGTGAGGATCTCGATGTAGTGATCGACGGTGTCCTCGACGGCGGTCGTGTGTGAGACGCCGGCGTTGAGTTCGTCACGGATGTCGAAGAAGGAGAATGCGGGAAGCGTCTGCGCGCAGTCGAAGTAGTAGACGTTCTCGAGACTCCCGTATCTCGCGTAATGGGCGCGCATATAGGCCTCGGCCATCCCGTCGCCCTTCCGGTCGATGAGGATGTCGACGCCGTCCGTCGCGTCGTGGTTTGCGAGGATGGCGTTCGTGAGGCTCGTGGACTTCCCGGAGCCGGTCTTTCCGAGCCACGCGACGTGCATCGGCTGGAGGGCTGGTGGAAGGACGAGTGCCTCTTGCTCTGGGACGCCGTCCTCGTCGAGGAGGCGGCCGATCGCGAGGCCGTCACCCCGGTAGGGTTCGAGGCGCTCGCTGGATGGCCGCGTGAGCGTCGTCTGCTCACGTGGTGTGGTATCAAGTGAGCGAACGCCCGCGCTGGTGAGTGCGCGGCCGTCGAGAACGGTAAAATTCGCGATCTCGTGCTGGTTCGCGACGAGTACCGGGCTAGTCGTCCGGTTCAAGAGGCGCTCACGGAGTCGTCGTGTCGGGAACACCCCACTCGCGATCATCTCGAGGGCACCGTCTGCAGCAGTCCCGTGTCGATCTCGGGGATGGACTCGATAGTTCGGTCCCCCGATGTCGCCGAACGCCGTGCGAAGGTCGCGGAGCACGCGTCGAGAGTCAGTGCCGAAGACGGCCGCGCGAGCGGCGATCTCGAAGGACGTCTGTGTCTCTCGCGTCTGGAGTCGATCAAGGCGCGTCTGGTCGGCTCGTGGAATCCGTTCGACGTCGTCGCTCGTTCCGAGGAGCGCGCCCATCACCTGATCGAGCGCCGTGTCCTGGGTGTGCTCGAGGGCGGCGACGCGATCCTCGGCTGCATGCGTCCAATCGGGCTTCGGGCGGACGAGCACCTGATAGAGCGCGGGCGTCGCGCTCGTGGTGAGTGCGTCGACGATGGCGGCGAGCGGAACGCGAGCGTGCTCGTCGGCGACGAACGTCTCGTAGTCCGTCAGGCCGAGTTGCCAGTCCTTTGGTCGGTCTCCTTGAGCGAGGTATTCGACGACGGTGGGTGTGCCGTGCGTCTGGTGGATACCCTCAAGCCAGGTGGCGGCTTTCGTCTGGCGCTCGAACTCGTACGTATCGGGGAAGAGACTGCGCAGAATGGGCTCTACTGAGTCGGCGTCATCCGTCGTGAGCCCAACATAGTAGTCGAGTTCGCCCTCGGCTTCGGAGACGAGAAGCACTTCGAGTGTTGGCGGCGTCGCGTGTGTGTCATCGGCGAGGAACTGATGGAGTCGACGCCACTGCGCGGTCATCGTCTCGACTGTGAGCGTCTCGTCCGTCGGGCGAACTCGGATGTAAGTTCGTGCACCAGCCGCGAGCACGGGAATATCGGTGTCGGTCGCCATCTCTGTGCCGGCCTAGCAGGCAGGCAGCGCATATCTCCTCGCCGGCAGATTCTACTCCGCTGACTATTCCGGTGGCTCTCTGGGGTGTCTTCTTGTGCGAAAGCCCCCGCGTGCTCGTGGCCTGCACCTCGCTGCGCGCGACTACCCGTCGTGCTTGCGTCGGTTCGGCTCACGAGCACGCGGCCCCTTTCGAAGCCCCACCCGACCGCGGTGGTCGACCGGCGAACGCAGTCGTGCTGTCGCTTCGTGTGCCTGCAAATTTGGGACTGATCGTGCCTCGGGCCGTGTCATGCTCGCCCTTTCGGGACGCCAGCATCACGTGCAGTGTCGGCGTCTCGCTGCGCTCGGCGCCGAAACTGGCGTGAAACTGGCCGCGAACACGGCCCGGAGGCACTCGCTCCTCAGAAATAATGCGTGGCGTTTTTCTGTGCCGACAGTGCGCGCCGCTCGCGCCCTGACGGGCGCTGAAGGCGCGAGCGGCGCAGCCACTCGTCGAGAACCGTCGACAAAAGACCGCGAGGACCAGTCGCGGTCGGCGGCGCCGCGAAGACGCCTTCGGGCTAAGCACCCATGTCTAGTAAGACCACCATCGGAGATGAAGTTTCGGTCGAAGAGCGAGTGAACGAGGAATTCGACGTCGTCGATGACGTCGCGGAGCGCGAGCGGAACCTGCGCCCGACGGTCTCGATGGAGATTGTGGCGAGAATTGACGTCAAAGAGGACCCCTACGCGGGGTTGACGCTCGAGGCGGAAGAGCGGGTGCGGGCGCGTGAATGGGAGATCGAGCGGACGCGGTCGCGGTATGACCGACGGCAGGACTCAGACCGGGAGGCGAGGACGCGCGACTACGTGGCGGAGCGGACCCCAAGCCGGACGTGGCAGGCGTGGACGAGCGATCCCCGTGGAGAGCTCTCACGGGACGAACTCGCGGTTGTGAACCAGCAGGCGCAGCGGTTGGCGGGGCAGGAACGGGGCTATTCGCGATCGGCGATCTCACGGATGGTCGGCGAGCGTGTGCGGCGTGGTCAGGACATCGTCGATGCCGTCCTCGAGACGAGCGAGGCCCTCAGATACGGGCCCGGACAGATCGTGCCTATCGGGGCGTTGGAGCGCTTCGAGGCCGACGACGAGGTGAGCGTGGAAGGTGTGGTCGTGCGGTTGTTCGAGCCGCGCCATCCCGCAATCGCCCAAGTGGGTCTCCTCGAGGACGAGACGGGGAGGACGAAGCTGACGGTGTGGGAGCGCTCGAACCAACCGGCCGTTCGGCTGGGCGAGCGCGTGCGGGTGCGCGGTGGCGCACTCGGCTTCTACCGTGAGCGCGCCTGCATCGCCGCGACCGGGTGGAGCGAGCTCGTCTTCCCGGAGCGCGGTCGGTGGTGGGAGCGCTAACCGTTCCTTCTTTTTCGTGGCCTCTCCCTCCCCAGCCGTCGTCCCCGCTCACTGCGTTCGCGCGGACGCCCCTCGCGCGTTCTCGACGCCAACCGGGCGTCGATTCATCGCGCGCCACCGCTCCGGTCGACGACAGTGTGTCGGTCTACGCGTGCGAGACGGCCAACGGGCTGGGCCGCATCAGCGGACCGACTACGCCGAGTACGCGTGGAACTCCTCAAGGACGTCTTCGGGAACGGGATTCGTGTAGCCGACCGATTCGTCAGTACAGAGGGCGTCGAAGTCGCGGTCAGTCGTGAGGAGGACGTCGGCGTCAGCGTCGCGTGCGAGGGCGACGTAGAAACAATCGTAGACGTCGTGATTCTTTGCGGCGCTAATCTCGTAGGCATTGCGGATGACGGCGTCGTCGACGTCGATAGCCTCGCTAGGGTAGTCGAGGAGGGACTGGACGGCGCGCCGGGCGTCGATGGTGTCGAACCCGATGTCTTCGAGAACCCACTGGACGCGAAGTGGGAGATAGCCGAAGAGGAGGAGGGTGTCCTCGCCACGGAGCGCGGGCACGAGATGCTCCGCGACGTATGGATGTCCCGGATGGTCGTCGACGAGTTGGATCGCGAGTGCGTTTACGTCGGGGAGGATGCGCATCTAGTGCCCCCCGAAGGTCGTTTCGCCGGCATCACGGAATGCGTCCTCACCCCACTCCTCGCGTGAACGCCCCGACGTCAGCGTGTGGAGGTCAGGGAGCTGCCGGACGAGTCGGATGTCGCCCCCCTCGCGAATGACGGTGAACGTCGTCCCTCCCTCAAGATTGAGGGTATCTCGGAGGGCCTTCGGGATTGTGAGCCGTCCTCGGTCGTTGAGTTCGGCCTCACCGTACGTCTCTTCGCTACCGTCGTCCCCGGTCTCCGAGCTCATCGAATCACCACAGTAAATACTGATTGTCTGAATCACCATAGGTCTTGGTGATCGACTGCGTCCGATCTATCGTCAGCCCTTCAGCTCGACCGATGGCCGACCACGACGTCGAGATCGATTCGGGCGTACTCCTTCAGCGTCCCGTGAGGCAGTGTTTCTCGCGCCCCTGACGGGTGGGGGCGCTCAAAAGTGCCTCCAGACTCATGTACTCGACCCACTCACAGCCGACGATCGACGCGATACCGAACGGCCACTCCCTCGTCGTCGTGACCGAGCGGTCGCTCGCGAACGCCGACGCCCCGGAGCGCACCTACTACCGGTGTCGATTCTGTGGCCAGGAGCGGCCCGATGCCGAGCAGTTCGAGCGCTCGTGTGCGACGCCCCACCCACCGTCACCGTTCCGCGAGGATGAGTACGATGTCGCGGACCCGCGGACGCGGCGTGCGCTCACTGAGGAGATGGAGACGCGCTTCCTTGAGGAGGGGGCGCGCTACGAAGTCGAAAGCGAGAGCGGGAACACCTACGAAGTCGACGTCGCGGACCGCACCTGTACGTGTCCGGACTGGGCGAAACGCAACAGCGAGCTCGGTATGCAGGGCTGCAAGCACCTGCGCCGCGTCGACCTCGAAATCCTCACCCGACGCCTCCCGCGACCCGACGGACGCTTCGAACGATAGGCGCACGCTCGTGTAGTCCTTCGAGATGGCGCTAGTGGCGTCATAGTCACTCCCCGAATCGTTATCCGAACGGCCCCAGTAGCTGCTCTCGATGAGTCAGGCAACGTTCGAGGTCTACACCGACGCGAGCGACGAGTGGCGCTGGCACCTCATCCACGACAACGGGAACATCATCGCGGATTCCGGCGAGGGCTATGCGTCTCGACAGAAGGCCGAGCAGGGCATCGAGAGTGTGAAGGAGAACGCACCTGATGCGGATATCGTCGAAGTAGAGGAGTAACACGTCCCTACGGAGGGGCGTCTCGGCCGTCTCGATACGTTCCGTGACTCGGACACGCAGAGTTCCGCAGACGGGCGACCCGACGACGTTTTTCGCCCCCTGAGGGGTGCGGGGGCGCGAGGGCGTGCCCGCGTGAGCAACTATGTCCCGACCAGAGACGACGACAGTGTTCGCAGGAATCGACGGCCGAGCAGACGCAGTCCTCCCGGAGTGGTACGCGGCGCGCGTCGACGACGCCGAGGTGGTGTCGTTCGCGGAGGCGATCAGACAACTCCCACGAGCGGTGGCGAGCGATGTCGCGTACAGAAACCCGTACACGGACGAGTGGGAGGAGACGGAGCGCTTCACGGCGCTTGTGGACCCGGAGCGGGCGGCCGCACGTGCTCAGGGCGCGGACTGTGACGCGCTCTTCTACGTCCCCACCGAGTCCTACGCGATCATCAACCCCCTCGACGTCTACGGGCCTCTGGAAGTGGCTGTCGAGGAGGAGACCGTGGATGGGCGCGCGCTGGGGGACGTGGTGTTTGGGGAGATCCGGCAGTACCGTGGTGGCGGCGAGGTGCACATGGACGTGCTCTTCGACGGGCTCTCCGTGACCTTCCTCGGCCGTGAGGACCCCATCGCGGTCGGCTTTTCGTCTGGGTATGACTTCTTCGGCGGACACGCGGTCTACGTCGAGGGGTACGCGCAGGACGCCTACTGCGCGAACTCGATTCGGCGGCTCACCGAGCGCCAGACCGTCAAGCACGTCGGTGACGTCGCGGACTTCGAGACGTGGTGGGAGCGCCTGCTCGGACGCCTCGCCGTCGTCGCGGACGACCTCGCCGCCTTCATTCAGGACGCCCAAGACATCTCGCTCGACCTGCGGGAGGTGCCCTTCGACCTCGTCGAGTTCTACATCCTCCTCGAGTTCCCCGAGTATCTCGCCGAGCGCGCCGCGAGCGACGCCCGCGCCGAATCTCCTGACCCCTTCGAGGTGGACATGTGGACGCTGCACTCCGGGGCGACCTACGCGCTCACGCATCACTATACGGGGAAGGAGGGCACCTCCCTCGACGCGTATGTCCGCATCGCGAACGATATTCTGCTCAATCCCGAGGCGACGCTCGAGCGCCTCGTGCGTGCCTACCGACGTCGCGCCGACGCCGACACTCGAGATGGTCAGACCGGCCTCGCGAGCCAGAGTGCGCTCGCACAGATCGAGCGCGTCGAACGCAACCTCGGCGCCAACATCGAACAGTTCCAGTCTCGGGAGGCGCGTCTCCGCGAGCGCTTCGCCGAGAGCGCGTAGGCCATCACTCGTCGGTGGTCGTTCCCCGTGTTCCCGCCAATTTTCTCGCCCCCTGACGGGTGCGGGGCGCCTGAGTGCCCCGCTGACACCGATGGCAACGAGAGACATCTACGAAGACGGCTTCGACGAGGACCAGGGATCGATCAGCGGGCGCTGCCCGGAGTGCGAGGGGCGGGTGCTCGCGGATGGCGGCGAACTTGCGTGTACGGCGTGCGGGCTCGTCTTAGAGGAGGAGCGCTTCGATCACGGTTCCGAACCGTGGTTCGACGCCGAGAACGACGAGGCGCGACGGACGGGTGCACCGTTGACACCCGCGCGCCACGACCGCGGGCTCTCCAGTGAGATCGGATATGGCGGTGATGCGAACGGGAACTGCCTCTCACCACGAAAACGCGCCCAGATCGCTCGTCTTCGACGTGAGCATACTCGCGCTCGCTGGCGCTCGAAAGCCGAGCGCAACCTCGCGACCGCGTTCACCGAAATCCGACGCCTCGTGAGTGCACTCGAGTCACCCAGAACTGTCGCCGAGGAGGCGTGCACGCTCTATCGCCGTGCGCAGTCCCGTGACCTCATTCGCGGTCGTTCGATCGAGATGATGGCTGCTGGCAGCGTGTACGCCGCGTGTCGCTGCCGCAATGTGGCACGCCCACCCCCCGAGATCGCAGCTGTCGCGAGTTGCTCGCGATCTGACGTCGTGCTCGGCTACGGTGTTCTGAATCGCGAACTCGGGCTGGATGCCAAACCAGTCGGCGTTCACGATCGCGTACCGGCCATCGCCTCCACCTGCGACGTCGCGGACGCGGTGACGACGCGGGCGTTCGAACTCGCGGATATCGCGGAATCGTGCGGAATCGCTAATGGCCGACATCCACGCGGGGTCGCTGCGGCGTGTCTCTACCTCGCCGCTCGAGAGACTGAGGACCCCATAACACAGCAGACTGTCGCGACGGCGGCGTCGGTTTCGGATGCAACAGTCCGGAACCGTATCGTGGAATTCCAGCCGGTTCTGGAGCCCACTACGAAGTAATCGACACTATCACTCCGCTTTACTTGAGCATAAGCTTATCTCCGATGAACTTCTGGGGGCCTGCTGTCGTGCGCCAGTAAAACCGGGCGACGCCGTCCGTGTTGCTGGCTGTGCGACTACATATGAAGGTCGATATCAGCGGCGATTCATTCACTCGGACTTCCGGACGAATTCAGGCTGCCTGGCTACGGCGGCTCGGTATGGCGGCGGCTCTGGCCGCACTGCTCCTCGTTGAGCCGGCTCTCGCACAGTCAACGGGAGAGGCGTTTTGCCAGACGGCGATCGCGGACACGGTACGGAACGTATTCACGATCATCCAGTACGGCGGGCCGCTCCTCGGTGGTGTCATCGCCCTCGGAGCGACCGTCTTGCTTCCGACAGTCCGGCGTTCCGACCGGAAGGCGGAGGTCAAGGAGATGCGGACGCAGGCGATCCTCTACGGCGTCATCGCCGCACCGCTCGGAACGGTCATTCTCTCGTTCCTCCTGAACAACGTCGTCGCAGGTGGGACGAGTTGCAGCTTCTGAGGATGTGCACGATCGCCCTCCTCACCACGAGCGTCATCGGGGCCGGTCTCAGCGACGCGAATCACGCCGATTCCGCCGTTCCGGACAAACCTGAACATGGCTTCGACGACGCGACGTACTACCCGCTCTGGTCGGGGGACGACGACACCGGTGTCGATGTGGCTACTGTCTCGGGGACGGTCGTGGGGCTCGCCACCGTTACCGACATCCCGTTCGACCGGCCACCGATCGCAGTCGAGCGCTGGAACCGTCTCGATCACTCCGACTTCCCACCGGACGATCCCGCGACGGCCGTTCGTCCGTCCGGTGCGGAGACAACTGACGGCGAGTTCGTCAAAGACGCGTCGGTCTCGGTGTTCGCCGTGCAGCCGTCGACACGTGTCCACCTCGATACGGAACACGTGCCGCTCTACGTGGCACCGGACGGCACTGTCCTCGGCGTCGTCGACTACCGTGTCGAAATCCCCGCTGACTCGGTACGTGATCAGTGGACGATCACCTCGCACGGCGTTCGATCAGTTCGCCTCCTCGTCGATGGTGACACCGTCGCGACGACGGCCGGGACGCGGACGCCGCGCCTCGACTACCGTGGTCTGGATGCGACTCGTACTGATGGGACGCACACGCTCATGCTGGTGGCGCAGATCGACGTCGAACTCGAGCGCGAGACGACATCACGTCGAACAGTCTGTACGACGGTCAACCAGACGACGCAGTGCCGGATCGCTACGCAGCGGACGACAAAGACGTTCAGCGACACCGTCGTTGTTCAGGACTCCATCACCGTGACGGTAGATGCGCCCGTGCTCTCGGGACTCGTCACGACGTACCCGAACGGGGACCGCGGCTTCGCCAACACGATTGACAGCCCGTGGTCTGCGTATTCGGTTCCGGGGGGAACAGTTCGTGGTGTCTGGCAGTTCTACAGTGCACGTGATCCGACGTGGGATACGCTCACGGTTGCGACGTCGACGGGGGAAGCTCAGCGCGCATCACCGCTCGTCCCCCTCCACGTGCACGCGTATCCGAGTAGACAGGCACCGGTTACTGGGAGTCCGCTCACGGTCGACGTACTCGAGACTGACGGTCACGTAACGCCCGTCCCGACGCTTCCCGAGGTAATCGCCCTCGATACGCCGGCCGAGTCCTATCTCGCGAATGCGACGTTCGCAGCGAGGTTCTCCGGACTCGATGACGGGTCGACAGTCGCAGTCTCCGGACTCGTTCGTGGCGTCGAGCGCGACGCATCTCTTTCGGCGTTTCCCGAGCGGGCTATGCGTCCGGTGTCGCTTCGACTCACCGTTCAGGAGACGACTTCAGAGACGGTCACACTCGAACTCGCACTGCACGAGACGGACACCGGGCTTCCGGTCTCTACGGCAAGCATGGACGGGACGCTATCGCTCGACGGCGTTCGACTCAATACGTCATCAGACGGGACGGTGATACGGACGGTCCCGCGCGACACCGGGATTCACACCGCGCGTTTTGTCCCCCACTCGTGGTGGAACTTGGACGCGACGTACGCGCCAGCGAGTGATACCGTATACGTCCGCGAGATCCCCATCAACGGTATTGACGCGCTCTACCGACTCGGTGTCTACGCGATGGTCTTCGGCGTCGCTGCGTTCCTCATCGGCCGGACGACTGGCTGGCGTATCTGGCCACCTTGGAGGGGTCTATGACGTCACCGGAGCGTGGACCGAGCGGACCGAGGTATGGCGCTCGCCTAGTGCTCTGGCCGTGGTTCTCGTCCCGAGACATCGACGCCGTCGCGGACTCGACCGATAGTGAGGGGTCCTGATGAGCGCGCTTGGCGACGCCATCGTCGAGGCGATCGAGCGCTTCCTTCAGGCGCTCTTCGAGCCCGTGACGAACCTGATTCAGACGCACGGAAACGACCTCCTCGCCGTCGTCGTCGGCACGCCGGCACCTGATCGGGTGTTCGCGCCGCCGACGACGCAGGCGTGGCCGGCAATTTACGACTACTACTGGCACGATGTCGTCCCGATTGCCCTCCTGCTCTGGGGGCTCTCCGTCGGACTCGTCATCTTCCTTGAGTCGACGAACTATCTCTTCAGCTCGTACCACGGCGCACAGCTGAAGCGCCGCGCATTCGCCGGCCTCATGGGAATCCTCGCGTGGTGGTGGCTCGCCGCCCTCTCACTCCAGTTCACGAACGCCCTCACGGGTGCATTCGTCCCAGATCTCTCCGAGATCTCGCTCTTCCAGACGCTGTCGTTCTCCGCACTCGGCCTCCTTGGTCTCCTCATCTCTCTCAGCATCGACCTCGTGTTCTTCCTCCTCATCGGCGCGATTTACTTCATCCGACAGCTCACGCTCTATCTCTTCGTGCTCATGATGCCGATCTTGATCGCGCTGTGGGTGCCGGGTGTCGGCCCCTTCGCCTACGTCTCTCGGTTCGTCCAGCGCCTCGCTGGCTTCTACGTCCCATTTCTCCTCATGCCGCTCCCCGTCGCGATTCTCCTGCGCCTTGGAGGGTTACTCGGCGAGAGCGCGACCTTCGACGCGGATGGTGTCTTCCTCTGGCTGACCGCACTCGTTATTCCAATCGTCGCCGTCCTCTCCCCATTCGTCTTCGTCTGGCAGGCTGGGAGTCTCCTCTTCGTCGGCGACCGCATCTCACATCGCGTTTCTCGAACCCGTGCGCAGTCTCGACTCTCGTCGAATGCCGCACGCATGGGGAATGCCCACAATAGCGGTCGGAACTTCGTTCGAGGGGTTCGTGGCTCGCCACCCGTTCGACGCGACGGCCAGACGCTCCTCGCCTCCTCGCGCTCGCATGCAGCCGGTGCTCGCGTCGCGAGGCAGCGTCGAGCGCTCGACCGTCGACGCACCTCTCGCACCCGCTCGCGTTCATCTCGCTCTCGCCGTGGAGACCACCGCGACGACGACGCATCGACTGACGACCACTCACGCAACCACTAATGACAACCCACGACCCGAATCCAACGAAACGCGTTCCGAAATCCCTCGGCACCGAATCGAAGCTCTTCGGCACCTACACGCTGGCCGACGCCGTCGTCGCGCTCCTCCCTGGCGTCTTCGTCGTCCTCGTCGTCCAAACCGTGGTTCCAGCAGTCCGCATCGCCGGAATCTCGATACACGCGATCACGATCCCACTCGCCCTCCTCGCAATCGCTCTTGGAGCTCTCTTTGTCACGCTCACGCCGTCGTACACGACGAGCGTCGACTGGCTCCTCACCGTCTTCCGGTTCCATCGCACGACACGCACGTTCGACCACGACACCGCACGCGCCGAGACACACGTCGAGCGTCTCCATCCGCGTGCCGATGCCGTCGAACGGACCGATGGCGCCTTCGTCGCCCTCGTTCAGGTCTCGCCTCCACCGATGGCGCTCGCCACCGACAACGAATGGGCACGCAAAGCACAGAGCTTCCAGAACTTCCTCGACACCGTCGCCGAGTTCCCACTTCAGTTCTTCTCGACGACGCGCCCCTTCCCCGTCGACTCGATGCTCGCACACTACGAGCGCCGACTCGAGGACGCGGACGTCCGCGCGAATCCGCGACTCGCACGACTGATCGACTCATACCTCGAGTGGTACGAAACTGATCGTGATGTCCGCACCGTCACCGTTCGTGACCACTATGTCGTCGTCTCCGTCGTCCCGGACGACATTCAGTTCGACGCCGGAACCACCCTTGAGCGACTCGCGGACCTCCCCATGATCGGGTTCGTCCTCGATGTCCTGTTCGCCCCATCCATCGAGGAGCAGCGTGCTCGTGCGCTCTCTCTCCTCGAGGAGCGAGTGACGCGAGTCGAATCTGGACTCCGCGACCTCGATGGCTGTGACGCATCGCCCGTCTCAACAACCGACGCTGTCGATCTCCTCGCGACCTACTGGACTGGCGTGACGCGCCCGGCCGACGAACGACCCGAGGCGATCCGAACCCGCCCACTCGTCGCTCCAAGCTCTTCGGGAGGTCACGCATGATCGATTGGTTCACGTCGCGTTTCCGTGATAACTCCGAACCGACACCGACGCTCCCGGACGTCGCGACGGCACAGCAGACGCTCGTCACGCCGTCCGTTCTAGACCATCACGCCGCCGGCCTCCACGTCGACGACACGTGGACGCGAACGCTCTGGATCGGCGAGTTCCCGGACGCCCCGATAGACGGCTTCCTCGAATCCCTCTACGCGGACCCAACCACTCGATCGAGCGACATCGCACTCCACGTCGTCCCGCGCGATACCGAACGCACCCTCGACGCACTCGAGAACCATATCGAGGAGCTCGAGGCCGACGTCGACGCGCTCGAAGCACGCCATCGTGCAGGTGCACGCGGCATCCAGCAGGACCTCACCGACTACCAGGAGCTCTACGACGCGCTCCGTAACACGACCGCACGCCCATTCGACGTTTCGATGTATCTCACCACGCGCGCTGAGGACCCCGAGTCACTCAATACGGACGCAGTCGCGGCGATAGCGCGTCGCACTCCCGCGAACCTCACGCCCGTGACGCCGCGCTGGTCGCAACTCGATGCATTCGTCTCCGCGAGCCCACTCGGTGACGATACCTTCGGCGCCGCACACGACGCAACTACGCCGATGCTGAGCGGCGCCATTGGCGCGATGTTCCCCTTCGTCACCGGTTCGTTCGCCGAACCTGGCGTCGAGTACGGAACGGACGCGCTCACCGACAGCCCGATCATCGTCGATCGGTTCAACCGCGATACCGGCTACTGCATGCTCGTCATCGGGAAACTCGGGACGGGCAAGTCCTTCTCGACAAAACTCCATCTCGTCCGGCACGCAATGTACGACCCGGACACCATCCTCGTGATGCTTGACCCCCTCGAAGGGTTCGCGAGCGTCAACGACGCACTCGGCGGTGAACGCGTCGTCGTTGGCGGGACGCGTGGCCTCAACCCACTCGAAATTCGGGCTACACCCCCCGAGGTCTTGGACGCGGTGCCGACGCTCGATCCGTGGAGTGACCAGATAACACGCGTGCTCGCGTTCTTCGAGACGTTCTTCGAGCACGTCGCGGGCAATCCACTCGGTGATCGTACGCAGACACTTCGCCGCGCTATTCAGGAAGCCTACGCCGACTGCGGGATCACGCACGACCCCGAGACACACCACCGGGAGTCACCGACGATCACCACGGTTATCGATGTCCTAGAGAAGCTCTCCGACGACCCGGTGGCGTTCGGCTACACCACGTCCGGAGAGCAGGAGAGCGTTCGTGCCGATGCACGCAAACTGCTCACCGACCTTCGCCCATCCTTCCACGCTGATGGCGACCTCGCACATCTCGCACGCCCCACCGAACTCGATCTTGACGCTCCCGTTCTCTACCTCGACCTCCATCAGGAGGAAGGGTCCCGTGGGCGCTCCGAGACCAGCCTGATGATGCAGGTGCTCTTCAACGCTATCTACGAGCGCGCGAAGGAGACCGAGAAGAAGGTCGTCTTCGCGATCGACGAAGCCCACTACCTGCTGAGTGACGCGAGCTCACTCGACTTCCTGGAAACTGCTGTGCGACACAGCCGACACTACGACCTCTCCCTCCAGTTCATCACGCAGACGGGTGGCGAGTTCACGCTCACACCCGAGGCGAAGACGATTGCCGACCTCTGCTCGGTCGTCCTCATTCACCGCGTGAGCGAGGACGCGACGAAACTGCAGGAGTGGTTCGGCCTCAGTGACCGCGAAGCGAACTGGGTCCGCACCGCGAAAGCTGGCAACGAAGAGACCGGCTTCTCCGAAGCACTCCTCGGGATCGACGAAGAAGGCTGGTTCCCGCTTCGCGTGCGCGCGACTGAGTATGAAGTGTCGGTCCTGAGTACGGGCTCCGACATCGCGCCATCGGAACTCGACGCCACAGCTGACGCATCTTCTCGTGCCCGCGCGGACGGAGGTGACCGCTGATGGACATCGATAGCGTTCCGGACACTCTACGCTCCGTCCCCCAGTGGGTCTGCTGGACGACGCGCCAACGCGGCTCGAAGTCGACGAAAGTCCCGATCGACCCACAGACCGGTGCGTTCGCGTCCACGACCGACCCGACAACGTGGACAACGTTCGACGACGCGACCCGAACCGCGTCGTCTTCAGACACCCTCGCAGGAGTCGGATTCGTCTTCACCGACGACGACCCGTTCGTCGGCATCGACCTCGATAACGCACGTGACCCAGACACGGGACGACCTGAGCCGTGGGCCAAAGACCTCATTACGACACTCGACTCCTACACCGAAGTCAGTCCCTCCGGAACGGGCTACCACGTCTACGTCCGTGGCTCCCTCTCCTCCGCACGGAACCGAGCTGGTGACGTCGAGTGCTACGAGCACTCGCGGTTCTTCACCGTCACCGGTCAGCACGTTGGGGGGACCCCCCGCTCGATCTACGAGCGCCCACGCGAACTCCGACGCATTACCGAAGAGTATCTCGAACCCGACGACGTCGAGTCCACATCTGCACGTACTGTTTCCGAGTCCGGCCGCGTGCTCAGTGACGACGATCTTCTTGAACGGGCGCGACGTGCGAAGAACGGCGAGAAGTTCGAGCGGCTCTGGCGCGGCGACACGAGCGGGTACGACAGCCACTCCGAGGCGGACATGGCCCTCGTCTCCCTGCTCGCCTTCTGGACCGCAGGCGACATCGCATGGATGGACGCCCTATTTCGCCAATCCGGGTTGTTCCGTGAGAAGTGGGACGAACGCCACTACGCCGATGGAGAGACGTATGGAGCACGCACGCTCCAGCGCGCCGTCGCGCTCACCGACGACTACTACGAACCCGTCGGTGACGATCAACGCCCGCCCGCGAACTCTGTGCCTGCTGACCACGTCGAGACCCGACTCGCCAGCGTCGATGGGCGGCTCCAGACCCTCGAGGAGCGTGTCGCGATGATCGATACGCTTCAAGCTACCGTCCACTCTCTCGACAAAGAGGTCGCACGCATCCGCTCAGAGAATTCGGACCTATCGGCGCAACTTGCGGACAAACGCATGCGACTCGCACGCCTTCGCGCTCGCCTCGACGAACTTGAGTCTACATCGACCTCCACGTGGAGAACACGGTTCTTTGGCTAGATCTCGGGTTCAGACGCGAGATTACCACCCGTGGTGAAGAGACTCCCTATCTGGTCGATGGCAATACAGGTGTCATCTATCCGCTCGCTGCCCTGCTCTCACCCCTCTTCGTGCTCGCCGTCGTCTACGGCGCGTCGATCGTGGGGTATCCGCGGTTCTCTCCACTCCTCGTCATCACTATCGCCGTCGCGCTCCTCGTCCTCACTTACCTCGCTGTCCTCCGCTGACAGAGTTTATGTACCGTCTCGATCCCGTCCTCTTAGAAGGGACGAATTTCTGCCGAGTCTCAGACGGCCGTACAGGGATGTCTGACGCCCAAATCATAAGAACGACCCACACAATTTCACGCCGTCGAGGACCGAATACAACACAAAGTATTTACCTACGACGGCAGTTGTAACCGATGTACCCCTACCGACCGGCAGATGCACTCAGTACCATCGGCACTCGTCGATGGGGTCGGTGTTGACGCCGAACCAATCCACAACAAACTATGACAGGATCCAAATCCAAGTTCCGTGCAGTCTTCCTCTCTGCGCTGATGGTGCTTTCCGTCTTCGGCGGCGCCATCGCGTTCTCCGGAGGGGCTGCTGCGGTCACCAATGTGTCATCGGATAGTATTAACGGTGGCACTCTGTCCCCTTCCGAAGGTAGTACAGTTACCTATGACAACGTCACATTCAACCTAGTCGATCTCAACAACAACAATAGCGGTCAGACTGTTAATGTTGAGCTCGGCTTCGATAATGGCGGCGAAATCGTGTCGACGAGCGGTGTGAGCTCGAACATCAGCTCCTCTTCTGGTACCAACCAGGATGGGAACCTGACGTTCACGCTCACCCCCAGCTCGTCTAATAAGACTGCCTCCGTGACTGTTGACGACCTGGAGGTTGCTTACCCCCTCGTCAGTGCAAACCAGGATACGAACCTGATTGCCTCTGTCGATGACACCGGTGGTGACAATGCCGACTACACTATCGGCAACACCATCACGATTCAGGATGACGCCTCGAACGAGGACATTGCTGAGAAGTATGGCGCTGACGCGGCGTACGACTACGACAGCATCGAGGGTAACCTCGTCTGGAAGGGCCAGGAGATCGCTGTGTACAACGTCACGCCGAACACGCAGATCCAGCTTCAGCAGAAGACGGGTGACGACAGCTTCTCGACCCGCGTCCAGCGGACGAGTGACGCGAACGGTGTCGTCGTCTTCGACACCTCGAGCCGTTCCGAGGACTCCTACCGCGTTCGTGACCCGGACGCAGCTAGTGCCTCGGGTGCCTTCGACATCACCACGCAGTACCTCGACGCTAGCTTCGAGGACGACACGGTCAACAACGAGGGCTCCGAGAGTACTGTCGACCTCGAAATGGACTCGAACCGCGGTACGTTCAATGTGAACGTCACTGAGTCTGATGAGGACCTCTCCCCTGAGGACCTCGAAGACATCTTCCAGGGTGCATTCACAGTCACCGATCCGGACACTGACGATGAGGTTATCACGATCTCTGGTGTTTCGGGCGGCGATACCTACTCCGTTGATTTCGATGGTATCGACGCGGGTGACTACAACCTCAACTTCTCCGTCACCGACACGACGGCAGAGGACACTAGCTCGATCACCGTCGAAGAGGTCTCTGACGGTTCCGCGAACTTCGCGAACTCCACCGTCATTGACCAGCAGGGCGACTACGTCCCGATCACTGTCGAGGTTTCCGGCGCGGATGATACCGCTAGCCTCGTCATTGGTGACTACAGCGAGGACGGCTACCAGTACAACGCTACCGTCGTTGACGACGACAATGACGGCAAAGTGAAGGTGTACTTCAACACCTACCGTGCTGGCCAGGGTCACGACGACCTCCTCGAACTCGCTGATAGCGACGACGCTATCGAGAACCAGGAGGAGCACCCGTCCGCATCGATCGACGGCCTCCTTGATGCCGGTGACTACGACGTCTACACGATGGCCGGCGATGACCAGAACGACAACTACACCGACGTCATCAACGGCGCTGACGACGTCATGCTGCTCTCGCTCACTGAGAGCTCGCTGAACAACATGACCACGTGGGTCGCTCCGAGCGGATCCGAAGGTAACTTCGAGGACCTCGACGAACTCATGACGGCCGTTGAAGACGGGGACCTCACTCAGACTTCCACCGCTGCCAAGGGCGACCGTGCAGTCTTTGCCCTTGACGCTGGTGGCCTGAGCGGCCTCTACAACGCTTCGGAGAGTGGCGACGTTACGTCTGAATTCGAGAACGCTGTCAACAACAGCAACGTTACGTTCCACCTGAATCAGACGAACCCGCAGCAGAACCGCCCCGCGGCGAAGTTGAACGTCACGCAGACGATCCAGCAGGACGCGCTTAAGGCTATCGCCGACCCGGCAAACAACACGTACTACGTGATTGTGTCCACCGGTACGGCGTCCTTCGACCGTGGTACGACGACCGACGTCTCCATCACCAGCTCCGCTCTGGACCTCCGCGATGACGCCGAGTTCAACGGCACTGTCACCGTCAAGGACCAGGCTCTGCTCGGTGACGATGAGCGTGGTATTTACAGCGACGAGGACGATTGGGAAGATATCTCCTCGATGCTGACGCTTCAGGACCGTGATGCTGACTTCGACAGCGATCCCGTCGAAGTTCAGTCTGCTAGCGACCAGTCCATCACCGGAACGGCGACTGTCGCTCCCGGAACCGAGCTCACCATCCGTACGAGTGCGACTGGTGACAACGCTGGCTCGCGGTTCGTTAAGTCTACGACAGTGACCGTTACCGAGAATCAGACGTGGTCGGCTACGTTTGACTTCTCGGACGTTGACGCTGGCACGGAATTCGACGCCCGTCTCAGTGGCTCCAACGTCCCGCAGGTGACTGTCGACGGTAACGTCGTCGAGCAGCAGACCACGACGACGTCCACGACGTCCACGACGACGTCCACGACGTCCACGACGACGTCCACGACGTCCACGACGACGTCCGCGACGTCCACGACGACGTCCACGACGAGCGGCGGTACGCCCGGCTTCGGTGCCGGTGTCGCCCTCGTCGCGCTCGCTGGCGCTGCGCTCCTCGCGCTCCGCCGCGACAACTAACGCCAATCACGACTGACCGGCGTTACCGGTCACCCGACGTTTCCTTTCTTTCGACGCTGCTCGGATAGCGGTGCAGCCGTTCGCGGTGTCGCACGCTCCGCTCGGGACGCCCGGGTCGACGTGAAACGATACTCGCGAACGATTCCGTGACGTGGCTCGGTTCCTGTTCGAGACTGGCCCGCGTCGCTCCCGTTCGGCGAGTCGCGGTAACGAACAAATATATACTCTTGAACGCCCAATCTGCGGGCATCACTATGGCGCTCGAAACCACGAACACGCTCGCGTGGATCGTCGTCGCGTCGTTCGCGGTGAGCGCCCTCCTCAGCTACTTCGGGCGCGACCGATACGCGCGTCCGCTCGCGGGAGCGACGTGGTTCGCGTTCGCGGTGTTCTGGGCGCTCCTGGTCCCGCATTTCTGGTTCGTCCAGAAGAGCGTCATCGAGACGGTGCTCGTCGCCGCTGCGGTGCCGGGCTGTGCGTACGTCGGCTACCTCGTTTACGCGTCGCGGCCGTCGCTGATGGTTCTCTCGCGCGCCGTCGCGGTGATGGGCGTCATCTACCTCCCGGTCCTCACGGTCGACTGGGTGGCACGACGACTCATCACCGTGACGACGATGCAGAGCGCGTGGCTCCAGCGCCTCCTCGGCTACCAGCCCGAGGTACTCACGGGCCCGACGGTTGAGTCCTCACACACCGGCTTCCCGCACGCGTTCCTCTACGTGATGGACGGTCACCGCTATCTGCTGGAGGTGCTCCTCGCGTGCACCGGCATCGGCAGCATCTCGCTCGTCGCGGGCGTCATCGTCGCGCTGAACGCCCCCATTCGCCGCCGATTGCTCGGCCTGGGCGTCGCCGTGCCCATCATCTACGCGCTGAACGTCGTGCGCGTCTCCTTCATTGCGATCGCGCACGGCAACCAGTGGTTCGACGGGCCTCTCTCGCGCCACATCGTCGCGCTCGTCTTCAGCCCGACGCAGACGAACGCGGCATCGTACTACATGGCCGACCGCGTCATCGCCCAGTCGCTCTCCGTCGTCGCGCTCGTCCTCATCACGGTCGCACTCCTCCGGCTCCTGCCGG
The DNA here is from genome assembly GCF_014647455.2 of Halarchaeum grantii. Lineage (NCBI taxonomy): Archaea > Methanobacteriati > Methanobacteriota > Halobacteria > Halobacteriales > Halobacteriaceae > Halarchaeum > Halarchaeum grantii. The sequence continues at coordinate 484,824 of NZ_BMPF01000002.1, read as the reverse complement.
AGCTGGAGACTGTCGTCAGCGACCTCCTCTACGTCGCGACCGGGAACGAGTACGACCTCTCGCGAGAGTAGACGCGGCATCGCAACTCCTCTCGCTTCGAGTTTAAGTACCAGAACGCGGCTATCGAGAGTGTGGTGAGCGACTACGTTCGACGGACCGCAATCACGCGTCTCCGTGTCGACGCCGAGCAACGCGCGCTGCTCGACGAGACGATAGCCGAGTGGAAACGCGGCTGCCAGATCGCCGTCGACCTCGCGTGGGGAACGTACACCACCAAGCACGCGATCCAGTCCCACGCCTACGACGAGATCCGCTCGACCACCAGCCTCGGAAGCCAGCACGCGATTCTCGCCACGCACCGTGCCGCAGAAGCGATCACGGGCTGTGTCGAGCGTCGACAGAACGGTGAGTGCGCTCGTAAACCGAGGTTCACTGCGTCGACGATCCCCTTCGACGCGCGAACGATGACCCTCTTCGACGACGGAACGGTCTCTCTCGCGACTACCGATGACCGAGTTCGATGTCCGCTCGCGCTATCGTCGTCCGCAGATAGCTACCAGCGCCGCTTTCTTGAGTCGAATGAATGGACCGTTACCGAGAGCACTCTGAGTGCACGTGACGGTTCGTTCTTTCTACACATCGGGTTTCGACGCCAGAAGACCGATTCTGAACAGTCTCCGCCTGAGGACGGGACGGTCCTCGGGGTTGACCTCGGAATCGAGAACCTCGCCGTCACCAGTACGGCCTTCTTCGCGAGTGGACGCAAGCTCGCTCATCGTCTCCGACAGTTCGAGAAAGTCCGCGGTGGTCTCCAGCAAACGGGAACACGCAGTGCACATCGAACTCTTGTGGGGTTGAGCGGTCGCGCGAAACGATATCTCCGCGACGTACTCCACCGGACCTCTCGTGCTCTCGTTGATGAAGCCCTCCGCTACGAGTGCGACGTGATCGCCTTCGAGCGTCTCACACACATTCGCGACCGCGTCGATGCGCCGTGGGGACATCTATGGGCATTCCGGGCAATTTACGAACAAGTCTCATACAAGGCTCTCTCTCACGGAATCGCGGTGCGGCAAGTCAGTCCCGCCTACACTTCTCAGCGGTGTTCCGAGTGCGGGGATACCACCGCAAAGAATCGCCCCTCGCGTAACCACTTCACGTGCACGCGTTGTGGAACAGGAGCGAATGCCGATTACAACGCAGCGAAGAACATCGGACTGCGCTACGTCCGTCGCGGCCAACAGTCGTCGCGTCGGACGGGTACCCGTCGGCTTGCCCTGAAGTCTGGAACCGTGACGCCGACCGGTGGGTTTTCCGCCTACTCTGAGGGTACGTCGGACGAGTTCACGGACAAGCACGAGAATCGCCGATAGTCTCGCGCGACTCGTGTAGCCGATATCCCGCTCCGAAAAGACGTGCAGAATCCTGTTGACGGCACAGCTCACCGGTAATCTTTGTCCTGCGGCTAGCGTTTCCTACGACATCGAGATTCTAACACCGGTGAAAACACGGGACTCACCCGCTGAATACGTTAATTTCACCGGTTAATGTGTCGGAAAAACGCCCGGAGCGGGATTTGAACCCGCGTCACGACCGTGACAGGGTCGTATGATGGGCCACTACACCATCCGGGCATCGGACGCATCTCTTCGTAACCGGGTGAAGTAATTAAGACTTTCTTTCCGGCCCCCTCTTAGTCACGCGTTGACGCGGCCGGGACGCTCTCGCACGCCATATCCGCTTAACAAGACTTAACCCTTCGGACTGTGAAAGAGCCTGTAGTATCTCGTGAGAGCCGCTTCTGCCCCCACCCAGGTGCACTCATGGTAGATGTAAGCCAACACGAACTCGTTCCCGAGCACACCGTCCTCCCTGAGGACGAGGTAGAGGACGTCCTAGAAGAGTACGGCATCGAGCGTACGTCGCTCCCGAAGCTCAAGCGTCGCGACCCCGCTCTGCCGGACGACGCTGAGCCGGGCGACGTCGTGAAGGTTGTCCGCGACTCCCGAACCACGGACGAAGCCATTGTGTACCGACTCGTCATCGAATAATGCAACAGGAAGACCGACGCCAACTGTCGAGAGCGTATTTCTCGAAGGAACGGCTCGCAGAACACCACTACCGCTCGTTTAACGCGTTCCTCGAGCGGGGAATGCAGGACGTCGTCACCGAGAAGGGCCGCATCGAGACGGACATCGGTGACAAGGAGGACCAGGAACCCGTCTTCGTCGAACTCGGCGACGTGCGCGTCACGACGCCGCGCGTTCGCGAGGCCGACGGTTCCGAGGAACTCCTCTACCCGCAGGAGGCCCGCCTGCGCAACATCACGTACTCCGCGCCCGTGTTCATGGAGATGAGCATCGTGCGCGGCGGCGAGGAGGAAGAGGAGACGGTCCTCGACACCACCGAGACGAAGGTCGGCCGGATGCCGATCATGGTCGGCTCCTCGAAGTGCAACATCGCGGACTTCAGCGAGGAGGAGCTCGTCGATATCGGTGAGGACCCCGCCGACCCCGGTGGCTACTTCATCGTCAACGGCTCCGAGCGCGTGCTGATGACCTCGGAGGACCTCGCACCGAACAAGATCCTCGCCGAGTACGACACGAAGTACGGCGACGAGATTCAGGTCGCGAAGACCTTCAGCCAGCGTCGCGGCTACCGCGCGCTCGTGCTCTGCGAGCGCAACCGGTCGGGCATTCTCGAAGTCTCGTTCCCCTCCGTTTCGGGGTCCATCGACTTCGTGACGCTCGTACGCGCGCTCGGCCTCGAGTCCGACGAGGAGATCGTTCACCGCGTCTCCGACGACCCGGAGATCGTGAAGTTCATGCTCGAGAACCTGGAGGAGGCCGACGTCCAGACCGAGGAGGAGGCCATCGAGACCCTCGGTAAGCGCGTCGCCTCCGGGCAGGGCAAGGACTACCAGCTCAAGCGCGCGAACTACGTCATCGACCGCTATCTCCTCCCCCATCTCCACGAGGAGGGCGTCGAGGACGAGGAGACGCGCATCAACAAGGCGTACTACCTCTGTCGGATGGCGGAAGCCTGCTTCGAGCTCGCGCTCGACCGGCGCGAATCCGACGACAAGGACCACTACGCAAACAAGCGCCTGAAGGTCAGCGGCGACCTCATGAAGGACCTCTTCCGAACGGCGCTGAACAAGCTCGCGCGTGACGTGAAGTACCAGCTCGAACGCGCGAACATGCGTAACCGCCAGCTCACCGTGAACACGGTCGTTCGGTCCGACGTGCTCACGGAGCGCCTCGAGCACCCGATCGCGACGGGCAACTGGGTCGGCGGGCGATCTGGGGTCTCCCAGCTCGTCGACCGCACCGACCACATGGGCGTTCTCTCGCACCTCCGCCGGCTGCGCAGTCCGCTCTCGCGGTCGCAGCCCCACTTCGAGGCGCGTGACCTGCACGCGACCCAGTGGGGTCGCATCTGCCCCTCCGAGACGCCGGAGGGGCCGAACTGTGGGCTCGTGAAGAACTTCGCACAGGCGATGGAGCTCTCACAGAACGTGGACGACGAACAGGAACTGAAAACCGAACTCTCCTCTATGGGCGTGGAGGGGGTGCCCGGTCTGCGAAACGACGCGCCCGCGGACGACTAACCACACATGAGTCAGGCACGAGAGGCGAAAGTCTACGTCAACGGCAGCCTCGTCGGGACCCATCCGGACCCCTACGAGCTCGCCGAGCAGATCCGTGAAGCGCGCCGCCGTGGCGATGTCTCCGAGATGGTGAACGTCTCGGTCAAGGACCGCACTCGCGAGGTCATCGTGAACGCGGACGCCGGACGCGCCCGGCGTCCCCTCCTCGTCGTCGAGGACGGCGAGACGCTCGTCACCGAGGACGAGGTCGAAGCCGTCCAGAACGGCGACATGGAGTTCGAGGACCTCGTCGAGAAGGGGAAGGTCGAGTTCATCGACGCTGAAGAGGAGGAAGACATCCTCGTCGCCGTCGAGGACGACGAGCTCACCGAGGAGCACACGCACCTCGAGATCGACCCGCAGCTCATCTTCGGCATCGGCGCCGGGATGGTTCCCTACCCCGAGCACAACGCCTCGCCGCGTATCACGATGGGCGCGGGGATGATGAAGCAGAGTCTGGGCCTGCCGGCGGCGAACTACCGCATTCGGCCGGACACCCGTCAGCACGTCATGCACTACCCGCAGGCGGCGATGGTGAACACCCAGACGACCGAGCAGATCGGCTACGACGACCGGCCCGCCGGGCAGAACTTCACGGTCGCCGTCATGTCCTACGAGGGGTTCAACATCGAGGACGCCCTCGTCATGAACAAGGGCTCCGTCGAGCGCGCGCTCGGGCGCTCGCACTTCTTCCGCACCTACGAGGGTGAGGAGCGCCGCTACCCCGGCGGTCAGGAGGACCGCTTCGAGATCCCCGACGACGACGTCCGGGGCGGCCGCGGCGAGGACGCCTACACGCACCTCGACGACGACGGGATGGTCAACCCCGAGACGCAGGTGGACGAGAACTCCGTCCTGCTCGGGAAGACCAGCCCCCCGCGGTTCCTCGAAGAGCCGGACGACATGGCGGGCCTCAGCCCGCAGAAGCGCCGCGAGACGTCCGTGACGATGCGCTCGGGCGAGGACGGCGTCGTCGACACGGTGACGCTCATGGAGGGCGAGGACGGCTCGAAGCTCGCGAAGGTGAGCGTTCGCGACGAGCGCGTCCCCGAACTCGGCGACAAGTTCGCGAGCCGCCACGGCCAGAAGGGCGTCATCGGCCACCTCGCGCCCCACGAGGACATGCCGTTCACGGAGAACGGCGTCGTCCCCGACCTCGTGCTGAACCCGCACGCGCTGCCGTCGCGCATGACGGTCGGTCACGTGCTGGAGATGCTCGGCGGGAAGGCGGGCGCGCTCGACGGCCGCAGCGTCGACGGCACCGCGTTCACCGGTGAGGACGAGGAGGAGATCCGCGAGACCCTCGAGTCGCACGGTTTCGACTCCTCCGGGAAGGAGGTCGTCTACTCCGGCGTCTCCGGCGAGAAGATCGAGGCGGAGATCTTCGTCGGGACCATCTTCTACCACAAGCTCTACCACATGGTCTCGAACAAGGTCCACGCCCGTTCGAAGGGGCCGGTGCAGGTGCTGACGCGCCAGCCGACCGAGGGGCGCGCCCGCGAGGGCGGTCTCCGACTCGGGGAGATGGAGCGCGACACCGTCATCGGGCACGGCGCCGCGATGGTGCTCAAGGAGCGCCTCCTCGAGTCCTCCGACCAGGAGTACGTCCATATCTGTGGGAACTGCGGCATGACAGCCGTGGAGAACCGCGAACAGCGTCGCGTCTACTGCCCGAACTGCGGGGAGGAGACGGACGTACACAACATCGAGATGAGCTACGCGTTCAAGCTCCTGCTCGACGAGATGAAGGCGCTCGGCATCGCGCCGCGCCTCGAACTGAAGGACGCAGTCTAACCCATGTCAACAGGCCAGTCACCCAAGGAGATCGGGGAGATCAGCTTCGGGCTGATGGACCCGGAGGAGTACCGCGAGATGAGCGCGACGAAGGTCATCACGGCCGACACGTACGACGACGACGGCTTCCCCATCGACATGGGGCTGATGGACCCGCGCCTCGGCGTCATCGACCCCGGCCTCGAGTGTAAGACCTGTGGGAACCGCTCCGGTTCCTGTAACGGCCACTTCGGCCACATCGAGCTCGCGGCGCCCGTCATCCACGTCGGGTTCGCGAAGCTCATTCGCCGCCTCCTGCGCGGCACCTGTCGGAGCTGCAGTCGCCTCCTCCTCACGGAGGACGAGAAGGAGGAGTACCTCGGGAACCTCGAACGGACGCGCGGGCTGCGCCAGGACGTCTCCGACGTCACGAAGGCCGCGATCCGAGAGGCCCGCAAGAAGAACAACTGCCCGTACTGCGGGGAGTCCCAGTACGACGTCAAGCACGAGAAGCCCACCACCTACTACGAGGTCCAGCAGGTCCTCGCCAGTGATTACTCCGAGCGCATCGCCTCCGCGATGCAGCCGGATCCCGACGAGGACGACGCGGGCATCAGCCCGCAGGCGCTCGCCGAGGAGACGGACATCGACATCTCGCGCATCAACGAGATCCTCAGCGGCGAGTTCCGCCCGCGCGAGGAGAGTCGCAAGGCCATCGAGAAGGCCATCGGCGCGGACCTCACGATGGAGGACATGAACAAGCTGATGCCGAGCGACATCCGGGACTGGTTCGAGGACATCCCGGGCGAGGACTTGGAGGTGCTCGGCGTCGACTCGGAGAAGTCGCGTCCCGAGTGGATGATCCTCACCGTCCTCCCGGTGCCGCCGGTGACGGCGCGGCCGTCCATCACGCTCGACAACGGTCAGCGCTCGGAGGACGACCTCACGCACAAGCTCGTGGACATCATCCGCATCAACCAGCGGTTCATGGAGAACCGCGAAGCGGGTGCGCCACAGCTCATCATCGAGGACCTCTGGGAACTCCTCCAGTACCACGTCACGACGTTCATGGACAACGAGATCAGCGGGACGCCGCCGGCGCGACACCGCTCCGGGCGCCCGCTGAAGACCCTCAGCCAGCGCCTGAAGGGCAAGGAGGGCCGCTTCCGCGGCTCGCTCTCCGGGAAGCGCGTGAACTTCTCCGCCCGGACCGTCATCAGCCCGGACCCGACGCTCTCACTGAACGAGGTCGGCGTCCCCGAGCGCGTCGCGCGCGAGATGACGCAGACGATGGTCGTCAACGAGCAGAACATGGAGCGGGCGAAGCAGTACGTCCGGAACGGCCCCGAGGGCCACCCCGGCGCGAACTACGTGAAGCGACCGGACGGCCGGCGCGTGCGCGTCACCGAGAAGGTCTGCGAGGAACTCGCCGAGCGCATCGAGACGGGCTGGGAGGTCCAGCGCCACCTCATCGACGGCGACATCGTCATCTTCAACCGCCAGCCGTCGCTCCACCGGATGAGCATCATGGCCCACGAGGTGGTCGTGATGCCGTACAAGACGTTCCGGCTGAACACCGTCGTCTGTCCGCCGTACAACGCCGACTTCGACGGCGACGAGATGAACATGCACGCCCTCCAGAACGAGGAGGCGCGCGCGGAAGCCCGCGTCCTCATGCGCGTGCAGGAGCAGATCCTCAGCCCGCGCTTCGGTGAGAACATCATCGGCGCGATTCAGGACCACATCAGCGGGATGTACCTCCTGACGCACGACAACCCGTCGTTCAACGAGACGCAGGCGCTCGACCTGCTGCGTCAGACGCGCATCGACGAACTCCCGCCCGCCGACGGCACGGACGCCGACGGCAACGAGTACTGGACGGGCTACACGCTCTTCAGCGAGCTCCTCCCCGACGACCTCAACCTCGAGTTCAAGTCGAGCGCCGGCGAGGACGTCGTCATCGAGGACGGCCAGCTCGTGCAGGGGACCATCGACGAGGACGGCGTCGGCGAGTTCGGAAGCGACATCGTCGACACCATCATGAAGGTGTACGGCGCGACGCGCGCACGCATCTTCATCAACGAGGTCGCGGCGCTCGCGATGCGTGCGATCATGCACTTCGGGTTCTCCATCGGCATCGACGACGAGTCGATTTCGGCCGAGGCCCAGGAACGCATCGACGACGCCATCGACAACGCCTACGAGCGCGTCGAGGAACTCATCGATTCCTACGAGGCGGGCGACCTCGAGAGCCTGCCCGGCCGGACGGTCGACGAGACGCTCGAGATGAAGATCATGCAGACGCTCGGGAAGGCCCGCGACTCCGCCGGTGACATCGCTGGCGACCACTTCGACGACACGAACCCGGCGGTCGTCATGGCCGAGTCCGGGGCGCGTGGGTCGATGCTGAACCTCACGCAGATGGCCGGCTGTGTCGGCCAGCAGGCGGTGCGCGGCGAGCGCATCAATCGCGGTTACGAGGATCGTACGCTCAGCCACTACGCGCCGAACGACCTCTCTGCCGAGGCACACGGCTTCGTCGAGAGCTCCTACACGTCCGGTCTGGACCCGAAGGAGTTCTTCTTCCACGCGATGGGTGGCCGTGAGGGCCTCGTCGACACGGCAGTCCGGACCTCCAAGTCCGGCTACCTCCAGCGTCGCCTCATCAACGCGCTCTCCGAGCTCGAAACGCAGTACGACGGCACCGTGCGGGACACCTCCGACACGATCGTTCAGTTCGAGTTCGGTGAGGACGGCACCAGCCCGGTGCGCGTCTCGTCCGGTGAGGACGCCGATATCGACGTCGACAGCATCGCCGACCGCGTCCTCGAATCCGAGTTCGAGAGCGAGGCCGAGCTCGAGGAGTTCATCGGCGAGCGCGAGCCGCCGACGAACCTCTCCGAGCACGGCGAGTCGTGGACGATGGAGGGCGAAACCTGGAGCGCCGAGGGTGACGACTAAATGACCGAGATCACAGACGACATCGAGGCCGTCGTGGAGGACACCGAACTCCCGCGCCGGCTGAAGGACCGCGTGTACGACACCATCGAGGACCGCGAGGGCGTCGACACGGAGAACGCCAACTACATCGCGAAGGCCGTCGAGGCCCAGTACAAGAGCTCGCGAGTCGACCCGCTCGACCCCGTCGGGACGGTGAGCGCGCAGTCCATCGGTGAGCCCGGGACGCAGATGACGATGAACACCTTCCACTACGCGGGCGTCGCGGAGATCGACGTCACGCAGGGCCTCCCGCGACTCATCGAGCTCGTGGACGCCCGGAAGAACCCGGACACGCCGATGATGACCGTCCACCTCGAGGACGAGTACGCGACGGACCGCGAGCGCGCCCACGAGGTCGTCTGGAACATCGAGGCGACGAAGATCCTCGCGCTCGGGGACATCTCGACGAACGTCGCGGACATGATCGTCTCCATCGACCTGAACGAGGACACGCTCGCGGAGCGCTGGCCGACGGTCGAGAGCACGACCGAGATCGCCGGCGAGATCGCGGACACCATTCAGGACAACCTCGGCGTCGCGGTCACCCAGTCGGGGACCGTCCTCGAGTTCGGTCCCGAGGAGCCGAGCTATCGCGAGCTCCTGCAGCTCGTCGAGCAGCTCCGCGAGATAGTCTTCAAGGGTATCGAGGACATCAGTCGCGTCGTCATCCGCAAGGAGGAGACGGAGAACGGCGAGGAGTTCGTCCTCTACACGGAGGGCTCGGCGTTCAAGAAGACGCTGAAGATCGAGGGCGTCGACGCCTCCCGGACGACGTGTAACAACATCCACGAGGTCCACAAGACCCTCGGCATCGAGGCGGCCCGCGAGGCCATCATCGACGAGACGATGACGACGCTCGAGGAGCAGGGCCTCGACGACGTGAACATCCGCCACCTGATGCTGGTCGCGGACATCATGACCAACGACGGCACCATCCAGTCCATCGGCCGGCACGGTATCTCCGGCAACAAGGACTCGGTGCTCGCGCGTGCGGCCTTCGAGGTCACCGTCAACCACCTGCTCGACGCCGCCATCTACGGCGAGGCCGACGACCTCGACGGCGTCATCGAGAACGTCATCGTCGGGAAGCCGGTCCGCCTCGGAACCGGCGACGTCGACCTCCGCATGGGCACGACGAGCGACTGACCCGTGACGGTCACGCTCTCCGACGAGGCGCGCCGGCTCATCGCCGCCTTCGAGGACGCGACGGACGCTACCGCCGTCGACTGCGTCGTCGACGACGAGCGCGAACGCGTCGTCTTCGTCGTGAAGGCCGGCGAGATGCCCCAGGCAATCGGGCGCGGCGGCGAACGCGTCCAAGGCCTCGAGGAGCGATTGGGCCGTGACGTCGAACTCGTCGAGGACGCGCCCTCCGCGGAGGCGTTCGTCGCGCACGCGCTCAGTCCGGCAGCGGTGTACAACGTCACGATCAGCGAGAACGACGATACGGTCGCGTACGCCGAAGTCGCCCACGAGGACCGCGGCGTCGCCATCGGCGAGGCGGGGCGGAACATCGAGATGGCGAAGGCGCTCGCGAAGCGCCACTTCGACGTCGACGACATCCAGTTGACGTAGGCGGGGCCGTCGCCGCCTTTTCGCGGAAGCCCGCAGACTCTTGTCGCTTCACGCCGGAGACCGGTCTATGAACGAGGTGTCGCCGTGACGATCCTCGAGCGCGTGCTGGCGGCGGGGGCGTCCTACCACGACCTCCTCGTCCAGTTCGCGCTCTTCGCCGCACTCGCCTGTGCCGTCTACGCGCTGGGACGACTCGTCGCCGTGCCGCCGCTCGTCCGCGTCGTTCGCGCCCGCAACCCCGACAACCCGACGCTCGTGGACGCGGTGGAGCTCTACGCACGCGTCGCGTTCGCGGCCGTCGCGCTCGTGCTCGCGACCGCCGGCGCGGGCTTCGGGCGGGCGTTTCAGGGGTCCGCGCTCGTCGTCGCGGCGGCGACGCTCGCGCTCGGCGTCGCCGGGCAGGACGTCATCGGGAACCTCGTCAGCGGCGTGTTCCTCGTCGCGGACCCGGATTTCAGTGTCGGCGACTACATCCGGTGGGCCGACAACGAGGGGACGGTGGAGACGATCGACTTCCGCGTGACGCGCGTGCGGACGGCCGCCGGCGAGACGGTTACGGTCCCCAACAGCCAGTTGACGACGAACGCGCTGACGGCGCCGTACGCGGGCGACACCTACCGCGTCTCGGAGACGTTCGGCGTGCCGTACGACGCGGACGTCGGTGCGGCGCTGCGGATCGCACGCGAGGCCGCGCGCGAGGACGACCGGATCTGCGACGACCCCGCGCCGAGCGTGCACGTGGACGGGTTCGGACAGTCCGCGTTCACCGTCGTCGCGCACTACTGGATCGCGGAGCCGACGGAGACGCCGATCGCGGACGTCCGGTCGGCGTACCTTCGGCGGACGGGCGAGCGCTTCGCGGAACACGACCTGACGATCAACCCGCCGAGCCAGACGGCCCTCTCGGGGCGCCTCGCAGTCGATGAGGGGCGCGACGGCGGCGGCGAGCGTGTGCCGTAGCGACACGCCCGCCGTCAAAAGACCGGGCTTAAGTAGTTGCGCCGGGAATTCGTGCGTATGCCGAACGGCAAGTACGCCGCGCGTAAACTCAAGAAGGACCGCCAGACACACCGGTGGTCCGACTCTGACTACGCGCGCCGTGAGCGGGGTCTCTCGGAGCGCTCGGACCCCCTCGAGGGCGCGCCGCAGGGTCGAGGTATCGTTCTGGAGAAGGTCGGCATCGAGGCCAAACAGCCGAACTCCGCCATCCGGAAATGTGTCCGCGTTCAGCTCATCAAGAACGGGAAACAGGTCACCGCGTTCTGCCCCGGTGACGGCGCCATCTCGTTCATCGACGAGCACGACGAGGTCACGATCGCCGGCATCGGTGGCGCGAAGGGTCGCGCCATGGGTGACCTCTCCGGTGTCAACTACAAGGTCGAGAAGGTCAACGGCGTCTCGATGATCGAACTCGTCCGCGGGAACGCGGAGAAACCTGTCCGATAACATGTCCACGGAAGAAGCCCCCGAGCCCGAGCAGCCCGCTGGTGGCGAGGAGTCCGCGGACGCCGACCTCTTCGGCGTCTGGGACGTCTCCGAAATCAGCTACGCTGACCCGTCCACGAAGCGCTACATCACCGTGACGCCCATCGCGCACACGATGGGGCGCCACGCGTCCAAGCAGTTCCAGAAGAGCAAGATCTCCGTCGTCGAGCGGCTCACCAACCGCCTGATGAAGACCGGCCGGAACGCCGGCAAGAAGCAGCAGGCGCTCAAGATCGTTCGCGAGGCCTTCGAGCTCGTCCACGAGCGCACCGAGGAGAACCCGGTGCAGGTGCTTGTCACGGCCGTCGAGAACGCCGCGCCGCGCGAGGAGACCGTCCGCCTGAAGTACGGTGGCATCTCCGTCCCGAAGGCGGTCGACGTCGCGCCCCAGCGCCGCGTCGATCAGGCGCTCAAGTTCATCACGGACGGCGCGCACTCCGACTCGTTCAAGACGTCGACGTCCGCCGCCGAAGCGCTCGCGAACCAGCTCGTCCGCGCCGCCGACTACGACGTGCAGGTCTACGCGATCTCCCAGAAGGAGGAGAAGGAGCGCGTCGCGGCGGCTGCCCGCTAACTGCTCTACTCTCTCTTTCGTTCTTCACGCCGCGTAGCGACGCGTCTCACCGCTCGTCGCGCGACCGGCGCCGTCGCGTCTCCCGACGCGTCAGTCGGCCGCCGGGCCGGTCGTGGTTTCGTGGGCGTCGACGAACGCGCGCACGAGGTCGACGAGCGCGCGCCGGTAGACGGATTCGTCCGGGTCGCGCGCGAGCGTGCGGAACTGCTCTTTGAACCACGGGAGGTCGACGCCGGGGGCGTCGGCGTCGGCGAGGTCGGCGAACTCGTAGATTCGGTGGCCCTCGGAGACGGCGTCGTGTCGCTCGAGGAGCGCGAGCGCGAACGCGGCGTTCACCGCCGTCATCTCCGGATCGGCCGCGGCGGTCAGTCGTGAGCCACCCGTGGGGCCGCTGGCGGCGGCGGAGCGCTCGGCGAGCGCGGTGGCGAGTTGCGATTCGAGGAAGGTGAGGAGTTTGTCGGCGGGCGCGACGTCGAGCGTGATGTCGTCGGCGTAGATGTCCTTCGCGTGGTTCGCGAGCTGCTCGCACTGTTGGAGGACGCGGCGCTCGACGCGCCGACCGGGGAGCGCGAGGAAGAGTACCTCGGAGAGCCCCATCGTGTGCGAGACGTGTGCGTCCTCGTATCGGTGCATATGCGCGTACTCGTGGAGCGCGAGTTCGCGAGCCATCACGGAGGTGGCGGCGCGCCGCGAGATGTTGAGCACGTGGTGGTCGTCGTAGTGGCCGGCCCACGTTCGCTCGTCCGGGTTCTCGCGGACGTGCACTTCCACCGGCTTCTCGAGGTCGTACTCGTATTCGAAGAGGTCCCGCGCCCCGAGAAACGGTCCGGCGGGGACGGCACCCATGACCTGTACGTCCATGTGTGTGTTTGTCACGGGACGGAAGGGGTTGACTCTTGCGCCCACGGCGAGAGCCGTCGCCGGCGGGCGGTGGTGACGAACGGGCCGTGTGACGGCGTGTCTCGCGTGCAGACGGAAACACTACCCTTTTCAACCCGCTGGCGGTACACACGTGCATAATGGGCCGACGCAAGAAGATCGTCCAACAGTGTGAGCGGCTGATGGACCAGCCGGAACACATCCGTAACATCGCCATCGCCGCCCACGTCGACCACGGGAAGACGACCCTCACCGACAACCTCCTCGCCGGTGCGGGCATGATCTCCGACGAGACGGCGGGCGAGCAGCTCGCGATGGACACCGAGGAAGACGAGCAGGAGCGCGGCATCACTATCGACGCCGCGAACGTCTCCATGACCCACGAGTACGAGGACCAGGACCACCTCGTCAACCTCATCGACACGCCGGGCCACGTCGACTTCGGTGGCGACGTGACGCGCGCGATGCGCGCCGTCGACGGCGCGCTCGTCGTCGTCGACGCCGTCGAGGGCGCGATGCCCCAGACGGAGACCGTCGTTCGGCAGGCGCTCCGCGAGGGCGTCAAGCCGGCGCTGTTCATCAACAAGGTCGACCGCCTCATCAGCGAGCTCCAAGAGGGCCCCGAGGAGATGCAGAAGCGCCTCCTCGGCGTCATCAACGAGGTCAACGAGCTCATCCGCGGGATGACCGACGAGATGGACGACATCGACGACTGGACCGTCTCGGTCGAGGACGGGACCGTCGGCTTCGGGTCCGCGCTCTACAAGTGGGGCGTCTCCATGCCGTCGATGCAGCGCACCGGCATGGACTTCGGCGACATCATGGACCTCGAGCGCAACGACAACCGCCAGGAGCTCCACGAGCGCACGCCGCTCTCGGACGTCGTGCTCGACATGGTGTGTGAGCACTTCCCGGACCCAATCGAGGCCCAGCCTCGCCGTATCCCGCGCATCTGGCGCGGCGACGACGAGTCCGAGATCGCCACGCAGATGCGCGAGGTCGACCCGGACGGCGACGTCGTCCTGATGGTGACCGACATCGGCGTCGACCCGCACGCCGGCGAGATCGCCGCGGGCCGCGTCTTCTCCGGCACGATCGAGAAGGGCCAGGACCTCCACGTCTCCGGCACCGCCGGAACGAACCGCGTCCAGTCCGTCGGCATCTACATGGGTGGCGAGCGCGAGGAGGTCGAGCACGTCCCCGCCGGCAACATCGCCGCCGTCACCGGCCTCAAGGACGCCATCGCCGGCTCCACCGTCTCCTCGGCGGAGATGACGCCGTTCGAGTCCATCGAGCACATCAGCGAACCGGTCATCACGAAGTCCGTCGAGGCGAAGAACATGGACGACCTGCCGAAGCTCATCGAGACGCTCCAGCAGGTCGCGAAGGAGGACCCCACCATCCGCATCGAGATCAACGAGGACACCGGCGAGCACCTCATCAGCGGGCAGGGCGAGCTCCACCTCGAAGTCATCACCCAGCGCATCGAGCGCAACCAGGGGATCCCGGTCAATACCGGTGAGCCAATCGTTGTCTACCGCGAGGCTCCGACGCAGGAGTCCCGCGAGGTCGAGGGGCGCTCGCCGAACCGGCACAACCGCTTCTACATCACGGTCGAGCCGCTCAGCGACGAGATCGTCGAGCAGATCAAACTCGGCGAGGTCTCCATGGACATGCCCGAGCAGGAGCGCCGCGAGGTCCTGCAGGAGGCCGGCATGGACAAGGACACCTCCCAGGAAGTCGAGGAGATCCACAACACGAACATCTTCATCGACGACACGAAGGGTATCCAGCACCTCAACGAGACGATGGAACTCGTCATCGAGGGGCTCGAGGAGGCCCTCGACGACGGTCCGCTCGCCGCCGAGCCCGTGCAGGGCGCGCTCATCCGCCTGCACGACGCCCGTCTCCACGAGGACGCCATCCACCGTGGTCCCGCGCAGGTCATTCCCGCAGTCCGGCAGGCCGTTCACAACGCGCTCATCGACGCCGAGATCAAGCTGCTCGAGCCGATTCAGGACGTCCGCATCGACGTCCCGACCGAGCACATGGGCGCGGCGAGCGGCGAGATTCAGGGCCGCCGTGGCCGCGTCGACGACATGTACCAGGAGGGTGACCTCATGGTCGTCGAGGGCATCGCGCCCGTCGACGAGATGATCGGCTTCTCCAGCGACATCCGCTCCGCGACCGAGGGCCGCGCGTCGTGGAACACGGAGAACGCCGGGTTCCGCGTCCTCTCCGACAACATGCAGCGCGAGATCATCGGCGAGATTCGCGAGCGAAAGGGCATGAAGGCCGAGCTGCCCGAGGCCATCGACTACTTCTAAGGCCTCCTCCCGTTCTCGTTCTCTCACGCCGCGAGCGACGCGGCGGTCGGCCCCGACGTCCAGCTTCGCCGTCCGCGTTCGGTCATCGAGTCGGTGGATCCCGAAGGATTATAACGCCGTCAGGCCGTTCTGACGCGATATGTACGCGGACACGCCCGCTGCGAACTGGAGCGACGCGCAACCACCGACCCGTGTCGCGTCCACGACAGTCGGCGGGAGCGTCCGGGGGTGTCGTCGGTGAGCGAGACCGAGACCGACGCGGCCGAGGCGGCCGCAGCCGACGGTGGCGAGGAGCGCCGACAGGCACACACCGTGCGCCTCGAACTCGTCGACGAACCCGGTGAGCTGCTGAACGCGCTGCGCCCCATCGCGGACAACGGGGGGAACCTCCTGAGCGTCTTCCACGAGCGCGGGTCGCTGACGCCGCGCGGGCACATCCCCGTCGAGGTCGATTTCGAGTCGACGCCACGTCAGTTCGAGGGGATCGTCGACGCGCTCCGCGACGCGGGGGTGAACATCACGCAGGCCGGCACCGAACGCTACGGCGAGGAGGTGTCGGTGCTGCTCGTCGGCCACCTCGTCGAGACGGACCTCTCCGATACGCTCTCGCGCATCGAGGCGTGCGCCTCTGCGTCGGTCGTGGACTTCTCGCTGACCGACGAGGAAGGAATCGACACCGTCTCGAGCGCGCGGATGCGCCTCGCGACCAGCGAGGGGTCGGTCGACGACACGCTCGCGTGCGTCCGGGACGTCGCGGCGGACAAACAGCTACAGGTCGTCGAGCCGCTCGCGGGGGGTGAGGCATGAGGCTCGCCGTCGTCGGCGCGGGCGCGGTCGGTCGGAGCGTCGTCGAACTCGCCGGCGAGTACGGCCACGACGTGACCGCGTTCGCGGATTCGACGGGGGCGGTCGTGGACGCCGACGGTGTCGACGTCGCGGCGGCGCTCGAACACAAGGAGCGCGTCGGGTCGGTCGGCGAGGACGAGCCGAGCGCGGCGCTCGGCGCGGCGTACGACTGCCTCGTGGAGGCGACGCCGACGACGCTCGGGGACGCCCACCCCGGCTTCGAGCACGTCGAGCTCGCGCTCGAACGCGACCGACACGTCGTGCTCGCGAACAAGGGCCCGGTCGCCGAACGCTACGACGACCTGATGGCGCTCGCGTCGGCGAGCGATGGCGAGGTGCGTTTCGAGGCGACGGTCGGCGGCGCCATCCCCGTCATCGCGACCATCGAAGGGATGGGGCCCTCCCACGTCACGGCCGCGCGCGGCGTGCTGAACGGGACGGCGAACTTCGTGCTCTCGCGGATGGCCGCCGAGGGCCTCGGCTACGAGCACGTGCTCGCGGAGGCCCAGGACCTCGGGGTCGCGGAAGCCGACCCGTCCTTCGACGTCGAGGGGACGGACGCGGCGCTCAAGTGCGCGATCCTCGCGAACGTCCTCCACGACGGTGGCTACTCCCTCGCGGACGTGGACGTGGAGGGCATCACCGAGATCCCGACGAGCGCGCTCGACCTCGCGGCCGAGGACGGCCGGACGGTCCGGCTCATCGGCGAGGTCACCGAGGACGGCGACGTCCGAGTCGGGCCGCGACTCGTGACGGCGAACGACACGCTCGCGGTGTCCGGGACACAGAACATCGTCCAGCTGGAGACGACGAACGCGGGCCGACTGAACATCAGCGGGCGCGGTGCCGGCGGCCCGGAGACCGCCTCCGCCGTGCTCGCTGACGTCGGGCGTCTTCCCGAGCGCTGACCGACTAGCCACTTCTTGTCACGGTACGAGGTGCCAGTATTCGGCCGCGTCACGGCGCGACAGGGGCGCTCGCCTTTCGAAACCGTTTTACACGTAACTGGCGAATACGTTGCACAGAGCGCGCGTTCAGCGCGACCCCTGACCATGAGCGACAAACCGCACCAGAACCTGGCCGTCATCGGCCACGTCGACCACGGAAAGAGTACGATGGTCGGGCGGCTCCTCTTCGAGACTGGGAGTGTGCCCGAGCACGTCATCGAGCAGCACCGCGAGGAAGCCGAAGAGAAGGGCAAGGGCGGCTTCGAGTTCGCCTACGTCATGGACAACCTCGCCGAGGAGCGCGAGCGTGGCGTCACCATTGACATCGCCCACCAGGAGTTCGACACCGACGAGTACTACTTCACCATCGTCGACTGTCCGGGCCACCGTGACTTCGTGAAGAACATGATCACGGGCGCGTCCCAGGCCGACAACGCCGTCCTCGTCGTCGCCGCCGACGACGGCGTCGCGCCTCAGACCCGTGAGCACGTCTTCCTGGCCCGCACGCTGGGCATCGACGAGCTCATCGTCGCCGTCAACAAGATGGACGTCGTCGACTACTCCGAGGACACCTACAAGCAGGTCGTCTCCGACGTCACGGACCTCTTCAAGCAGGTCCAGTTCAACACGGACGACGCCTCCTTCATCCCGACGTCCGCCTTCGAGGGCGACAACGTCTCCGAGCACTCGGAGAACACGCCGTGGTACGACGGCGAGACCCTCCTCGAGGCCCTCAACAGCCTGCCGGAGCCGCAGCCGCCGACGGACGCGCCGCTGCGCCTCCCGATCCAGGACGTCTACACCATCTCCGGCATCGGTACCGTCCCCGTCGGACGTATCGAGACCGGGACGATGAACACGGGCGACAACGTCAGCTTCCAGCCCTCTGACGTCGGTGGCGAGGTCAAGACCATCGAGATGCACCACGAGGAAGTCCCGAGCGCCGAGCCCGGTGACAACGTCGGGTTCAACGTTCGCGGCATCGGTAAGGACGACATCCGTCGCGGTGACGTCTGTGGTCCCGCCGACGACCCGCCCAGCGTCGCCGAGACGTTCACGGCGCAGGTCGTCGTGATGCAGCACCCGTCCGTCATCACGGCGGGGTACACGCCGGTCTTCCACGCCCACACGGCGCAGGTCGCGTGTACGATCGAGTCCATCGACAAGAAGATGGACCCGTCCTCCGGCGAGGTCGCCGAGGAGAACCCGGACTTCATCCAGTCCGGCGACGCTGCCGTCGTCACCGTCCGCCCGCAGAAGCCCCTCAGCATCGAGCCGTCCTCCGAGATTCCGGAGCTCGGCTCCTTCGCAGTCCGCGACATGGGTCAGACCATCGCGGCCGGCAAGGTCCTCGACGTCAACGAGGCCTAACGAATGCAGCAGGCACGAGTTCGGCTCGCGGGCGTCAGCCCCTCTGACCTCGACGACATCTGCGACGACGTCCGCGAGATCGCGGACAAGACGGGCGTCAGCCTGAGTGGGCCGGTCCCGCTCCCCACCAAGACCCTCGAGGTCCCGTCGCGCAAGTCCCCCGACGGTGAGGGGACTGCGACGTGGGAGCACTGGGAGATGCGCGTCCACAAGCGTCTCATCGACATCGACGCCGACGAACGCGCGCTCCGCCAGCTTATGCGCATCCAGGTCCCGAACGACGTCAGCATCGAGATCGTCCTCGAAGACTAACGCTGCCGGCGCGCTCGAACGCGCCTCGACTTCCCTTTCGTTTTTCACCCGCAGAGCCGCGCGTTTCGCCGTCGCACACCACCACCGAAACACAAGGTACAAATAACGACCGTCGACTACGAACGAATGCGTCCGAGGGCTCGTAGATCAGTGGTAGATCGCTTCCTTCGCAAGGAAGAGGCCCTGGGTTCAAATCCCAGCGAGTCCATATCAGTTTTCAGGTAGTTCCGAAGGGCGGAGAACCGTCTCCGCCACGACGGCTACCGGTCGAATCACTCCCGAACACACCCATCTGAGCGCCGCGTCTCGCGAGAATGGATGCCCGTTCGGCATCCACCTCCACGCCGTCCGCCGATCTGCGCGAAGGAAACCGGGGTGGTCGGCGTGAGCGCCACCCTCCACTACTGCCCGACCTGCGGGACGCGCCTCGAGACAACGACCTCACCGGGCGGCCTCCCACGGCGCACCTGCCCGGAGTGCGGAGGTGACGAGCGGTGACGTACCTCGACTTCGAGCGCGTCGTCAGCACCGACTCGGCGAGCTGGACACGCGCCGACCCGCGCCGGGCGCTCATCGAACGGCACAGTCCCACCGACTACGTCGTGATGCTCCAAGACGGCGCCGACTCCCACGCCGTCGTCTACGGCCTCGAGCGTGGGGCGCGTGTCGGCTACTGTGACTGCGACGGCTACCAGTACAGCGACGACAGCGTGCCGTGCGCGCACCTCTGTGTGCTTCGTAAGGCCGAGTTCATCGGCGCGACGTCGGTTGACGGCGAGCGCATCGAAGCCATCGACACCGCCGCGCTCGCCGAGGCAGACCACGACTCCGGCCTCCGCGCGGACGGCGGTCTCGAGCCCACCTACGACCCCGACGCCGTAGATCGCGTCGAGCGCCCGGCCGACCTCGCCACCGAAGGGGGGTGGACGGGCCAATGACCGCTCATGCAACCCCCGGTTGCAAGTGTTGTAAGTGTTGTTCCACAGATTCCGAGGCTGTTCCACAACTGCAAATGACGATTTCGAGCGCGACAGACACCAAGGCGGCGCATCGCACCCGTGTGGAAACACCCGTGGGGGTAACTCTGCTAATGCAACCATGTGTGCGGGCGCACCAGTGTGCGCAAATAGGAAACGCGCGCGTGCTGCAGCGCGCGGACATGGGGACGGTCGTCGGGGGTGGTGTGGCGTGACGGATGCGCGGGCGCGGCTCGACGGCGAACTCGCGGAGTGGTACGAGGGCCGTGAGAACGGGTCGAAGACGGTTCGTGAGGCGCTCCGGTTGTTGATGGCGCGTGAG
The DNA here is from genome assembly GCF_014647455.2 of Halarchaeum grantii. Classification (NCBI taxonomy): domain Archaea; kingdom Methanobacteriati; phylum Methanobacteriota; class Halobacteria; order Halobacteriales; family Halobacteriaceae; genus Halarchaeum; species Halarchaeum grantii. The sequence goes on along the minus strand of NZ_BMPF01000002.1, from coordinate 464,787 downwards.
GAGTCGCGGGAGTTCGAGGGGCTGAGTGACGATCAGGAGGTGGCTGAGTCGTGGCTCCTCCAGAATGTCGGGATTGGGAACAACACGACGTTGTCGTGGGTGGAGAATCGGCTGGCGCAGCAGTTGTCGTTGGATATGGAGCAGATTCGGGTGCAGGTGACGAAGCCGTTGAAGCAGCAGGGGTATATTTCGGTGAAGCCGCGGCATGAGTCGGTGGATGTTGCCGTGCATCCGCCGACGGCGGGTGAGTCGGCGTCGCGTGAGGGCGCTGGCGAGGCCTCTGGTGGGCGTGGCGGTGGTGGGCTCTCCGAGGAGGAGTGGGAGGAGTTCCGGCGGATGCAGGAGGAACTGGCGGATGCTGAGCCGGTGCGCGCCGACGGGGGTGAGTCGGCGTGACCACCTATCGGGTCACTCTCGACAATCCCGGCGCGAACTCGCGGACGCACGTCGAGATCGAGGCCGACACTCCGCGCAAAGCACGGTGGCAGGCAAAACGAGATTATCCGCGTCACGTCGTGCAGGATGCTCAGGAGGTGCGCGATTCGTGAGCGACGTCGAGCGTGGCGCCCCTCACGTCGAGTGGTGGGAGGCCGCAAGCCGGAACGTCGACCGGTGGGGGCTCCAAGACGTCGAGACGCTGCTGCTCGCGATGCAGGAGGAGCAGGGCGAACTCGCGCAGGCGTACCTCGAAGCGACTCACGAAGACGGCGATGCGGACCGGATCGCCGAGGAGCTCGAAGACCTTGGGGCGCTCTGCTTCCAGCTCGCGTGGCGACTCGAAGCCGACCGATCTGTCGACACCGAACGGAGGGCGGGCGAGTGAGCGACTCGTCGAAGCACGTCGACCGGTTCTTTGCCGGTGTGACGGTCGTGGTGGCCGGTGCTGGCGTAATCGCGATCCTCTGGATGGGCGGCGGTGCGCTGGCTGAGTCGCTGGGTGTGCCTGTCTCTCCCGGTGTCTCTGTTGCCACCGGGCTCGTCGCCGCCATCGTGGTCTACGTGCTCGGGTTCGCCGCAGAGCGTCTGCACGCGATGTGGGACGACGACCGTTCTGCGGACGCGGAGGGGTCGCGGTGAGCTTCCGTGAGTTCGCGCGCGATGTCGCGGCGCGATACCGCCACCACCACCACGCCACCGGCCCCCTTGAGGACGCCGCCAAGACCACGTGGCTGATAGTCGTCGCGGCGGCGGGTGGGTGGTGGCTCGGCGTGCAGGGCGCTACCCTGACCCTGGTCGTCACCATCGCGGCCGTGTTCGGCGTCGCGCCGGTCGTGATACTGCTGGTGGTGCTGGCGGTGGGCGTCCGCACGGGGTGGTGGTAGTGAGTCTCGGGAAGCTCGTGGATTACGCGACGGCGACGGTCGGCGAAGTCGTGCTCGCGTACCTCGTCGCGCTCATCGCGCCCGGCGGCACGCTGACGTTCGCGAAGCTGGTGCTCGCGTTCAAGCTGAACGTGTTCGCGCTCCCCTTGTCGTGGACGCCGGCGCTCTCGCTCCCGCCGTGGTGCTGGTACGTCGTCGCGGTCGTCTGGATACGCCAATGGCTCTACCTCTCCCCGTACAGCGCGGGCGACGTCGCCGCCCAGCTCGAGGAGGACTACGCGGCCCTCCGGGGGCGGTGGTCATGAGCGGTACCTCGCCCCAGCATCCGGCGCTCCGTCACGGGACGACGGTGCCGACGGCGTACCACACCATCGGCGGCCGGCATTCAGATGGGACGCCGATCTCGCTGGGTCCGTGGACGTTCGAGACGCCGCAGGTGCGCGACGTCGTTGAGGCGTATCTCGACGGCGACGTTCTCAACGCGTGCGCCGGTCGGACGCGTCTCTCGCACCCGAGCGTTCATCGGAACGACCTCGACGAACGCCGTCACGCGGACACGCACCATGACGTCCGCGATCTCGACGACTATCTCCCACCCGAGTCCTTCGACGTCGTGGTGTTCGACCCGCCGTTTGATGCCGACCAAGCGGCCGAGCACTACGACGGCCGGACGGTCGGCCGTGGACCGTCGGGAGGCATCTGGACGGCGCGGAAGGCGCTCGCGCGACTCACGCGCCCCGGTGGCCGTGTGCTCTCGGTGGGCTGGAACAGCGTCGGCCTCTCGCATCGCGACGGCTTCGAGCGGGAGGCCGTCCATCTGTTCCAGCGGCCGCAGAAGCCCGACGTCTTCCTCACCGTGGACTACCGAGGGCAGACAACGCTTGGTCGTGAGGTGGGTGTCGATGGCGAGTGACGCCGTCGCGCGCCTCGAGGCGCATCGCGCTGAACTCGCCGAGCGGTGGCGGCGACCGATCCCGCCACTGTTCGTCGTGGCCGAGCCGACTCTACCCGCGTCGAGGCGAGGTGGCGGCGAGTGAGCGGGATGGGCGCGTCCGATTCTACGGTGAGAGTCGGACAGAATCACCCCGGATCGCCCTGTGGTCTGGGTCGAATCAACTAGCAACTACCCGGTTTCCGTCCTACAAGCATACAACCCGGACACGATGAATCTTCGAGAACACGACACTCGCGACGACATGAAGGTGTGGCTGAGCACGCGCGAGGTTGACGACCTCCTCGACGCCGCCGACAACCAACAGCAGCGGATCGCGCTCGAACTCGGCGCGCGATGCGGCCTCCGGTCGCACGAAGTCCTCGACGTCGCGCCGGAGGACGTCGTCGACACCGACGCCGGCACCGTCCTCCGTGTGTGGCACGGGAAGGGCGATAAGTACCGGGAGACGCCGGTGCCGCGCGATCTCGCGACGACCATCCGAACGGTCGACGAGTACCGCGACGCCGAGAGCAGCGTCTCCCTGCTCGACATCACGACGACGCGGACGCTCCGGCGGTGGGTGGAGCGGGCGGCGCACGCACTCGCTGAGGAGCACGGCGAGCCGGGATGGCGCGAAGTCACCTTCCACGACCTCCGGCGGACGTGGGCGACGAACCTCCGGTCGGCCGACGTTGATGCGCTCCTCGTCTGTGACTGGGGCGGGTGGAACGACCTCGATACGTTCCTCGAGCACTATCGGGGGACGCATAGCCCCGAGTCGCAGAAGCGCGAACGCGATAAAGTCGAGTGGCTGTGAATCGAATACGACTACGTTCATGCCTACGGTAATCCTCACGAGCGGCCAACGGCGGGAGTTCCAGCGCGTTGAAATCGACTTTGACGGTGGGAGTGTCGTCGCGATTGAGGACCACCAGGAAGTCGAGCGGTTCCCGGGGTTCCACGTCGGGAAGGTCGTGTACGATGACGGGGTCGTGTTCCTTGAGGACGACCGCGACGACTAACCGGCGGACTCGCGTCGAAACCGGTCTCGCAGGCTACTCGGCGAGTCGGGCGCGCAGGTGGTCGGCGAGTGGGAGGATGAAGGCCATCGCCATGAAGATCGCGACGATGACGCTGTAGCGTACTGATGTCGCGGGCGTCAAGACTGAGAACGAAGATCTGCAGAAGGAACTCACGGGGGTGGGGTCTAATGAGAGGGAAAGGCAGTTATTTCCCCCTTCTGGTTATATGGAATAATAAGTGACTCTCATACCACCCACCCTCCATGGACGATATACAAGTCACGTAGTCGGCGGTCACGGATTCACTATGTCGATTAGCACTAAGGTTCAACCCCTCGACACGGAAGATGTAGACGGGGGAGAAGTGGAGAGGTATGAGATACGGCATGACGAGCAGCTCGTCATGATGCTTGACTTCTTTGATGGGGAGTTCTCAGTAGAGTGGTTCACTCCCCATATGCCCCCAGACTTCATTCACAATCTCAAGAGAACAACCGGGGTTGGTAATGATGTGCAGACGATGGCTATGTTTAGTCCTCCCGATGGAGGCCCGGATAAAACTGTTCAGGGCCCTCTTTCCTCAGTCATGGAATCCGAGGAGTTCCCTGACCATTGTACGTTTCTTCAAGTTGAGCCAGAAGGGACGGAGGTTGAATTCGCGTGGACTCGCGATACCCCTACTGCAACGATGATCATCAGTGGGTCTATTGATGAGTTCAACATCGCCGAGAAGCTATTCAGAATTACGGCTGAAGAACGCGATCTTTCTTCTCAAGAGAGTGAGAGTGTTTTGGAGAAGGCGAGAGAGTGCTTGAATCAGAGCCAGAATGCACGTAATCGGCCTACGAGTAAATTTTTGCGTAGCTTATTCGGCCGCTAAGGCTCTATATGGGATTTCTTGAAAGGATAAAAAGCTGGATTGAGTCTTACAGGGCCAAGGCCTGCAGTGACGAATTCCGACAGCGAGGAGCGTGGGTCAGAACCCGAACAATCAGCGCTCACGGCTGCGTTCTAACGAACACTTCGGGAGCAGAGCAGCGAGTTGTTTGTGAGTCCCACCGGTCGCGAAAATGGGCTTATCACCATGTTCATATCGCAAAGAATCGGGGAGTCGTCATTGAAGACGGCACAGAATGGCGGCGGAATCTAATTGTCGGTCCGGATAAGACACTCGGAGGAACCCGGTCAAGCCAGTGTGCTTTTCCGATACGTGCCCCGGTCTCAGCCACAAATTCACATGCGTCGATCGAGATAGACATTTGGAGGAGCAATTCTAATCTAAGCCAAGACGTCGAAAATAGCGCGATTCCCGATCAACAGGGGTGCAAAAAGATCGGGAGCTTAGACGTTGAATTTGACTACTGGGAGTAATCCGAACATTGGACTGGGGCCGTGGACTCACGCCGAAACCGGTCTGCAGGCTACTCGGCGAGATCCCGGCGCGCGAAAGATTTAGTCTATGCCGCTCATCTATCCGGTCAGTCGAATGGATGTAACGGATCACATGACCGCAGCGATTCGGGACGTCATGGGTGGTGCAGCTGGGGGACTTGTTGCGACCTGGGTGCTGAGGTACCAATCTGGGATTGTTATTGCGGTGTCGGGTGTCATTCTGGTTTCGCTGGTCTTCGTGCTCTACGTCGTCGTGGGCTGGATTTACTCGAGCCCTGAAACCGCGGGAGATGACCGGGCAGATGCCGGTGAAGAACGGAGCACGTATGACCCGCCCCGGCGCGCTTCTTAGCTTCGGCGAGACTGGTTCGGACGACGTCGGCGACCGGCGCGATATGAACACGACTCGCTCGCGATTCGTGGCCATATTCGGACGAAGTGTTTTCGCGACGTGCGACCCGTGGACTCGCGCCGAAACCGGGTCCGCAGACTACTGCCGAGCGCCGATCGCGTTGGCGAGCGGGAGGATGGCGCCCATCGTTAGAAGACGTCCTCGATGGCGAGTTTCGCTTGCTCGGTGCCTCGATGCTCACCGCCGCCGTGCCAGCGCACGGTCGGAAGTCTCGACGCCGCTCGCGTCGTCGTCTTGAGGACTTCCGTCCCTGTGCCTCGAATCCGGTAGACAGCGAAGCCGTACCGCCCGCCTTCCTCGACCAGTCGCTCGTGGTACTCGCGGTATATTTTGAAGTTGCCGGGGGTGTCGTCGGCGTGCCGGTGCGCGGTCGCTTTGAACTCCCACGGCGTCCCGTCGCGAACTCCGTCGCGCCAGTTGGCGCGATCGAGGTCGACGTTGTACTTCTCGGCGAGGACGTATTCGCAGGCGGTGCCGTGTGCGTTCGCTCTATGGCTCGGCATCTATCAGCGGCCTCCCGCGCCACGCGAGCGCGTCGCGCGCCGATATATATCTACCTCCGCCGCCGTCTCACCGGTCGTGCCCATCGGTCGCGTCGCTCCCGTGGAGCGACGCGCACCGGTCGATGGGCCAACTACAGTAAAGGGGGGTCGGTTCGGTTTGGAGGGTTCGAAAGTCGCCGCCGTCATGCGGTTACGGCCTCCACTTCCCGAACCCACTCGGCTTTCTCGCCGCCGTCGTCGTAGTCCTCAAGCCAGTTTCGGACGGTAGCGTCGCTGTACGGGACGTAGTCTTGGGTTTTGTACGGACTGAGTCCCATCTTCCGGCATTCGACCATCGTCCACATGGCGACCTTCTTCACGTCGCCCTCGGGGAGGACGTCGTCGTCCTTCTCGCCAGACGGTGCTTCCCAGCTCCAATCAGCTTGGTCGTCGGTGGAGAACTTCCAGTCGGTCGGCGGGATGCCCTCGAGTGGGCGCGGGTCGACGTCCTTCAGCGAGCCGCCGCTGATGCGGTCGGCGACCTTCGCGGTCTTCTGCGAGGTCTTCTTGATGATGGTGCCGACACGCCACAACAGCGGGTGAATTGACGACTCGTCGTGGCCGATGTAGATGAGTGCGCCGCCGTACTTGCGGATCTTGAAGACGAGCGGCCCCATCTTCTGCCGGACCTTATGGCCGTCCGAACCGGTCCCCGAGGCGTTCGTGCTGAACTCGTCGCCGATGAAGAGCTTCGGCTGCTGGTGGTTCTCGACGGGGTCGCCGTCCTGCTCGACCCACTCGCGGAGCAGTGGGTAGTGCGGTATCCATCCATCCTCGAGGCTGCCGTCGTCGCGCTCCCACGGATCAAGCCGGCCGAGCGTCCGCATATTCGATCCGACGAGAAGATCGCCGTCGACCCACCGCTCGCGGAGTTGGCCGAGGAGGCCGGCGAAGTCCGTCTTGCCGTTGCCCATGTCACCGAGGAGGACGATGACCGGCGCCGGCCCGGCGACGATCTCCTGAAGGCGGGTGACGGCTTTGATACCGGCGAGGTCGGCTTCCTGTGCGGGATCGCCGAGGTAGTGTTTCAGCGTGACCGTGTCGCCGTTGTCGAGGGCGTTCCGTGCGGTCTCGCCGCCGTGGACGCGGAGGATGTCGCGGTTCTTCCCGACGCTCATGTAGTCTTTGGCGGGTGAGTCGGCGTCCCAGCGGTCGGTGTCGTGGTGGACCGCGCGCATCGCGAGCTGGCGGTCGACGTCCTCGTCGCGCACGAACCCGGTGTGTGGGAACACCTCGTCGGGGTCGCGCTCTTGGTTGCCGTCCTGGTACTCCCGAAAGCCGCCGGTGGTGTAGTTGTCCTGTTCGTCGCTCATGATGAGTCCTCTTGTGCTTGCTCTTGGGTCTGTGGGAGGCCGTCCTGTGCGTCGATGCCTTGCTCGTCGTAGTAGTCCGCGACGAACGCGGTGACGTCCTCGATGCCGTCCGTTGCGTTCTCCCGAGCGTCGCCTTCCGCCGCGTCGAAGCGGTCCTTAACCGACGAGCCGGGATTCATCAGCGAACGCTCGTCGGCTTCGGCTTCTTTGTTGATGACGTCGCCCTGAATCTGGAGGCCCATCTTCGAGATACGCGGCCGCAGGCGGTTGTAGGCGAGCCATGTTTCGATCATGTCGCCGTGGATGTCCTCGAGCATCGCCTGCACGGAGACGAGTTTCGAGTCGGCGAGTTGGCTCATGTAGCACCCCCGGACGCGGAGATCGTCGACGTCCTCCAAGTACTCGAACTCGCGCACCTCGAACGCCCCCGCGTCGTTAACCGGATATGGGCTTGGGCCGTCGACGGTGCGTTCCTCCCAAATCTCGGGGGCGACGTAGTACTTCTCGCGGGTGTCGGTGACGCCGTTGATGTGATGAACCGTCACCATCCGGGCCTTCCGGAGGCGTCGAACGAACGTAATCCAGAAGGCGAGGAGTGGCGGGCCGAAGAGCATGAGCGCGGCGATCCATCCGGTGACGATTGGCGGGATGCTCGGGAGGTCGGGCTGGTAGAGGACGAGCGCGGCGCCGGCCATGAAGAGGACGCCGAGCACGACGAGCTGGCCTTCCGCGATGATGTAGGTGAGGCGATCCGACCAGCTGCCGAACGTCGAGGAGATGCGGTTGCTCACGCTTCAACCACCCCGCTCGCTTCGCTTCGGAGGACGTACCATGCGCCGCCGAGCGAGGTGAGGATGGCGATGCCAATCCCCGAGAACAGGCCGCTCTGGCCGCCGAAGTGCCGGAGCGGGTCGCGGCCTTGGGCGTCCATTTCGGTGGAGAGGCGGACGCCCGAGTCGCCGATGCTGACGCCGACGACGTGACCGCCGAACGCGGTGGCGACGGGCATGGAGACGATAGTCGTTTCGCCGCCCCAGATGCGGCGCGTCGTTTTCGGGATGCGGGTGGAGCCGGCGTCCTCGAGGCCGGCGCCGCCGTCGGTGATGGTGACGCGGGTGAGGGAGTCGGCTTCGATGGCGATCTTGACGTGGTGCTGTGAGAATTCCCAGCCGACGATGCGCGCGTCGTCGGTCATCTGGATGGACTCGGTGTTCGCGAGCGTCGAGCCGTCCCCGGACGTCACCGCCATCGAGGCGTTCGACGAGCTCGTCGTCGTGGACGCGGTCGCGGTCGTCGTAGTTGTGGGCGCGACCGTCGTCGAGGTGCGGTTCTCGAGGGCGTCCGCGACGCGGTCCACGAGCCCGGCATCGGTCGCAGTCGTCGCGTTTGCCGTCGTCGTCGTGTTCGTCGCGTTCGCGGCGGCCGCTGGCCCCGTGGCGAGGATAGCCACGGCTCCGAGCGCGAGCGCAACGAGAAAAATGGAGCGCATGGGTTACTTCGTTCGACCCTTGAAGTAGCTGATTCCGGCGACGCCGCCGAGGAGGACGACCGCCCCGCCGAGCAGGCTCCCGGTGTCGCCGAAGGACGGGAGGGTCGGTATCCAACTCCCGCCACCGGAGTTCTTCGATGCCTCGTACTGGTCGATGAGCTCTTGCTGCCGGTCGACCATCTGCTGCCACTCGTCTTCGGTGATGTAGTTGCTGTCCGTCTGCGGCTCGGTCTCCTCGAAGGTCGCCGAGTCCACCGACTCGCCGTCTCTCTTGATGGATTTGACGGTGAACGGGTCGTCGAGCATGATGGTGACCATCTCCGTGTCCGTCGTCGCCGACGCCATCTTGACGGACGCGACCTCGGTGATGGCCGTCGCGAGGTCGGCGGAGAGGTCGGCCTCCCAGTGGTCGGGCGTCGTGCTCGTCGGGTCGACTGTGTTCCCGTCCGCGTCGACGGGCGTGAAGTCGCTCGCCTGTGCGGTGACAGTCTCGTTCGCGGCCGTGGTGATGCGGTAGAGGGTGCCGTCGTAGGGTTCGGCGGTGAAGGAGACGATGCCGCCGTCGACCGCTGTCTCGTAGGCGGACCACGTCCCGGACGCGGTCGACCGGTCGTAGGAGAAGTACGCGACTGCGGAGCTCCACGAACTCGGGTCGTAGGCGGTGCCGGGCTGGATGGTCATGTCGCCGGTGTACGCCATCGTCCCGGAGAGCGTGAGTGTCGCGTTCGACTTCGCGATCTCGATAGTCGTCTGGTCGCCGGCCGCGACGGGGATGTTGAGCGCGGTGAGGTCCGCGATGGCGTTCGCCTTTCCGTCGTCGCGCGCCATGTTGTTCGCGCGCATTCGCGGCGTCACGAGGTCAGAGATGGATATTTCGCCGCTCTGGACCTGCGAGTAGACGTTCTCGACCCACGTGATGATGCCGTTGTTGACGTTGCTCTTGACGTCTTGGAGGTCCGACCAGAGACCATTCCAATCGCTGAATCGGAGATAACCGATGTCTTCTCCAGGGGCAGACACCCACGCGTCAGACTTCGAGTTTTGAGTGAAAGCAAGGGGGTCGTAGATGATTGTGTAGGAGTTAGTGCCGTCATACAGGTTGAGCGGGGTAAGGCTAAACGACGATCCATCAGCGAGTGTCACGCTGCGAGCCGAGGCCGCAGACGGCCGCCACTGAGACCCCGCTCCACCGGGGTAAGAGGCACTATCAGAATGGCCGCCTTGGAGCACGGAGTACGTAGAGACATCGGCATGAGACTCCATTGAGGAGAGGAGAGTCCCCAGCTCGTTGACGCTCTCGTTCCACGACTTCAGGAGGTTCTCCTGAATCGTCGCGAGATGGCTCTCGTAGGCGTCGACGGCGGCGGTCTGCACCTCGCTCTGTGTCGCGCCGTTGTTCAGGGCCTCTATCGCGGCCGTTTTGCCGTCGATGTAGAGGGAGTTCTCGAGCCCGCTCGAGATGATGTTCTGGTTGTCGATGAACGTGGACTGATTCACGGATTTCCGCTTGCGGATGGCCTCACGGACGCGGTTTTTGAGCGCCGACGCGGTGAGTCCCGATGGGGGGCTGTCGGCCGGGAGGAGGGTGTCGATTGCGCGGAGCGTCCACGCAACGGAGGCGCCGACCGGGGTGGCCTTCGCGGCGGCGCCGATGACGCCGGCGGCGTCGATTGCCTCGGCGTTCCTGGTGGCGTGTTGGAGGCCGACGCCGCCGGTCGCGGCGGCGCCCACGCCTACGCCGATGCCCTTCAGGAACCGCCGTCGGCTCGTTGCCGTCCGCTGTGGTGTTGTCTCAGGCATGGTTTAGGCGGTGTAGCCGATGTAGGTTGCCGATGCGCTCACGGCGACGGTGAAGAACAGCTGGCTGATGCCGTTGAGCATGACGAGGTCGGCGAAGCTCGGGACGAGCGCGTAGAGGAGCGGTGTCGCGAGTGCGAACGCGATGACGCCGAACTCGTAGTCCTCGTACTGGCTGCCGTCGATCTCGTTGGTCGCGAGAATCCACGCGAGACTGCCGAGCACGACGAACAGCGAGAGCGAGAGGTCGATCCCCGCCACCGTCCAGAGGGGGCTCGCGAAGTCGTAGCCGCCGAAGATGCTCAGGCTCGAGGTGAAGACGCCGAACTGGATGCCGGCGAACCACGGCAGGAGCATCAGCGCCGCGACGTCGAACGCGAAGTTCTGTTTACCGCTCAGGTCCACCCAACCGCCGGATGCTGTTGCCATTGCGTCCGCCCTGTCGCGTGCTGGGGGCTAGTGTCGGTCTAACTCCCGGGGAGTTTCGGCGTCGGGCCTAGACGTATTTCTGCCTCGACGCCGAACGCATGGGTAGAGCCTGCGGGGGGTAATTCGGTGTGACTCCGGGGTGGTTTCTGAATAGGTTCCCGCCCGGGCCCCGCACCTTTTCATAGAGCGCAGGTAGCGCGACTCAGTACCCGATTCCGGCCACCCGATTTAAGGTCTGGACACGTCTCTATTCACGTAGACGTCGACCGCTGTCAGCAGAAGGGGAGCGTGTAGGAACGGAGGCCCCGGCCTCTCGACCTACACGCAGAGAGTCGTGGGACTCTCGTATAGCTTCTGCGGCCGGCTCGGCGCATCACAATCATGAAACTACGCAATCTCTTCAACGCGGACGACCGCGCAGTGTCCCCCGTTATTGGGGTCATCCTGATGGTCGCCATCACAGTCATCCTCGCGGCCGTCATCGGGACGTTCGTCCTCGGCCTCGGGAATCAGGTCGGCAATAATGCGCCGCAGGCGACCTTCGACTACGACTATAGTGGTGACTTCCCGTCCGATGGCAGCAACACCGCTTGGATCAATATCACCCACCAGAGTGGCCAATCCCTTGATCCGAGTTCACTGACGGTTACGACGACTGCTGACAACGGCACGTCAATTTCTATTGATCCGACCTCGACAACGACGGGGACAACAGCTAGTGGCGTCGCGACCGCGTGGACTGATTCGGTTCAGGCGGGCGACACTGTCGCCATCTACAGTAACTCTTCCACTAATCCGAGTTGGAACATCGGCGCTGGTGAGAAGGTTCAGTTGGTCTGGTCGTCTGACGGTGGCCAGTCCTCGATCATCAGCTCCTCGACGACCCCTTCGAACTAACGACCATGGAACTCACAACCATCTTTAACAGCGACGACCGTGGTGTGTCCCCCGTTATTGGGGTCATCCTCATGGTCGCTATCACAGTCATCCTCGCGGCCGTCATCGGGACGTTCGTGCTCGGCCTCGGGAATCAGGTCGGCAACAACGCCCCGCAGGCGAGCTTCGAGTGGAACCAGCAGAGCGAGACTATCGGTAGCGGCGCATCCGTATCAAATACGACCGTGGACGTCACCCATCAGAGCGGTGCGTCGATTGACGCCGCGAACGTGGAGGTCACGGTTAACGGCGACCCCGCCTACACCGTCAACAGCTCCGATAGCCTGAACGCCGTTTTCTCGGGAGAGATTACGGCTGGCACGAGCGGTGACGTTGACCTCTACGGCACGGGTGTCAGCACCGGAGATACCGTCACCTACAATACAACAAAGACCGCCTACGACACTGACGGAGACGACACCGTCATGAACACGCTCTCTGAGGGCGACACCGTCCGTCTCGTGTGGTCCTCGGATAGCGGTAGTTCGTCGATTCTGACGAGCTACACGGTCTCGTAATCTCCCATCGCCGTTCTTTTATTGGCGCTATTCGCGTAGTGTCAGCTATGATTTCCGAGGAGTGGCTTGCGCGGACGTTTTCGCCGGTGTCGTATGCGGATGCCTACGAGGCTGTTGAGGATTATCGGCGTGTGCAGCGATGGGCGGGCCGGCATCCTGAGAGCGGTTCGAGTGCGGCCGCGTCGGCGCTTGATCTCCCTCGGGGTCGGGTTCGGCCGTGGTTAGAGGGCGCGGTGCCGGACGCTGTCCGTGCGATTGAGGCGGCGCGCGATCTCGGATGGTTCGAGGCGACGCCGGGGAACGACCGTGGGCGGGCGTTCGCCGTTCTCTCGGCGGGTGTACTCTCGGGCGGGAGCATTAGCGCGGAGAGTTACGTGCCGCGCTTTGCTGTCGACGACGAGCGCGTCACCGACCGCCTTGAGCACGCGCTCGATGTCCTCGGGTGTGGGAGCAAGCTCGTGAACGAGACTGTGGAGGGTCGTGCGACGGAACTCGAGCCGCGCGAGCACGCGCCGCTCCTCGGGCGGGCGCTCGTTGCGCTCGGGCTGCCGGCGGGGGCGAAGGCGGACGGCGACGTCGTGCTCCCGGAGTGGCTTGCGGGGGCGCCGCTGTCGGTGCGTGCGGAGTTTGCGGAACTCTACTTGCTGAATCGGGCGGTCGGGCGCGACGATAAAGACCTGGTGCAGGTGCAGGAGGCGAAGCGGCCGCTGGCGTATCGGCGGGCGCTTGCTGGGTTCTTCGAGGAGGTTTCGGGCGGGCGGGTGACGTTGGCGGGTGAGAAGGCGATTACGCTTAGTGCGGAGGCGTCGCGTGCGCTCGGGTTCGGCCGCGACGGCCTCTATCGACGCGATGGCGGCGGTTAGCCGAGGACGTGGCCGGAGCGGCGGGCGTCGGGTTCGGGGTCGTGGAGGTCGGCGCGGACGTCCCCCTGGAGGTAGAGACGGCCCCAGACGGTGATGTGGTACGTGGCGCAGTCACGGCTTGCTGGGGCGGCATAGCCGGCTTGGGAGAGAACGCGGAGGCGTTGGCGGGCGAGGTAGGGGTCGAGGGGGTAGCGGATGGTGCGCGCGATCTCGTCGGGCGCGACGCCGTCGTCGTCGCCGTCGCGGCTGTCGTGCTCGGCGAGATACTCGAGGAGGGCTTCGTCGAGCCGGTGCATCCAGTCACCATCACGCCGCACGGGATTACACCTCTGAGGAGTCTTCGACGCCGGCGCTCGCGCTCTTTCCGTTCGCTTGGTCCGTCCAGACGCCGGCCTCGGCGTCGTACTCTCCTTCGAGGTAGCCACGGCCTTCGTCGGTGATTCGATAGACGCCCTGCTTGATGGCTTGCAAGAGTCCGTGGTCGGCGAGCTTCACGCAGCGCTTCGAGACATATGCGCGGGAGTACCGGATGCGGTCGTCATCGGCTATCTCGCCGGGCTGTAGGAATTCCTCGTCGCTCTCTACGAAGTACTCTAGAATGCGGTCGTCGAGAAGAACTTGCCAAGACCCGGCTAATCGCACATCTCACTCTATATGATAGAGGAACAAAGGACAGTATGATACGTGCCCATCGGAGTGTGGTTCTTGTTACGTTCTAATCCAAAGCTATTAGTTAATGTCTGTAACAATACGAACAAGGAGCAACCATAGGAGAACCCCGTTGCTATACGGGTGCTATGACCGGACGGCGGTGCAACGCCGCCCGGTGAAAAACGTGGTTGGTCCGCCAGAGACTATGACGGAACCCACTGATGCGGGCCGTGGAGCCCGCACGACGCTAGACGAATCGGCATCGGATAAACTCGCGCACCTGACGGCGTTCCAGCGCGACCTACTGCACGCGCTCGACCGGTGTGGGCCCTCAAAGGGCCTGACGGTGAAGCGCGCGGTCGGGGAGTACTACGGCGAGGAGGTGAATCATGGTCGCCTCTACCCGAATCTCGACGCGCTCGCCGACGCGGGCCTGATCGCGAAGCGGGAGGTGGATGGGCGGACGAACGAGTACGAGTTGACGGAGCGGGGGCGTCGCGCACTGCGGGCGCGGCGGGAGTGGACGGCGTCGGGGGGTGCGTCGGCATGAGTGACGTCGAGGCGGTTGCTGGCGTCGGGCCGGCGACGGCGCGGAAGCTCGCGACGCTCGACATCACGAGCGCCAGCGACCTCGCGAACATTCCTCTGAGCGACCTGCAAACGCTCGACGGGATCGGCGCGACGCGCGCCATGGACCTCGTCACGGCCGCACAGAACACCCTCGAGAGCGAGGACGCCGCCGCCGAGCGCGCGGTCACGGATGGCGGAGTGGTCGCGGACGACACCACCGACGCCGACGTGGGGCCGACGCCGGAGACGCCGAGCAACGACGTGGTCGCGACCATCGTCACGCACGGCGACCCGATCCGTTCGCTCACCGAGCTCGCGTCCGTCGTCGTTGACGAACTCCGGTTGCACGTCACCGAGGACGGCCTCGAGTTCACGGCGGTGGACCCGGCGAACGTCGGGATGGTGGACGCGAGCGCGCCCGCTGAAGGCTTCAGCAAGTTCGACGTTGAGCGTGAGGTGACGGTCGGGCTGAACCTCCACCTCTTCGAGAAAGCCGTGTCGTGGGCCCGAAAGGGCCGGAGTGACGACGGCGACCCGGTCCGCATCCAGATTCTCGACGACCCGGCCCGCGTCCGCGTGCAGGTGACGCGCCCGGACCAATCGGTTGCGCGGCGCACCGAGTGGTTCAGCATCGACCCGGACAGCATCCGCCCGGAGCCCGATATTCCCGACCTCGACCTGCCGTGTACGGCGACCCCGAACGTGACGGCGCTCCGCCATGCGACCGGCGCCTTCGAGCGCGATCACGCGCACCTCTCGCGCTCGGGGACGACGATGCTGCTCGGGACGAACGCGGACGGCGACACGACGCCGGACGGGGAGGCCGACGACGAGCTCGGTGAGTCGGTGATGTTCCCGAACGCCGCGCACGACATGGGCGACGAGGGCGTGTCCTCGGTCTTCAGCCTCGACTACCTCGGGGACTTCGCGCAGGCGCTGAAGTCGTCGAAGGCCGACCGTGTCACGATTCGCTGGGGCGACCAGTTCCCGGTGAAGCTCGCGTTCGAGCACGAAGACTGGGGGTTCGCGGGCGAGTTCATGCTCGCACCCCGTATCCAGAAGGAGGGCGGTGCGTGATGGCGGTGTTTTTCCAGATGGTGTGTCGGGAGTGCTCGACGTCGGAGGGCGAGCCGGTGACGAAGCGCCCATACCAGCGCTCGGAGTTCGCCCGCATCCAGCGCGAAACGCACGACGAGACGACGCACGACGGCGTGGAGACGGCGACGGTCCGCGAGTTCAGCGGTGACCCGCTCGGGTCGGCGTCGAGTGCGCTCCCGCGTGACCCGCCACCTGTCGCACCACGCGCCGGAGGTGATGGCGGTGAGTGACGGCAGCTACGAGCGCCATCGGCCGGTCCTCCCCAGGACCTACCACGTCTACGACGTCGGGTCGGAGACGCGCCTCCTCCTCGGGACGCCGGTCGTGGACGCGCTGGGTGCCGAGCCCGGCGACGCCGTCACCGTTGATCGCGTGGATGGCCGCATCACGCTCCAGACGGAGGTGGACGCATGAGTCGCGCGTCGGCGGGGTCCTCTGGGTGGTTTCGGGCGTTCGCGTGCCCGGACTGCGAGCGCCTCGTCCCCGGCCCGACGGGTGTGCTGGCGCTCGTCGTCGAGTGCCCGAACTGTGGGGGCGTGCGCGAGTACGCGCCGGTGAAGCAGCCGGTCGCGGATGGTGGCGAGCCGACCGAACTCGCGGAGTGTCCGGTGTGTGGGGCGGTCGGTCTCCCGGAGCGTATCGACGCCCACGACTGCCAGAGCTTCCTCGAGCATCGAGGCCTCGTCACGGACGGCGGTGCGAAGGCGGACACGGAGTACGAGTATCAGGTAGTGGTCTGGGCGACGAGCGAGTTCAGCCCGCGCGTCCACGCCACGACCGAGGAGAGTGCCCAGAAGAAAGCGCGCTTGACTGTTGCGCGCGAAGAGTCTCCGGCCGAGATCGAGAGCGTCAGCGTCCGCGAGTCGCACGACGAGGACGGTGTCTACTACGGTGAGGTCTGGGCGCGAAAGGCGTACGCTGAGAACGTTACCGCGACCTCAGAGAACGAAGCTCAGTCGGAAGCCCTCGAGGCGGTGAAGGCACTTCACGGGCTCGTCGACTCGGATATTGAGTCTATCACCGTGGAGACGTGGAGCCGCGACCCCGACACCACGGAGGGTGAGCGATGAGTCGGCCGGGACACCACCTCGGTCTGCTCGACGAGCTCCACGCGAGCGGGTGCGACGGCAACGAGGCCGCGACGTGCCGGCCAGTCGTCCTTCCCGCGCCGGACACCGAGCGCGGCGCCGTCCTCGAAGTCGTCGTCATGGAGTGGTGCGTGGAGTGTGGCGCCGCCGACTACGAGGTGGTCTAAGCGTGGGCGACGACCTCCAGTCCCTCCCGCCACGCGAGGGCGTCCGCCGCTTCATCGACCACCGCAAACCCTCCGTGCGCGACTCGACGCTGCAGAACGCCCGCACCCGCCTGAACTGGTTCCTCGAGTGGTGCGACGAGCGCGACATCACCGACCTGAACGACCTGACCGGCCGCGACCTCTCCGACATGGTCGCGTGGCGCCGCGACGACATCGCCGCGATCACCCTCCAAAAGCAACTGTCGACGATCCGCACCGCCCTCCGCTACTGGGCGGACATCGAAGGCGTCCCCGACGGCCTCGCCGAGAAGCTGCACGCACCCGAACTCCCCGATGGTGCGGAGAGTCGGGACGTCCACCTCGACGCCGAGCGCGCCGAAACGATGCTCGCGTACCTCGACCGCTACCAGTACGCGAGCCGGCGGCATGTCGTGATGGCGCTCCTCTGGCGCACCGGGATGCGCCGGTCGGCGCTCCGGTCGCTCGACTTGGAGGACCTCCGGCCGGACGATCACGCGATCGTCCTCGAGCACCGGATCGACGAGGGGAGTCGGCTGAAGAACGGCGACTCGGGCGAGCGCTGGGTCTACCTCGGCCCCGAGTGGTACCAGATCGTCGCGGACTACGTTGACGACGTCCGCCTCGAGAAGACCGACGACCACGGCCGCCGCCCGCTCATCACGACCAAGCGGGGTCGGCCGACGGGAGACACGATCTACACGTGGGTGAATGAGGCCACCCAGCCCTGCCAGTACGGCGAGCCGTGCCCGCACGACCGCGACCCCGAGACGTGCGAGGCTCGCACTGGCTACCCGAGCAAGTGCCCATCGAGCCGGAGCCCGCACGGTATCCGCCGTGGCTCGATCACCGCGCACCTGAACGACGGCGTCGCGCCGGAGGCGACGAGCGAGCGCATGGACGTCTCCCTCGACGTCCTCTACGAGCACTACGACGTCCGCACCGAGCGCGAGAAGATGGAAGTCCGAAAGAAACTCCTCGACAATGAGTAACCACCCCACCCCAACCTACCCAGCGAGTCCACTCGAAATTCTCTCGGTTCCGAATCCCGAGCGACGTGTCTAGGTATCCGTCGCCGGTGTGCTGGCCGCCTACCCTACAACGTTTTGACGGTGTAGTCCGAGGTGGCATATATGGACGACGACGCGTACAACGAACTCGTCTCTTCGCTGACGCCGTACGAGGAGGCGGGCGGCGTGAAGACGTACACGAACACGGTCAGTCTGGCGTGTCCGGCGTGCGAGGAGCCGTTCGACGACTTAGTGGTGTGTCGTGAGGAGTTCAACAGCCTCGAGCTCTCGAAGGTGCTCGATCTCTGCGTGACGACACACGACGGCGACGTGCTGTTGTTCACGCACCAGTAGCGCGTTCGATCGGCGTCGCGCTCTTTTTTCGAAGAAGGGGGTAGAGTCATCGCGCCGCTCAGACGACGACCTCGGCGGTCTCGGGGCAGCAGAGATGGACCCCGTGCCGTCTCGGTCGCGTACGAGGAGGCCGTTAGTGAGCGCTTCGCTCACCGAGAGGAGCCGTCTTCCGGGGGGTTCACGGGTGCCGGCTCCCAGTCTGCGGGAAGGTCGTCGGTCCACTTCACGTGTTGCCGTGTCGGCGGCGCGTCGGCCGCCGTCGCGGTGCTATTTGCCACGCAGCGCGATACCGTTCTCGCCGCCGGGGCAGTACCGGCTGGCGTCGACCGGGTCGAGACGAGTCCGGTCTGCCGACGACACCGGGTCAGTACTGGATGTCGTCGATGTCGTCGTCGACTTCGATGCCGCGGTTCTTCACGGCGTCGGCGTCGAGGCCGACCTCTTCGAGGAAGTCGGAGTACTCGCGCTCGGCGTTCTCACCGGCTTTCTGGCGGTCGCTCGCGTGATCGCAGAGCTCGATGAGGGTCTCCGGGACGTCGTTCTGGTAGACGATCCAGTGGTTGACGAGGTCGCTCATCCGGCGGATGGGGCTGGTGAAGTGGCCGTAGATCTCGAAGTTGAGCGCGTGGTGGCCGCCGAAGGGGTCGTTCATGTACTTGGCGCGCGGCATGACCTTCATCACCGCCCACTGGATCTTCCCGAGCTGGCGTCCCGGGGCTTCCTCAAGGGTGGCGTTGACGGCCTTCCGGGGGTCGTCCCACGAGTCGCCGGGGATGGAGACGCCGTCGAGCTCCTGGATCTCGCGGAGCGCGTCGTCCCACTCGTCGGGGCTCGGCTGCGGGTGGACCCGATAGACGGCTTCGACGCCGCGCGACCACATGAGTTCGTGCGTGACGGCCTTGTTCGCCTTCAGCATGCACTCCTCGATGATGGTGTGCGCGCGGTCGCGACGGGGGTTGAGGACGAGGCTGCCCTCCTCCTTGCGCTGCTCGTGCATCCGGTCGGCGACGTCGAAGACGAGGTTGCACTCCTCGTGGAGCGGTGCGTCCTCGTCGTCGAGGCGCTCCTCGGCCTGCTTGTAGGTGAGGCGCTCGTCGGATTCGATGACGGACTTGTAGATGTCGATGGTCTCGTAGCCGAGCGTCTCCTTATCGAGGTGCATCTCGACGGTGTGCGCGAGGCGGTCCTCGTTGGGGACGAGCGAGCAGACGGTTTCGGCGAGCACCGGTGGGAGCATGTGGATGGTGTAGCCGGGGAGGTAGACGGTGTTCCCGCGCTCGATGGCCTCCTCCCACATCTCGGAGTCGGGGTGGACGTAGTGGGAGACGTCGGCGATGTGGACCCAGAGGACGTACTCGTCCTCGCGCTCTTCGATGCTGATGGCGTCGTCGAAGTCCTGTGCGTCCGCGGGGTCGGTCGTCCACGTGGTGAGGTCCCGAAGGTCCTCGCGGTCGTCGACCTCGGCTTCGATTTCGGCCTGTACGTTCTCGACGCGTTCCTCCGCTTCGGTCATCACTTCGGGGGGGAACTCGTCGCGAATCTCGAACTTCTCGAAGAGGTCCTCGCGCTTGTTCTCGAGTTGGCGCGCGAGGTCGGCGGGGACGCGGACCGGCCCCTCAGGCTCTTGGTCCGCGCTCGCCGCAGTAGCGTCGTTCGACATGCCTACGGGTAGGATACTCCGGCAGTTAGTCGTGTCGCCGCCGGCCGAACGCGACGCCGCCGTCGGCGAGCGGGCGATTTAAGCGGCGAACGCACGGTGATGCCACTATGGAAGTCTCGTCCCGCCACCATCTCCGAAGCGACGACGTCCGCGAACTGAACGAGAACCTCGACGCCATCCTCGGCGTGACGCTCGACGCGGACAGCTACGAACTCGTCGAGTTCAAGGACGAAGCGCGCGACGTCGTCCTCGTCGACGGCGAGCCGCTCGCGGCGTACTTCGACGACGAACCGTTCCTCACCGTTCGGGGCGCGAACGCACACCCCCCGGAGCGCGGCGTCGTCACCGTGGACGCGGGCGCGGTGTCGTTCGTGAGCGACGGCGCGGACGTGATGCGCCCCGGCATCACGGCGGCAGACGACTCCATCGACGAGGGCGACCTGGTGATAATCGTCGAGGAGACGCACGGGAAGGCGCTCGCCGTCGGGCGCGCGCTCGTGGACGGCGCGGAGATGTCGGGCGACTCGGGGAAGGTCGTCGAGTCGCTCCATCACGTCGGCGACGAGCTCTTCGATTTCGACGCCTGACACGAGCGACGTTTCTTATCGCTAACTCGTAACGCTGGAAAACTATTTGTGGTGGCCCCGTGTATTAGCGATCGCACATGTCGTTTCAACAACCCGCACTCGACGCGCACGTCGAGTTCTGCCCTGTGTGCGAGCGTGACACCGACCATCGGGTCACGATCAGTCTCGCAGCGGCACAACGTGTCAACCCGGGTTCACGCGAACCGCACCGTGTCGCGGAGTGTCGGGACTGCGGCATGGAGTCCTCGACTCGCGTCAGCCAACTCTGATTAGCTCTCCTCGCGCTCGTAGCGCTCGGCGGCCTTCGCGAACTCCGTCGTCGCCATCCGATACGTCTCCCGGAGGTCCCGAACCGGCGACTCGGAGGCGTCGACGCGCAGGTCCGAGCCGTACTCGGGCTCGTTCGCCTCGTCCTCGGTGGTTGCGACCTTCAGCGCCGCCGACTGCACCGTGAGCGTCTCGCGCTTGTCGCCGCCCTCCGCTTGGCCGGCGGCGAGCGCGTCCACGAGGCGCTCGGCGAGCGGCGTCCCACGGTCGCTTCGCTCGTAGCTCTCCGCGACGGCCGCCACGACGGACTCGCCGGTCAGGAGGTTCCCCGCGACCGTGTAGTTCTCCCCCTCGATTTCGCCGACCCAGCCGTGACACTCCGGTCCGGAGAACGCGAACGTCCCGTCGGCGTCGACGCCGTGCAGTTGGCGCTCCGCGCGACCGTCGTCCGCGTTCACCAGCGCCTCCAGCGCGTCCTCGATCGCGAGACCGTCGTCGACGTACGCGACGCCCTTCCGCCCGAGCTCGACGTTCACCATCGACTGCGTCGCGACGGCGGCGTTCTCGGAGACGAACGGGCAGAGCGTGCCGACGGCCGGGAGGCGCGTCGTCACCGCCACCCCGAAGCGGTCCTCCGTGTCGCCGTTCTCGCCCTCGTAGCTCTCGTGGACGCAGATACTGAACGTCATACGTCGGGGAAGGGTCCCGTGCGCCCTAAACGTCCGGGAGCGGCCGTGGACGCAAGACCTATGCGGGTGCCGCCGGGTCTATTCTCCCATGGGATTCATGGAGAAGATCCTCGGCGGCTCCGGCCGCAGTACCGAGGACTACGTCGAGCTCGACCTCGGCGACTTCGACACCGGGACGACCGAGGCGCAGACAACCGTCCACATCGCGGAGATCGACAACCAAGAGGACGTCATCGCCATCAAGGACGCCGTCTACGACGGCGACATCGTCGTCGCGGACATCACGCGCCTGCGCACCGAGGACTCGATGACCGAGCACCTCGTCGAGGAACTCCGGCAGGTCGCCCGCGAGGTCGACGGCGACATCGTCCAAAAGGGCGACGACCAACTCATCGTCGCGCCGTCCGGCATCGCGATCAGCCGCCAGAAACTCAACCGCTGATTCCTCGGCCGACCTCGCGGTCGGTCGCTCCTTCCTCGTGTCGCCGCCGCTCGGGGAGCGGAGAGCGCGAGAAGCGAGTGGAGTACGGTGGCGTTACTCGGAGACGCCGTCAGGGGTTTCCGCGTCGTTCCGCGGCTCCACCGCGGAGCTTACGAGACTCCGTCCGGAGTCTCGTCTTTGTCCTCGACCTTCCGCTTGAGGGAGTCGCGGCGGGACTTCGCGTCGCGACCCGTGGCTTCGAGGAGGAACTCGTTCTTCGCGGACACCGCGTCCTCGGCGGCGTCGACGTGGCCGTCGGCGATGACGTCGGCGGCGGGCCGCTCCTCGAACTCGACTGCGAGCTTGTCCTTCTTCCCGGAGTAGGAGACGGCGCCCGCGACGATGCGCTCGAAGACCGGGTTCTCGGGGTCGTCGATGACGTAGAGGTCGCTGCCCTTGTATTCCTCCGTCCCGGATATCGAACCGAAGTACTCCTCGATGGTGGCCTCCATGTCGGGGATCCGCTCGTCGAGGTACTCCCCACGGCGCATCTTGTACTCCTTCATGCGACAGGGAAGTAGACGTATCGGTATAATTCCTTCGTGTCACGCCCTCTCGGGGGCTTCGGCGAGATAGCCGCGATGGCACTCGGGGCAGATGTCGCCCGCGCGGAGCGACGACCCGGTGACGGCCGTTCGCTCCCCGCACTCCGGGCAGACGAGCGCGTCGCCGTCGGTGTTGGCGCTCTCCGAGCGCCGGTCGGTGTCGATCGGGCCGGCGCTCGCGATGCCGCTGCGCGCGTCGGCTCCGCCCTCGTCCTCGGCGCCGGTCGCGGTGTCACCGGCCGCACGCTCCGGTTCCTCCTCGGGGGTGAGGCCGCCGCCGAAGGAGACGTCCGTTCCGCCCGCGCTCGCGGCCTCCGCCGCGAACCCCTCGTCGTCGCCGTCCTGCTCGGGCCACGCCGTCGCGGTGCCATCGCCGCTCGCGTCCGCGTCCGCGTCCCCGTCGACCGTCTCCTCGATGAAGACGGCGTCGTCCTCCGTCTCCTCGGCATCTTCGTCGCCCGCCACGAACTCGGTCGTGGACTCGGCGGTCTGTGGGTCGCCGCGCTCCTCGGCGCGGGTGTCGCTGCTGGACGGCCACTCGCCGCGAGCGCGCTCCGGCGAGACCTCCTCGCCGTCGTCGGTGAGGATGACGGCGTCGTCTTCGGCGGGCGACGGCTCCTCGTCGACCTCGAAGTCGGTCGTCGTCTCCGACTCGGCGTCGTCCGTCGCCGCCGCTGGCTCGGTGTCGGCCGTTGGTTCCGCGAGCGCCGCGTCGCGCTCGTCCGCGTCGGTCGCCGACTCCGCCGCGACGCGTTCGACGGCGCTCGTCAGTCCGTCGTCCGACCCCGGCGCGTCCGTCGCGTCGGCCGTATCGGCCGTCGCGGCTGTCTCGTCCCGGTCGTCGCCGAGCGAGGGCGGGGCCTGTCGAATCGAGCGGACCTCCGTGTTCTCGCTCACGACGCGCTCCGCTCCACAGCGCTCGCAGTACTCGACGGTGCGGACGGTCTCGACCACCTCGTCGCCGCGCTCCTCGCGTTCGCGTTCCGTTTCGGGCTCGCCGTACTCGTGCCCGAGCAGGGAACACTTGAGACCCATTGGGCACGTGGTACCTCGCCCACCGGGAAAAGGATACCGCTCGGGGACACCGCTATACGGCAGGGGGGCGTACGGCGGCGTATGCAGGCGAAGAGCGAGTTTCGGTCCCGTGAAGACACGCAGGTCGAAGTGCTGGACGCGCTCGTCGACCGCCGCGAGGACGGCATGACGGTCTTCGAACTCCGCTCCCGCGTCGATACCGACATCGACGGCCTCGAAGACGCCCTCTCGGAGCTGAAGCGCGACGGCCTCATCGCCGCCGAATCCCGGGACGACCGCACGCTCATTCGGCCCGCCGACCGCGTCGTCCCCTCCGAGGAGGAGGCGGCCGCCGAGTCGGAGGACGCCCAGTCGTTCCTCGCGTGGCTCCGCGAGCGCGTCGGCCTCTGAGGCGGTCGTGCCGGGAGCGGACGCTTTAACCGCGTTCCACACGACCGAACGAGTATGACCGTCGTCAGGGATACCCACGAGGCCTACGGCGCCGTCTTCGAGGAGCGCGGCGAGCGCGCGCTCCCCCGCCACTTCGGGCGGCCGGAGCGCACGCACCGCGCCGTCCGGAACGCCGTGGGCGTCACCGAGCACGCCTACGGCGTCCTCGTCGTCAGCGGCGACGACCGCCGCGACTTCGTCGACAACGCCGTCACGAACACCGTCCCCGAGACGGACGGACAGGGCACGTACGCGCTCCTGCTCGACCCGCAGGCCGGCGTTCGCACGGACATGTACGTCTACGAGGCGGGCGACAGACTCCTCTGCTTCCTCCCGCCCGAAACCGTCGGTGACGTCGCCGCCGAGTGGCGCGAGAACGTCTTCATCGAGGACGTCGAGATAACCGAAGCCACCGACGACTTCGGCGTCTTCGGCGTCCACGGCCCGAACGCCACCGAGAAGGTCGCGTCCGTCCTCCACGGCTCGGGCGCGCCGGACGCCCCGCTCTCCTTCGTTCGCGGCGAGATCTACGACCACGGCGTCACCGTCATCCGGACCGACTCGACGACCGGCGAGGAGGGCTACGAGGTCGTCGTCGGCGCGGACGGCGCGAGCGACATCCTCGACACGCTCATCACGCGCGGGCTGAACGCCGCGCCGTTCGGCACCGCCGTCTGGGAGGCGCTCACGCTCGAAGCCGGCACCCCGGTCTACCCGCACGACATGGCCGGCCGCGTCCCGAACGTCCTCGGTCTGCGGACCGCGCTCGACTTCGAGAAGGGCTGTTACGTCGGCCAAGAGATCGTCTCGAAGGTCGAGAACCGGGGGCGCCCCTCCCAGCGTCTCGTCGGCCTCGAACTCGAGGGCGACGCCGAGGCCGTCCCCGCGGTCGGCGACGGTCTCGACGTCCGCGACGGGGAGCGCACCGTCGGCGAGGTGACGCGTGCGGCGTGGGGCGAGTCCGTCGGCGCACCGCTCGCGTTCGCGCTCGTGGACTACGGCCTCGACGCCGAGGCCGTCGCGGTCCCCACCGAGGACGGCGAGCGCGAGGCCGCCGTCGTCGAACTCCCGTTCGTCGTCGGGAGCGACCGCTCCGCGCGCGTGCCGAGATACGAGTAGGCCGACTCAGCGCTTGAACAGCGCCTTCACCTGCTCCGTCGAGAAGAGCGTGCTCGGCTTGTCCATGTGGACGCCGATCTCGCCCTCGAAGAGGCGCATCCCGACTTCCTGTGCGAGCCGCGGCGCGTCGTACCCCTTCCTGATGAGCTTCCCGAGCGCGATGTCGCGCCCGAGCTCGTCGCGCCACGCGTCCTCGAACGTCGGGAGCGTCGTCGGGTCCTCCGGGTGGACGGTTTCCGCCGCGACGTCGGCCGCCGTCATCCCGTAGAGGATGCCGCCGCCGGTGAACGGCTTCGTCATCCCGGCGGCGTCACCGAGGAGGAACGCCCGCGTCGACGTGACGCTATCGGGCGGCCCGACGGGAATGAGGCCCGAGCACCGGTGCTCGATGCGCTCATCGACGCCGTACTCCGCGACGAACGCGTCGAAGCGTTCCGCGACGTCACCCGACTCCGTGGGCGTGGCGGCGAGGCCGTACTCGACGCCCGCCTCGCCCCGCGGAATCCGCCACGCGAAGAAGCCCGGAACCGTGAGGTGGACGTCGACGAAGTCGTCGTGGTCGGGCTCGGGGTCGAACGCGAGCACGCCGTGCAGGAACTCCTCAGGTTCCGGGAGGTCGAGCTCGGAGCGGACGCGCGAGCGCGGGCCGTCACAGCCCGCGACCATCCGCGCCGCCACCGTCTCGTCGCCGCCGGAGCTCCGCACGTCGAGTTCGACGTAGCCCGACTTCTCGCGGACCGCCGTGACGGTGTGGCCGTCGTGGACGCTCGCGCCCGCGTCTTCGGCGGCCTCTGCGAGCGTCTTGTCCAGTTCGACCCTGTCGACGGCGTTCGACACCGGTCGGTCCGTGTAGTAGAAGTCGTGCGCGTCGCTGTCGGGGCCACCCGTGTGGAAGCGCGCGCCGTAGACGTCGTTCTGGTGGAGGCGCTCGCGCGCCGACTCGGGGACGTACTCCCAGACGTCGAGCGAGACGTGCCCCGAGCACGCGAGGGGCTTCCCGATCTCGCCGCGCTCGAACGCGACGACGTCGTAGCCACGCTCGGCCGCGCGCCGGGCGAAGCGCGCGCCGGGCGGGCCGACGCCGACGACCGCGAAGTCGTACATACCCCGGAGTACCCCGCAGATCCGTATAGGCTTCCCGGTCACCCGCGAGCGCGCACCCCGTCTCGGGGGGGACGTGGCTTGAGGACGTGCGTCCGGCACGGCACTTTTGGTCCTCGCCCCACCACGACGACGTGATGGCCGCCTCACAGTACGAGCAGTGTGCGGTCTGCGGGTGGACCGGGGAACGAACCGACCTCGACGCCGACGGCGCCGAGCGCCGCTGTCCGGTCTGCGGCGAGCGCGTCGCCGTCGAGTGAGAATTAGTAGCCGAGCGTCTCCTCGACGAGGACGACCGTCGTGCGCCCCTCGACGGTCTCCTGTCGGACGACGAGCTCCTTCGAGGGGTAGCTCTCGACGCCGTAGGCCTCCTGCGCGCGCTCGTTCTCGAACGCGTAGGCGTAGTCGTGGAGGCGCTCGCGTGCGGCCTCCTCGTCCGCGACGACCTTGTTCACGCCGGCGACCGTGACGACGTGCCCTGCGGCGAACGGATAGGCACCGATGCGGCTCCCGGAGAGGTCGGCGGCGACGAGCGTGCCGTCCTCGCGGCCGATGGCGTTCACGCTCCCGAGGAAGTAGTCGGCGGTCTGCGCTTCGCGGCGGGCCTTCGCGCGCGCCTGATCGTCGTCGATGGAGAAGACCTCACCGTAGAGGTTCTCCCACTCGTGCTCGCCCTCGTTCAGGTACTCCATGAAGCCGATCTCCTCGAGCGTCGTCGAGTGACCGTTCATCACCGACGCGCCCTCCGGGATCTCCTCGGTGACGACCTCGAGGGCCTCCTCGGCGTCCGCGACGACCTCGACCTCGAACCCGCTCTCTTCGAGGCTTTCGACGGCCTCTTCGAGTTCGGCGTCGCTCGGGTGCGCGTCCCACTCCTCGTCCACGTCCACGTCGTCGATGTAGTCGGCCTTCGTCTGCTCGGACATACACGAACGTGGGCCGCCGGTCAAAAGAGCCTGCGGGCAGCGGCGGGACGCGCCCCTGCGAGTCACCCCACCGTCACCGGGTGACGCCGGTGTCACCGGCCGTCGCGGTGTGTCGGCGCGCCCGTGAGGCCACTCGCCCGCGCGTGGCGCGGTCTACTCACGGGTCGTCCCTCCCCGCTCGCGTGTTCGACCGCGCGTGGCGCGGTCTAGTCGTCCGTCGTCGGCGCGGGCGCCCCGGGCTTCTCGCGGTCGGACCGGGGTCCTTCGACGTCGACGCTCGGGAGCTTGTCGCGGAGGTACCGCCCCGTGTAGCTCGCCTCGACGTCCGCGAGCTCCTCGGGCGTGCCGGTGGCGACGACGTCGCCGCCGGCTTCGCCGCCCTCGGGGCCGAGGTCGATGACGTGGTCGGCGTTCTTCACGAGGTCGAGTTCGTGCTCGATGACGACGACCGAGTTCCCGCGATCCGTGAGCCGCTGGAGGACGTCGACGAGCTTGCGCTCGTCCTCCGAGTGGAGGCCGGTCGTCGGCTCGTCGAGGAGGTAGAGCGTCTCGCCGGTCGCCTTCTTCCCGAGCTCCTCGGCGAGCTTCACGCGCTGGGCCTCACCCCCCGAAAGCGTCGTCGAGGGCTGGCCGAGGCGCATGTAGTCGAGGCCGACGTCGCTCAACAGTTGGAGGCGTCGCGCGAGCCGCGAGTCCGCCTCGAAGAAGTCGAGGGCCTCCTCGACGCTCATCTCGAGGACGTCCGCGATGGTCTTGCCCTTGTAGGTGACGTCGAGCGTCTCGTCGTTGTAGCGCGCCCCGCCGCACTCCTCGCAGGGGACGTGGACGTCGCTGAGGAAGTTCATCTCGATCTTCACGGTGCCCTGCCCGCCGCACTCCTCGCAGCGCCCGCCCTTCACGTTGAAGCTGAAGCGGCCCTTGTCGTAGCCGCGCTGCTGGGCCAGCTTCGTCTGCGCGAACTTCTCGCGGACGTAGTCGAACACCCCCGTGTAGGTCGCGGGGTTGCTCCGGGGGGTGCGCCCGATGGGCGACTGATCGATCAGCCGGACGGTCTCGATGTGCTCGGTGCCCTCGATGCCGTCGTGCTCGCCGGGTTCGACGCTCGTGTTGTCGTTCATCGCGCGCGCGAGGCCCGCGTAGAGGACGTCGTGCATCAGCGTCGACTTCCCGGAGCCCGAGACGCCGGTGATTGCGGTGAACGCGCCCACCGGAATGTCGACGTCGAGGTCCTTCAGGTTGTGCTGGCGCGCGCCGCGAACCGTCAGCGACTCGTCCCAGTCGCGGCGCTCCTCGGGGACCGGAATCCGCTTGCGGCCGGCGAGGTAGTCCGCCGTGATCGACTCCTCGGACGCGACGATCTCCTCGAAGGAGCCCTGCGCGACGACTTCGCCGCCGTGCCTGCCGGGCCCGGGGCCCATGTCGACGATCTCGTCCGCGCGACGCATCGTCTCCTCGTCGTGCTCGACGACGAGCAGGGTGTTCCCGAGGTCGCGAAGTTCCTCTAAGGTGTTCAGGAGCCGGTCGTTGTCGCGCTGGTGGAGGCCGATGGAGGGCTCGTCGAGCACGTAGAGCACGCCGACGAGCCCCGACCCGATCTGCGTCGCGAGGCGAATGCGCTGGGACTCCCCGCCCGACAGCGTCGAGGCCTCGCGGTCGAGCGTGAGGTAGTCCAACCCCACTTCGGTCATGAAGCCGAGGCGCGCGCGGATCTCCTTCAGGATCTCCTCGGCGATCTTCCGCTCGCGCTCCGAGAACGACCCCTCGACGTCCTCGAAGTGCGAGAGGGCGTCGACGATGCTCATGCGGTTCACCTCCGTGATCGAGGTGCCATCGATGAGCACGGCGCGCGATTCGGGCTTCAGGCGCGTCCCCTCGCAAGCCGGGCATTCCGTGACGCTCATGTAGTCCTCGATGTGCTCGCGCACGCGGTCCGAGTCGGTTTCGACGTAGCGCCGTTCGAGGTTCGGGACGACGCCCTCGAACTGCTCCGTTTTGCGCCGCACGCCGTTCTTCGTCTGCTTCTCGAAGACGACCTCCTCATCGGTCCCCCAGACGAAGGCCTGTTGGATCGCCTCGTCGAGCTCCTCGAACGGCGTCTCGACGCTCACGCCGAAGTGCTCGGCGACGTTGTCGAGCATGTTGCGGTAGTAGGAGCGGTTGTAGCTCCACGGCTCGAAGACGTGCTTGATCGGTTTCGACTCGTCCTGCACCACGAGGTCTTCGCTCACTTCCTTCGTCTCGCCGATGCCCTCACACTCCGGGCACGCGCCGTGCGGGCTGTTGAAGGAGAAGCTCCGCGTCTCGATCTCCGAGATGTCGATCCCGCAGTGCGTACACGCGAGTTCCTCGGAGAACTCGACGACGAGGCGCTCCTCGTCGTCGTCGTCGGCGAGGTCGCCGGTCGCGCGCGCCGTCGCGCCGCCGAGCTCGACGTCGGCCTCGGGGTCGGGAACGATGACCTTCAGGACGCCGTCCGCCTCCTCGAGTGCCGTCTCCACGGAGTCCGTGATGCGCGAACGCGCGTCCTCGCTCACTTTCACGCGGTCGACGACGACGTCGACCGTGTGGTCGTAGTTCTCGTCGAGGTCGGGTTTCTCCGTCGCGAGGTCGTACGTCTCGCCGTCCACCTCGACGCGGGCGTACCCCTCCGAGAGAAGGTCGTCGAAGCGGTCGTCGAACGCCCCCTTCTGGTCGCGGACGACGGGCGCGGCGAGCTTCGCCTTCGTCCCCTCCGGGAGCTCCATGATGCGCCGCACCATCTGCTGGGCGGACTGCTCGCCGACCTCGCGGCCGCACTCCGGACAGTGTGGCGTCCCGACCCGCGCGTAGAGCAGACGCAGGTAGTCGTGGAGCTCGGTGACGGTCCCGACCGTCGAGCGCGGGTTGTTCGCGGCGTTCTTCTGGTCGATGCTGATCGCCGGGGAGAGCCCCTCGACCGACTCGACCTGCGGTTTGTCCATCTGCCCGAGGAAGTTCCGGGCGTACGCGGAGAGCGACTCGATGTAGCGCCGCTGGCCCTCCGCGTAGATCGTCTCGAACGCCAGCGATGACTTCCCCGACCCGGAGAGCCCCGTGACGACCGTGAACTCCTCGCGCGGGATCTCGACGTCGAGGTCCTTCAGGTTGTGCTCCTCCGCGCCCCGCACCGTGATGTAGTCCTCGCTCATCGCGCCCTCCCCACCGATTCGTGATCGCGGTCCGCGAGTCGACTCGTCGTCATTCGTTGGGTGAGAGCTAGCGCCGAAGCCACTTAACCGAATCACTCCCCCCGACGAACGCCCGCTTCGCGCCCCGACGGTCGCGTTCGCGTGCGCCCACACCCTCGGGTCCGGTCCCCGCTCTCCCCCGGTCCTTTTGCCCGTCGCGGCGAACGGTCCCCTATGGCCGACTACGACATCTCCACCGTCGAACTCGAGGACGACCGCTACGAGGTCGTCCAGTCGCTCGTCCGGAACAAGTACGCGGTCCGCGACTCGACGGGCGAAGTCGTCCTTCGTGGCAAGCAGAAGCTGTTCAAACTCAAAGAGCAGTTCCCGTTCGTCGACGCCGACGGCAACGACGTCTTCACCGTGAAGGCCGGCGGCGTTCTGGACGTCGCGGGGAACTACGCCATCGTGGACGCCGCGACCGGCGAGGAGGTCGTCGTCCTCGACGAGGACTACTCGCTCTTCGCCGAGAACTGGACGGTCCGAGACCCCGATACCGGCGCGGCGCTCGCCACCATCACCTCGAAGAACAAACTCCTCGAGGTGCTCCGACACTTCGTCGGTGCGGCCGGCCTCATCCCCCACAAGTACGAGATCGCGGACGCCGAGGGCGACCACGTCGGGAGCATCGACGGCCAGTTCTCCCTGCGGGACGCGTACACGGTCACCATCGATGACGCGAGCGACGTCCCCAAGGAGGCCGTCGTCGCCGCCGCGTGCGTGCTCGACGCCCTCGAAGGGAGCTAACCACGGGCGACGGCGAGCGACCCATCCGCCGGTCTCTCTCGGGGAGTGCGCGGCCGCGTCGCTCAGACGTCCTCGGGGAGCCAGCCGCCGTCGACTTCGACGTTCTCCCCGGAGACGTATCGGCTCGCGTCGTCGCAGAAGAACCGCACGACCTGCACGAGGTCGTCGACCGTCGCCCAGCGTCCGCGCGGGGCGTCCTCGGGGAACTCGTCGCTCGTCTCGACGACGTACGGCGAGACGGCGTTCACGGTGACGCCGTCGTCTTGGGTGTCGGCGGCGAGCATCCGCGTGAACATCAGGACGCCCGCTTTCGCCGCGAAGTACGGGAAGTTCTTCGGGTTGACGAGCCCCTTCTCGGCGGAGGCGTAGCCGACGTTGACGATTCGGCCCCACCCCTTCTCGCGCATCGCGGGGAGCGCGCGGCGCGCGCAGAGCATCGTCCCGACGAGGTTCGTCTCGTAGACCCGTCGCCAGTCCGCGACGTCCTGCGCCGCCCAGTGGTCGGGCGCGAAGTCGCCGACGTTGTTCACGAGGACGTCGACGCTCCCCAGTTCCTCCTCGACGGCGTCGAAGGCGGCGTCGACGTCCGTTTCGTCGGTGACGTCCGCCCGGACGGTCGTCGCCGCCGGCGCGCCGCGCTCCTCTGCCTCCTCGGCCGTGGCCCGCGCTTCGGCCTCGCTGCTGTGGTAGTGGACGGCGACGGATGCGCCGTCTTCGGCGAGCGCGAGCGCGATACCGCGCCCGACA
This sequence comes from Halarchaeum grantii, assembly GCF_014647455.2. NCBI lineage: Archaea > Methanobacteriati > Methanobacteriota > Halobacteria > Halobacteriales > Halobacteriaceae > Halarchaeum > Halarchaeum grantii. The sequence continues at coordinate 433,323 of NZ_BMPF01000002.1, read as the reverse complement.
CCGCTCGCGCTTCCGGTGACGAGCGCGGTCCTGCCTGAGAGGTCCGTTCGAAACACGTCCCTATCGTCCCGCCTCGCGGCTATATATTTAAGGACCCGGCACGGGATGAATAGCGTATGGCCATCGAGAAGATCCTACTCGCCGTCGGCCCGGGAGATAGCGACCGGACTACAGAACTCGCATCGACGCTCGTCGACCTCGCCGCTCCGCTGAACGCGGACGTCGTGCTCGCGCACGTCTTCACCGAGGACGAGTACGACTCGACGCTCGGGAACCTCAACGTCAGCGGCGAGGACGTCTCCACCGACGAGGTCGCGCGCCGCCACGCCACCATCCGCACGATCTCGCACGAACTCGACGACGTGAACGTCGACTACACCGTCCGTGGCGCCATCGGTCACCACGGCGAGCGGATTGTCGACCTCGCGGAGGACGAGGACGCGGACCTCGTCATCGTCGGCGGCCGCAAGCGCTCGCCCACCGGGAAGGCGGTCTTCGGCTCGACCGCCCAGGAGGTCATGCTCTCGGCGCCCTGTCCGGTGACGTTCGTTCGCGGCGAATGAGCGCGCGCTGAGCGATTGCGCGACCCACCTCGACTTTTTCGCGTGCGTCCACCGCCGAGCGCGAGCTCCGCGCGGACGATTGTGACGTCTCACGGGCCGTCGCGCCGTGGAGACGCAACACGACCGGCGTCGTGGACCGCGATGGGCGGCCGCGAAATCTGTGCAGTTAAGTCTCCGGGGCCGCCAGTAGGGATAGATGCCGTACTACGTGGGCGTCGACCTCGGGGCGACGAACCTTCGGGCCGCGGTGGCGGACGAGGAGGGCGTCGTGCTCAGCACGGAGCGCCGCGCGACACCGAACGGGCCGTCCGGCATCGCCGTCACGGAGGCCGTGCTCGCGGCCATCCGCGCGGCGTGCGCGGACGTCGGCGTCGACCCGGAGGACGTGACTGCGGCCGGGATCGGAAGCATCGGTCCGCTCGACCTTGCTGACGGCTCGATCGACAACCCGGCGAACCTGCCCGAGGGAATCGGACGCATCCCGCTCGTCGGCCCCGTCCGCGAACTCGTCCAGTCCGAGCGCGTCTACCTCCACAACGACACGGTCGCGGGCGTCATCGGCGAGCGCTTCCACAGCGACCGCAACCCCGACGACATGGTCTACCTCACGATCTCGTCGGGTATCGGCGCCGGCGTCGCCGTCGACGGGGACGTCCTCTCCGGGTGGGACGGGAACGCCGGCGAAGTCGGGCACATGGTCGTCGACCCCGACGGTGGCCGAACCTGCGGCTGCGGGCGCGACGGCCACTGGGAGGCCTACTGCTCGGGGAACAACATCCCGCGCTACGCCCGCCAACTCGCAGAGGAGCGCGGAGCGGACACCGCGATGCCGGTCGACTCGGAGTCGTTCTCCGCGAAGGACGTCTTCGACTACGCCGACTCCGACGACTTCGCGAGCTACGTCGTCGAGAAGGTCGCGGACTGGAACACCCTCGGTATCACGAACGTCGCGCAGTCCTACGCGCCGCTCGTCATCTACGTCGGCGGCGCCGTCGCGCTCAACAACCCGGACCTCGTCCTCGACCCGGTCCGGGAGCGCCTCGACACCACCGTCTTCAACAACGTCCCGGATCTCCGCCTCACGAACCTCGGCGACGACGTCGTCCTGCAGGGCGCCGTCGCGTCCGCGCTCACCGCCGGAACCGGCGACCGGACCAATATCCACTGACCGTCCCCACACCTCGCGTCGTCTGTTCTCCCACATCCGGTGTCCCCACTCTACGCGATGACTCGACGGACGCGATACGTCACGATCATCCACCGTCTCCCTCCCACACCAGATGTCGTAAGCTCCCGCTATCGACGGAGGGGACTATCGCTTTGGGATCACCGGTGACGCGGAAGACACACACCTCGCGTCGTCTGTTTTCCCACGCCGAGTACCCCCCCACGCCAAGTACAGTCCGTTCTACGCCGTGGCTGCACCCACACACACCGAACGTCGCGAGTTCTCGGTCGATGCCGGTGTTCCCTCACCCCCGGACGTGCCGCCCTTGGTCGCGGCAATAGCTCCCCTTCCGGTCGGAGCGAGGGCGACGCCGGTCGACGAGTCCCGTCACCGGCGACTGCATCTAACGACGCGTGGTGTGTCTAACGATACAGACTATCGGTGGTATTATATACGGTAGCGGGCGACCGATACGTATGTCCGAGAGTCCGTTCGAGGAGTTCGAATCCGTCTTCCGGAATCGGGACGTCCTGAAGGAGGACTACGAGCCCGACGAGATCCTCGAACGCGACGACGAGATTCAGGCCTACGCGAGCGCGCTGAATCCCGCCCGACACGGTGCGCATCCCGACAACGTCTTTATCTACGGGAAGACCGGCGTCGGGAAGACCGCGGTCACGAAGTACCTTCTCGAAGTCCTCGAAACGGAGGTCGACGAGGACCCGAGCGTCGACTCCGAGATCACGACACTCCTCGTCAACTGCCAGTACTCCTCGACGTCGTATCAGGCGCTCATCGCGCTCTTGAACACCCTGCGCGGCCCGCACGAGCAGGTCTCCGCGACCGGCCACGCGCCACAGGACCTCTACAACATACTGTGGCGCGAACTCGACGACCTCGGCGGGACCGTCCTCATCGCGCTCGACGAGATCGACTCCATCGGGAGCGACGACGGCCTCCTCTATCAGCTCCCCCGCGCTCGCGCGAACGGGAACCTCGAGAACGTGCGACTCGGCATCATCGGTATCTCGAACGACTACCAGTTCCGCCAGAACCTCTCGCCGAAGGTGAAGGACACGCTCTGCGAGCGCGAGATCAACTTCAGCCAGTACGACGCCGAGCAACTCTACGCCATCCTCGAGCAGCGCGCGACGAAGGCGCTCCGCCCGGACACCTACGACGCCGGTGCGCTCCGGAAGACCGCCGCGGTCGCCGCCCGGGACCGGGGGAGCGCGCGCCAAGCCCTCGAACTCCTGATGGTCGCCGGCGACCTCGCGGAGGAACGCGACGGCGTCCTCACCGAGTCGCTCGTCGACGAGGCCGAGGACGAACTCGAACGCGGCCGCATCGAGGACCGCATCCGTGATCAGACGGTTCACGCCCAGTACAGCCTCCTTGCGCTCGTCAGCCTGAGCCAGCGGACCGACTCCGCCTCCCGCACGAAGGACGTCTACCAGCAGTACGAGCGCATCGTCACCTACAACGGCTCCGACCCGCTCTCGCTCGACCGGTTCCGCGACCAACTCGACGAACTCGTGATGCTCGGGTTCGCCTCGAAGACGCAGGCAAATGAAGGTCGACAGGGCGGCCGGTACAACGAGTACCATGCGACCGTCGCCACCGACCCCGTCGTCGACATCCTCGCCGCCGACGCCGATATCGGACTGCCCACGCCCACGTATCGCTGAGCCGTCGCCCGCGCGTCCCCGGTAGCGGAACTCGCGACGGACGGTGTGTCTCCGCGTCGCCGCGTCCCTCCCTCCCTCTCCCCCCGTCTCGCTCGCGGGAACTTACGACATCCGGTGTGGGTGTGTCGTCGGATCGAGGCCCCCCGAGTGGAACTCGCGACGTCCGGTGTGTGGGGGCGTCGCGTCCGACTCCCGCCCCAGAACTCGCGATGTCCGGTGTGGGGGTGTCGCTCGCGCCGTCCGAGCGCGGTCGCCGACACCAGAACCCTTTCACGCGTGCGGACGCATCTCGTACCTATGAGCGAGGCCAGCGAGGCGGACGGCGAGGGCGAGGACCTCCACGGGCGCGTCGAGCGGTGGATCACCGCCCAGATGCCCATCATTCAGACGCACGGTGGCGACTCCGCCGTCCGGAAGGCCGACCCCGACGACGGCGAAGTCGTCATCGAACTCGGCGGTGCCTGCGCGGGTTGCGGCATCAGCCCCCGGACCGCCCACCGCATCAAGACCGACCTCGCCGCCGACTTCGACGCCGTCACGGACGTCACTGTCCGCTTCAGCGACGACTCCGAGAGCGACTGGACCACCGGTCAGGCCGAGAGCTACATGGGCATCGACCGGAACGAGGGCGGACGCGGCGGGCGCGGTGAGGGGAGCCCGAACTCCGACGGGATGCACTTCTAAACGACCTGTTACTCCGTCGTAAGCGAGACGCGTCGCGTCCCGTGGGGTCGGGCGAACGCCTCGCGTTCGCAGACCTCGCGAACCTTCGACTCGCCCAGCGACGAAACGGCGACGCCGTTTCGAACCACGCGCGGCTTCGCCGCCGCTCGGTAACAGCTTGCCCCCCCGCCGGCCCACCGTCGGTGGGCTCGGCGCCTCGCGTCCTCGGCGCGAGTGAATCGCGGGACGAGCGGGCTCTGGCGAGCCGCTTGTCCCGCGACCGTCCCATCTGGTGGCCCGCTCTGCCCGCCACCGAACGCTCACGTACGAGAACGCCACCAGCGGTGGCTATGACCCGCCCGCCGTCGCGGCGCGGCCGACGCGAAACCCGGCGACGGGCCGCCCGCGAGACACACCTGCCGTCGTCTGTTCGTCTGCCGTTCAGTCGCGCAACTCCTTCGCTAACCGCTTTGCGACGGCGAGCGCGCGGTCCGCGAGCGCGCGCGGGACGTCGCCCGCCTCGACGCTCGCTTCGAGTTCGTCCTCGTCGACCACCTCGACCCCCCCGCCGGGGTACTTCACGACGTCGACGTGGAGGTCGACGTAGCGGACCGCGTCCGGGAAGAGCTCGACGGGCGTCGAGACGTTCACGTACGTCCCCTTGCTCGTGCCGTCGGCGGCCTTGTAACCGGTCGCGTACCACTCGCGCCCCTCCTCGAAGCGTGTGACTGCGACGTCGCCGGCCTCGCGCTCCGTGCCGAGCGCGTCGTACGTCCCGCCGGGGTGCATCTCCCGCTCGAGCGTGAGCGTCCCCTCGTCGGGCGCACAGGACGTGACGGTCCCCGAGCCGAGCGTGACGAGGCGGCCGCTCGGCTTCCCGTGCTCGATGGCGAGCGAGTCCCCCTCACGCGGGCCGAACGCCGAGGACACCGCGGCGAACGGGAACTCCTCCGCATCGACGCCGACGGCCTCGGCGAAGTCGACGGCGGTGCTCGCCGCGTGCGTCGCCGCCTTCGTCCGGTGGTGCCCGGGCATCGTCGCCGTGACGGCCGCGCGCAGGTCGTCGAGCGCGAAGCGCGACTCGCGACCGAACCAGACCCACGCCGTCTCCGTCGGCCGGTAGACCTCGCGCGGCTCGGCGACGTCGCCCGCGTCGTCGAGCGCCGCCCCCATCTCGGACGCGCGTTCGACGGCGGCCTCGAGCGCGTCGCGCAACTCCTCGAGCGACGCGCCCTCGGCGGCGCGCCCCCATCGCACCGCCCAGCCATCCGGGATGTCGACGTTCAGGAGCTCGGTCGTCTGCACGAGTTCGTGCTCGGCCGTGCCGTCGGGTGTCGCGGCGACGAGCGCGTCGCCCTCTTCGAGGTCGGCGACGCTCCCGACGCCGGGCGTGCGTAGTGCGGTTGCGACGGTCGCACGGCCGTCCTGCCACGGCGGCGCGGGCGACCGGACCTGCACGCGACGGGCGTCGCCGGCGTCCACGTAGCCGTCCGCGGCGTCGAACGGCAGGTAGGCCTCGCGGCCGTCGCCGAGGTCGAGGATCGCGCCGCCGCCGGTCGTCTCCTCGACGCGCGCGTCGAACACCGCGCCGGCCGGGACGCGGTCGTCCCAGTCGAGGGCGTCCCGACCGACGCCGACGCAGCGCTCGCGGACGGCCGCGACGTCCGCCGGGTCACCGGAGAGCCCGACGCCCTGCCGGTCGCTCGTCGTCTCGACGGTGACGTCAGCGGGCGCGTTCGCGAACGCGGCGTCGAAGCGCTCGCGGATCGGCTCGGAGGCCTGCACGACGTCGAACCCGGCGTCGAGGCACGCCGCGGTCAGGGCGGTCGCGTAGATGCCGCGCACGCGGACGCGTGGCGCGCTCATTCGAGGGCGTCGCGCGTCGTCGCGAAGCGCACGCGGTCGTGGACCGGCTGTCCGAGTTCGAGCTCGACCACTTCCTCGGCGAGCACGCGCGCGCCCTCGACGTAGACGCCCCACGAGTCGAAGCGGAGGAAGCCCCGGACGTCCTGACTGTGCGTGAAGAGGTCGCAGTAGTCGACCGCGTGCTCGGGGAACGCCGCGTTCGAGTGCGTCTGCTCCATGTCGGAGTAGAGCGTCTCGTGCTCGTCGAAGAACGCGCTCACTTCGTCGGCGGTCGCGCGCGCCTCCCGTGTGACCTCCCGCTCCACGTCGCGGAGTTCCTCCGCGGACAGGCCGGCCTCCCGGAGCGCCGTCCGGGTCCGCTGGTCGAAGAGCATACCGCGAGCTACGGCCGGTCGGGTGAAAAAACGTCGCTATCCGCGACGGTTGGCCCGGGCGGCACCCCGTTCGCTTGCCCGAAGACCTTAGCTGTCCCCGTCTGTACGGCCTGCCATGCCAGAGAAACGTGATCCGATACAGCGGGTCGCCGACGGTGCGGACCTCTACGACGTCGCGTCCTGGGAGAACCGGACGCCGCTCGACCACTTCGCGGTCCGCCTCCACGGCTTCCTCAGGTCCGGGAGTCGGTGGGGCGTCATCGGCCTCGCGGCGCTCATCCTCCTCGGGCAGTTCCTCATCGTCGGCGCGGCGACGGTCCAGAACCCCGTGCTCGGCGTCTACGTGTTGCTCTCGGTCGTGCCGGCGGCGGCGCTCGTCGTCTACGTCTGGCGGATGGACGTGACGATGCGCGAGCCGCTGCCGATGCTCGTCATCACGTTCGTCCTCGGCTTCCTCTTCGCCGGTTTCGCCGCCGTGCTCAACTCCGTCCTCAAGGGGTTCCTGACGGCGATTCCGGTCGTCGGGATGGTGCTCTTCTTCTGGCTCGTCGTCGGCCCCGTCGAGGAGACGGTGAAGTGGCTCGCCGTCCGCCTCTACGCCTTCCGCTCCGAGAAGTTCGACGCGGTCGTCGACGGCGCGGTCTACGGGGCGGCCGCCGGACTCGGCTTCGCGACCATCGAGAACACCATCTACATCACGGGTCAGTTCCTGAGCGCGGCGAACAGCGCGACGATGCAGGTCGGCTTCCAGCAGGCCTTCCAGACGGCGGCGCTCCGCACCTTCGCCGGGCCGGGCCACGTCATCTACTCGGCGTTCGCCGGCTACTACCTCGGGCTTGCGAAGTTCAACTCGGAGAACCGTGGCCCGATCGTCGTGAAGGGGCTCGTGATCGCGGCGAGCATCCACGCGATCTACAACACGTCCGTCACCTACCTGCCGACCCTCGTCCCGAACTGGAACCTGCTCTACTTCATCGGGTTCGTCCTCGTCTACGACGGCTTCTTCCTCTACGTCCTCTACCGGAAGCTCTCGCGCTACCGTCGGGCGTACGACGACCTCGGTGCGGAGAAAGCCTACGCGGGCACCTTCGATGACCTCACGCCCGCCGTGGAGTACGTCGGCGACGACCGGCCCTAGTAGGCCTCGAGGCGCTCGACGTACTTCGCGACGACGTCCACCTCGACGTTCACGGCGTCACCGGGGGTGCGCTCGCCGAGCGTCGTTTCGGCGTGCGTCGTCGGGATGAGCGCGACGTCGAACGTGCCGGCGTCGTCGTCCACGCTCGCGACGGTGAGGCTCACGCCGTCGAGCGCGACCGAGCCCTTCTCGGCGACGTAGCGCTCGTGGCCGTCGGGGAGCGCGAACGTGTAGCGGTAATCCTCGCCTACCGACTCGACGGCGACGACCTCCGTCGTGGTGTCGACGTGTCCCTGGACGACGTGGCCGTCGAGGCGGCCGTCGGCGGGGAGCGCGCGCTCGAGGTTCACTCGGTCACCGTCGCGCTTCGCGGCGAGGCTGGTGCGCGCGAGCGTCTCCTCCGCGAGGAAGACGGAGAACCAGCCGCCTCGCGCTTCGCTGCGCTCGTCGTCCTCGTCCCCTGTGGCGTCCGCCGTTCCGCCGTGCTCCTCGACCGTCAGGCAGACGCCGTCGACGGCGACGCTCTGCCCGTGCGAGAAGCCGCCGATGTCGTCGGTTTCGATGCGGAGCCGCCGGCCGTCGTCGCCGTCCTCGACCGCCGCGATCCGGCCGGTGGTTTCGACGATGCCCGTGAACATGGTCCCGAATCCGGGACGCGTAACGAAAGTGTTGTCGCTCTCGGTTCCCGCCGTGCGACACAACGCCTACCCCGTTCGGGGCACTAGGCGCGTTTCGATGGGCGTCCTCTCACAGCTCTCGTTCGTCGTCACGCTCGCGTTCTGCGCGCCGCTCATCGTCCTCGGTACGCAGTTCGCGCTCGCGGGCGACGCGCTCGCGCTCCTCTTCCTCGGGCTCGCCGCGCTCGTCCTCGGCGTCGAGCGCTACCTACTGACGCCGGACGACGTCGCGGTCGGCGCCGTCGAGCGCGTCGTCGGCGTCGTCGCGAAGGACCCCGACGCCGAATCGGGACGGGAGCGCGAGAGCTAGCGCCGCGCCGGCGTGATGCCGGTCGGGTAGTCCGCGAGGGGCTCGTAGCCGTCCTCGGTGACGACGAGCAGGTCGGCGACGCGGACGCCGCCGCGCTCCGGGTCGCTGACCTCGGGGGCGAGCGCGACGACGTGGCCGGCGGTGAGTGTCTCCGCGCGCTCGAACGACGGCGCTTCGCGCGCCGAGAGGCCGACGCCGTGGCCCGCGGGTCCCGAGAACCCCGCAGGGGAGTCGGGGCCGACGTCGAAGCCGTAGGCCATCACTTCGGCCGCGGTCTCCGTGTGGACGACCGTCGTCTCGACGCCCGCGCCGACCTCGTCGAGGCCGGCTTCGCGGGCGCGCGTCACCGCGAGGTGTGCGCGCCGGTCCCACCCGCCCGCCGTGTCGACGACGAACGTCCGCGCGAGTCGGCCGTAGTACCCACCGGGACCGCATGGCGCGACGTCGACGAGCATCGTCTCACCCGCGTCCACCGCTCGCTCGTCCGCGAGGCGCGGGGCGGCGGCGTCCGCGCCGGCGGCGACGAGCGTGTTCCCCGCGCTCGCGACGCCCGCCTCCGCGAGCGCCGCGTCCACCTCGCGGGCGAGCCGCGTCGTCGTCACGGTCCCGCCTTCGTGGACGAGTCCGTCCGCGCCGACGGTGCTCTCCGCGAGGAGCGTCTCGGCGCGCGCGACGCCCGCCGTCGCGGCCCGCTGCACGCGCCGTAGCCGCTCGACCTCCGAATCGCCCTTCAAGGCGCGCCCGCGCTCCAGCGCGTCCGTCGACGTCACGGCGTGGCCGTCGCGTTCGAGGTAGACGGCGCTCGCGTGCGGGACGTCCGGCGCCACGAGCACGGTCGCGCCCTCGCCGCACGTCGCGGCGACGAGCGCGGCGGCGCGCGCGCCCGGTGCGTCCGCGTCGAACGACACCGCGTCCCGAACCGTCCCGTCGAAGCGCTCGCGTGCGACGGCGGCGTCGCCGGGGCCGGGACAGAGCAGGCGCTCGCCGGTCGCGGTCTGGACGTACGCGCAGGGCGCCTCGAGGCGCGGGACGTCGACGAGATATCGGAGGTCCGGGTCGCACGGCGGGCCGACGTGGACGAACGCCGCCGCGTCGCGGTCGGCGAGCGCTCGCTCGACGGCCGCTGCGCCCCGACTCGACATCTAGTTGATCGAGATGGGCGCGGCGGCGTTCGCCAGCGCCTCCTCCAGCGTCTCGCCGGTCGGCTTGCCGTAGAGCAGGACGTCGAGCGGGAGCGTCGGCGCGCCCGTCACGAGGTTCTGCATGAGGACGAGGCGCTCTCGCGCGCGGGACATTCCGACGTAGAAGACGCGGCGCTCGTTGTCCGTGAGGATGGGGACGGGGTCGGTCTGTCGCGTGAACTCCTCGACGCCCTCGGGGAGGTCGTCGGGGTCGACGGTGGCCGCCATCTGCTCGACGACCTTCTCCGTGAGGTCGGTGCCGAGGAAGACGTGGTCGGCCTCGCGACCCTTCGCGGAGTGGATGGTGCCCACGCGGACGCGGTCCGAGTCCATGCCCTGGTAGTCGCCGCGGAAGTAGGCGTCGATGGAGCGGCGCTGGTAGCGCGTGACCTTCCGGAGCATGTCGGCGGCGGCGGCGGGTGCGGGGACGAAGGGTACCCAGTTGCGGATGAACTCCGCGCTGAACTCCATCGTGTCCAGGTCGGCGTCCTCGTCACCCTCGCCCTCTGCGGCACGCCGGGCGTCGATCTCGTCGCGGAAGTCGCTCCGCTCGCTCGTGCCGAACGCGGAGTCCTGCAGCATGTCCATCAGGCGGCGGGCCTGCACACCGGTGACGGGTTCGCCGGCGTCGATGGCCTCGACGGCGTTGACGTACTGCTGGAGGCGGTCCGTCCAGAGGCGCTGGTCGGTGAGCGCCTTGAACGGGATGCCCTCGGTGATGAACTCGTCGACGAAGTCGAAGAGCTGGTAGCGCGCGCGGAAGAGGATCATCACCGTCTCGTCGGTGGTCTGGATGGTCCGGCGGACGTTCCGCACGAGGTCGAGCATCGACGGCGAGTCGACGGCTTCGACCGTCCCGCCTTCCTTGCGCGGGTTCAGGTCCTTCTCCTGCCGGTGGGTGATGTGGCTGACCTCCTGCTGGACGACCTTCAGGACCTCCGAAGGGAGGCGATAGGAGTTCGGAAGGACGACGTTCTCCGTCACCTCCGTGTCGAGGAGGAGGTCGGGGTCGGCGCCCTGCCACGCGTAGACGACCTGGTCGTCGTCACCGGCGATGAGGACGGCCTCCATGTGGGGACGCCACTCCTGATAGACCTGATACTGGAGGCTCGTGATGTCCTGGAACTCGTCGATGACGAGGTAATCGACGTTCGGGACGAGCGAGCGCTGCTGGACGCGCTCGAGCATGTCCGCGAAGCCGACGAGGTCGTTCTCGCCCTTGTAGGTGCGCCACGCGCGAATGGACTCGGGGATGTCGTAGCGGTCGTCGCTCGACGGCCACGTCGGCGTGTACTTGTTCCCGACCTGCGCGTTGTCGTCGATCTCGGGCGGGAGACGCACTTCCTCCTCGTCCCAGCGGAAGGGCACGTCGTACCACTCGGAGACGTCGCGTCCGGTTCGCTGGAGCCACTGGCTGGTCGCGATGACCTTGTTGCCGAGCGTCGTCGAGCGCGCGGTGCGCCGCGACCCCGACGCGTACTCGTCCTCGTAGGGGAGGCCGTAGTCCTCGCAGAACGCCTCCTTGTCGTCCTCGCCGACGACGTCGCCGCGCGAGAGGTTCAGGAGTTCGTACGCTTTCGCGTGCATCGTGCTGACGTTCCCGCGCAGCGAACGCGGGCTCACGTCGAGGCGCTCGGCGAGGCGCTCGCGCACCTCCGCCGCCGCCGCTCGGGTGTAGGAGACGACGAGCACGTCGTTGATCTCGACGTCGTCGTCTTCGAGAATCTCCTCGACGCGGTCGAGGAGCGCCGTCGTCTTCCCGCTCCCGGGACCGCCGAACAGGCGAGTGACCTGTGGCTCCGACTCACTCATTACACAACGACAGGGCCTACTCGCCTATAAGCGACGTGACTTCCCGCCGGGCGGAGAAGGGGCGGCTGGTTCGGTGCGACCGTTACGTGCGCCGGGTCGAGCGGGCCTCACGGACCTCGGCTCCGTCGCGGATCTTGTCCTCACAGTTCGGACAGACGCGCGGCGCGCTGAGTCCGTCCGGGGTGAACACTCGCGAGTACGCGTCGGTCACAAACGACCCACAGTTCTGACACTCCGGCATGGCTCACTCGTCGGTAGGGAATAGTCCGACTTAGTTTCTCTGGCCACCTAACCTATTTGTCCCCGGATAGCTCCCCGAAGAAACCGGAAAATACGTCCGGGAACCCGTCAGCCGCCACTCGACACGACACGCGTCCGCCTCCACGCCCCCACTCCCGTGCCTACAAGGTCCGTCCGTCCCTCCGAGTCGCGTATGCGCCTCACCGACGCCACGTGGACCGACGCCGACGCCGCAGACGTCGACGCCGTCCTCCTCCCGGTCGGGAGCACCGAGCAGCACGGCCCGCACGCCCCGCTCGGAACGGACGCCATCGCCGCCGAAACCGTCGCCGAGCGCGCCGCCGACGCCTACGGCGACGCGAACGCGGGGTCGCTCCTCGTCGCCCCCACTGTCGCCGTCGGCGTCTCCGAGGAGCACCGCCAGTTCACCGGCACGCTCTGGGTCGCCCCCGACACATTCCGCGCGTACGTCCGCGACACCGTCGCGTCGCTCGCCCACCACGGCTGGACGGACGTCGTCCTCGTCAACGGCCACGGCGGGAACGTCCCCGCGCTCGGCGAAGTCGCCGCGACCATCACGCGCCACGACGACGCCTACGCCGTCCCCTTCACGTGGTTCGACGCCGTCGGCGAACACTCCTCGGAGATGGGGCACGCCGGCCCGCTCGAGACCGCGTTCCTCCGGCACACAGACCCCGACCTCGTCCGCGAGGACCGCATCGACGACGCGCGCGACGGCGCGAGCGAGCGCTGGGGGGAGTGGGTCTCGCACGCGAACCTCGCGCACGACGCCGCCGAGTTCTCGGAGAACGGCGTCGTCGGCGACCCCGGCGACGGGAGCGCGGAACGCGGCGCCGAACTCCTCTCGCTCGCCGCCGAGTCGCTGTGCGACCTCGTCGCCGCCGTCGTCGCCCGCGAGAACGACCGCCCGCCCCACAAGTAGTCCCTACTTGCTCTCGTCGTCGGTGTCGGCGCCCGACTCCGCGTGCAGCTCCTCGAGCTCGCCGCGGAGCTCGGGCACCGTCGAGGCGAGTTCGCCGACCGCGTCGCTCACCTCCTCGAGGTCGTCGAGGACGTCCTCGATGCGCTCGATCTCCTCCTCGAGGTCGTCGGCGTCCTCGAAGGCGTCCGCGCGCTCGCCGATCGTGAACCACTTCTTCGCGTCACGGAGGTGCTCTCGGACCTCGTCGACGGCGAGCGCGGTTCTGAGGCCGTTCAGCACGCCGAGCGTGTTGTCCGCTTCGACGTCCCACACGGCCGCCGCCGTCGGGAGCGCGTCGCGCGCCGCCGCGAGGTGCTCCTCGACGTCCGCCCGGATCTCGCTCGCCGCCTCACCGAACAGCTCGTCGTCGCTCAGGTCCGATTGGCTCATACGCGTGGTACGGACGCCCATCCGTTTAAAACCGCGCCCCGCGAGCCGTTCCGTCGGCCCCGCATGCGCTCGCCTATCGCGCCGGTGTCGGCGGGCTACTCGACGTCGACGAGGCGCATCAGGGGGTAGTCGCCCTCCATCTCCATGCGCGCGACGGCGCGCGTCCCCTCGTACTCGACGACCACCTCGACCTCCATGAAGCGCCCCGTGAGCTCCGTGTACTCCGCCGACGAGCCGTCGAGTTCGGCCCGCAGCGCGTCCTCGAGCACGTCCACGGTGACGTCGACGCAGTGGGGTTGGTTCTCGATGGCCTCCTCGATGGCGCGTTCGAGACTCCCCGCGCTTCGGGGGCTGACCGGCGTGCCCGCGAACTGGTGATAGAGCGTTCCGAACTTGATGCCGACCTCGAAACACGCCTCCTCGGCACTCGTGACCATACCCGGACTGTGGGTGTCGCCCTGAAAGCGATTGCCGTCCGCGTGCGCCGCCAATTCCGCGACGCGCGCCGGTCAGCCGCCGGTACCACCCGAAACCGGGGTAAAGCCCAAGGACTGGGCCGGTGAATCCCACGACGATGTCCCTGAAAATCGGCCAAGCCCTCGAAGACGGCATTCAGCGGAGCACGACGCGCGTCGCGCTCCCGTTCGTCGTCCTCGCGTTCGTCTTCCAAGCCCTCGCAAGCGTCTCCGCGTCGACCTACGTCGCCCGCCTCCTCCAGGGCCGCGACCTCCCGCAGGGGATGTCGGTCGCGGACCTCACCAGCGGCCCGGTCCTCCCGATCGGTCTGGGCGGCGTCGCCCTCCTCTACGTCCTGCTCGCCGTCGGGTTCTTCTTCGTCTACATCGCCCTCTTCCGGGCGTTCGTCGACGACGTCGACGCGCTCACCGCGGACCTCTTCACGCGACGCGCGCTCGGCGCGTTCGTCCACTACGTCCTCTTCGGCGTGATATTCTTCTTCATCGCGCTCGTAAACGTCGTCCCCGTCCTCGGACAGATCGTCTTCATCTTCCTCGTCACGGCGCTCTGGTTCGCGCCCCTGCGAATCGCCGCCGAGGACGACGGCGCCGTCACCGCGCTCAAGCAGTCGTGGTCGCTCACGAGCGGAAACCGCCTCCGGCTCTTCGGCCTCGGCTTCGTCTACGTCCTCGTCGCCGGCATCGCCAACGCCGTCGCCGGCGGCATCTTCGGCCTCGTCCCGTACGTCGGCTTCCTCGGTACCGCCCTCGTCTCCGGCTACTTCACCGTGCTGAACGTCGCCACCACCGTCGCCGCCTACGAGCAGCTCACCGGCGACGACGCCCCCGTGACCGACGGGACCGACGACGACGCGGGCGGCGTGACCCCGCAGCCGACCGCCGTCGACAGCTAAGAACCGCGTCTTACTTTACCGTCGCCGCCACATTCGTAGTCGAATGGACGAACCGGTTCTCCTCACGGGCGCGGAGGGGCGTGTCGGGCGAGCCATCCGTGGCGGCATCGCCGAGGACTACGACTGGCGGTTCCTCGACCGCGAACCGCCCGCCGAGGAGACCGACCACGAGTTCGTCGTCGCCGACGTCACCGACGACGAGGCGGTCCGCGACGCGGTCGAGGGCGTCGGCGCGGTCATCCACCTCGCCGGCGACCCGCGCCCGGAAGCGCCGTGGAACTCCGTCCTCCAGAACAACATCGACGGCGCTCAGACGGTCTACGAAGCCGCCGTCGACGCCGGCGTCGAGAAAGTCGCGTTCGCCTCCTCGAACCACGCGGTCGGCCACTACGAGACCGAGCGCAAACCCGACATCTACCGGACGCAGGACGACTACCTCCTCGACGGGAGCGAACTCCCCCGCCCCTCGAACCTCTACGGCGTCTCGAAGGCCGCCGGCGAGACCCTCGGACGGTATTACCACGACGAGCACGACCTCTCCGTCGTCTGCGTCCGCATCGGCAACCTCACGAAGGGGCACCCGCCCATCGACTACGAGCGCGGGCAGGCGATGTGGCTCTCCTACCGGGACTGCGCGCACCTCTTCGAGCGCTGCATCGAGGCCGACTACGGCTACGAGATCGTCTACGGCATCAGCGACAACGACCGCAAGTACTACTCCTTAGAGCGCGCGAAGGACGTCCTCGGCTACAGTCCGAGCGACAACTCCGCCGACTTCACGAACCAGGGCGAACCGAAGGACGACGCGTAGCCCGCAGTCGCGGTTTCACCCACCACGAGACACTTACCCCGACCGCGAGTAGCCCGGCGTATGCCCCCCCTCACACGCCGCGACGCCCTCCGTGCGGGCGGCGCGTCCGTCCTCGCCGGCCTCGCGGGCTGCTCAGCCCCGTCGAGCACGACGACGAACGAGGAGTCGCCGACGGCCACGTCGTCGTCCGCTGACGGGACGGCCGGTATCGACGCCGCGTGGGAACGCGCCCTCGGCGGCGAGACGGCGCTCGGCCCGGCGCTCGCCGACGGTACCCTCTACGCCGGGACGGCCGACGGCACGCTCCACGCCCTCGACCCGGGGACGGGCGCGACGCGCTGGACGGCGGACGCCGGCGCGGGCTTCTTCGGCGGCACCGGCGGCGGGGGCGCCACGCCGACCGTCGTCGGCGACACCGTCTACGTCGTCGCGGGCGCTCGAACGGGCGTCTCGGGCGGCGACTTTCGCGCCGCCGCGTTCGACGCCACCAATGGGAGCGAGACGTGGTCGTTCACGCCGGACGAACACGGCTTCCTCACGCTCCTCGGCGTCCACGAGGGGCTCGTCTACGCGGCGACGAGCGACGACTACCTCCAGAACGAGGGCGAGACGCTCTACGCGCTCGACGCCGCGAGCGGCGACGTCTCGTGGACCGCGGCGGTCGGCGACCCGTCCGGGTGGGCGTTCGGCGCGGGCGGCGTCTACGTCGAGTCCTTCTCCGGTGTGCGCGCCGTCTCGACCGACGACGGGAGCCCGCGCTGGTCGGCGTCCGGCGGACTCACGGACGGCGTCGGCGTCGCCGGCGACACGCTCGTCGCGGGCTTCGAACCCGAGGATCGACCGTCGCTCGCCGGCCTCGACCCGGCGACGGGCGACGTGCGCTGGCGCGGCCCCGAGCGACGCGTCCCCTCGTACGCCGTCGCGGACGGCGTCGTCTACGCCGGCGGCGAGACCGCCGAGGCCTACGACGCCGCCACCGGCGAGCGGCGCTGGTCGGCCGAGTCCCGATGGGGCGGCCTCGTCACCGGCCCGCCCGTCGGCGGTCGCCTCCCCGTCCTGAGCCGGGGGTTCCTCCACGTCTTCGACGCCGCGACCGGGGAGCGGCGCTGGGGGACCGAAGTCGCCGTCGATAGTGCCCTCGTCGCCGGCCGCTCGCGCGTCGCCTACGTCTCGTCCACGGCCGATGGCGCCGTTCCCTCGACGCTCGTCGTCCGCGACGCCGCAACCGGCGACCCCGTTCGCTCCGTCACCGTCGACGCCGGCGTCACCCTCACGACGCCGGTCCTCGACGGGGACGCCGCGGTCGTCGCGACGGGAGACGGCCACGTGTACCGTTTTCGGACCTGACCCGTCACCACCCAACTTATCCGGGATACTCCCGTAGAGTCGCCCATGAGACACCCCGGACTCAAAGCCCGGATGGCGGTCGTGGGCGCGATTCTCTTCGCGTTCTACGCCGTCGTCGCCGTCGTCGCGATGGCGATGTTCGGCACCGGCGTCCTCCCAATCGTCCTCGTCGGGAGCGTCGCCCTCGTCGGCATCCAGTACAAGGTCGGCAAGTGGATGGCGTTGCGCTCCGTCGGCGCCGAGGACATGCCGGAGACGGGTCGGTGGGGCGACGTCCACCGCCGCGTCGAGCGCCTCAGCGACGACATGGGCATCGAGAAGCCCACGCTGAAGGTCGCGCAGATGGGCGTCCCGAACGCCTTCGCCGTCGGCCGCAAGGGCGCCGGCATCGTCGTCGTCTCGCAGGAGCTCGCCGACATCCTCGAGGACGACGAACTCGAGGGCGTGCTCGCGCACGAACTCGCGCACATCAAGAACCGCGACGTCGTCACGATGGTCGTCGGGCAGGGCATCGCCTCCATCGTCGGCATCGTCGCCCAGTACGTCGTCCTCTTCACGGGCGACAACGACCTCGCGGACTTCTTCCTCGCCATCGTCGTCGGGAACGTCGTCCAGTTCTTCGTGATGATCTTCGTGCTCGCCATCAGCCGCTATCGGGAGTACGTCGCCGACGCCGACGCGAAGGAGTACATCGGGAGCGGCGAACCGCTCGCGCGCGCCCTCGAGAAGATCCAGCGCGGCAACCAGCAGCCGAGCGCGAGCGGGTCGCGCTCCCGGGGCCCGTCCCGTGGTCGCGGCCGCGGCAGCGGGCGCTCGCAGAACCAGGGCGGCGTGAACGATCAGGTCGGCGCGCTCTGCATCTTCGACGACGACGAGCGCTCGCTCGTCACGAAACTCGTCGCCACCCACCCGCCGGTCGAGAAGCGCATCCAGCGCCTCCGCGAGTAGATGGACGCACGCACGACGCTCGCCGTCGGCCTCGGCGCCGCGCTCGGCCTGCTCTGTCTCGCCCGGCCGGACGTCGTCCTCCGGTTGAGCGTCCTCGGCACCAGTTCGCCCGGCCGCACCGGGCCGTACGGTGACGCCGAGGCGGGCTCGACGCGGCTCTGGATCGTGCGCGCGCTCGGCGCCGCCTGCCTCGCCGTCGCCGCCTTCCTCGCGCTCGTCTGAGCGCTCGACCTACCCGAACAGTCCCTCGACGTCTTTCTCGCGCGCTCGCCGCCGCTCGACGTGCTCGGCGAGTCGCGTCGCGATCAACCCCCGCTTCTCGCGCTCGACCGCGAAGTCACAGAGGAAGACGCCGTACTCGTTCAGTTCGCCGTCGGCCAGTCCCTCGCGCGCGTACGTCGCGGCGCGCTCGAACGTCTCGCTCTCGTACCCCTCGGCGTCCGCGACGACGACCGCCGCCGTGACCGCCGCCGGCGCGTCGAGGGCCGCCAACGAGACCGTCGAGCCCCGATGCGTGAGCCGGACCGGCCGTCGGCGCTCGATCACCTCCGGGTCGCGCGCCAGCACGTCGAGGTACGCCGCGGCCGCCTCGACGTTCACTCCGCGGTGGGTCGGTGGGACCGCGTCGAGGTAGTCGCGCGCGCTCGCCGCCACCCCCGTCGCGCCCTCCCAGTTCCGGTTTCGGGCGTGGTGGACCGCCGCGCCGCAATGGATGAGGCCGTGCAGCAGTCGCTCGTCGTCGCCCTCGGACTGCTCGAGCCATTCGTCCTCCCACGCGTCGTGCGCACCGTGGTAGTAGCCCGCGTCGTAGAGCGCGATGCCCGCGCGAAGCGCTGCCTCCATACCCGCGCTTCGCGTCGAACGGAGAAATGCGTGGCGTCCCCCGAACCCGAGACTGACGCTGATCAGCCTCCGACCGACGCCGACCGACCGAACCGCGAACCGAAGCCGTCCGAACAGAACACGAACCGAAGTCCGGACGGAGTCCGCGAGAACGACGCGTCGTTCTCGCGGGCCAGCGAGACGCAACGCGTCTCGCGAGTCCGGACGTGACTGAACGAAACGAAGCGATGAGCCTTCGGCTCGTCGCGTAGTGAAGTGAAGGAACGTCCGGACGGAGATTTGAACTCCGGTCCCTGGCTCCGCAAGCCAAGAGGATAGTCCACTACCCTACCCGGACTCACTCATCTGTAGCCCCAGGGTACGTAAAGCGGTTACGATTCGACCCCCACCGTGAGAGTGGGACCCGCGACTCTGCGGGGTCAGGCGACGTCGCGGTGTTGGGTGAAGGAGTGCTGGCCGAGACTGGAGTCGACGGTGGTGTGGATGGTGATCTTCCCGTCGTTCCCCTTCACTTTCGCGGCGTCGAAGTAGCTGAGTTCGACGTGGGCGGTGCGCTGGGTCCGTTCGCCGGCGGCGAGCGTACCGATCCGCTGGGTGTCGCGCCAGATTTCGTCGCCGTCGGTGGTGATGACGACGGTGACGCTGACGTTCGTCGCGCGCTCCTCGGCGGTGTTCGTGAGCGCGACGTCGACGTCGCGACAGGTCGTCCCGCAGGAGGTGACGTTCGTGACCGCGAAGTCGAACGGCCCGGCGCCGGAGGGCACGCTCGTCGTCCCCGTGGTGTCGGTGCCGGTATCGGTCTCGCTGGCCCCTGCCGCGGGCGACGAGTCCCCGGTGTCGTCGCTCGTCTGCACGGGCGTGGTGGTCGCACCGAACGGGCCGACGCCCGCGAGGGCGGCGCCTGCGACGACGGCGCCCGCGAGCAGGACGACGACGGCCACGGTGGCGACGCGTTTCGTCTCCATCGACCCGACGTACGTGCTTCGCCCGTATGGGTCTTCGTGCTCGTCGCGGAGCGCGTCGTCGCGGAGCGCGTCGTCGCGTCCGAGCGTTCAAGCGCGATGGGGGGACGAGTGTCGCCCGATGAGCGACCGACCGCGGCCCGAATACGGGCAAGCAGAACCCTTATGCGCGGGCCTACCGTGGGCTGAACTACGATTATCATGGGTGCGATAGAGGATACATACGCCGACCTCGAGACCGACGAGGTCTCGCTCGACGAGTTCCGCGAGGCCGTCGCGGAGAAGGTCGAGCAGATGGGTGGGCTGGCGGACGAGGAGACGGCCGCCATGCTCCTCGCGCACGAACTCGAGGACGGGGAGGTGAGCGGCGTCGCGGACGTCACCCCGGAGATGGACGAGGCGAAGTTCGTCGCGAAGGCCGTCTCCGTCGGCGACCTGCGGACGTTCGAGCGCGACGACGAGGAGGACGAGGACGGCCGCGTCCTCAACGTCGAAGTCGCGGACGAGACGGGGTCGATCCGCGTCTCGCTCTGGGACGAGCAGGCGGCGAACGCGTCGGAGGAGCTTCAGGTCGGCGACGTCCTGCGCGTCGCGGGCCGCCCGAAGGACGGGTTCAACGGCGTCGAGTTGAGCGCGGACCGCGTCGAACCCGACCCGGACACGGAGATTGACGTCCAGATTCAGGACGCCTACCGCGTCGAGGACCTCTCGGTCGGTCTCTCGGACGTGACGCTCGTCGGCGAGGTGCTCGACACCGACGCGGTGCGGACGTTCGACCGGGACGACGGCAGTCAGGGCCGCGTCGCGAACCTCTCGCTGGGCGACGAGACGGGACGCGTCACCGTTACGCTCTGGGACGAGCGTACGGAGGCCGTCGACGAGTTCGCGGCGGGCGATGTCGTGGAGGTCGTGGACGGCTACGTCCGCGAGCGCGACGGCAGCATCGAGCTCCACGTCGGAAACCGTGGCGCCGTCGAGGCGGTCGACGAGGACGTCGAGTACGTCCCCGAATCGACGCCCATCGCGGACGTGGAGTTGGACGACGTCGCGGACATCGCGGGCGTCATCCGCTCGGCGGACCCGAAACGCACCTTCGACCGTGACGACGGCTCGGAGGGGCAGGTCAGGAACGTCCGCCTGCAGGACGACTCGGGGGACATCCGGGTCGCGCTCTGGGGCGAGAAGGCCGACCGCGACCTCGGGCCGGGCGACGAGGTGCTGTTCACGGACGTCGAGATACAGGACGGCTGGCAGGATGACCTCGAGGCGTCAGCGGGCTGGCGGACGAGCATCGTCGAACTCGCGGACGGCGCGATGACGGCCGACGAGGGCGCGAGCCAGGACGACCAGCCGGCGGGCCTCGGCGCGTACGCTGACGGCACCGCGCCCGAGTCGTCGGCGAGCGCCGACGCCGGGGACGCCTCATCGTCGACGGGCGAATCGAGCGACGACGATGGTGAGCCCGTCGAGTTTACGGGCACGGTCGTACAGGCGCGCGACCCGCTCATCCTTGATGACGGTACGGAGACGCTGAGCGTCGAGACGGACGCGGACGTCACGCTCGGGCAGACGGTGACGATTCGCGGCACGATGAGCGACGGCCGCCTCGACGCCGACGAGGTGCGCTGAGCTGGTCCCGTGCCCCTCGTTTCGGCGGTGGCTCGGGTCCGTTCTCCGTCACGCCCCCGTCGCGTGACGTCCTCGCGTTCCCCGTCTTCGCTTGCCGCGATCTGAGACAGGGACGGAAAACGTTAAGGGTAGAACACACACCTTTCACCGTATGAGTGTCGAGCTCCCGTTCGCGCCGGTGGACGCGGTAATCCGTCGCGAGGCCGGCGACCTCCGGGTGAGCGCGGACGCCGCGGAGGAACTCGCGCGCCGCATCCAACGCCACGGTGCGGCTCTCGCACGGGAGGCCGCCGAGCACGCGACCGCGTCGGGTCGCAAGACCCTGATGATCGAGGACTTCTCGTTCGCCGATCCGAACGCGGATGCGGACGCCCTCACGCTCCCGGTCGCACCCGTTGACCGAATCGCCCGCCTCGACATCCCGGACGAGTATCGGGTGTCGATGGACGCGCGCGTCGCGCTCGCCGCCCATCTGGAGGCGTTCGCGGCGGACGCCGCCGAGGGCGCCGCGCTCCTCGCCGAGCACGCGGGACGACGCACCGTGCAAGCCGAAGACGTCGAGACGTACTTCAGGCTCGTCGAATGAAGTTCGGCGTCAACGACGTCTGTCTGGAGCACGACCCCGGTGAGCGCCACCCGGAGAACCCGGACCGCATCCGCGCGATCAAGCGCGGCCTCCAGAAGCGTCACGGCGTCGAGTACGTCACCGGCGACCCCGCCTCGGAGGACGACGCGCGCGCCGTCCACGACGACGAGTACGTCGCGGAGATCCGCGACTTCTGCGCCGACGGCGGCGGGAGCTGGGACCCGGACACGGTCGCCGTCGAGGCGACGTGGCGCGCCGCGCTCGCGTCCGCCGGCCTCTCGATGTGGGCGGCTGACGCCGCGCTCGACGGCGCGGACGGCCGCTCGACGCCGTTCGCGCTCGGCCGGCCGCCCGGCCATCACGCCGTCGCGGACGACGCGATGGGCTTTTGCTTCGTGAACAACGCCGCCGTCGCGAGCCAGCACGCCCTCGATTCGCACGACGACGTCGAGCGCGTCGCGATCTTCGACTGGGACGTCCATCACGGGAACGGGACGCAGGACATCTTCTACGAGCGCGGCGACGTCTTCTACGCCTCCATCCACGAGGCCGGCCTTTACCCGGGGACGGGCGACATCGAGGAGGTCGGCGAGGGCGACGGTGAGGGATCGACGCTGAACGCGCCGCTCCCCGCCGGCGCGGGCGACGTCGACTACTGTCACGTCCTCGACGACGTGCTCTCGCCCGCCATCGAGGCGTTCGACCCCGACCTCCTCCTCGTGAGCGCGGGTTTCGACGCGCACCGACACGACCCGATATCGCGGATGCACGTCTCTACGGACGGCTACGGCACGCTCACGACGCGCATGCGCGACCTCGCGGCGGCGTGCGACGCCGGCCTCGGGTTCGTCCTCGAAGGCGGGTACAGCCTCGACACGCTCTCGGAGGGCGTCGGGATGGTCCACGAGGTGTTCGACGGCTTCGAACCGGAGGGCCCGGCCGACGACGCGGAGCCGAGCGAGGACGTTCGGGGGGTCGTCGCGGAGCTACGCGGCCTTCACGGCCTCGGGTCGAAGTAGTCCGCGAACTCGACGCCGAACTCCGCTGCGAGCGCGCCGACCTCAGCGCCCGCGTAGACCTCGTAGTCGCCGTTCTCGACGAGGCTCGCGAGTCGCTTCCCGAGCGCGACCGAGGCGAGCTTCCGCTCGGCGAACTCGCGCGCGGTCGTCACGTCGCGCTCGCGCTCGACGACGTAGCGGCCGCCGTCGATGTACGGGCCGGTGACCTCCGGGTCGTCGGCGTACTTCCCGTAGAACCCCGCGGCGTGCTCGCCGACGGACACGGGCGGGCCACGGTGGCGCTCCACGTCCGGGAGTTCGGCGACCGAGAGCTCGCAGACGAGCACGGCTGTCTCCGCGCTCCACGTGTCCCCGCGGAGCACCTCGAAGCCGTGGTTCTCGAGGCCGCGCACGAGGCCGTCGAGCGAGCGGCGCAACTGTGGGTAGCGCTCGTCCTCGACGAGCCCCAGCAGCGCGTCGTCGTCGAAGCGCACGGCGAGCGCGTGCGTCCCGCGCTCGGCGAGTCGCTCGCGAACCGCCGCCGCGTCGAGCGGGTCGCGCGGCTCCGGGAAGAAGTACGCCTCGCGCGGGTCCTCGCGGAAGCGCCGTGCGTAATGCTGGAGGCGCGCGACGTTCGCGGCGGAGACGACGGCCGCGACGTTCCGCTCGGGATCGGTCGGGTCGATGACGACGAGCGGGTCGTCGAAGCTCGCGTCCGCGTGGTCCTCGGGGTCGAGGTGGACGGGCGGCTGCCACGCGTCGGCCGCCGCCTCCATGACGGCCTCGAAGCCGCCGTACTCGACGACGAGCAGTTCGGAGAGGTAGCCGGAGAACCCCCGGGTCTTCAGGTCGGAACCGTACGCGCCGATCCCCTTGAGGAACTGCTTGAAGACGCGGACGTCGGCGGCGAGTTCGTCCGTCAGTCGGGCGTCGAGGTACTCCGTGTGGAACGGCGTGCGGTCGACCGCCGACCGGATGTCGCGCGCGGAATCGACGTCGTAGCACGGCACCAAGTCGACGTCGTAGCCCTCGAACTCGCCCTTCACGTAGGGGTGCTCGGCGTACTCCTCGTGGCCTTCGGGGAGGACGTCGTTCCCGACGTGGAGCCCGTAGCGCTCCAGCTCCGCGCGCTCGAGCGTCGGCTGGAAGCGCACGAAGACGTCGATGTCGCGGTCGCCCCGCACCCACGTCCCGCGCGCCGTGCTCCCGACGCGCACCACGTCCGCCTCGACGGACAGCTCCGCGATGGCGTCCTCGGCGCGTTCGACGAGGCGCGCGGCGGTCTCCGCGAGCCGCTCGCGCTCCGCCGGCGTCGGGTCGACGCGCTCGCGGACCGCCGCTAGCACGTCCGTCGTCTCGGTCATGGGCCGCGCTACGCCCGCCCACCGGAAAAACGGTCGGAGTCCGTGCCGCCCGAAAACGAAAGCCCTATCAAAACCAGTCGACTACGTGGAGATGCGTACGTGCCGCCATAGCTCAGTTGGTAGAGCACCTGGTTGTTACCCAGGTTGTCCCAGGTTCGAGCCCTGGTGGCGGCGTGGCTTCTCCTACAAACTACTCCTCGTCAGACATCCGTCTACATGGCGACGGCAGCCTCGAACCGAAACCGCTCGACTGCGACCGATTATGAGATTCTACGCGATCAGAAATACGCCGTCAATTCACTCATAATCGTCTCTGCGTCCCGCAAGACTTCCCTGTTCTTGTGACCGTTGGTGATTATGACTGTCCGAAAGTCACACGGATACCGTGCTCCCCGCCTTTGAAGCGAGCGTCTCCTGGTGTTTCCCCGAATCTCTCGACGTCGCGAACCAGCTATTCATGGGTCCTAGACGACTCATAATCGGCCGCAGTCTGTCGGTTTTGTCTCTCGGCGTCGAGTACGCAGACGGTCTCGAGACTCCAGTATGATCGTCAATAACGCCATTCTACGCGTTTCCGGCTCAGAACGCTGTCTCTGCCCGTCTCCGAATCTGCTGTATCCTGCATAGTTGGGTCGTTCGTTCGTTCCATACGTCCACTTGCGGGGACTACGGGCGATTATGAAGCTCCGCGCACCATACGCTGTCTTTTTCGCGCCCAGCAGGGCTGGAGGCGCGTGAAACACCCATGCCGTTCTACGGAAACCAACACACCGAGAAGCCGATGTACACCTATGACGACCTCGTGCGAGGCGTGCGCGCACTCGCTGCGGACCTCGGTCGGTCGCCGACCACTGCCGAGGCCAGTAGCGATGACCGCTTGCCCTGTCTCTCGACTATCTACAAGCACCTCAACGGCGGCTGGAATGACCTCCTCGCCGATGCCGGCCTCAGTCGGACGGCGGTCGGGAGCTACGACGCCAGCGACGAACGAGACATGCGCCACGATCTTCGACGTGTCATCAGTGTAGTTGAGTCAGATGCTCTCACGCACCGCCAGTATGACGAGCACGGCGAGTTCCCGACCAGCGTGGTCAAGGAGCATTTCGGGTCATGGCGTGCGGCCTGTGACGCCGCAGATATCCTTGCCGGTGAGAGACACGGAACGCCGTGCCGTGGCCCATCTGGTGTGCGACTTGACAGCCAGTACGAACTCGCCGTCGCGACATACCTCCACGACGCCGGACTCGCGTACGACGTTCACCCAGAGGTTGAGGGTACTCGGTGGCGTGGTGACTTCTACCTCTCCGATGTCGATCTCTGGGTCGAGGTTGACGGCTATGCCGAGGGAACGCGCCCTAATGCCCATGGATTCGCGAAGAAAATCGCGCATCTACGCGACGCCGAACAAGACGTCGCGGTCGTGCGCTGTATCGCAGACCTTGAAGCCGCGTTGCGTGAGCGTGATGTCGTGGTCACTTGATCCCGACACGCTAAAGGCAGCGGGCCCAGTATCTCAGAGTGTACGTGGGCCCTTAGCTCAGTCTGGCTTACAGCGCCCGGCTCATATTTCCAACTAGACGGAGATGGAATAAACTCTCTCTGTTGGAATGAGACACCGGGTGATCGGTGGTTCAAATCCGCCAGGGCCCATTCGATCTCTGGTTGATTGAGGGTCGGCTGATAAACCCTACTTGTCTGGTAAAAAACGGTCATTTTGGTATTCTGATTGAGAATCGTGCTTATACCACTCCCATTCCCAATAGAGATACGATAAACAATATGACATTATGGCTACCAGGGATACTGGATATGCGCCTAAATCTTCTAATTTAATATACGGGGATAAATATGTACCAATAAGTAACAATGGGATACCAATAAATAAGAAAACCAAGCCTGTCGTGGGTATTGCGAGTTTAGCTTTAGTTCGGGCAATCTTCGGGCCCAAGCTCAATATGCAAAACCACAATGATATAAAATAACAAAATATAAAATAATCTAAAAGCCCAATATTTGGAAAAGTGATTTGTTTAGGTATATACACTACAAACGCAACCAAGATACTCGCAGGTATCGCGAGTATGGCACTGGCTGCAAAGATATTCCATTTTCCCAATTCTTTACCGTGTGATTCTTTTGATTTAGATACCGATTTATTTCTGTGTGTGGCTGTTTTTGACGTTGTCTTTTTCTTTCGTTCACTACTGGCTTTGTCGACCCTTTGAACTGTTTGTTTGTCGAAATAGTCTTTGGACAAACTCCGTTGATTGTTCGCGACCTCCTTTGCAAACGAATACCTGTCGACAATTTTAACTCTTAAGTCATCAGCCAACCTCCGTGCTTCTGCAGTAAAATCACCCGTCGTGACTATGACCACAGTATCAGTATCCGAAACTTGTTGGTAAAGTGTCGCGTATTTCCTCACTTCCTCCGACCCGATCTTGTTTCCCTCTGAGTACCGCTTAGCCTGTATCAGGACTTTCTGAGGAACCGGAGTTTGGATTTCGGCTTCAACATCAATTCCTCTATCACCACTTCCTTTACGAACTGTCGTTTCGTATCCCTGTAATTCCCATATCTCTGCTACCAACTCCTCAAACTCGTATGGGTCCATCTGTTGGAGTTGGCATTTGATTTCGTCCTCAGATAGTTCAGCCACGGTTAGGCGATGGTTGCTTTCCGACTACTTAACCTCTGGCGGTAACTACACTATCCGACTGGTTCACCCAATTGCCATAGTATGATATGAAGGGGTTTGAACGAGTGATGGTGTATATGGGAAAATCCCCGTGTATCTCGATTGACAACCGTCGAGATAACACAGGTGGGGTGGGGAAGAGCAGCACTCTCAACACTACTTCATCTCCACGTACCTCCATCCGAACGTCTCGCTGTTCGTTCGACAGACGTTCCGTATGGTCCTTTCCCCATACGTGGCTCCGTCAGAGGAGTGTACTTCGTCCCACTTCGGACGCATCCGACCAGAGGCTCGGAAACGCTCGTCCATCAACTGCTGGTCGCCCTTACACCAGTAGTAGAGTTGTTTCACGAAGGCCATATCCGCCTCCGATGCAGACGGTCGTCCCTCGTCACTGCCTCGCCACAGGCGGAGTACCTCTCCGTCTACATCCTTACTGTCGGTCTTGACATAGGCGCGTATCGTCCGACGTACCTGCTCGGGAGTCGCATCTGCCTGCCTTCCGTCGAACCCCTGTCACCTCACAGGCTTCTGCTGGCCTGTGAAAGAGGATTTCTTCCGTTTGGGGAGTAGTTGTCCTGCACCTCTCGGACGACTGTTGACCTACTCTCGACCGATGTGAATTCGTCGTACACGTTTCCGGTGAGGACGAAATTGTCGTGGAGGCCTTGCTCAACGCCGTCGATGGATTCGAGAAACTTCACGAATACTCGGATAGCCGAGAGTTGGGTTCGGAGTGTTACTTTGTTCAAGTCGTCTTCCTCTTTCCGATGGAACCGGTATTTGTGGAGGTCACGAGCAGAGAGTTCATTGGGGTTCGTCAGACTCGTCGATTCACACCACTGGACGAACGGCTTGAGCCGATAGTGGTGGGCTTGGAGTGTCGATTCTGCGACTTCGCCACGCCGTTGTGCGAGATACATTTCCTTCGCTTCGGCGGGAGCGATGGGTTTGAGTTCTGCCATTGTTTGTTCTCCGCAGAGCACCGAGACGCGAAATCGGGGCGATTGGTTCGATGAGTGGCGTTTGAACGGGAGCAGTCCGGCGATTGAGGACAGTCCGTTGGCGTTTGAAACCTTGCGTTCAAATCCGCCAGGGCCCATCCGTTCCGAACGGCGGCGGCTCCGCGCTCGACGCGCGACTCGGCTGTCCCCTCCGGTTCGGCCGCCGTCCCCGAGGTATTATGGATTCGCGAGACGCCACCACGGGTATGGCTATCGACCCGGGCGAGGCGGCGGACCCGGCCGCGGACGCCGCCGCGAACTACGACTACGCGAGCGACGACGTGGAGCGCCCCGACCTCGCGGCGGCGCTCTCCCGTCGCGTCGAGGGCGAGGTGCGCTTCGACTCCTACTCGCGCGAACTGTACGCGACGGACGCGAGTCTCTACGAGGTCGAACCCGTGGGCGTCGTCTTCCCGGCGTCGACGGCGGACGTCGCGGCGGTCGTCGAGTACTGCGCCGAGGAGGGAATCGCGGTGCTCCCGCGCGGCGGCGGGACGAGTCTCGCGGGCCAGACGGTGAACGAGGCGGTCGTCCTCGACTTCACGCGCCACATGGACGCGGTGCGGGACGTGGACGCGGCGAACGCGCTCGCGCGCGCCCAACCGGGCGTGAAACTCGGCCGCCTGAACGCCGCACTCGAAGGCCACGACCTGAAGTTCGCGCCCGACCCGGCGTGGGGCGATAAGTCCGCACTCGGTGGTGCCATCGGGAACAACTCGACGGGGTCGCACTCGCTGAAGTACGGGAAGACGGACGCGTACGTCGAGGAGGTGGAGGCGGTGCTCGCGGACGGCACCGTCACCACGTTCGGCGAGGTGTCGGTCACGGAGCTACGGGAGACCGCTGACCCCGACGGCGACATCGAGGCGCGCGTTCACGCGGCAGTCCTGGACGTCCTCGAGGAGGACGCCGCCGAGGTGCGCGAGCGCTATCCGGACCTGAAGCGGAACGTCTCGGGCTACAACTTCGACGTGCTCGTCGCGGAGGGGACGGACGAGGCGGGCGCCGTGGACGAGGACGCCACCGTCAACCTCGCGCGCCTGCTCGCGGGCTCGGAGGGGACGCTCGCCATCGTGACGGAGGCCACCGTCTCGCTCGAGCCCATCCCGGAGACGAAGTCCGTGGCGCTCCTCACGTACGACGACGTCGTGACGGCGGTCTCCGACGTCGAGGCCGTCCTCGAGCACGACGCGGCGGCGGTCGAGCTCATCGACGACGTCCTCCTCGAGCTGGCGCGCGACACCGAGGAGTTCCGCGACGTCGTCGGCCTCCTCCCGGAGGGGACGGGGTCGGTGTTGCTCGTGGAGTTCTACGCCGCGGACGACGAGGCGGGCGAGCGGAAGGTCGCGAACCTACTCGCGGACAGGCGGCCCGGCGTCGAGACGGCGGCCGCACCCGCGGACGACCGTCCGGGCGGCGACGCGCCGGTGCGCGCGAACGACGCGCTGGAGGCCCACGACGCCGAGCGCCGCGCGAACTTCTGGAAGCTCCGCAAGTCCGGCCTCCCCATCCTGCTCTCGCGGACGACGGACGAGAAGCACGTCTCCTTCATCGAGGACTGCGCGGTCCCCCCGGAGCACCTCGCGGAGTACGTCCGGGGCTTTCAGGAGATACTGGCGGAGCACGACACGTTCGCGTCCTTCTACGCGCACGCCGGTCCCGGCGTGTTGCACGTCCGCCCGCTCGTGAACACGAAATCCCTCGAGGGCGTCGAGGCGATGCAGTCCATCGCGGACGACGTGACGGACCTCGTCGTCGAGTACGGCGGGTCGGTCTCCGGCGAGCACGGCGACGGCCGCGCGCGCACCCAGTGGAACCGCAAGCTCTACGGCGACGACCTCTGGGAGACGTTCCGCGACCTCAAGAGCGCGTACGACCCGGACTGGCTCCTGAACCCGGGGCAGGTCTGTGGCTACGGCGACGCGGAGGCGCCGCCGGCGGGGACGCCCGCGCGCGCCGAGGCCGTGGCCATGACCGAGCACCACCGCTACGGGCCCGACTACGAGTTCGAGGCGGGCTTCGAGCCGACCCTCGAGTGGGAGACCGAGAACGGCTTCGAGGGGATGGTCGAGCTCTGCCACGGCTGCGGCGGCTGTCGCGGCGACCAAGATACGACGGGTGGCGTGATGTGCCCGACATATCGGGCGAGCGGCGAGGAGATACAGAGCACGCGCGGGCGGGCGAACATGCTCCGGCAGGCGATGAGCGGCGACCTCCCGGCGGACGTCACGGACGAGGCGTTCGTCGAGGAGGTGCTGGACCTCTGCATCGGCTGTAAGGGCTGCGCGCGCGACTGCCCGAGCGAGGTCGACATGGCGAAGCTGAAGGCCGAAGTCGAGCACGAGTACCACGCCGAGCACGGCGCGAGCCTCCGCGAGAAGGCCTTCGCGCACGTCGACACGCTCTCGCGGGTCGGCTCCGCGCTCGCGCCGCTCTCGAACGCAGCCACCCGCCTCCCGTTCGCCCGCGCGGCGATGGAGAAACTGGTGGGCATCGCCGCCGAGCGCTCGCTCCCGACGTTCCGCCGCGAGACCTTCCGGGACTGGTGGGCACAGCGGGGCCCGCAGGTGCCCGAGCGAAACGCCGCCCGGAAGGCCGTCCTCTTCCCGGACAC
This sequence comes from Halarchaeum grantii, assembly GCF_014647455.2. Classification (NCBI taxonomy): domain Archaea; kingdom Methanobacteriati; phylum Methanobacteriota; class Halobacteria; order Halobacteriales; family Halobacteriaceae; genus Halarchaeum; species Halarchaeum grantii. The sequence goes on along the minus strand of NZ_BMPF01000002.1, from coordinate 403,098 downwards.
CTACTCGAACTACAGCGAGCCCGCGCCGCTGAAGGCCGCCGTCCGCGTCCTCGAGGCCGCCGACGTCCACGTCCGGGTCGCCGAGCGCACCGACTCCGGACGGCCCGCGCACTCGAAGGGCTTCCTCGACCTGGCGGCGGACACCGCCGCCGAGAACGTCGCCGAACTCCACCCCGATGTCGCGGCGGGCTGGGACGTCGTGCTCGTCGAGCCAAGCGACGCCGTGATGGTCCAGCACGACTATCTGGACTTGCTCTCGGGGGAGCGCGTCGAGGCGGTCGCCGACAACACCTACGGCGTTCTCGAGTACCTCGACGCGTTCGGCCTCGACGAGCACCTCGACACCCGCGACCCCGGGGCGTCGCTCACCTACCACGGCCACTGCCACCAGAAGGCGACGAAGAAGGACCACCACGCGGTCGGCGTCCTCCGGCGCGCCGGCTACGCGGTCGACCCGCTCGACTCGGGCTGCTGCGGGATGGCCGGGAGCTTCGGCTACGAGGCCGAGCACCACTCGATGAGCGAGGCCATCGCCGAGACGCTCTACGGCCAGATCGACGACAGCCCGGGCGACGTCGTCGTCGCGCCGGGCGCGTCCTGTCGCACCCAACTCGGCGACCGGGACGCGGACGCCGAGCGCCCGCCGACGCCGGTCGAGATGCTGGACGCCGCCCTCGACTGACCGACGAGAACGGCGCGCGGCGAGACGACGCGCCGGCCGGCGGCCCAATCCCTTACGGCGCGCACGCACGAAGACTGGCTTGATGACGGACGCGCCGCCGCTCGACGAGTCGCGCATCGGGGGGACGCCGCTCCTCGACCTCGACCTCGACGTCTCCTGCGAGGTGTACGCGAAGCCGGAGTGGTACAACCTCCACGCACAGCCGTTCGGCGGCGGGTCGGTGAAGTCCCGCATCGCGCGCTCGATGCTGGACGCCGCCGAAGCCGACGGCGCGCTCGCGCCCGGGTCGCTCGTCGTCGAACCCTCCTCCGGGAACACGGGGACGGCGCTCGCGCGCCTCGGCGTCGCCCGGGGCTACGACGTCGAAATCGTGATGCCCGAGGAGGCGCCCGAGCAGAAGGCCGACGCCATCCGGGCAGCGGGCGGTACCGTGACGTACGCGCCCGATTACGAGGCGATGCTGGCCCTCGCGGACCGCCGGGTCGCGGAGCGCGACGCCTACATGCCCGACCAGTACGCGAACCCCGCGAACCCCGGCGTCCACGAGCGCACCACCGGCCCGGAGGTCCACGCGCAGACCGACGGCCGGGTCACGGCGTTCGTCGCGGGCGCCGGCTCAGGCGGCACCGTCACCGGCGTCGGGCGCGCGCTCCGCGAGCGCGGCGACGTCGCCGTCGTCGGCTACGAACCCGCCGAACCCCGCCACGGCATCGACGGGCTGAAGTACGTTCGCGGGCCGCGCTTCGACGACCCGGACGTCTACGCGCGCGACGAACTCGACGATGTCCTCGCGCTCCCGACCGCCGACGCCTACTACGAGGCCCGACGGCTCCGCGAGCGCTACGCCGAGCGCGACCCCGACATTCACGCGACCGGCCAGTACGACCGCGCGACCGTCCGCGAGCACCTCCGCGTCGCCGGCGAGTTCCTCGTCGGCCCCTCCTCCGGGGGCGCGCTCGCCGCCGTCAGACGCCTCGCGGACGCCGGCCGCCTCACGTCCGAGGACGTCGCCGTCGTCCCCTTCCCCGACCGCGGCGACCGGTACGCGGACATCGCGCTCTGGGACGACTACCTCTGACCCCGCCGCTTTTGGTCCCGTATCGGAAACACCGGCAGTGATGCCCTCCGCGCCGTTCGTTCCGTCCACCTCGACCGCATCGCGTCGCGTCACCGCCCGCCAGCCGTGAGCGGGCGCGCGACACCGCGACGACACCTCGCGTTCCTCGCCGTCGTCGCCGCGAACTGCTACCCGCTCGCCGGCGTCCTCTTCTTCGAGTGGGACCTCGCGACCGTCCTCGTCCTCTACTGGCTGGAGATGGGCGTCGCCGCCGCGTGGGGCGTCCCGAAGGCCCTGCTCTCGGTGCCGCGCGACGAGGCGCTGAGCGGCTATCGCCTCCCGATGCGCGGCCTCCGCGAGAAACGCGGCGGCTGGTCCGTCGGCGACCACACGCTCTACGTCCACAACGTTCCGACCGCGCTCCTCCAGCTCGCGATGCTCGGTCTCGTCTGGCTCGGCATCGGGGGCTACTTCGGCTACGTCCTCGGCCTCTGGGGAGCGCGCGTGGCCCCGCTCACCGTCGGCGTCGGCGCGCTCGGGATGGTCGTCGCGCACGGCGTCTCGTTCGCCCGCGACTACGTCGGCGAACGCGAGTACGAGCGCGTCTCCGCGCGGATGGCGGTCGCGCACACCGGCCAGCAGACGCTGGTCGTGCTCCTGCTCGCCGTCCCCGTGGGCGCGAGCGAGACGGTCCGCACGGGCGGCCTCGCGGTCGTCGTCGGCGTCGTCGCCGCGAAGCTCGCGACGGAGACGTACGCGCACTGGGTCGCCGACGGCCCCGGCGACGGCGTCCTCGCGGCGCTCCTCGGCACGCGGGATACGACCGTCGCCGCGCCGGCGGTCCCCGTCCCCGACGGCGACCCGGACGCCGTCCGCACGCCCGACGCGCGCGCCGTCCGCGTCGAGTGCGCGCTCGCCGGACTCGCCGCGCTCGCCACCCGCCCCGGCCTCCTCTGCGCGCTCCTCGCCGCCTTCCTCATCGCCTTCGTCGACCCGCTGCTCGGACTCGCGCCCGTCGCGATCCTCCTCGTGGGGTGCTGCTTCGGCGCTGCGGGGCGCTACCTCCGCCGCGGGCCGATGTCGTTTCGCCGCTACGGCGACACGCTCGTCGGCTACGACCGCCTGCTCGACGAACCGCAGTGGCGCGCGCCGCTCGAGGCCTGCGAGGGCTCGATTCCGCGCCGCCTCGTCGACCGCTACGCGGGCACCGCGCTCGTCGAACTCGACTGGAGCGCGCCCGCCGACTCCCCGTGGCCCGACAGCGGGTACGACCCCGAGCGGACGCGCGCGACCGCCGGCCCCTTCTCGGCGTTCTCCTCGGCCGTCGTCGCCCTCGACCTCCCCGTTGCGCCCTCGGCGCGCCCGGAGCCGAACCGGACGGTCACGTACGCGGCGGGCGGTCTCGCCGCCGTCTTCGCCGCGCTCCCCCTCCTCGTCTGGCGCGCCACTCACCTCGGGAACGCAATCATCGTCGCCGTCCTCCTGCTGACGGTCGTCGGCCCGCTCGCCGTCGTCGCGCTCTACTACCTCTGAGTGCCCCCACCGACACCCGTTAGGCGCTCGCGCCCCTCGCCCCGATATGGCCGACCTCAACCTCGACCCCGCCCAGTTGGACCGGTACTCTCGGCACATCATCATGGACGATGTCGGTCCCGAGGGGCAGGCCGCGCTCCTGGACGCGGACGTCCTCGTCGTCGGCGCGGGCGGCCTCGGCTCGCCCGTCATCGAGTACCTCGCCGCCGCCGGCGTCGGCCACCTCGCCATCGTGGACGACGACGCCGTCGAGCGCTCGAACCTCCAGCGCCAGATCATCCACCGCGACGCGGACGTCGGCACGCCGAAAGTCGACTCCGCGCGGCGCTACGTCGAGGCCCTGAACCCGGACGTCGACGTCGAGACGCACCGCGCGCGCCTCTCCACCGCGAACGCCACGGACCTCATCGAGGGCCGGGACTTCGTCGTCGACTGCACGGACAACTTCGAGACGCGCTACCTCGTGAACGACGCCTGCGTGCTCGCCGGCGTGCCGTTCAGCCACGGCGCCATCTACAAGTTCGAGGGGCAGGCCATCACCGTCACGCCCGACGGCCCCTGCTACCGCTGCGTCTTCCCGGAAGCCCCCGAACCCGGCACCGTCCCCGACTGCGCGACGGCGGGCGTTCTGGGCGTGCTCCCCGGGACCGTGGGCTGTCTGCAGGCGACCGAGGCCGTGAAGTCCGTCCTCGGCGTCGGCGACCTCCTGACCGGGCGGATGCTCCACTACGACGCCGCGTCCGTCGGCTTCGAGGAGGTGCCGGTCGCGCCGAACCCCGACTGCCCGGTCTGCGGCGACGACCCCGCCATCGACTCCGTCGAGGACGTCGAGTACACCGGCGGCTGTACCGTCCGCGCCTGAGCGCTCGAAGTCGGTAGAACGAGTCGGTGTGCGCCTCAGTCGCGGCGTGCGAGGAACGCCGCGAGCGCAGTGAGCGCGCCGGCGAGCGTCACCACACCGAAGCCGGGCGACCCGCCGCTCGTGGTCGCGCCCCCGCTACCGCTGGATTCGGTCGTGCTCGACGTCTCGGTCGTCGTCTCGGTACTCGACTGCTGGTCGCCGCCGTCCGCGCCGCTGATCGAAGCGGTGCGCGCGGAGAAGTGGTCGAACGCGACGTAGACGGTGGCGTTCCCGGACGCCTCTCGGGTCACCATGTAGGCCGACTCGTCGCCCCCGAGCGCGGCCTCGAGTTCGCCGTACGAGGAGACTTCGGCGGCCGCGCCGCCGCTCACCGCGACGTCGAGGTCCTCCGTCGAGCCGACGGCGGCCTCCGAGACGGTGGCGACGAGGACCTTCCCGGTCTCGTCGGCGCGCTCGACGGTGACGTTCACGGTGTTCTCGGCGCTCTGCTCTGCCGTGATCGCCGTCTCGTTCGCGTACGTCACCACGCTCGCGGACGCCTCGGCGCTCGCGTCGGCGGCCGCGCCGGCGTACACCTCACCGGCGGCCCGCCCGGACGCGATCAGCTCCTCGGTCCGGTCGTCGGCCGCCGACTTCCCGTCCGGGTAGGCGCGGAGGACGATGGTGCCGTTCGCGCCGACCTGCCCGCTGACGTTCCCGTCGTCGTTGACGGTGACGCTCGCGTTCCCGACCGCGAGGAACGTCGCCTCGGTGCCGGACGCGGTCGTCACCTCGACCCGTCGGTCGCCGTCGGCGGCGGCCTCGGCGTCGGCGGAGAGGGTCGCCACGACGACCTGCGACTCGTCACCCGACTCCACCACGAGGACGCCGTTGTTCTCGTCGTGCGCGGTGAGCGTCGCGCCGCTCTCGGCCTCGACGGTCGCGGACGCCGCCGTCGTCGCGCCGAGCGTGAGGCCGGAGAGGTCGACGTTCGCCGTCGCCGAGAGGTCGAGGCCACCGTCCGCCCCGAGCACGCCGGACCCACTGCTCGACGCCTGCGAGGCCGATTGGACGCCGATTCGCTCCACGATAGTCTCGCCGTCGACGGCGTAGTCGGTCACCGCCGAGCCCTGCACGTCGAAGGTGACGTGCGCGCCGGCGTAGGCGTGCGATTCACCGGACGCCGCCACGGCGGACGCGGGCACCGCCCCGGCGACGAGGAGGAGCGCGACCGCTATCGCGCTCGCAGTCTGTCGAACCATGTGTGTTCGGCGTCACGGCGTCGGGCGAAAATGCGTTGTGGCCACACCTCGACGCGCCAACCGCTCCGCCGGTCTAGCGCGCGATGCCGTCGTCCGTCTTCTCGAGGACGGCCTCGACCTCGTCGGGCGTGACGAGCGCGGTGTCGCCCGGAATCGTGCGCTTGAGCGACGCGACGGCGGCCGCGTACTCGAGGGCGGCGGGGACGCCGTCGCCCTGCAGGCGGCGCGTGAGGAAGCCCCCGACGAACGCGTCCCCGGTCCCGACGGCGTCGTAGGTGTCCGCTTCGATGGCGGGCTGTTCGGTAACGTCGCCCGCGTGGAGCGCGAGCGCGCCCGCCGCGCCGCGCGTCACGACCACCGTCTCGAAGCCCCACTCGTCGGCGAGGTCGCGTGCGATCCGCTCGGCGTCGCCCTCGAGGCCGAGCACCGCGCGGGCGTCGCGCTCGGCGGTCACGAGCACGTCGATAGCCGGGAAGAGCGACTCGAGGACGGGGCGCGCCTCGGCGGGCGTCCAGAGCTTCGAGCGGTAGTTCACGTCGAACACCGTCGTCGTCCCCGCGTCCTGCGCGAGCTCGAGCAGGTCGGCGGTCGTCCCCTCGAGCGTGTCGGAGAGCGCGGGCGTGATGCCCGAGGTGTAGAAGCAGTCCGCGCGCTCGATGCGCTCGGTGGGGAGTTCGTCGGCGGTCGCCGTCGTCACGGCGGCGTTCGCGCGGTCGTAGACGACGTTCGTCGGACGCGGCTTCGACGCCTGTTCGAGGTAGTAGGTGCCCTGTCGGCCCTCCTCGCTCCAGACGACGTCCGCGTCGGCGCCCTGCGACTCGACGGTCGCCGTCACCTTCCGGCCGAGCGGCGACTCCGGGAGCTTCGACAGCCACGTCGCCTCGACGCCGAGGCGGCCGGCGTTCACCGCGACGTTGCTCTCCGCGCCCGCCGCGCGGAACTCGAGCTCGGTCGCGCGCTCGATGCGCTCCTGCCCGGGCGGGCTGAGGCGCAGCATCGTCTCGCCGAACGTCACGAGATCACTCATATCTCGGGTGACGACGGCGCCCTAAATGAATGACCGGGATTCCCGCCGGTTCACCCGACGAGGACGAAGAGCGCGAGGAACTCGACGGCGACGAGCAGGAGGCCGACCAACAGCACGGGGTCGTCCGCGCGCCACGCCTCGCGGTCGGTCGTCTCCGAGGCCAGCATCGTCAGTGGGTCTTCGAGGCCACCGTCCATGAGTGTGCTTACCACTACCAGTATATGAATCCTCCGCCACGCCACCTACTCCGGCGCGCGGTCCTGATGGCCCGGATAGTCGCGCTCGAAGCGCGCGTCGAGCTCCGCCTCGTCGAGCTCGACGACGACCGGCCGGCCGTGCGGGCACGCCCACGGCTCCTCGCAGGCGTCGAGGCGCTCCAACAGGGCCGTCACGTCACCCTCCGCGAGCGACGTGTTCCCAGTTATCGCGGGCTTGCACGCCATGTCCGCGAGCACCGCGTCCGCCGCCGACCGCACGTCGTCGCCCCCGACGGCGCTCGCCGCCGACGCGAGCACGTCCCGCACCAACTCGGCGTCGAGGACGTGCCCGAAGACGGCCGGCACCGCCGAGACGACGACCGTCCGCCCGTCCAACTCGGCGTCGAAGCCCGCTTCGCGGAGCCCCGCGAGCGACGCCTCGAACGCCGCCGCCTCGGCGGCCGTCACCTCCAGCTCGGCGGGCGCGACGAGCGACTGGGAGGCCGGTGACTCGCCGAGCTCCTCGCGGAGGGCCTCGTAGCGCACCCGCTCGTCCGCCGCGTGCTGGTCCACGAGCACCAGCCCCGTCGGGGTCTCGGCGACGACGTACGTGTCGTGGAGCTGGCCGAGCACGCGCATCTCCGGGAGGCGCTCGCGCTCGGGTGACTCGTCCGCGTCACCAGCGGCTCCCGGCAGGCGCGCGTTCCGCGACGCGCCCGCGAACTTCCGCCCCGCGCCGTCGCCGCGGCCGCCGCCGCGACTACCCCCGTCCGATGCGTCCGTCCGCGCACTTCTCCCTCCGCCCGACGCGCTCTCACCGGTATCCGTTCCCGAACGCGAGCGGCGTCCGGAGCGCGCGCCCGTGCTCGACGACCGCGTGGCCGGCGCCGACGACGCTCCCGGCTCGGTTCTGGTCCCCGTCGCGTCGGCCTCGCCGTCCCGCTCGGGCGCGATCGCCGCGTCGCGCGGCTGCGACGCGCCGCGCGGTGCCCGCGAACGCACCAGCCCCGCCTCGAGCAGGGCGTCGTGCACCGCTTCGGTGACGCCCTCGCGGACGCCCGCCTCGTCCTCGAAGCGCACCGCCATCTTCCGGGGGTGGACGTTCGCGTCCACCGCCTCCGGGGGTATTTCGACGTCCAGCACCGCGAACGGGAAGCGGTCCGCCGCGAGCTGCGTGCCGTACGCCTCGACGAGCGCCTCCCGGAGCACCGAATCGCTGACGTAGCGGCCGTTCACGTACGTCGCGAGGTACTCGCGCGTCGAGCGCGTCGTCTCCGGGTGGCTCACGTAGCCCGACACCCGTTCGAGCGGGCCGTCGGGCGTCGCGTCCACGCGGATCATCGCCTCCGCGACGTCGCGGCCGTAGACGGCGAGCATCGCCCCCCGGAGGTCGCCGTCGCCCGGCGTCGCGAACGTCTCCGTCCCGTCGTGGGCGAGCGACACCGCGACGTCCGGGTTCGCGAGCGCGTACCGGGAGACGGCGCGGTTCACGTGCCCGAACTCCGTGCTCGCGGCGCTCAGGAACTCGCGTCGCGCCGGCGTGTTGTAGAAGAGGTCGCGCACCTCGATCGTCGTCCCCGGCGCGCGCCCCGCCGACCGAACCGCCTCGACGTCCCCGCCCTCGATCCGGAGTTCGGTCGCGGGCCCGTCGCCCTCGCGGGCGCGGGTCGTCACCGTCGTCTTCGAGACGGCGGCGATCGTGTGCAGGGCCTCCCCGCGGAAGCCGAGCGTCGCCACGCTCGCGAGGTCGTCGGCGTCCCGGATCTTCGACGTCGTGTGCTGTCGGACCGCGACCTTCGCGTCCGGGCGCGTCATCCCGACGCCGTCGTCGCGCACCGCGACCCGCTCGGTGCCGTCCCCGTCCACCTCGACCTCGATCCGCGAGGCGTCCGCGTCGAGGCTGTTCTCCACGAGCTCCTTCACGACGGACGCGGGCCGCTCGACCACCTCGCCCGCCGCGATGCGTTCGACCGTCGTCGCGTCGAGTTCGCGGATCTCCTCACTCATCGCGCTCGCTCATCCGCTTTTGCCACTCGTTCACCCGCTGGAGCAGCTCGAGCGGCGACGTGTTGTTGATGTCGACGCCGCGCACCTCCTCGAGCACCGCGCGCGCGTCGGCGTCGAGCGCCGCCTCGCCGCCCGCGCGCCCGCCGTCCGCTTCGGCCCCGGCGCTCGCGTCCGCACCCGGGTCAGGGTCCGCGTCCGCCATCGCAGTCGCGTCACCCGACGTCGCATCCGCGTCGGCGTCCGCACCGCCTCCGGTCCGGAGCTCGCCGCTCCCGAGGTCGAAGACCACCTGCTCGGTCTCCTCGCCACCGGTCGCGCCGCCCCGGACGTCGATGGCTTCGTCAGCGCGGAGCTTCGCGAGGACGTCCCGCGAGCGTGACACCACGGGATCGGGGACGCCCGCGAGGTCCGCCACGTGGATGCCGTAGGAGCGGTCCGCCGGGCCCTCAGCGACCGTCCGGAGGAACGTCACGCTCTCCCCATCGTTTCGCTCGTCCACTTCCACGTGGACGTTCCGCACGCCGTCGAGGCGGTCGGCGAGCGCCGTCAGCTCGTGGTAGTGCGTCGCGAACAGCGTCTTCGCGCGCACCTCGTTGTGGAGGTACTCGGTCGCCGCCCACGCGATGCTGATGCCGTCGTCGCTCGCCGTCCCGCGACCCACTTCGTCGAGCACGACGAGCGAGTCCTCGGTCGCGGAGTGGAGGATGTTCGAGAGCTCCTGCATCTCCACCATGAACGTCGAGCGCCCCTGCGCGAGCTCGTCGAGCGCGCCGACGCGCGTGTAGATGCCGTCCACGAGGCCGAGTTCCGCCGATTCGGCGGGCACGAAACTCCCGGCCTGCGCGAGCAACACGATCAGCGCCGTCTGGCGCATGTAGGTGCTCTTCCCGCTCATGTTCGGCCCCGTCACGACGAGGAAGCGCCGGTCGTCGGTGAGGCGCGCGTCGTTCGGGACGAACTCCACGGTCTGCTCGACGACCGGGTGGCGCCCCGCCACGACGTCGAGTTCGCGGTCGTCTCGGAGCTCGGGGCGCGCCCAGCGGTTCGCGGAGGCGTGCTCGGCGAACGACGCGAGCGCGTCCACCTCCGCGAGCGCGCGGCCCGCGTCCTGCAGGAGCGACGCGTGCGCCGCCACCTCCTCGCGGAGGGCCTCGAAGAGCTCGCGCTCGCGGGCGGCGCGCTCCTCCTCCAAGCGCACGAGGGCGCGTTCCTTCTCGTCGAGCTCGTCGGTGCGATAGCGCTTCGAGTTCTTCAGCGTCTTCACCTCCCGGAAGTGCTCGGGTACCCGGTCGGTCTGCGAGTGGCCGACCTGCACGTAGTAGCCGTCCGTCTTGTTCCGGTCGACCGTCACGCGCGAGAGCTCCGTCTCCGCCTTCACGCGCTCGGCGAGCGAGTCGAAGAACGCGACGACGGCGTCGTGCTCCTCGGCGATCCGGTCGAGCTCCTCGTCGTACCCCCGCGCGAAGATGCCCGTCTCCCCGCCCGGCTCGTCGGCGAGCGCGTCGTCGACCGTCTCGCGCAGGTCCTCGGCCGCCTCGGCGTCCACGCGGTCGAGAATCCCCTTCAGCGGGGAGTCCGCGAGCGCGGGCGACGAGGCGAGGCGCTCGCGCAGCGCCGGCAGCCGCTCCAGCGTGTCGGCGACGCGGCGTATCGCCGCCGGGTCCGCGCTCCCGCTCGTCGCGCGCGCCGCGAGGCGCTCGAGGTCGTACGCGCCGTCCAGCGTCTCGCGCACCGCGTCCCGTTCGAGGGCGTCCCCGGCGAGCGCCGCGACGCAGTCGTGTCTGCGCGCCACCTCGGCGCGGTCCTGCACGGGCCGGAGGAGCCACGCTTCGAGGCGGCGCGCGCCCATCGACGTCACCGTGTGGTCGAGCGTCGCCGCGAGCGACCCCGCGCGGTCGCCGTGCATCGTCCCCGTCAGTTCGAGGTTCCGGCGCGTCGTCGGGTCGAGCGCGACGTGGTCGTCCGCCTCGTAGGCCTGCACGCGCGTCAGCGAGGCGAGGACGCCGACGCCCGTCTCTTCGACGTAGTCGAGCGCCGCGCCAGCCGCGCGCGCACCCGCCCCCTCGGGGGCGACGCCGATGGCGTCGAGGGTCCCCTCGCCGAACTGCTCGCGCACGCGGTGGGTCGCGCGGCCCGGCGCGAACGCGTCCGTGGCGTGCACGGTGAGCGTCGCGTCCGTGTCCTCGCGCAGCGCGTCGAGCACGCCCTCGTCGTCGCGAACGTCGGGACCGGGGAGCACCTCCTCGGGGTCGAAGCGCCCGAGTTCCGCGAGCGCCGTCCGCTCACCAGTCACCTCGGTGACGTGGAACGCGCCCGTCGTCACGTCCACCGCCGCGAGGCCCCACGCGTCGCCGTCGCGAACGACGCTCACGAGGTAGCGCGCGTCCGCGCCCGTCGCCTCCAGCAGGGTGCCGGGCGTCGCTTTCCGCGTTATCTCGCGCGTCGTGTCGTCGCTCCCGCGCTGCTCGGCGACGGCGACGGTGTAGCCGCGCTCGACGAGCGACTTCAGGTACGGCGTCAGCTCCGAGAGGGGGACGCCGGCCATCGGGTAGGAGGAGCCGTGGCTCGACTTCTCGGAGACCTTCAGGTCGAGCTCGTCGGCGACGAGGCGGGCGTCCTCCGCGAAGAACTCGTAGAAGTCCCCGACCTGCATCGCGAGGACGTCCGCGTCCGTCCCCTCCTTCAGCGCGAGGAACTCCTCGACGATGCCGGTCACGCCGCCCTCACCCCGTCACGTGCAGGCGTCTCGGTCATGGCGGTAGGTGGCCGTCTGCGAGTAAAACACCACCGCTCGCCATCGTTTAAGTAGCTCTCGTCACAAGCAGTAGATACGAGCAGGGTGGTCCCGTCTTCTGGGGCGACCACACCTTCCCGTCGAGTCGCGACGCCGCCGTCCCGTCCGACCTCTCTTTAAGTGGTTCTCGTCACAACTAGTAGATACGAGCAGGGTGTGACGCGCGTCGTCGCGCCGTTTTTCCGCCGCATTTCACGCGAGCTACGGCCACTCCGTCTGCACGCCGTACCGCTCCTTCCCGCGCTCGTAGGCCTCCCAGAGCGGGTCGCTCGTCGGCTTCGCCAGCGCCTCGCCGTCCATCGTCACGCCGCTTCCCTCGCGCACCTCGCCGACCGCGCCCGCCCTGATCCCTTCCGCGTCGAGCGCGCGCAGGACGGCTCCGACGCCGTCCGGACGCACCGTCAGGAGAACCGTGCCCTCGCTCGATGTGACCCACGGGTCGAGGTCGAAGGCCTCGCAGACCGCGCGCACGCCGTCGCCAACGGGGAAGCGCTCGCGCTCCGCGTCGAGTGCGACGCCCGAGGCGGCGGCGAGCTCGTGCAGGGCGTTGTCGACGCCGCGCTCGGTCGCGTCGTGCATCGCCGTCACCGGCCCGGCCGCCGCCGTCAGCGCGTCCCGGACGGGACTCGCCTCCTCGAAGCGCGCCCGCCCCGCCGCGACGGTCGACGCGGGGAGGTCGAGGGCGTCCCCGTAGAGCACGCTCAGGAGCCCCGTCGTCTCTATCGCCGGCCCCTTCGTACAGACGAGAACGTCGCCCGGCGCGGCGCCCGTCGGAACCACGAGGTCGTCGGGGTCGCCCACCGCGAGCGTCGTCGCCGCGCCGACCGTCGGCCACGCGCACCCCGCGTACGTGCCCGTGTGCCCGGTCGTGACCGCCATCCTCAGTTCGCGCGCCTCGCGGTCGAAGACCTCCCAGAGCCGCCCGAAGTACTCCGCCGACGTGTCCGGCGGGAGGTTCAGGTCGACGCTGAGATGCGAGGGCGGGATGCCCGAGAGGGCGGCGTCGCTCACGACGATGTGGAAGGCGAACCACGCCGCGCGCTCGACGCCGAGTTCGCGCAGGACGAACACCGGATCGGTCGCGAGCGCCACCACCGACTCGCCGACGTCGACGACGCCGAAGTCCGCGCCGTGCGTCGGCCCGAGGCGAACGTCCTCGCGCTCGGCGCCGAGGCGGGGATAGATGTGCTCATCGAAGAACGCGCGCTCGACCTTCCCGGGGTCCATACCCGGAGTGTCCGAGAGACGGGGTTAGTTCTTCGGGTCCTTCTTCGACGTGGTGCTCTCCGCGCCGACGAAGTAGGTGTCCGTCGAGCCGTCCGCGTACTTCACGCTGATCACCATGAAGTCCCCGGACTGCACGTCACCGCCCTCGTTCGCCTGCCCGGGGTCGAGTCGGACCGTCCGCGTGCTCGTCCCCGAGAACGTGATCGGCGCGCCCAGTGGCTCGTACGGCCCCCGGAGTTCGAGGCGCGTCCCCGTCGCCGCCGTCGCCGAGGCGTAGAAGTCGACGTACTCGGGGAGCTGGTCCGCCGGGTTCACCTGCTTGTTGTAGAAGGCGAGGCGGGCGCTCACCCACGTGTGCGTCCCGCTCCCGGCGTTCGCGAACGTCGCCTCGAACCACTTGTTCCCGTTCCAGCCGTTGACGAACGTCACCGAACTCAGGTAGGGGCCGTCGCTCTCGCGCGGGTTCGGCTCCCCGGCGTCGTCGCCCCCGCCGGTCGTGAGCACCGTGCTGACGTCGAACGTCGTCCGCTCGGCCTCGCTCGTCCCGCTCGCGCCGTCGAGCTCGCTCGACGCCGACACCTCGACGTTCGCCGTCCCGCTCGCCGGGACGTACGTCGCCGTCGCCCGGCCGTCCGGCCCCGTCGTCACCGTCACCGTCGACCCGCCGTCGACGAATGTCCCGGACGGCGCGCTGAACGTGATCGGAACGCCCGACGTCGGCGCGTTGTAGGCGTCGCGGGCCTGCGCGACGAGCTCCGTCCGGCTCCCGGCGGGCGTGTAGCCGCCGCCCGAGACCTTCGTGAGGTAGGTGGCGTTCGCCTCCGCGCCGCCGTCGCCGACCGCGACGCGCGAGAGGCGCAGGTCGTACGTCACCGACCCCTCGAGGGCGAACTGGATCGTTCGGACGCCGCGCTCGTTCGGCGGCGCGGTCTGCGCGAGGCTGTCCGCGAGCACGTGCCCGCCGTTCGCCACGTACTGCCCTTCGAGGTAGGACTGCCACGTCGCGAGCGGCATCGACGTCCGCACCGAGAGCGTGATCGGGTCGCCGTTCTGCCCGCTGACCGCGACCGTCTGCGTCGGCGCGCTCGACGCGCGGACGGCGACCGACTCCGTCCGGACGCCGCTCTCGCTCAGGTTCCCCGTGAGCGTCGTCAGCGAAATCGTCTCGCCGCTCACGGGCTTCGCGCCCCCGAGGACGAGCGCGCGGTCGGCGTCGTCGTAGTCGTTGTAGAGCGCGCCCGCCTCGAGCACCGTCGTCGGCGCGTTCGCGTACTCGTTGTAGTCGGGGTCGTACGCGACGGCCGCCGTCTCGAAACTGCGCGTCTCGCCCGTCCAGTAGTCCCGGACGTCGCGCTCGCTCGCGATCGCGTTCCGTATCGTCACGGGCCCGCGATCGACGGTGTGGATCGTGCCGCTCGCCGGCGGCGGGTTGAGGAGGAACGGCCGCACCGGGTACGTCGTCCCGAGTTCGATCGCGACCGATTCGGCGATGCCGGTCGCGGAGACCCGGGAGACCGAGTCCGCGAGCTCAGCCATGTCGCCCTGCGCGCGCTGGTCGTGCTGGTACTCCACCTGCTGGTTCCACCCCGGCACCGCGCCCACCTGCACGAGCACGAGCATGGCTATCAGGAGGCCGAAGAGGAGGATGGCGCCGAGTATCTCGGAGACGCCCCTGTCGGTCGCGCGATTCGAGCCGTCGGAGTCCGGGGTCGGGGGTCGGTTTCGTGGCATGATCAGATGAAGGCGAACGCGATGAGCGAGAGCGTCACGAGCAGTATCGAGTACTTCAGCCCACTCAGGACGTCGTTCTCCGCGAGCTTCCCGGCGAGGAGGCCCGCGCCGACGCCCTGGATGAGCACCGAGTGGAAGAAGAGCATCCGGTAGGTGTTCACGGGGACGTTCGTCAACGAGATCGGCCCGCCGATCTGGCCGGCCTGCTGGGCGCCCTGCTCGGCGGCGAGGCGCGCGATCGGCTGGAGGTAGCTCGTGTCGAGGAGCACGATCACCATCAGGTAGACGAGGAAGCCGATGAGGACGACGGCGATGTACGAGCTCATCTCGCGGCGGCGCTGGCGCTCGATCCGGTAGCGCTCGCGGGTGTCGTCGGCGGCGATGCTGAGGACGCGCGCGAGGTCGCCCGTCGAGCGCGAGCCGTCCGCGACGAGCTTCATCGTCCGGGAGAGCTGCGGGATGTTCAACCGGTTCGCGAACGCGACGAGCGCGCCCGAGATGTCGCCGTTCCACTGGATGTCGTTGCGGACGAGGCGGAGTTCCTCGCCGAGCGTCCCCGTCGACCACCGCGAGACGAGTTCGAGCGCGTCCGTGAACGGGATGCCCATGCTGTTCGCGCTCGAGAGGATGTTGAGCGTGCTCGGGAAGCGCCGGACGATAGCGCTCTCGCGGCCGCGCTTCAACTCGTGGAAGAGCGAGAGCGGCACCACCGCGACGAGCAGCGGGTAGACGACGAGGCGCGCGGTGTTGCGGGCGGGCGCCTCGAGGAAGAGCGCGTAGTTGAGCGGGACGAACCCGCTGACGGCCACCGCGCCCGCGAGGACGAGCGCGAGCGGGACGCTGACGAGGAGCGCGAGCGGCGGGTCGTCCCTGACGGCGCGCAGCGGGTCCGCGAGGAACGCCTCGACGCGCTCGCGGCGCTGAACGTCCCGATAGGCCGCGTAGCGCTCGTCGCCCGCGAGCGCGTCGCCCCCGAGCGCGGTGTCGGTGAACTCCTCGATGTCGAGCGTCGTCGGCGGGTACGAGTACGCGCTCGAGAGGACGGAGACGAGGAAGAGGAACGCGCCCATCCCGACCGGGAGCGCGACGTAGATGAGGCCGTACATCTGGGCGAGGCTCTGCCCGCCGAGGAAGGAGATCACCATCAGGATGACGATGAGGAAGAGCGGCGTCGCGACGAACGCGGTGATGAAGATCTCGCTGTAGATGCTCAGCGTCTCGAGGAAGTCCTCCTGTTCCTCCTTCGCGTTCCGGAGGTATTCGTCGGACTGCTCCTCGAAGAACGCCGTCACGTCCCCGCCGGCGTCGAGGACGCTCACGAGGTCGTCGAGGAAGCGCTCGAGGCTCGCGCTCGGCGTGAGGTTGCGCGTGTTCCGGAGCGCCGTCAGGAGGTCGTTCCCGAAGAGGTCGACGTCGCGTCTGACCGACTCGAACTCGTTCGCCACCTCGCCGTAGGCGTCCTCGGCGTCCGCGACCTTCTCGACGACTTCGACGAGGTTCATCCCGCCGTAGGAGAGCGCGTACATGTAGACGATGGCGTGCGGGAGGACGAACTCGACGTTCGCGCGCCGCGTGCTCACGACCATCGCGGGGTAGTAGTAGCGGCCGGCGAACGTCCCGACTCCGGCGGCACCGGCGAGCAGGACGGCGACGAGCGACGCCGCGAGACCGACCTTGTTCGCGCTCACGAGGTCGACGAGGCCGCCCCCGCGCACCGGCACGGGCGAGCGCAGGCCGGCGAGGAGCCCGCTGTTCGCGAGCACGTACGCGACGACGACCCCGACGAGCAGGCCGACGAGCGTCGCGTAGCCCGCGTAGCGCGCGCTCCGGGCGACGTAGAGGTCGTAGGTCGTCCCCACGCGCCCCTGATTCAGCCAGCGCTGGAGGTCGCGAAAGCGCTCCGGGTGGAGTTTCGCGTACGCGCGCACCCGACCGTACTCCTCGCGGAGGCGCTCGAGGTCCTCGCGGTCGAACGCCGGACGCTCCGGGAAGTACTGGCCGACCTCGTACTCGGGGAGGCCGCCGAGCTCGTCGTCACGGTCGCCCGCGCTCATCGCTCCCCGTCGTCGAGCGCGAGCGCTTCGGGGTCGAGCGACCCGTCTCGGACGCCCTCACGGACGTAGCGGGCGTCCTTCGCGTAGGTGTGAATGACGCCGGCGACCGCGCCGTAGTCGGTGACGTCGTTCTCGACGAGGTAGCGAAGCACGTCCTCGCGCGCGTCGAGCTCCTCGACCACCGTCTCCTCGTCCCACCCGCGCGAGTCCGCGATGTCCTGCAAGACCTTCGAGTCCGCGACGCGCTCGTGGCCGTCCGTCTTCGGGTCGCGACGGAACACCTCGTGGGTCTCGACGTCGTCGGCGCCGTCGTCGGGCGGCCGGAGCTCCGTGACGGACTGGTTGCGCCGGACGCGCCGCTCGCCCTCGTAGATCTGCTTCTGGACGGAGAGGATGTCGAGCTCCTGAAGCATCTGTGTCGGGACGGAGAGCGGCGGGTTCTGCAGGCGCGCGAGCGCGCCCTCGACGGTGTCCGCGTGGACGGTCGTGTACGCCGTGTGCCCCGTCGAAATCGCCTGGAAGAACGTGAGCGCGACGCGCTGCTCCGTCCGTATCTCGCCGACGAGGATGTACTCGGGGCGCTGGCGCAGGGAGGCCTGCAGGAGCTGGTAGGTGCCGACCTCGCCACGGCCCGTCGAGGAGACGGAGGCGCGCGAGACGGACTGGATCCAGTTCTCGTGCGGGAGCGTGATCTCGCGGGTGTCCTCGATGGAGACGACCTTCGAGTCCGGCGGGATGAAGAAGCTCACGGCGTTCAGGCTCGTCGTCTTCCCGGAGCCGGTGCCGCCCGCGAAGACGAGCGAGCGGTTGTTCTCGATGGCGAGCCAGAAGTACGCCATCTGCTCGACGGAGAAGGTGTTCCACTTCACGAGGTCGACCGGCGTGTACGGGACGTCCGCGAACTTGCGGACGGTGAAGTTCGACCCGCGCGTCGCGATGTCCCCGCCGAGCGTCAGCTGGACGCGTGAGCCGTCCGGGAGCGAGGCGTCCACGAGCGGGTCCGAGACGGAGAGGTGTTTGCCGGCGCGCTGGGCGAGCCGAACGACGAAGCTGTTCAGGCGCTTCTCGTCGAAGCGGACGTTCGAGCGCAGGTCGCGATACGCGCGGTGGTAGACGTAGACGGGGACGTCCGCGCCGTCACAGGAGACGTCCTCGACGTTCCCGTCGCGCATTATCGGGTCGACGCGGCCGTAGTCGAGGAAGTCCCGGAGGAGGTAGTAGAGGAGCTTCTGGACGGTGCCGGCCTCGACCGTGGCGGCGTGCTCCTCGATGAGCTCCTCGGCGCGGCGGCGGAACACCGTCTCGCGGTCGGCCGCGTCGTCGTCGAGCTCCTGATACATGAGGCTGTTCCGGAGGATGCGCACGAGGTCCTCGCGGACGTAGCGCTCGAAGTCGTCGAGGACGGGCTCGCTGACGTGGTAGCGGTACGTCTTCGCGTCCGCGTCGTAGAGCACGGAGACGTACGCGAACGGCTCGTTCACCCAGTAGCGATCCACCTCGTCGTACTCCTCGAGGTAGGCGAAGTCGAACCAGCGCTCCGCGACGAACTCCTCGCTCGGCGTCGCCTCCGCCCGAATCGCCTCGGCTTCCTCGGGCGTCGCGTCGGCGGGGACGGCGTCGTCGGCGCGTTCCTCGAAGAACTCGCGGACGGGATCGAGCACCTCCCGTTTCACGCGCTCGGGCTTCGTCTCCGACGCGGGCGGTTCGGCGTCGAGTTCCGCGCGCGGGCCGTCGGTCGGCGCGTCGTGGCGCGGTGGCGGCCCGGCGTCGGCGGGCACGCCCTCCGTCGGTGCGTCGAGCGCGTCCCGTCGCCGCCCCGACGAGTCGTCAGTTTCGTCCTCCCCTGCATCCGGCTCGCTCATTACCAACGGGACTCACGGTGACGGCGTAAACGTTTGCCCGCTTCAGCTCTCGGGGAGCGCGTCGCGCTCGATGGTCGTTCCGTCCCCGTCGAGCGCGGACCGGATCGGGTTCGCGGCGTTCGCGTCCCCGACGACGACCGTCGGCGCGCCGCCGCGCAGCGCCTCCTCGGCCGCCATCACCTTGCGCTTCATGAACCCCTCGGCGGCGTCCGTGAGCTCGTCGTACTCCGCCGGCGTCGAGACGCGCTCGATCCGCGTCCCCGGGTCCTCGGGGTCCCGGTAGACGCCCGTCGTGTCCGTGAGGAGGACGAGGTCGGCGTCGAGGGCGCCCGCGACGGCGGCCGCCGAGCGGTCCGCGTCGCTGTTGACGGCCGTGTAGGAGCCGTCGTCCTCGACGCCGAGCATCGGCACCGAGACCGTCGGCGTGTGCCCCGCTTCGAGGAGCGTCTCGAGCAGCTCGGCGTTCACCGACTCGATTGTGCCGGAGTGGTCGCCGCGCTTGATCTTCTTCGTGCCGCCCTCGACGACGCGGACGGCGGACTTCCGGGGGCCGGTGAGGAGGCCGCCGTCGACGCCGGAGAGCCCCACGGCGTCGACGCCCTGGTTCTGCAGGCCGACGACGAGGTCGGTGTTCACGAGCCCCGGCATCGCCATCTTGAACACGTCCATCGTCTCCTCATCCGTGAAGCGCCCGACGACGCCGCCCGGCGTCTCCACGTACTCCGGGTCGATACCCATCGCCTCGAGCGCGTCGTCCACCGCCGTCGACCCGCCGTGGACGACGACGACGTCCTCGCCCTCTTCGATCAGGGCGGCGACGTCCGCGAGCGCGCCCGCCGGGTCGACGGCCTTCGCGCCGCCGACTTTGACCACGACAGTCACGCGGACCACCCCGCATGGTCCGCGTGGCCCAGTCGGGCCGCAGGTCCGACGCTGGTCACGCGAGGCGCCGAGCGTGACGTCGTCGAACGACGTTCGACGACCGTCATTCCGCCGCCTCCGCTTTCGCCTCCAGCCAGTCGACGATACGCGCGGGCACGTCCACGTCGGGCACCGCGTCGTTCAGCGCCTTGAACTCGCAGGTGGCGTTCACCTCGTGGACGGTGTACCCGTCGCCGGTTTCCATGAGGTCGATACCGAGCAGGCCGCCGCCGACCGCGTCGTTCGCTCGTTCCACGAGGTCACGGACTTCCTCGTCCACCTCGAACGCTTCGGCTTCGCCGCCACGGGCCGCGTTCGTGATCCAGTGCTCGGCCGAGCGCGTCATCGCCGCGACGGGCTCGCCGTCCGCCGCGACGACGCGGATGTCCCGCCCCGGCTTCTCGACGAACTCCTGGACGTAGAAGACGGAGTGCTCGTAGCTCCCGAGCGTCTGCTTGTGTTCGAGGACGGCTTCGGCGGCGTCGCGCGTGTCGATCTTCGCGAGCAGGCGCCCCCACGACCCGGTGACGGGCTTGATGACGCAGGGGTAGCCGAACGACTCGACGGACTCGAGCGCGGACTCCACGTCGAAGGACACCTCGGTTCGCGGCGTGGGGACGTCCGCGTCCGCGAGCGCGAGACTGCCCCGCACCTTGTCCGCGCACGTCGTCGTCGCGCGCGCGCCGTTCACCACCGGGACGTCGTAGTGCTCGCAGAACATGCTCACGTAGCGCACCCGCGAGGACTCCTGACACCGGTTCAGCGCCAGATCGAGGTCGGCGAGCTCGTCGGGGCGCTCCCCGATGCTGAACTGCGGGTCGCGCACGTCCACCTTCACGACGTCGTGGCCGCGTTCCTCGAGCGCGTCGAGGAGGAGCTTCTCGTCCTTCCGGATGCGCGAGTAGAGGAAGCCGAGACGCACCCTACTCCCCCCAGTCCTCGTCGAGTTCCGGCGCTTCCTCGAGCGTCACGGGGTCCTCGCCCGTCACTTCGAGTTCCGCGCCGCACGTTCCGCAGTCGACGATCTCGCCGACTTCCACCGTCTCGTGCAGGTCCAGTTCCGCGCCGCATTCGGGACACTCTGCCATGGCGATGCGTTCACGGAGCGGCTACTTAGCTTTCGTCCCCGGGGCTCGTCCACTCACTCGCTTCGGGCGCGCGTCTCGGCCGTCGCGGGAGCGTCCCGGCGCGCCGCCGCGAGGTCCGCGCGCGTGTCCACGCTCAGGAAGGACGCGGCGCGCTTCACCGCGACGACCGCCGGGTCGAGGAAGGAGACGACTTCGCGCATCGACTCGCCGCCCCGCGCCACCACCGCCTCGCAGGCCTCCTTCGCGGGCGTGACGCCGTAGACGCCGCCGAACGGCCGGAGCGTGCCGGCGGCGCGTGGGATCGCGCCGTCCGCGTTCGCCGCCTCGAAGAGCGCGTCGACGGTCCCCGGATCGAGGAAGGGCTGGTCGCAGGCCGCGACGACGGCGTGCGAGGCGGTCGTCGTTCGGAGCGCGGTCAGCGCGCCCGCGACCGGGCCGGCGTCCGGGCGCGGATCGACCGCGAAGCGGGGTTCGGGGGCGACGCCCTCCAGCGCCTCCGCGAACACCTCGCGCTGGTCGCGTCGGCAGTTCACGACGAGCTCGTCGACGTGCGGCGCGAGCGCCGTGGCCGCCAACCGGAGCATCGGCTGGCCGTCCACGGTCGCGAGCGCCTTCTCGGCGGGGCCGAACGCCTCCGAGCGGCCGCCCGCGACCAGCACGCCCGCGCGCATCAGTCCCCGGCCTCCTCCGCCGCGCGCACCGCCGCCTCCGCCGACTCGCTCGCCTCCTCGACGCGCGGGACGACGCGGGCCGCGCACTGCTTGTAGTTGGGCTCCGCCGAGCGCGGGTCGACCTCCGGGAGCGTCAGGCGGTTCGTCGCCGGGTGGTGGATGGAGAGCCACGCGACGCCCTCCGGCACCGCGCTATCGGTACTGACGACGGCCGCCGCCGACCCGCGCCGGGTCTCCACGTAGACGCTGTCGCCGTCGCTCGCGTCCGCCGGGTTCACGCGGACCGTCGGGACCGCCGCCTCGCCGCCGCGCGAGCGCACGCCCGTGTTGTAGCCGTCCGCCTCGCGCCCCGTCGTGAGCGTCAGCGGGTACTCCTCAGTGGTGGGCTCGGGGAGGCCGCCCTCGCTCGCGCCGCCGAGCGAGAACCACGCCTTCCCGTCGGCCGTCTCGAACGCCCAGCCGTCCCCGTCGCGGTAGCGGTAGTCGACGGACGTCTCCGCGTCGGGCGCCGGCCAGCGCACCGCGCCCTGCTCGCCGAGGCGCTCGTAGGAGAGCCCCGAGAGGTCGGCGGGCGTGCCCTCGGTGAGCGCCGCCATCTCCTCGAAGAGGGCCTCGGGATCCGGATGCCGGTCGATGACGCCGCGCTCGACGCCGTTCGCGACGGCCGCGATGAGGTCGACGTCCGTGCGGACGCCCGAGGGCGTGTCCGTGACGGCGCGCACGCGCGAGACGGCGCGCTCCATGTTCGTCGTCGTCCCCTCGCTCTCGCCCCACGTCGCCGCCGGGAGCACGACGTCCGCGTACTCGACGGTCTCGGAGTGGAAGGCGTCCTGCACGACGAGGAAGACGTCGTCGAGTTTCTCCGCCGCGCGCTCGGCGTCCGGGAGGCCGGCGACGGGGTTCGTCGCCACCGTCCACAGCACCTCGATGGGGTCGCCGATGGCGTCCATGATGCCGACGGGCCCGGGGCCGGCGTCCGCCGGCAGGCGCTCCTCGGGGACGCCCCACGTCTCCGCGACGTCCGCGCGCGCCGCCGCGTCGCCGAAGTCGCGCATCCCCGGCCACCCACCCTTCGAGGAGCAGACGCGCGTCCCCATCGAGTTCGCCTGCCCCGTCAGGGAGAACGGCCCGGACCCCTCGCCGAGGTTGCCGGTGGCGAGACAGAGGTCGACGAGCGCGCCGGCGGTCGCCGTCCCGCGCGTGCTCTGATTGACGCCCATCCCCCAGTAGAGGAGCGTTCGCGCGTCCAGCGTCTCCGCGAGCACCTCGACGTCCGCGACGGTGACGCCCGCCGCGTCCGCCGCGTCCGCGACGGTCGGGAGCGACTCGCGGAGGTCGTCGAAGCGCCGCGTGTGCTCGCGCACGAACGCGTCGTCGACGCGCCCGGTCTCGACGACGTGCGCGAGGACGGCGCGCGCGAGCGGCAGGTCGCCGCCGGGGTCGGGCTGAACGTGGACGTCCGCCTGCTCGGCGCTCTCCGTCTCCACGGGGTCGACGACGACGAGCGTCCCCTCGGCGGCGCTGTCCGTCACCCACCGGAAGAGTACGGGATGCGCGACCGCCGGGTTCGCCCCCCAGACGACGTGGCTCTCCGCTTTCGGGATGTCCTCGTAGCTACACGGCGGCGCGTCGCTCCCGAACGCGTCGTAGTAGGCTTTCACCGCCGACGCCATGCAGAGCGTGGTGTTCGCGTCGTAGTAGCGCGTGCCGAGCACGCCGCGCGCGGCCTTCCCGAGCGCGTACGCGGCCTCGTTCGTCTGCTGGCCGCTCCCGAGCACGCCGACGGCGTCCGGCGTCTCCGCGCGCGCCTCGCGCATCCGCTCGGCGACCTCGCCGAGCGCGACGTCCCACGTCGTCGGCACGAGTTCGTCGTCGCGGCGGACGAGCGGGCGCGTGAGGAAGCGCGCGTCCGGGTCCGCGGTCTCGCGCACGCCGCGCTGGCACGCGAGCCCGCGGTTCGTCGGGTGCTCGGCGTTCCCGCGCACCGAGTCGACGCCGTAGCCGAGGTCGGCGCCGCGCTGGAGGTGTCCGCAGCCGACCGCACACCGCATACACGTCGTCGGCACCCAGCCGTTCACGCCCGACCACCTTCGTGTTCAGAAACCGGGACACACTCCCGAAAAGTCGAAACGAACGTATTGGTTCTCATGGTAGTGTGGCTAGTGTGTCTTGCTTAAGAAACTAACCGTTGACGTACGTCTTATATCGGTGGTCGATACCGACCGGACACCCACTCTTCGTATGTGTATCCTCACCTTAAGGACGTATTCGGCGCGCTCGCGCGGCGCTTTTGGCGCTCCGTCCCCAATCACGCGACGTGTCCGACACCGACCGGTCGTCGCTCGTCGCCCCCGCGCCCGCCGAGGCCGCCGCGTACGTTCGGGACGCCCACGAGCGGCGCGCGTTCTGCACGCTCCTCGGTCGCTGTCACGTCGCCTACGACGGCCGCACGACCTCCCACGCCGGCCCCGCCGACCGCCTCGTCGCGCTCAAACCCGACCTGACCCTCCTTGTTCACGCCGCCGACGGCCCGAAGCCGCAGAACTGGCTCGCCGCCGACGCCCTCGACGTCGACGTCGAGGACGGGTCGCTCCTCCTCACGGCGACGCGCGAGTCGCCGACCGAGGAACTGCGCGTCACCTTCGAGTCCATCGAACAGGCGGCGGCGATGGCCGCCGACGAGACGGACGCCACCGTCGAAATTTCGGGGACCGAAGCCGACCTGAAGGAGCGCGTCCTCGCCGACCCCGCGCTCGTCGAGCCGGGCTTCCGCGCGCTCGCCGCCGAGCGCGACACCCCCGCCGGCCCCGTCGACGTCTTCGGGCGCGATAGCTCCGGGCGAGCCGTCGCCGTCGAGCTCAAAGCCACCCGGGCGGGCCCGGACGCCGCCAGCCAGCTCTCCCGGTACGTCGACGCCCTCCGCCGCGACCTCCACGCGGACGCCGACGTTCGCGGGATACTCGTCGCGCCCTCCTGTACGCCGCGCACGCGCCGCGTCCTCGCGCGCGACGGCCACGAGTTCGTCTCGCTCGAACCCTAGAGCTCGCGCTGGAGGCGGTTCAGCGTCGTCAACGCCTCGATGGGCGTCATCTCCGCGAGGTTCAGCCGCGCGAGCTCATCGAGCACGTCGCTCTCCGCGTCCGCGCGCCCGCCGTCCGCGCTCGCCGCCGTCGCGGTCGACTCACTCGCGTCGTCCCCGACGGCGGCGTTCTCCGCGTTCTCGACGACGAGTTCGCGCGCCCGCTCGACCACCGAGGGCGGGACGCCCGCCTCGCGCGCCACCTCGATGCCGTAGGACGCCGTCGCCGCGCCCTCGGCGACCTCGTGGACGAACGTCACGTCCCCGTCCTCGCGCTCCGCGCGGAAGTGCAGGTTCTTCGCGCCCGCGAGGTCGTCGGCGACCGCCGTCAGGTCGTGGTGGTGCGTCGCGAACAGCGTGTACGCGCCCACCTCGTCGTGGACGTGCTCCGTGATGGCCCGCGCGATGGCGAAGCCGTCCGCCGTGCTCGTCCCGCGCCCGACCTCGTCGAGCACGACGAGCGAGTCCTCGGTGGCGTCCCGGAGGATGTCGCTCAACTCCGTCATCTCCACCATGAACGTCGAGCGCCCGCCCGCGATGTCGTCGCTCGCGCCGACGCGCGTGAACACCCGGTCGACGAGCGGGAGCGACGCCGACTCGGCGGGCACGAAGCTCCCGAGCTGCGCGAGCACCGCGACGAGCGCCGCCTGCCGCATGTAGGTGCTCTTCCCGCTCATGTTCGGGCCCGTTATCACCGCGACCGGCACGTCGCGGGTGAGCGTCAGGTCGTTCGGGACGAACGACTCCACCGTGCGCTCGACGACCGGGTGGCGCCCGCCCGCGATTTCGACCGCGTTACCACCCACCTCCGGGCGACAGTAGTCGTACTGTGCGGCGACGGACGCGAGCGAGACGAGGACGTCCACGACCGCGAGCGCGTCCGCGACGTTCTGGATGCGCTCGGCCGCCTCGCCGACGTCGCGCCGAACCTCCCGGAAGAGGTCGAGTTCGTGCTCGTCCGCGCGCGCCGACGCGTTCAGGATCTCCTCCTCGCGCTCCTTCAGGGCGGGCGTCACGAAGCGCTCCGAGTTCTTCAGCGTCTGGCGGCGCTCGTAGTTCTCGGGGACGGCGTCGAGGTTCGGGTTCGTCACCTCGATGTAGTAGCCGTGGACGGAGTTGTGCCCGACCTTCAGCGAGTCGACGCCAGTCCGCTCGCGCTCCTGTGCTTCGAGGTCGTCGATCCACTGCTGGCCCTCGCGCTCGGTCGCGCGCAGCTCGTCGAGGCGCTCGTCGTAGCCGTCCGCGATGATGCCGCCCTCCGTGAGTTCGCGCTCCGGGTCCTGCTGGATCGCCTCCCCGATGAGGTCCCGGACGTCCGCGAGGCCGTCGAGGCGCTCGCGGAGGTCCCGGAGGAGCGCGCTCTCGGCGTCGTCGAGGCCCGCCCGTATCTCGGGGACGACGTCGAGCGTGGCCTTCAGCGAGCGCAGGTCGCGGGCGTCCGCGCGACGCCGTGACACCCGCGAGACGAGGCGCTCGAGGTCGTAGACGTCCGCGAGCAGTCCACGCAGGGTATCGCGCGTGAGCGGGTCCTCGGAGAGCTCCTCGACGGCGTCGAGGCGCGCCTCGATGCGCTCGCGGTCGACGAGCGGGCGGCGGAGCCAGTCCTTCAGCTCGCGGCCGCCGAGCGCGCACGCCGTCTCGTCGAGGACGTCCACGAGCGCCGCGCCCTCGCTCCCGTGGACGCTCCGGCGCTCGAAGAGCTCGAGCGAGCGCAGCGCCACGCCGTCCAGCACCATGTACTCGCGGGGGTCGTAGCGCGTCAGGTGGTTCAGGTAGTCGAGGCGGCCGTGCTCGCCGCCGCGCGTGTACTCGGCGTACGCGAGGAGCGCGCCGCAGGCCCGGACCTCGGCGCGCCCCGCGAGATGCGTCTCCGGCGACCCGAAGTAGTCGGTGACGCGCTCGCGCGCCGCGTCCGCCGCGAACGCCTCGGGGTCGTACCCCGTCACCATGCAGCCGTCGGGGAAGACCCCTTCGGGCGCCTCGGGGCCGACGATGGCCTCGGCGGGGTCGAAGCGCGCGACCTCGTCGCGCACCGTCTCGCGGGTGCCGGTTCCCGTCGCGACGAAGTCGCCCGTGGAGACGTCGAGGAACGCCACCCCGTAGCTGCCGTCGTCGTGCGCGAGCGCCGCGACGAAGTTGTTGTCGTCCGAGCGCAGGAGCTCGGACTCGGTGAGGGTGCCGGGCGTGACGACGCGCGTGACGGCGCGCTCGACCACGCCGGACGCCTCGTCCGGGTCCTCCACCTGGTCGGCGACGGCGACCCGGTAGCCCGCCTCGAGCAGCGACTCGATGTACGATTCGGCGCTGTCGATGGGGATGCCCGCCATCGGGTAGGTGCCCGTGGAGTCCTCGCGCTTCGTCAGCGCGATCTCGAGGATGCGCGCCGCCGTCTCCGCCGCCTCGCAGAAGAGCTCGTAGAAGTCCCCGACTTGGAAGAGCACGAGCGAGTCGTCGTACTCCGCGCAGAGGTCGTGATACTGGGCCATCATCGGCGTCAGCTCCTCGCGTTGAGCCGCCATCGCCTGCGGTGGTCCCAGAGCCGCGTCCATACCCTCAGTTCAGCGCGCCGGCTCGGAAATACTCGTCGTCTACGCGGGTGCTCAGTCGGCGGCCTGCCCGCCGTCGACGGGGATGGTGTGCCCGGTGATGTAGGAGGCGTCCTCGGAGCAGAGGAAGGCCACCGCGCCCGCCATCTCCTCGGGGTCGGCCTGTCGGTCCATCGGGACGTCCGCCATCGCGGACGTGTCGAAGGGGAGCGTCGACGGGTCGCTCCCGCCCGTCATCCCCTGCTGGATGTTCGTCTTCGTCGGGCCGGGCGCGATGGCGTTCACGCGGACGCCGCGCCCCGCGTACTCGAGCGCGACGGTCTTCGTGAGGCCGACGACGCCGTGCTTGCTCGCCACGTAGTTCGAGAGCCCGCCCATCCCCACGAGCCCGGCCTCGGAGGCGGTGTTGACGATGGCGCCGCCCGTTTCCTCCATAACGGCGAGTTCGGCCTTCATGCAGAGCCAGACGCCCTTCAGGTTCACGCCGAGGAGGCGGTCCCAGTCCTCCTCCTCGATGTCGGTCACCGCGTCGAAGCCAGTGAGGATGCCGGCGTTGTTGTGCGCGAGGTCGAGGCTCCCGTAGGTGTCGAGGGCGACGTCGACCATGTGCTCGACCGACGCCGCGTCCGTGACGTCCACCTCGACGAACGTCGCGTCGCCGCCCGCGTCCTCGATGGCCGCGACCGTCTCCGCGCCGCCCTCGGCGTCGACGTCCGCGACGACGACGCTCGCGCCCTCCGCCGCGAGGCGCTGCGCCGACGCCCGCCCGATTCCCGAGGCCGCACCCGTTACGACCGCCGTCTTCCCGTCGAATCCGTTCATTGTGTCTCGTCGCCGTTGACTAACCGTTCATTCAACATAGCTCTTCCCCCGGTGCGCCCCGCATCGCTCGTCCGGCGCGCTCGCGGCCCCGCCAGCCACAACACTAAGGCACGTGACCGCACATCCCCCGAGCGTGACATGACCGGCGACACCCGCGAGCGGGTCCGCGAGGCGCTCGCCACCCACCTCGACGCCCGCGACCCCGCGCCGTTCGACGCGCTCCCGGACGTCGAGGCCCTCGTGGAGCGCTTCGACGTCGCCGCCGACCCCGACCCCGCCGTCGACGCCTACTGGGTGACCGAACCGTACGCGCACGTCGCCCTCCGGCGCGACCCCGACACCGAGGAACTCCGTTACGACGTCCTCGAACCGACGCGCTCGGAGTTCGCCGACTACGTCTACGAGGACCTCCGCGACGTCGCCCGGCGCGTCCTCCTCGACGAGGAGTACGCCCACGACGAGTCGGGACGCGAGGCGTTCGCCGACCGCCTCGACGACGTCCTCGCCGAGCACGCGCGCGGCGTCCCGCCCGCCGAGCGCTGGGTGGTGCGCTACTACCTCCGCCGGGATTTTCTGGGGTACGGCCGCATCGACCCCTTCATGTCGGACCCCGCCGTCGAGGACGTCTCCTGCGACGGCGCCGACGTCCCGCTCTACGCCTACCACCGCGACCACGGCCACCTCCAGTCGAACCGGTCGTGGGGGAGCGACGTCGTCGAGTCCATCGCCGTCCGCCTCGCCCAGCGCGCCGGCCGGCACGTCTCCGCCGCCAACCCGCTCCTCACGACGACGCTCCCGGACGGCTCGCGCGTGCAGGTGACGCTCGGCGGCGACGTCGCGACGCGCGGGTCGAACTTCACCGTCCGCAAATTCAGGGAGGAGCCGTTCACGCCCCCCGAACTCGCCTCCCTCGGCACGTTCGACGCCCGCCAGCTCGCCTACCTCTGGCTCGCCGTCGCGCACAACCGCTCCGTGCTCTTCGTCGGCCCGACCGGCTCCGGGAAGACCACGAGCATGAACGCCTGCGCGTTCTTCGTCCCGCCCGACCACAAGGTCGTCTCCATTGAGGAGACCCGCGAAGTCAACCTGCCACACGAGAACTGGGTGGCGGACGTCACCCGCACCGCCGACGACGCGAGCGCCGACGCCCGCCGCGAAGTCGACGGCTACCGCCTCCTCAGCGAGGCCCTCCACCAGCGCCCCGACCACATCGTCGTCGGCGAACTCCGCACCGACCCCGCCGTCGTCCGCGCGTTCTTCCAAGCGGTCGGCACCGGCCACGACGGCTTCACCACCTTCCACGCGGAGACCGCCGACGACGCCATCCGGCGCCTCACCCACGACCCGCTCTCGGTGCCGCCCGACCTGCTCGCCGACCTCGACGTCGTCGTCGTCCAGCGCATCGTCGACGAACCCGACGGCGTCGCGCGGCGCTGCTGGCAGATCGCGGAAGTCGGCACGCCCGACGGCGACGAGCGCCCCAGCATCCGCGACGTCTTCCGCTACGACGCCGACACGCAGGGTTTCGAGCAGCGCGCCCCGGCGCGCGTCCCGCGCGAAATCGCGGCCGACCGGGGCTGGCGCGACGACCGCCTCCGCGAGGCACTCGACAGCCGTCAGCGCGTCCTCGCGCACCTCGCCGCCGAGGGGAGCTTCGACTACGAGGCGGTCGCCGACCGCGTCTTCACCTTCGAGCGCAACCCCGAGCGCGTCCTCGCGGACCTCCCCGAGGGCGTGCGCGAGGGCGCCGAGCGGGTGCGTATCGCGGATGACTGACCGAGAGCCGGGCGCCCGCGAGCGCGTCCGCACCGACGGCTACGGGCCGGTTCGGACGTCCGTCATCGCGCGCCCCGAGCGCTTCGCGCGCCTCGACGACGCCCTCGAGAGCGCGCACGTCCCCGAGACCGTCGACGCCTACGTCGCGCGCGTCGCCCGCCACAGCGCCGTCGGCGCGCTCTGTGGCCTCCTCGTCGGCCTCCTCGCCGCCGCGCTCGCGCCCCTCCCCGCGCTCGCGCGGTTCGCCTGCGTCCCGCTCGGCCTCCTCCTCGGAGGCGGCGGCGTCGCCGGCGGCCACCTCGCGCTCCTGCGGCGCCGCATCGCGAGACGACGGCGCGCCATCGACGGCGCGCTCCCGCACGCAACCGTCTTCCTCTACGCGCTCGTCCACGGCGGCACCGACCTCTACGAGGCGTTCGACAGGCTCGCCGACGAGACGGAGGCCTACGGTCCGCTCGCCGAGGAGGTCCGCCTCGCTGTCCGGGACACCGAGCGCTTCAACGCCGACCTCTTCGACGCGCTCACCACGACCCGCGAGCGCACGCCGAGCGACGACTTCACCGTCCTCCTCGACGAACTCGTCGGCGTCCTCGAGACCGGCGGGGACGTCGAGGCCTTCCTCGCGGACGCCGTCACCGACCAGCGCGAGCGCGCCGAGCACCGACAGGAGCGCGTGCTCGAGGACCTCGAAACCACCGCCGAAGCGTACGTCGCCGTCGCGCTCGCCGGCCCCGCGTTCCTCTTCGTCGTCGTCCTCGTCGCCTCCTTCACCGCGCCCGGCCTCGTCGGCGCGCTCGCCGCGCTCACCTACCTCCTCCTCCCCCTCCTCCTCGTCGCGTTCTCCCTCGTCTTCAAGCGCCTGCTCGCGCGCGCCCGCCGCCACGGCGCCGACCCCGTCGCCGCCGTGGACGCCGGCGATGAGTGCGACCCCGCCGCCATCGACGACGGCCCGATAGACGACTACCTCGCCGGGCGCGAGCGCGCGACGTGGCGCGAACGCCTCGCCGCCCCGCTCGCCGCCGCCCGCGACGCCCCCCGGCTTCTCTTCCTCGCGAGCGTCCCGCTCGCCGCGCTCGCGCTCCTCGCGCTCGCCGCTATCGGCGTCGTCCCGCTCTCTGTCTCGGGGATGGCCGCGACCCCCATCCGCGCCACGACCGGCCTCCTCGCCGTCCCGTTCCTCGTCGCCGTCACGCCGTTCGCGCTCCTCTACCTCCTCGAGCGCCGGCGCGAACGCGACCTCCGGGGGCGCTTCCCGGACGCCCTCCGCGTCGTCGCGGACGCCGCGAGCAACAGCGTCCCGCTCGCCGACGCCGTCGGCCTCGTCGCCGAGCGCACCACGGGAACGCTCGCGGACGAACTCGACCGCGTCCGCCGGGACGTCGCGTGGACCGCGGACTTCCCGCGCGCCCTCCGGACGTTCGCCGACCGCCTCGGCGTCCCCGACGTCACGCGCGCCATCGGCCTCACCGTCGTCGCCGTCCGCACCACCGACGACCCCGGACCGGTGCTCGAGGCGGTCGCGGACGACCTCGGCCAGCGCCACGAGCGCGAGGTTGACCGCCGGCGCACCCTCGGGGTCTACGCCGGCATCGTCGTCGTCGGCGTCCTCGTCTACGTCGGGATGCTCCTCGCGTTCGACCTCGTCTTCCTCCCCGCCGTCGCGGACGCCGCCGGCGCCTCCGCTTCGCTCCCGGCCGCCGGCATCGCGGGCGTCCACGTCGGCCAGATCGACACCGGCACCTACCGGCTGCTCTTCTACCACTCCGCGCTCGTGCAGGCCGCCGGGAACGGCCTCGTCGTCGGCGCGCTAGTCGGGGGACGACTCCGCGACGGCGTCGCGTACGCCGCCCCCCTCGTCGCCGTCGTCGCCTGCGTCTTCCTCGGCGCGAGCGCCCTCTGAGGCGCGCGGTAACTCGACGACGAACACCGCGCCCCGCGGGTCGTTGTCCTCGACGTGGACGTTCCCGCCGAACTGCGTGAGCAGCGTCCGCACGAGGTAGAGGCCGATGCCCGTCCCGGTGCTCTCGACGCCCTTCGCGTCCTTCCCGAAGACGCGCTCCTTCTCCGCGTCCGGGACGCCGGGGCCGTTGTCCGCGACGCGCACCGTGACGGTGTCGGGGGCGACGCTCGCGGTGACGGTCACGACGGGGTCGTCGACGTCGCTGTGCTGGACGGCGTTGTTCAGGAGGTTGCGGAAGACCGAGGAGAGCAGTTCGTTCGCCTCGACGGCGACGTCCGGGAGGCCGGTCGGCGTCTCGAAGCGCGCGTTCGGGTAGGCCTCGCGGACGCGCTCGAGTTCGGCGTCGAGGTGCGCGTGGAGGTCGATGCGGTGCGTCGACATCTCGCCCTCGTCCGCGAGCGCGTCCACGAAGTCCCGGACGTTCTCCGTGATCTCGATGGTGTGCTCGGCGGTGCGGCGGATCCGCCACAGGGCGTCCCGCCCGTCCTCGTCGACGTGGTCCTCGAGCACCTCGCTCCACCCCGTCACGACCGCCATGTCGTTGCGGATGTCGTGGCGGACGACGCGGTTCAGCGCCTCCAGTTGCTCGCCGCGCGCCTCGAGACGCCGGCGGTAGCGCTCGCGTTCCGTGGCGTCCGAGACGACGATGGATTCGCCCGTCCGGGTCTCCCCCGCCATGAAGGGGTTCGTCGTGACGTCGTAGTAGCGCGTCTCCCCGCCGCGTTCGAGCGCGACGACGGACGCGCCGTCCTCGATGCCCGCCGCGAGCGTCGGGAGGACGTCCGCGAGGCGCTCGCCCGTCGCGCCGTCGAGTTCGCCGAAGAGCGCCGCAGCCTCCTGATTGTAGTCGCGGATGTACCCCTCGCGGTCGAGGAAGACGACGGGGTCGTCGATGTCGGCGGCGAGGTGGATGGTCTCGAAGCGCTCGAAGTAGACGAAGCCGACGCCGAGCGCGAACGCCGCGACGCCGAGCGGTTCGTAGAGGAGGGGCAGGAGCCACGGCGTGTCGAGCGCGACGATGTTCAGGAGCACGGGGAGCGCGGTGAAGCCGACGAGGACGGCGAGCGGGCGGGTGTCCGCGCCGGCGAGGTGGAAGTGCTCGAGGATCATGTAGACGCCGACGAACGCGAGGACGTACGCGAGGCCGAGCGAGAGCCAGTGCCCGATGCCGTAGTGGACGGCGAGGTGGGGGAACGGCTCCGCCACCGCCTCGACGCCGAAGTAGGCGTGGTGGATGGGGTTCGTGGCCTTGAACACGCCGACGGCGACGAGGACGCCGGCGGTGAGGCGGCTGTACGGGAGCGCGCTCGGCGAGCGCCCCGTGTAGGCGGCGGCGAAGTAGAGCCACGCGCCGACGGTGAGGAGGCCGAAGAGCAACCCGAGGATGACGAGCGCGCGCTGGACGGGGACGACGGGGATGAGGAGGAAGCCGACTGTTGTCGCGGCCCACCCGCCGCTCGCGAGGAAGAAGGCCACGAGGCCCGTGCGCGTTCCGTCGTGCTCGGCGTCGAGTGCGCGCCACGCGCCGAGGACGCACGCGATGGCGGCGAGCGCGAACGCCGCGACGTGCCCGGCGAGGAGGGCGTTCACCATGTGGGGTGTCTCCCGCGCCGCCACGGCTCCCGTCCCGTCTCCGAGTTCATACCTGTCGTGTGCGCGCGCTGAAGGGTAAAGTGCTGTGCCTCGCTCGCGTCCCGTTTCGCGCGTTCAGTGCCGGGGGCGTGGCCCTCTTGCGTCCCCGTCCCCTTCACGCCGTATGGCCGACACGATAACGGTGTTCAGCGACTACGTCTGTCCGTTCTGCTACCTCGGGCGCCGCTCGCTCGAGACGTATCAGGAGTCGCGCGAGGAGGAACTGGAGATCGAGTGGCACCCCTTCGACCTCCGGTCGAACCAGCGCAACGAGTCGGGCGAAATCGTGCAGGAGAGCGGGCACGACGACGAGTACTACGAGCAGGCGAAGCAGAACGTCGAACGCCTCCGCGAGCAGTACGACGCCGAGGAGATGCAGACGGACCTCGTGGGGGACGTGGACTCGCTGGACGCGCAGATCGCCTCCTACTACGTGGCCGAACACGAGGACTACGAGACGTGGCTGGCGTTCGACGAGTCGCTCTTCGCGGCGCTCTGGGAGGACGAGCGCGACATCGGCGACGTGGACGTGCTCGCCGACCTCGCCGACGAGGCGGGCGTCGACCCCGAGGCGGTCCGCGACGCCGTCGCGGACGAGGACCTGCACGAGACGGTGACGGAGAAGTTCCGGGCGGCCCACCAGCAGGGCGTGACGGGCGTGCCGACGTTCGCGTACGAGGGGTACGCGGCGCGCGGTGCCGTCCCTCCCGAACAGCTCCGCCGCCTCGTCGAAGGCGAGTAACACGGCATCGCGAGCCGAACGGCGATACCACGCGCCAGAACGTCTCGCACACGAGATGCCGGCCCGTCTTTTTCCTGCGTCGCCGCCTGCCCAACAGATACTGCGAACCCACCGGACACAAGCACAAAAATATCTTCCCTTCAGAAAAACATCTTCGCCCTCTGGTGGGAATATTACCTCGCTTGAAGCGAGCTATCGGTATGTTTATGGCCACAACGCGTGATGAATCAGGTACTAATGACGTGGTCAAACCAGGAGTGGTGGCCGGAGTTGCTGCGCGTCGACATCCTCGACGACGACGAGGAGCAACTCAACCCGTACGGCGAGGACTTCGACTACGCCGAGGAGTTCCAGAAGCTCGACCTCGAGGAGGTCAAGGCGGACATCCAGGAGGTCATGATGGACTCCCAGGAGTGGTGGCCGGCCGACTACGGCACCTACGGGCCGCTGTTCATCCGGATGGCCTGGCACAGCGCCGGCACCTATCGCACCCTCGACGGCCGCGCCGGCGCGTCCGGTGCCCGCCAGCGCCTCCCGCCGGAGAGTAGCTGGCCGGACAACGTCAACCTCGACAAGGCCCGCCGCGTCCTCCAGCCGGTCAAGCTGAAGTACGGCCGCAAGCTCTCGTGGTCCGACCTCATCGTGCTCGCCGGGAACGTCGCCCTCGAGACGATGGGCTTCGAGACGTACGGCTTCGGCGGCGGCCGCGAGGACGCCTACAAGTCGAACGAGGCCGTCGAGTGGGGCCCCGAGACCGAGTGGGAGACCACCGACCCCGAGCGCTTCGAGGACGAGGAGGTCGGGGACCTCAAGGACCCGCTCGCGAACACCGTCATGGGCCTCATCTACGTCAACCCCGAGGGCCCCTACGGCGAACCCGACGTCGAGGGCTCCGCCGCGAACATCCGCGAGGAGTTCGACCGCATGGCGATGGACGACGAGGAGACGGTCGCGCTCATCGCCGGCGGCCACACCTTCGGGAAGGTCCACGGCGCCGACGACGAGACCGAAGTCGGCCCCGACCCCGAGTCCGCGCCCATCGAGGACCAGGGCCTCGGCTGGGACCACGACTTCGAGAAGGCCGGCATGATCACGAGCGGCATCGAGGGCCCGTGGAACTCCACGCCGACGATGTGGGACACGGGATACATCGACAACCTCCTCGACTACGAGTGGGAGCCCCACAAGGGCCCCGGTGGCGCGTGGCAGTGGCAGCCGGCCACCGAGGAGGAGCGCGAGGACATCGAGAAGGCCCCGGACGCCCAGGACTTCGACGAGTCCGAGGAGCCGATGATGCTGACGACCGACGTCGCGCTGAAGCGCGACGACGACTACCGCGAGGTCCTCGAGGACTTCCAGGAGAACCCCGACCACTTCCAGCAGGCGTTCGCCCGCGCGTGGTACAAGCTCATCCACCGCGACATGGGCCCGAAGCAGCGTCTCCTCGGTCCCGAGGTCCCGGACGAGACGTTCGTCTGGCAGGACCCGATCCCGGAGGCCGACTACGAGACCGTCGGTGCCGAGGAGGTCGCCGAGCTCGAGGACGCCATCCTCGACTCCGACCTCGACCGGACGCAGCGCGTGAAGACCGCGTGGGCGTCCGCCTCGACCTACCGCGACAGCGACAAGCGCGGCGGCGCGAACGGCGCGCGCATCCGCCTCGAACCCCAGAAGGACTGGGAGGTCAACGAGCCCGCGACGCTCGCCGAGGTCCTCGACACCTACGAGGAGATTCAGGCGGAGTTCAACGAGTCGCGCGACGACGACGTCCGCGTCTCGCTCGCGGACCTCATCGTCCTCGGCGGCAACGTCGCCGTCGAGCAGGCGGCCGCCGACGCCGGCTACGACGTCGACGTGCCGTTCGAGCCGGGCCGCACGGACGCCAGCGCCGAGCAGACGGACGCCGACTCCTTCGCGCCGCTCAAGCCGAAGGCGGACGGCTTCCGCAACTACATCGGTGACGGCGACTACAACGACCTCTACGACACCCTCGAGGAGCGCATGGTCGACAAGGCCGAACTCCTCAACCTCTCCGTCACCGAGCTGACGGCGCTCGTCGGCGGGATGCGCGCGCTCGGCGCGACCTACGACGACACCGAGCGCGGCGTCCTCACGGACGACCCCGGGACGCTCACGAACGACTTCTACGTGAACCTGCTCGACATGGCCTACGAGTGGGAACCCGTGGACGAGGACGAGGAGGTCTTCGAGGGCTTCGAGCGCGACAGCGGCGAGAAGGTCTGGGAGGCAACGCGCTTCGACCTCATCTTCAGCTCGCACGCCCGCCTCCGCGCGCACGCCGACGTCTACGCGGCCGAGGACGGCGAGGAGAAGCTCGTCGAGGACTTCGTCACCGCGTGGAGCAAGGTCATGCAGGCCGACCGCTTCGACCTCGAGTAACCCGGCCGACGCCCACACGCTTCTTTCCCCTGCTTTCCCCTGTTCGCCGCGCGCCGAGCGGCGGCGCCGCCGCGACCCGGTAAGTGCTTTCTCCCCCGTCGTTCGAGACGGCCGCTCGGCGCGGGCACGCCGCTCAACGTGGGAGTCCGCACCAACCTTTATCCGTCTCTCGCCGATACTGTTGTCCCGACCGGGACATGAGTGCGACACCGCTCGCGCGCATCGAACCACTCCTCGAAGCCGGCCTCCGCCGGCTCGGCGTCACGCGGGTCTGTCCGGCCGAGCGCGCGGTTCGACTCACCGAGTTCGGCGCCATCGGCGTTTCGGGCGCGCTCGTGAACGTCGCCGTCTTCCTCGCGCTCGCCGGCGCCCTCCCGACGTCGCGGGCGGCGTTCGTCGCGTTCTTCGGCGGCGCCGTCTGGACGTTCGGGCTGAACAGCCGCTACACCTTCGCGGCCACCGACCGCCTCCGCCGGCGTTTCGCGCGCTATCTCGGCGTCTGCATCGTCGGCTACGCCGTCTACACCGCCCTCCTCACCGCGACGATCCAGTGGCTCACGCTCCCCTACTGGATGGCTTCCCTCTCGGCCGTCACCGGTGGGGGCCTCTGGAACTACGCGGGCAGCGAGTGGTTCGCGCTCGCTTAGGGCAACGGTTTTTCTCCCGCCGCCGTACCACTCCCGTATGGAGAGCGACCTACAGGACTACTGGGGCGTCGGCCCGAAGACCGCCGCCCGCCTCACCGAGGCGCTGGGCGAGGCCGCCGCGATCCGCGCCATCGAGTCCGCCGACGTCTCCGCGCTCGTCGACGCCGGCGTCTCGCCGGGTCGAGCCACCCGCATTCTCCGGCGCGCCGATGGCGGCGGGGACGCCGATCGCTTCGCGACCGACGACGCCCGCGACGTCTACAAGCGCGTCCTCGGGACGGCCGCCGAGTTCGCGCTCACGCGCCGCGCCCGCGACCGCATCCGCGTCCTCACGCCGCTCGCGGACGCCGACGCGCGCGAGGCCCGCCTCGACGCGGTCTTCGACGCCGTCGAGACGTGGCGCGAGCTCAACGAGGGCGAGCGCGAGGCCGCCATCGCCGCCTTCGAGGAGCACGACAGCCGCGACGGCGGGGAGCGCGCGGCCGTCGAAACCGCGCTCGCGCTCGTCGACGCCGGCCTCGATTCGGGGGCGTTCGCGGCGTTCGCCGACCTGGACGCCGACGCCCTCCGGGACGCCGCCGACGCCCTGCGCTATCGCGACGGCGACGGCGTCCGTGACGGCTACGACGACCGCCTCGACGACCTCCGCGAGCGCGCGGCCGCCGTCGAGCGCCTCGAACGCGACGCGCTCGGCGTGCTCGAGGACGTCCGCTCGGGCGACCTCCGCGGGCCGGACGAGTTCCGCGAAGCCGTCGTCGAGCACGTCGCGGACGTCACGGGCGTCGGCCCCGCGCGGATCCGCGAGCACGCCGCGACCGACGCCGCCGACGCCGCCGACTTCGTGAGCGGGACGCTCCGTTCGCTCGCCGACGCCCTCCGCGCGGACGCCGCGAGCCGCGAGGAATCGGTGCGCGCGGACCTCGACAGCGCCGTCGCCGAGGCCGACACCGACGTCGAGGCCGCGACCGAGGCGGTCCCCGACGTGGCGTTCACCGTCTCGCTCGCGCGCTTCGCCGTCGCCTACGACCTCACGCGGCCCGCGTACACCGACGACGCCGCGCTCGCGGTCGCGGGCGCGCGCAACCTCGGCCTCCGCGCGTCCGGCGCGAGCGTCCAACCCGTGACGTACGCGCTCGGCGACCACGACCTCGCGGGGCCGCCGGTCGGCGACCGCGTCGCCGTCCTCACGGGCGCGAACTCCGGCGGGAAGACGACGCTCCTCGAGACGCTCGCCGAGGTCGCGACGCTCGCCGCCCTCGGGCTTCCCGTCCCCGCCGACCACGCCGTCGTCGGGCGGTTCGACCGCCTCGTCTTCCACCGCCGCCACGCGAGCTTCAACGCCGGCGTCCTCGAGACGACGCTGCGCTCCGTCGTGCCGCCGCTCGCCCGCGACGGCCGCACGCTCATGCTCGTCGACGAGTTCGAGGCCATCACCGAACCCGGGAGCGCCGCCGACCTCCTCCACGGGTTGGTCTCGCTCACCGCCGACCACGACGCGCTCGGCGTCTACGTCACCCACCTCGCGGACGACCTCGACCCGCTCCCGGGGCGCGCGCGCGTCGACGGCGTCTTCGCCGAAGGGCTCTCCCCGGACCTCGCCCTCGAAGTCGACTACCAGCCGCGCTTCGGCGTCGTCGGGCGCAGCACGCCCGAGTTCATCGTCGAGCGCCTCGTCGCGAACGCCGACGACGACGCCGAGCGCGACGCCTTCGAGACCCTGCAGGGCGTCGTCGGCGACGCCGAGTAGGGGGACTCCGGGTGGGCTTACGGCCCTCGGGCCACTCCCATCGGTATGGTCGACGCCACCCTCGTCGTGCTCGCGGGCGCTTGCCTCCTCCTCCTGGTGGCGAGCGCCTTCTTCTCGTCCGCCGAAATCGCGACGTTCTCGCTCCAACTGCACCGCATCCAGTCGCTCGCCGCCACCGGTGACGCCCGCGCGACGGCGTTGCACGCGCTCCGCGAGGACCCGAACCGCCTCCTCGTCACCATCCTCGTCGGGAACAACGTCGTGAACGTCGCCTTCTCCACCATCATCGCGACGCTCACGGTGTCGCTCCTCCCCGCCGGCTCCGCCATCGTCGCCGCCACCGTCGTGACGAGCGTGCTCGTCCTGCTCTTCGGCGAGATCGCGCCGAAGGCCTACGGCGTCGCGCACGCCGAATCGTGGGCGCTCACCATCGCGCGCCCCGTCCACGTCCTCGAACGCGCGCTCTCCCCGGTCGTCTGGGCGTTCGACACCGCCGCGAACGCCATCACCTCGCTCCTCGGTGGCACCGACGCGGCGACGCCGTACGTGACGCGCGAGGAGATCCGCGCGCTCCTCGTGACGGGCGCACAGCTCGGCGTCGTCGCACCCCACGAGCGCGAGATGGTGCACGCCGTCCTCGACCTCGAACAGACCGCCGTCGCTGAGGTGATGACGCCGCGCGAAACCGCCACCGTGCTCGACGCGGACGCGACGCCGGCCGCCGCGCGCGACGCCTGCCTTGAGGCCGGCGTCGACGCCGTTCCCGTCGTCGGGGCCGACGGTGGCGTCGTCGGTATCGTGACGCTCGCCGCCGCCGTGCGCGCCGTCGAATCCGGCGGCACGCTCCGCGACGCCCTCGCGGACGTTCCCGCCGCTCTCGACTCGTGGACCGTGGACGAACTCGTCACCGAGTTCCGCGAGACGGGCGCCGCGCACGCCGCCGTCACCGACAGCCACGGGCGCTTCGTCGGCGTCGTCACGCGCGACGACATCGCGGCGGACGTCGTCTGGCGCGGGCGCTGAACGGCGCCGTCGCTACGCGGCGAGGGAAACGGGAGAAACCGAAACGCGCGGCGTTACTTCTTGCGCTGGCCGCCGTTCTTCGAGGGACGGACGTGCTCCGTGCCCTTCCCGCGCTTGCGGAGACCGCGGCCCTTCCGGCCGGCGGAGGTGAGACCGCGCAGCGCGCGGTTCTCCTGACTGTTGTTCGCGATCCAGCCGAGGTCGTCGTCGTTCTGGATGGCGGGATGCTCCGGGTCGAGGAGAATGACTTCGAACCACTTCTGCGACCCGTCTTCACCCACCCAGTAGGAGTTCAGCACGCGGAGGTTGACGTACTTGCGCGTCGCGCGCTCCTCGGAGATGCGCTGGAGGTTCTTCGCGCGACCGATGCGGTTGACGCCCTGCCGCTTCGTCCGGCGACCCGCCTTGTGGCGGGACTGCCGGGCGGTCCCCTTCCGGACGGAGACGCGCGCGACGACGACGCCCTGCTTGGCCTTGTAGCCGAGCTCGCGGGCCTTGTCGAGGCGGGTCGGGCGCTCGACGCGCTCGATCGCGCCCTGTCGGCGCCATTCCTGCTTGCGCTGCCACTGCAGCTCGGCGAGTTTGCCCTCGCCGGGCTGCTTCCACGCGTCCTTGATGTGGGAGTAGAAGCTTCGTGCCATGTGTTGTCCGCGGGCGCTGTCGATTCAGACCGCGAGGCGGTCCACATTTCGTCCCGTCGAGACGGGTGCCCGCTGGGCCCGCACCAGCGAGTTGGTGGTGCTACTGTCGTGTCGGGGTTAAGCGCTTCGAAACCCCCGCCTCACGACGCGTCGGGGTCGCGGAGGCGGAGCACGACGACGCGGCCGTCCTCCGCGACGGCGAGCGTGCCGTCGGCGGCCGTCACCGCCCAGTGGACGATCCAGAAGCCGAGGCCGTCGGCGTGCGCGAGCGGGGACTCCTCGCCCTGCTCCAGCACGCGCTCGTCGCCCTCGGAGAGCCACCGCTCGCCGAGCCGTACGCGGAGCTCGACCCCGGCGGTCGTTCGCTCGACGCGCACCTCGACGTCCTCGTCGGTGCTCGCGGCGTGCTCGGCGGCGGTCCGCACGAGGTGCTCGACGGCGAACTCGAAGAGCCGGGTGACGTCCGCGCGCGCCGACTCCGGGGCGTCCACCGCGACGCGCACGTCGGGGTGCGTGCGCTCGACGGCGGCGACGGCGTCCGCGACGGCGTCGGTGACGTCGCGGCGCGCCACCTCGGGGTCGCGCTCGAGTTCGGCGTCGACGTATCGCGACGTCTCGCTCACGTCGAGGAGTTTCTCGCTCGCGCTGTGGGCGCGCTCGAGCCACTCGCGCACCTCCTCGTCGTCGATGCGCTCGCGCGCCATCGAGACGTAGCCCTGCACGACCGAGAGCTCGTTGCGGACGTCGTGGCGGAGGACGCGATTGAGCGCTTGGAGGCGCTGTTCGGTGCGGCGGCGCGCGGTGACGTCGTGGCCGGAGAGCAGGTAGCCGCCGATGACGGGGTCGTCGCGCAGGTCGCGCGCCTGGCCCTCGATGACGTGCCAGCCGTCCTCGGCGTCCCGGACGCGCACCTCCCGGAGCGCGCCGGTCCCGTGCTCGTTCGCGTCCGCGAGCGCGCTCTGGAACGTGGGGACGTCGTCCGGGTGGATGAAGTCGGTCACGCGCTCGCCGACGATGTCGCCGGGGTCGTAGTCCAGCGTCCGCTCGAACGACGGCGTGGCGTAGCGGAGCCTGCCCTCGGCGTCGGCCACCGCGACGATGGTCGTGGACCGGTCGACGATGCTCTGATACCACTGCTCGAGCTCGCGCCGCCGCGTGATGTCCCGGAGGCTGACGAGCGTGCCGCTGACGGCGCCGAGCGAGTCCCGAACGACGGAGACGGAGACGTCGTAGTGACGCCGCTCGCCGTCGCGCTCGATGACGACGCTGCGCTCGCCGTCGTCGTCGGGTCGCTCGATCGCGTCGAGGAGAGCGGGGTGGTCGGCGAGCGCGCGCTCGGCCGGGCGGCCGATGAGGCCGTCGCCGTTGGCGAGGAGCGCGCGAGCGGTCGCGTTCGCGTCGACGACGCGCTCGTCGGCGTTGAGGACGATGAGGCCGTCGCTCATCTTCTCGAGGAGCTGGGTGCGCGCGACGGGGACGAGCGAGAGCGGCCGATAGCGGAAGAGCACGACGGCGACGAGCGGGAGGGTGACGCCGAACGCCATCGGCGTCGCGTCGACGTACGGGTAGGGGTGGAGGACGGCGACGCTGGCGACGCTGGCGGCGAGCGGGAGGACGGAGCCGAGACAGAGGACGGCGGCTTCGCGGCGTCGAGTGCCGCGTCGGGTGATGGCGGCGCGCGCGAGGAGGCCGATGGCGACGACATCGAGCGCGTACGAGTAGCAGAGGAAGAGCACGAAGAGGGGGCCGGGCGCGATTTCGAGGACGGTGATGCCCGCGACGTCGCGGAGGCCGACGGGCGTGAGGAGCCACCGGTAGTTCGCGCTCCAGACGGCGAGCACGCAGAGCGCCGGGAGCGCGGCGAGCGCAGCGAGGACGCGCGCACGGAGGACGCGGCGGTGCCCGGTGTACGCGAGGACGAAGACCGGCCAGCCGACGGCGGTGAGCGCGACGCCGATCCAGACGACGCGCGTCCAGAACAGTTTCGCGGCGACGGTCGTGGCGGCGAGTTGCTGCGTGTACGCGCCCGTCCAGAGGGCGGTGGCGAGCGCGACGGTGACGAACGCCGCCACGGCGGGCGGGTCGAGGCGCTCGCGCCGGCCGAGCGTGTACGCCGCGAGGAGGAGCCCCGTGACTGCCGCGAGGAGGAGCGGCACCGCGAACGGCGTCTCGGACCACGGCATACGCTTTCTCGGTGACACCGCTCCATAAGACACGGGGCCACCGGTCTGAATGAACGGTCAGTCAAAGCTTATGTGTCAGCGCGCGCTCTCCCGTCACGTATGAGCGCGATCCACGCCGAGCACCTCGCGGTGACGTACGCGGACGGAACGGAGGCCGTCACCGACGTCACGCTCGACGTCCCCGACGGCGAGTTCTTCGGCTTCCTCGGCGCGAACGGCGCGGGGAAGACGACGACCATCAAGACCCTCGTCACCCTCCTCAACCCGACAGAGGGGCGCGTCGCCGTCAACGACTACGACGTCGCGGACTCCCCCCGCGAGGTCCGCGAATCCATCGGCTACATGGCCCAAGAGACGAGCATCGACCGCGAACTCACCGCGCGCGAGAACGTCCGCTACGCGTGTGAGGCCTACGGTGTCCCGCGCGAGGAGCGCGAGGCGCGCATCGACGACCTCCTCGACCTCGTGGACCTCGCCGACGTCGCCGACAAGCCCGCGAAGGGCTTCTCCGGCGGGATGCAGAAACGGCTCGACGTCGCCACCGCCCTCGTCCACGAGCCGCCGGTCG
Source organism: Halarchaeum grantii (assembly GCF_014647455.2). Lineage (NCBI taxonomy): Archaea > Methanobacteriati > Methanobacteriota > Halobacteria > Halobacteriales > Halobacteriaceae > Halarchaeum > Halarchaeum grantii. The sequence goes on along the minus strand of NZ_BMPF01000002.1, from coordinate 360,378 downwards.
TCTTCCTCGACGAACCCACGACCGGCCTCGACCCCAAGGCCCGCAACCGCCTCTGGGACTACTTCGAGCGCATCAACGACCGGGGAACCACCGTCTTCCTCACCACCCAGTACCTCGAGGAGGCCGACCACCTCTGCGAGCGCATCGGCGTCATCGTCGACGGCGAGATCGCCGTCACCGGCTCGCCCGCCGAACTGAAGGCCGAAGTCGGCGGCGACGTCCTCGAAGTCGACCTCGACGACCCGAGCGACGCGGAGGTCGAGCGCGCCCGCGAGGTCGCCGTCGACTCCCGCCTCGCGGCGGACGCCGACGCCGTCGAAGCGACCGACGAGGGGGTGCGCGTCACGTCGAGCGTGGCGCGCCGCCACGGCACCGACCTCCTCGTCGCGCTCCGCGACGCCGGCCTCACCATCACCGGCTTCAACGTCCGCAGTCCGACGCTCGACGACGTCTTCCTCTCCGTCACCGGCGAAGCGTACGACCCCGAGAGCGAGGAGGCCGACGGCGCCGAGCCGACGGGGGTGACGCGATGAGCGCGTCCGCGCCGGGCGAGAAAGCGGCGGGGAACGGCTTCGTCGTCGACACGTGGGTGAACCTCAAGCGGTGGCTGATCAAGACGACGCGCAACCCGTTCGTGCTCGTCTTCTCCCTCCTCAACCCCATCATGTTCCTCGTGCTCTTCACCGAGGTGTTCGGCGGCATCACGGGCGGCGCCATCGGGAGCGCGGTCGGCGGCGACACGAGCTACATCACCTTCCTCGTGCCCGCCATCGCGATTCAGGTGTCGCTCATCGCCGCCACCACCTCCGGCATCGGCCTCGTCGAGGACATCGAGTCCGGGATGTTCGAGAAGGCGCTCGTCTCCCCGATGCACCGGGGCGCGGTCTTCCTCGGGAAGTCCCTCTCGGAGGTGCTGCGCATCGTCGTGCAGGTCTGTATCATCCTCGTCTTCGGCTACGTCCTCCTCTGGATCGACACCGGCGGCGACCCCGGCACGTACGTCGCCACCGGCCTCGCGGGCGCCGTCGGCATCGTCCTCGTCGGCGTCCTCTTCTCCGTCTGGTTCACGGCGTTCTCGAACGTCATGGCGCTCGTCACGCGCGACCAGGAGTCCACGATGATCTCCGTGAACGTCCTCCAGTTCCCCCTGCTCTTCCTCTCGAGCGCCTTCCTCCCGCTCGACGCGCTCCCCGGGTGGGTGCAGGTCGTCGCCTCGCTCAACCCCCTCACGTACGGCATCGACGCCGCGCGCGCCCTCATGTTCGGCCGCGACGTCATGACCGCCATCGAGGTGTCGGCGTTCGGCGGCATCTGGAACACGCTCGCCCCCGCCGTCGTCGTCCTCGGCGCGCTCGACCTCGCGCTCGGCGTCGTCGCCGTCTACTTCATGGCGCGCGCGACGAGCGCCGACGCGCGCTGACTCGGACCAAACGGAACACTCGGGTCGCCGGCCGCGCCGTCGCGCCGCGCTCTCCGCGGCGTCGCGAAACGCCTACCGACTACTCGCCGTGGGCCCTGACGGTCTCGAACTCGTTCGCCGCCACCGCGTCCGCGACGGCCTCCGTATCGATGTCCGGCGTCGGGTTCGGGTACTTGCGCTGGAAGTAGGAGACGATGTTGCGGACGTCCCGGCCGAGGAACTCGCGGGCGTTCTCGTGATCGGTCGGGACGGACTGGGGCCAATCGAAGAGGACGACGCCGTCCTCGCGGACGAAGACGTTGTACTCGCTGACGTCCGCGTGCACGAACCCCTCGTCGTACGCCGTCGCAATCTCGTCGAGGACGAGGTCGAGGACGCCGACGACCTGTCCGTCCTCGAGTTTCGCGCGGTTCAACTCGACGCCGTCCACCTTCTCCATCACGATGGCGTGGCGGTTCTGGTCGACGGGTTGCGGGACGCTCACGTCCGGATAGAGCGAGTGGAGCGCCTCGTGCTCGCGCTCGGCGGCCTTTCTGGCCGTGTAGAACCACGAGACGTGGTCGTTGTCGCTCGTGTAGTCGCGCTCCTTCTGTACCTCGCGGAAGTTCGTGTAGCCCTCGCGGTGGAACTTCAGCGCGAGGGGCTTGTAGGACTGCACCTCGAAGACGTCGCTCTCCTTGCCGACGCCGAGCGGCGCGCCGAACCCACTGAGGGTGTCGCGCTCGGCGAACGCCTTCAGCGCGAGCGTGTCGTAGCCCTCGAAGGTGAGCCGGAACCCCTCGTACTGGATCGTCTGGCGCTCGACGAGTCCCCGGTCCTCGACGCGGTCGAGGCGATAATCCACCTCCTCCTCGGTGAGGCGTGCAAACTCCGGGAGCTTCTCCCGGTTCACCCACTCCGAGAAGCGCATGCCGTGCTCGACTCCGGAGAGGAGGTTGAAGTCCTCCTGCTCGAGGGCCGCGACGTCCTCGGCGACGTTCCGTACCATCTACCCCTAGAGTCGGTGGCGCGCGATAAAAGCCCCGCGACAGCACCGATACACCACCTACCGCGATACGGAATCGGTGCCGTCGGCGGTTCCCGCGCCTGAGCCGCGGTCGGACCGTCGGCGACGCCTCGGCGTGCGTGCGGACCCGCGCCGCCGCCCGTCGGTACCGCTCGCCCGAATACCGTGAGTTATATCCTCGCCGCATATTATTACACGTGTATGACGGACGACCGCATCCGCACGACGCACATCGGCAGCCTCCCGCGCCCGCCCGAACTCCTCGACCTCCTCCAGCGGAAACAGGAGGGCGAGGACGTCGACGACGAGGAGTGGGAGCGAGCGACCCGCGAGGCGACCGAGCGCGTCGTCGAGCGCCAGCGCGAGGTCGGACTCGACTCCATCAACGACGGCGAACAGCCCCGCGTCTCCTTCAACTGGTACGTCGCGAACCGCCTCAGCGGCATCGACGGCACGCAGGAGACCGAGCTCTGGGCGGACCTTCAGGAGTACCCCGAGTACGCCGACGAGACGTTCAAGACGGACGTCATCGACCTCTCGATGCACCCCGTCGTCACCGGCCCCATCGAGTACACCGGCCACGCGGAGGCCGAAGCGGAGATCGAGGAGTTCCTCGACGCGCTCGAGGCCGTCGATGGGGACGTCGAGGACACCTTCATGACGTCGGCGTCGCCGAGCATCGTCACGTCCACGCACGTCGATGAGTACTACGAGGACTACGAGGACTACCTCTTCGCGGCCGCCGACGCGATGCAGGAGGAGTACGAGCTCGTCGCCGAGACGGGTATGACGCTCCAGATCGACGCGCCCGAACTCCTCACGGTCGGCCAGACGGCGGCGTACGCCGACCGCTCCCTCGAGGAGATCAAGGACGCGACGCGCCTCCACATCGAGGCGCTGAATCAGGCGCTCGAGAACGTCCCCGCAGAACAGGTTCGCCTCCACACCTGCTGGGGGAGCTACGAGGGGCCGGGCCACCTCGACACGGCCCTCGTCGAGATGCTGCCCGTCATCTACGAGGCGGACATCTCGGGACTGAGCGTCGAGCAGGCGAACCCGCGCCACCAGCACGAATACCGCGCGTTCGCGGAGGAACCCCTCCCCGACGACTGGACGCTCATCCCCGGCGTCGTCGACGTGAAGACGAACATCATCGACCACCCGGAGACCATCGCCGACCGCATCGAGCGCGTCGCGAACGCCGCCCCCGACGACACCGACATCGTCGCCGCGCCGGACTGCGGCTTCGGCACGCAAGCCGGCCTCGGGATGGTCAGCCCCGAGCTCGCGTGGGCGAAGCTCGAAGCGCTCGTCGAGGGCGCGGAAATCGCGACCGAGCGCCTCTACTGAGGCGCCTCAGTCCGTGTACTGCTCGTAGAGGACGGTTCCGAGGCTGGTCGCGTCCCGGACTTCGACGTCGCCGTCGCGCGCGGCCGGCTGCCCGACGACGCCGGCCTCCTCGAGTTCGCTGACGCGGTCCTCGAGTTCGCCCTGCACGGTGGCGAGCAGCTCGTCCGGGACGTCCTCGAGGCCGTCGGGGTCGTCGAGTGCCTCGGTGCGGACGACGGTCCACTCGCGCGTCGTCGGGTCGTACTCGACGGCGCGCAGGCCCGTCCCGGTGACGAGGATGAGCGCGGTGACGAGTCGCGTGTCGCGCTCCGGGAAGTGGAAGGCGTTGACGGGGCGGACGGCGGCGAACGCGCCGGCGGCGTCGAGGACGGCGACATCGTCGTGTGCGAGCGGCCGGTTCGGGAGCGAGTCGAGCGCCATACGCTCGCGTGGGCCTCGACGCCTACGCGTGTTTCGAAAGCGCTCGGACGGTCGCCGTCCGAAACGCGAAGCTTCAAGCGCTCCGCGCGAGCCACGTCCGGGTATGTCCGGTCCGCTCGAGACGACGGTTCGCGTCGGCGAAATCCGGAGCGCCGAACGCTTCGAGGAAGCGCGCAAGCCCGAGCTGTTCAAGCTCGAAATCGACTTCGGCGACGAGACGCGCCAGTCGGCCGCCCAGTTGGGCTACAACCACGACCCCGCGGACGTCGTCGGCCGGCAGGTGCTCTGTGCGGTCGACCTCGGCACGGTGAACATCGCGGGCTTCGAGTCGGAGGCGCTCACGCTCGGCGTGCCCGACGCCGACGGGAACCCGATGCTCGTCGGCCCCGACGCGGACGTGCCGCTCGGCGGGGAACTCTACTGAGACGAGACCGGCGTCGAGGCCCTCACCCCCGAGCGCCGACCCGCTGAACACAACCGTCGAATAGTGGCTATGGGACGATTCTCTCTCGGTGCTGCCCGTGTCCGGGACCGCTGGTGCAGGGGGCACGACGACGTGCGTCCGGTCCCGACACACGATTTAGGTGTGCCTAAAACGCAAAAAGCTTTTCGGCGGACTCAGACGTCGAAGCCGAACGACTCCGAATCGGCGGGGCCGAAGGCGTCCTCGATGGCGTCGCGGACCGCCGCTATCGGCGGCTGTGCACGCGTCGCGTCCACCGGATGCTCGCCCACCCACCGATAGCGCACCGTCAGCTCCGAGTCCAGCAGGAACACCGAGCGCTTCGGGCGCCGCAGGAGCCTGAGAACGCGGTAGTCGACGCCGAACGCCTCCGTGAGCGCGAAGTCGCGGTCCGAGTAGAGCGGGAAGTCGAGGTCGAGGTAGTCGATGAAGCGCCGGTGAGTCGCCGCGCGGGATTTCGAGACGCCGATCACCTGCACGCGCTCGTCGTTCGCGAACCAGCCGTAGTCCCGGAACGAACACCACTCCTCCATGCAGTCCGGGCTGAAGTCGTTCGTGTAGAACGCGAGCAACACGGGTCGCTCCTCGACGAGCGACGAGAGCGCGACGTCCGCGACGCGGCCGTCCGGGTAGACGAGCGGGGCGCTCACGTCCGGCGCGCGCGCACCGACCGAGAGCGGGTCACCCATAGACGTAGCTCACGCGACACTCGGATAAGCCTCTTGCCCACCCGGCGGAACTCCGAAGTCCCTTTTGCGTCCCGCGCCCTCTCGACGGCCATGACTCTCAACGTGGGCGCGCACGTCTCCATCGCGGGCGGCATCGACAACGCCGTCGAACGCCAACTCGACGTCGGCGGGAACTGCGGGCAGATCTTCACGCACTCCCCACAGGTCTGGCAGTCGCCGAACGTCGACGACGGGGAGGCCGAGGCCTTCCGCGCGGAGAGCGAGTCGGAAGACGTCGGGCCGTGGGTCATCCACACCTCCTACCTCGTGAACCTCTGCACGCCCAAGGAGGACCTGCGCGAGAAGTCCCGCACGGCGATGCAGGAGGAGGTCGACGCCGCGCACAAACTCGGGATTCCGTACGTGAACGTCCACCTCGGCGCTCACACCGGCGCGGGCGTCGAGCAGGGCCTCGAGAACGCGGCGTCCGTCATCGACAGCCTCGACGTCCCCGACGACGTCACCGTCCTCATCGAGAGCGATGCGGGGAGCGGCACGAAACTCGGCGGCGACTTCGAGCACCTCGCGACCGTCCTCGAACTCGCCGACACCGACCTCGACGTCTGCCTCGACACCGCGCACGCGTTCGCCGCCGGCTACGACCTCTCCACTCCCGAGGGCGTCGAGGAGACGCTCGCCGAACTCGACGACGTCGTCGGCCTCGAGCACCTCGCGTACGTCCACCTGAACGACTCGAAGCACGAATGTGGCACGAACAAGGACGAGCACGCGCACATCGGGGACGGCCACATCGGGGACCGCGGCTTCGAGGCGTTCCTGAACCACGACGCCCTCGCGGACGTCCCGCTCGCGCTCGAGACGCCGACCGAGGACGGGCGCTCCTACGAGTGGAACATCGAGCACGTTCGGGAGCTCCGTGACGGCGACCAGTAGGGAGCCGTCACGTTGACGCGAGCGGGGAGGAACGACCCGCGAGCCTCCGTCGGGCCGAGTACCGCGCGGGCCGACGTTCCAGCGAGCGGGGAGGAACGACCCGCGAGCTGCGTGGCGACGACCAGCGGGAGGGGCCGCGAAACGACGAACGCCGAGTAGCGCGACGCGCGCCGCGAACCCTGCCGCGTCGGTCGTCAGCGTTTCCTCCCTCCCGCTCCTACGCCCGCGTAGTGAGACGCTTCTCGTCCGACTACCTGCGGGACACCCGCCGGGGGATGTGGGAGGACCGCTCGGCGCTCGCGCCCCTCGCCCTCGATTCGCGCTCCCGGATCCTCGACGTCGGCTGTGGCACCGGCGAACTCACGCGCGTCCTCCGCGAGGAGTCGGACGCCGAGGTCGTCGCGATGGACGCCGATCGGGCCCTGCTCGCGGAAGCCGAGGCCGACGCGCGCGCGCTCGGCGACGCGACGCGCCTCCCCTTCGCGGACGACGCCTTCGACCTCGTGGTCTGTCAGGCGCTCCTCATCAACCTCCCGGACCCGCTCGCGGCCGTCGAGGAGTTCGCGCGCGTCTCCGCGGACCTCGTCGCGTGCGTCGAACCCGACAACTCGGAGGTCGTCGTCGAGTCGAGCGTGGCGGCGGAAGCCCCGCTCGCGAAGCGTGCACGCGACACCTACATCGCGGGCGTCGAGACGGACGTGACGCTCGGGTCGGGCGCCGCCGACCTCTTCGCGGACGCCGACCTCACCGGCGTCGAGAGCCGCCGCTACGAACACGAGCGCACCGTCGCGCCGCCGTACGACGAGGCGGCGCTCGCCGCCGCGAAGGCGAAGGCGGCGGGCACCCGGATCGTCGAGCAGACCCCCACGCTCAGACGGGGCGGCCTCAGCGCGACGGCCGTCGACGAGCTGAAGAACGAGTGGCGCTCGATGGGCCGGACCGTCGTCGGGCAGATGGGCGAGCGAACGTACGAGCGCCGCGCTGTCGTCCCCTTCTACGTCGTCGTCGGCCGCGTCGCGTCGGACGAGACGGGCGACTAGACGACGTCGCCGCGCACCGTCGCGCCCTCCTGTGCGGCCTCGTAGGCGCGCATCGCCTCCGCCGCGTCCGCGGCGGCCGCCTCGTCGAACCCGAGCATGCCGAGGGCCTCCTCGAGCGTCGGGAAGGCGAGCGCGCCGTCGCGGAGTTTCGCGAGCGCGTCGTCGCTGCGCTGGCCCTCCGCGTAGAGGCAGACGCCGCGCGGGTCGATCACCTGCTCGTAGCTCTCGCGGGCCCGCGCGCCCTCCGCACGCTGGGTGACGTTGCGCTCGAAGCCCGCGTTACACACCTCCAAGTGGACGGGTTCGTCCTCGGGGAGGAGGTGGGCGGCGAGGCATTTCTCGGGGGCGACGTGGCCGCTGTCGTTCACGCGCACCCGCTCGGGGTGCTCGCGCGCCCACTCGGCGTCGACGGTGCGGCCGATCCCCTCGACGCCGAGCTCCGCGTCGAGGTCCGGCGCGGGGTCACCCCCGAGGAGGAGGTCCTTCGTGACGTAGACGTCGAGGCGCGTGAGGGGGTCCTTCCCGAGTGCGACGTCGCCGTAGACCCAGCACTCCCGGACGGGAACGGGGAGGCGTTCCTCCGTGATGGCGTCGAGAATCCGCTCCACGCGGTCGAGCGCGGCGTCGCGGTCCATGTCCGCAGAAGGGCGGCGAGCGCCTAAACGCCTACTGGTCGTCGACGAGGACGTGACTGCGGAGGTAGCCGTCGATGGCGCGCCGGGTGTGTGCGACGGGGTCGTCGTCGCCGAAGAGGACGCTCCGGGTGCGCGCGCCGTCGATCAGCACGAGGATGGTCTCGGCGACCGCGTCCGGATCGACGTCGCGGAACACGCCCGCCTCGACGCCGTCGCGGACGGTGTCGGCGAGCAGTTCGGCGAGGTGGTCGTCGTTCGCGGCGAACGCCTCCCGGTAGCTCTCGACGTAGGGGGCCTGCGAGCGCAACTCGAGCATCGCGACCTGGAAGTCGCCGGCCTCGTCGGGCCCGGAGAGGAGCGCGTCGACGAGCGTGTCGAGTCGCTCGCGCGGGGTCCCGTCGTTCGTCGCCTCGACGTTCTCGAGGAACTCCGCGAGGAGGTAGTCGAGGAACGCGACGAGTAGCTCCTCCTTCGTGTCGTAGTGGTAGTGGATGAGCGACTTCGACTTCTCGAACTCGTCGGCGATGGCCTGCATCGTCAGGTCGGCGTAGCCGTGCTCGCAGAGCGCCCGATAGGTCGCCTCCATGATGGCGGTCTGCGTCTCCGTGCGCGCCCCGTCGTCTCCCATTGCTGACTAATTGGTTAGTCAGACGGGAAAACGTGTCGATTACGGCGACCGCCGCGTGGCCCGACGCGCCCGACTGGACGCGCCGTGTCCCTCAGAAGACCTGCCACCCGCCGTCGACGTGGACGAACTCCCCGGTCACGTAGGACGCGTCCTCGCTCGCGAGGTAGAGGTAGGCCCCCGGCAGGTCGTCCGGGATGCCCGCGCGCCCGAGCGGCACGGGCTTGATGAACTCGTCCTCCTCGGCCTGCTCGAGCGCCATCTCCGTCCACCCCTCGAAGAACTCGGTCGCGATCTGGCCGGGCGCGACGGCGTTTACCCGGACGCCGTGCTCCGCGAGGTCGAGCGCCGACCCGCGCGTCAGCATCCGCACCGCGCCCTTCGTGGCGTCGTATCCGACCTGATCGTACTGCGCGAGGGTCGAGCTGATCGAGGCCGTGTTGAGGATCACGCCCGGGTCCTCGCGCTCCACCATGTCGCGGGCGGCGACCTGCGTCCCGAGGAAGACGCCCTTCACGTTCACGTCGATGGTGTGCGCGAAGTCCTCGTCGTCCAATTCGAGGATGGAGCCGCCGACCGGGAAGCCAGCGTTGTTCACCATGACGTCCACGCCGCCGAACTCGCGGGCGGCCTCGACGACGGACTCCACCTGTGCGCGCTCGGTGACGTCCGTCTCCACAAACACCGCGTCGCCGCCCGATTCCTCGATCACCTCGTGGGTCGGCACGTCCGCGTCCTTCGGTTCCTCAGCGAGGTCCGCGACGATCACCGTCGCGTCCGCCTCACCGAAGCGGAGCGCCACCGCGCGCCCGATGCCCGAGGCGCCGCCCGTCACGACCACGACGTCGTCCGAGAAGTCCGCGCGCAGTCGCCCCATCAGCGACCCGCCTCCGGGTGTGCGGCCCGCCCGGGGGTTCGCGGCGCACCGCGCCGCGTCCGATCCGCTCCGAATCGCGTCGTCTGCGTCATGGCTCGTGTGACGGTAGCGCGCGTCAAGAAGCTAGGCATCGCGGGTCCGGCGACCGAACAGGTCAAACGCCTCCGCGCGTAAGACGCACGCGATGGAGTGTACGAAGTGCGACCGCGAGGCGGTCATGCACGCGGCGTACTCGGGGACGCATCTCTGCGAGCGCCACTTCCGGGAGTCCGTCGAGCGCCGCGTGCGCCGACGGATCCGCGAGGACGACCTCCTCCCGAGTTCCGCGACGCCCGACGACCCGCAGACGTGGCTCGTCGGCCTCTCGGGCGGGAAGGACTCCGTGGTGCTCACGCAGATCCTCCACGAGACGTTCGCCGAGGACCCCCGCGTCGAACTCGTCGCGCTCACCATCCACGAGGGCATCGCGGGCTACCGCGACAAGAGCGTGGACGCCTGCGAGGAGCTCGTCGCCGACCTCGACATCGGCCACGAAGTCGTCTCCTACAGCGAGGAGTTCGACGTCGAGATGGACGACGTCGTCGACTCCGACCCCGAGGAGATGGCCGCGTGCGCGTACTGCGGCGTCTTCCGGCGCGACCTCCTCGCGACGTACGCGCAGGGGTACGAGGCCGACAAACTCCTCACCGGCCACAACCTCGACGACGAGGCCGAGACCGCGCTCATGAACGTCCTCGAAGGGAACGTCGAGCAGATGGGCAAGCACTTCGACGCCTCCCTCGGGCCGTTCGACGAGCGCAACGAGCAGGGCGGGATGGTCCCGCGCGCGAAGCCGCTTCGGGACATCCCCGAGAAGGAAGTCGCGCTCTACGCCCAACTGCGCGACCTCCCCGTCCACATGGCCGAGTGCCCGCACTCGAGCGAGGCCTTTCGCGGCGAGATACAGGACCTCCTCCTCTCGCTCGAGGACGCCCACCCCGGCACCCGACACAGCATCATGGCGGGCTACGAGGAGATGGCGGCGATGGCCGCCGACCGCTATCGCTCCGCCGGGAGCGAGGCCGACCTGAACGAGTGCGAGGAATGTGGCGCGCCCACCACGCGGGACGTCTGTCGGAAGTGCTATCTCGTCGACGCCGTCCACGCCGCCGACTAACGCGTCTTACACGTCTGACGCGACGCTACACGACTGTGGCGTCGGGACGGTGAAGCCGTGACGGGAGGGGGCTCCCGGTCACGCGTTCGGAAAGAAGAATCGCTTAGCGGATGACGTCGAGTCCGTTGTTCTGCTCGATCTCGTCCTGCCCGCCGTCGCTGTGCGCGCCCTCCCACTCGGACGTGGAGGAAGCGCCGTCCGCCTCGACCTCGCGGAGCTCCGCGCGGGACTTATCGGCCTGCTTCTGCGTGCTCGGGCCGAGGACCTGCGCGGACTGGACGCCGGTCATGATCGCCATGACGCGGACCTTGCCCTTGTAGTTCTCCTGAATCCGCGCGCCCCAGATGACGTTCGCGGAGGCGTCGAGGCGCTCGGTGATGTTGTCCGCGATGCCCTCGGCCTCTTTGAGCGTGAGGTCCGGTCCACCAGTAATGTGGACGAGGCCACCCGAGGCGCCTCGGTAGTCGACGTCGAGGAGCGGGTGGTTCATCGCGTCCTTCACCACTTCGTCCGTCTTGTTCTTGTCCTGCGTCTCGCCCACGAGCATCACCGCGACGCCGCCCTGGTTCATGATCGCGGTCATGTCGGCGTAGTCGAGGTTGATGAGCGAGGGCTGGGTGATCGTCTCCGAGATGCCCTTCACGGTCTCCGCGATGATCTGGTCCATCACGGAGAACGCCTTCCCGATCGGGAGGTTCGGGACGTAATCGAGGAGACGGTTGTTGTCGAGGACGATGATGGAGTCCGCTTCCTCGCGGAGTTTCTCCAGACCCTCCTCGGCCTTCACGGTGCGGGCGCGCTCGACGTTGAACGGCGTCGAGACCATCCCGACGACGATGGCGCCCTGCTCCTTGGCGATCTTCGAGACGACGGGCGCCGCACCCGTCCCCGTCCCGCCGCCCATGCCCGCGGTCACGAAGACGAGGTCGGCGTCGCCGAGGACCTCCTTGATCGTGCCCTGGGCCATCTCGGTGGCGCGCTCGCCCATCGAGGGGTCGCCACCGGCGCCGAGGCCGTTCGTCAGGGACTTCCCGACGAGGATCTTCGTGTCGGCCTCGATCATCTGCAGGTGCTGTTTGTCGGTGTTGATGGCGACGGTGTCCGCGCCCTCCACGCCGATGTTGTACAGCCGGTTGATCGTGTTGTTGCCGGCGCCGCCGCAGCCGACGATGACGATTCGCGGGTCGCCGAACTCGTCACCCTCGTTGTCGACGTCGCTCAGGTCTCGCTGTTCGGCCTCCGCGTTCTCGAGGGCTTGATTGACGATGTCTTGCATGTTACACCTTCGCCCAGCTGCGGTTTTCGTTCGACTGTGAGTCGGTCTGTTCGTCCAGCATCTCGCGGACGGCGGAGCGGATGGCCTCGGATCGGTTCGGGTACTTCCCGAGTTCGACCATCTGCTCGACCTCCTCGATCTGCTGCTTCGGAATCCGGAGTGTCACACGCTCCATTATTGTATTCCCCTGCAAGACGGCGGGGTCATCCCCGTTCTCTGTCTTACGTTCGTCTCGAACCGGGCGTACCGCACCGCATCACGCCGATTCAATGTAAGACGCCCGTCTTACGTACCCACAACGACAACGGACCTGCATAAATAGTTAATGGCTGTGTAAACGCTCGTCTTACCGGTCGAATACATCAGCCGAAACCGTCCGACGCCCGCAGTCCGGACAGAACGCCCAGTCCGAGCGAAGCTCCGCGCCGCACTCACAGGTCGGATGCCGTGCCGCACGCTCCCCGCAGTTCGGGCAGAACGCGTGCCCGTCGTCGAGCGACTCCCCGCACTGCGAGCACATCGGCGCGTCCGACGGCGCGTCCGGTGCCGCCTCCGTCGTCGTGTCCGCCTCCATTCCGCCACCGCGTTCGCCGTCCCGATTCGTGCGCGCCTCGTTCACGTTCACGTTCACCGTCACGTCGTCGCCGCGTCCGCCAGCGTCGCTCGCCCGCCGCTCGTCGAGACGCGCGTCGAGGCGCTCGTTGATCCGCGCCTCCACCAGCGCGTCGATCGCCCCGCGCTCCGTCTTACGCGTCGCCGCCGCGTCGCCGCCCTCGCCCCCGTCGAGGTACGCCCGGAGCGCACGCCGCATCACCTCGCTCTTCGAGGCGTCGAGGTCCTCGACGCGCTCGACGAGCTCGGCGTCCGCCCGGAACGTTATCTTCGGCATGAGGTGGCACACAGTACCGCCCCCGGATATATCAAACTAGGTGGCGCCACCGGTGTCGAATGAGAAGTCTTAAATTCGATCCACGGCCTACTGTTTGATGCGCCCGCCCTTAGCTCAGACTGGTAGAGCAGCCGACTGTAGATCGGCTTGCCCCCCGTTCAAATCGGGGAGGGCGGACTACTTCTCCCGTCGATTCGTGGCAGAGTGGAACCGCCGGACACGCCGAGTCGGGTTCCCTCCACGCTCTTTCGCGCTCGCGTCACTCACGCGTCGTCGGTCGCGAGAATTGGGACGGAGACGGTGACGGCGGTTCCGTGCGGGTCGCTCTCGGCGAAGCTGACGTCGCCGCCCATCATCTCGGTGCCCCACTTGACGATCCAGAGGCCGAGGCCGCTCCCGTGTCGGAGCGCGCTCTCGGTTCCGTCCTCGAGGACGGCGAGTTCGGTGTCGTTGATGCCGGGGCCGTCGTCGGTGATGGTGACGTGGACGCGGGTCTCGTCGCGTTCGACGCCGACGCGGACGGTCGGGCTGTCGTGGGTACCGTGTCGGACGGCGTTTTCGAGGAGGTTCTCGAGGACGGGTTCGAGGAGGTCGGAGACGGCGGCGTCGACGTCGGCGGCGTCGTACTCCCGTTCGATGCTGATCGCGGGGTTGGCTTCGTAGATGGCCGCGATGCAGGTGTCGAGGAGGTCGTCGAGGCGTCTCGCGCGTTCGCCGTTTCGGGCGTCTTGGAAGAGCTCGACGGCGTCCCGGCCCTTCTGCCCGATGGCGTCGATGCGGAGCGCGCGTTCTTTGATGATGTCGGCGGCGCGCTCGTCGCCGAACTCCTCGGCGTAGCCGTGTATGACGTTCGTCTCGGTGCGGATGTTGTGTCGGAGCACGCGGTTCAGCACTTCGAGGCGCTGTTGCTGTCGGAGGTAGCGTCCGATGTCGTGGAGAGTGACGACGCGGCCGATGGTGTCGCCGCGTCCGTTCTCGACGGGCGTCACGCCGACGTCGAACGGCCGGGTGCCGGTGTCGGTCTCGATCGTGAGGTAGCCGTCGAGGGTGCCCTCGGCGGGGAGGCGTTCGTACTCGGGGATGACGGTCCTCCCGGGGCGGCCGAGGAGGTCGCATCGCGGGGTGCCGAGCGCGTCGGCGATGTAGTCGTTGGCGTCGACGACGTAGTCGTTGGTATCGAGGACGACGGCGCCTTCCTGCATCCCGTCGAAGATTATCTGTCGCGCGCGTTTACGCGGCGCAGGGTTGGTGTGGAGGAGGCTGAACTGGGTGAGTGCGCCGAGGTACGCGACGCCGGAGACGGAGAACGCGATCGGCGTCGGGTCGATGCCGGCGGTGGGGAGGGCCTCGACGAGGTAGAGGGCGTTCGTCGCCCACGGGACGGAGACGCCGACGAGGAGCGCGGCGGCCTGCCCGCGAAAGGGGAGGGAGTCGCTCGAGACGAGGTCGAGGATGGCGACCGCGCCCGCGAGGCCGAGGAGGTAGGTGTAGCCGGCGACGACGGCGTACCACGGGCCGCCGTGTTCGACTTGGAGGACGCCGCTCCCCGCGACGGTGTCCACGTGTACGGTGAGGAGGTCGTGGTACGGTGTCGTGAACGCGAGCACGACGGTGGCGACGGGAACGATGGCGAGGCCGGCGAACGTGCCACGGGAGACGTAGGTGTCGCGGCCGGTGTATTCGAGGGCGAAGAGGAGCCACGCGAGCGGGATGCTGACGACGCCGAGCCACGCGAGGTCGGCCCAGAGGAGTTTGGCGGGGACGGTCGGCGCGCGGAGTCGGAAGACGATACACACGGCCCACCAGCTCTGTGCGGCGAGGAGGGCGACGAGCGGTGTCGCCCCGGGCTCGGGCCGCTCGCGCCACGCGAGGATCGCGGCCGCGAACCCGACGCCGATGGAGACGAACAACAGCCCCGTCAGTACAGTCTCGGGTGTCACCGCTACCCTCTCAGACACCCTGGATAGACATAAACCAACCGCAAAAATCGAGAAAACAATTAGATAGTGACTGGTCATCGGCCGGACGTGAAATATGCCTTCCGCGCGTCGTCGGCCGATTCAGACGCCGACGGCGACGAGTCCCGCGAGGACGAGGACGACGACGACCTGCTCGACTTCGCCGGCGACGGCGAGGAGTTCGTGGTGGTCGCTCCGGCCGACGGCGGTGGCGAGGCCGAACGCGTAGGCGACGCCGACGAGGACGGCGCCGGCGAACGCGGCCGGGACGACGCCCTGGACGGCGGCGACGACGAGGACGGCACCGAGGACGGCGTCGAGGCCGTAGAGGACGCGGCGCGTCCGTGTGACGCCGAGCACGACGGGGAGGGTGTCGACGCCGATGGCGGCGTCGCCCGCGGCGTCGCGGACGTTCGGGATCTCGGTGTTGACGAAGACGTCGAGGAAGATGTAGGTGGCGACGACGGCGACGGCCGGAGTGAGCGCCGCGTCGGCGAACGCGAGCGGGAGGCCGACGACGGCGAGCACCCACCCGGCGGCGACGAGGGCGGAGTTGACGAGGAGGACGTTCTTCAGTCGGCCGACCGAGAGGCGGGTCGACGGGAGCCAGTCGGAGGCGTAGAGTATCCAGAAGGCGCCGGGGAGGAGCGTGAGCGCGAGCGCGTCGGGGCCGCCGAGGACCGAGAGGGCGACCGCGACACCGTACGCGCCGGCCGAGAGGATCGAGAGGACGCGACGGTAGCGGCGGACGAACGCGCTCCGTTCGGGGTTCGACGCCTCGTCACTCTCGACGTCCGCGATGCGGTCGCCGACGTAGACGGCGAAGACGACGAGTCCGATGACGGCGATCGCGGGCGACGCCGAGAGCGAGAGGCCGTAGGTGACCGTGGTCGCCATCACTATCGCGACGACGACGAGGTAGGCGGAACTGTACACGAGTCCGTCACGCGCTCGCTTGGCGTACGCGAAGAGCGCGTTGCGGACCGAACTGTGCTGCGTGCTGGTGTCCCCGACTTGCGCGGGGAGCTGTTTCGTTTCACTCGACATGTTGTCTGCCGTCGGCCACGCCCGAGTGCGCGGCCGACACGACAATATTCGTCCACTTTGGGCTTAATTACACGCACTAGTTCATTTCAAAACACTCTCTGGCCCTCGCTCGGCCGCATCGTGTGGCACACCGCACCCCGACGCCGTAGAACGCGTTGTACCCGCGTGTGACGGTAATTTCACCTCTCGTTTCCAAAGTATTATCCACGACGCGCCGAAATCCTCCGAAGCCGTGATACTGGTTGCCGGTCCGGATCCGTCGGTCGCCGCCGCGCTCACCGAGGAGCGCGTACCCGTCGACTCCGTCGACGACCTCCCCGAAACCATCCCCGAAGGCGGCGCTCTCCTGGTCGATCCGGGCGCCGTTTCGGATGCGCGGGCGCTCGTCGCGGCCGCCCGCGAGCGCTCCCACGGGCCGCTCGCCGTCGTCGCATTCACCGACGCACCCTCGGAGTCCGAGCGCGAGCGATACGACGCCGTGGCCTCGGACGCGGCCGGCGTCGCCGCCGCCGTCGACCACGCCCGCCGTCTCGTCTCCTATCGCCACGCCGTCACCGAGTTCTACGAGGCGTGCCGCCGGGGCGAGGCGGGGTCACGTGACGCCGTCGACACGCGCTTTGCCGACCTCGACGACCTCGACGACGACGACCTCGCGGCGCTGCTTCGCGAGGACGGACTCGACGCGTAAGGCCCCGTCTGCGAGCGTCGCGCTCTCGAACGCACCAGCGTGCTTATACGCTCTGCTCGCCGATGTACGTCAAATGGTCGAAGCGTTCGCCGTCGCGAGCGGCAAGGGCGGCACCGGGAAGACGACGAGCACGCTCGCGCTCGGCCTCGCACTCGCCGAGGAGTACGACGTGACCGTCGTGGACGCGGACACGGGGATGGCGAACCTGCTTTTTCACGCCGGCCTCGAGGACGCCCCGGTGACGCTCCACGACCTCCTGCTCACCGACAGCGACGCCGCCGTCGCGGACGCCCGCTACGAGCGCTTCGGGCTCACCGTCGTCCCCTGCGGGACGGACCTCGCGGGCTTCCGCGACGCCGACCCGACGCGCCTGCGCGACGTCGTCGCCGAACTCGCGGCCGACACCGACGTCCTCCTCCTCGACTCGCCGGCGGCGCTCGGGTCGCCGGCGTCCGTCCTCCCCATCGTCCTCGCGGACCGCACGATCATCGTCACCCAGCCCACGATTCCCGCGCTCTCGGACGCGCTCAAGGTCCAGGAGTACGCGGCGTCCTACGGGACGGGCGTCGCGGGCGTCCTCTTCAACAAGGTCCGCCCCGCGGACGGCATCGACGCCATCGCGCCGAAGGCCGAGCGCTACTTCGAGGGGCCGGTCGTGGGGACGGTGCCGGACGACGATGCGGCGCGCGCCGCCCGCCGCGCCGGCGAACCCCTCCTCGCGTACGCGCCCGACAGCCCGGCCGCGCGGGCCTACCGGGACGCCGCCGCGACCATCGACGTTGACCGGGGCGACGGCGACGCGCTCGCCGACCGCTTCCGCAGCGCCGTCATCCCCGAGGCCATCTAGATGGCGGTCGGCGTGGACCTCGGTGGCGACCTCGCGTACTCCCGAGTCGTCGCCGACCCCGGAGCCGCGCTCTCGCAGGCGCTCGACGACGCGCTCACGGGTTACGCGGAACTCGTCCCCGCCGACGCGCTCCTCCTCGGCGAGGGCGGCGACGGCCTCGTCGCCTTCGAGGACGGCGTGCCGGTGCGCGCTCGCCACTCCGCCGGCGCCGTCGGCGCGGACGCGGTCGCGGCGCTCGTGCGCGCCGGCCTCGACGGCCCGCTCCACGTCCGCTTCTACGAGCACGCCGACCCGCCGCTCGACGCGGCGTCGGCCGTCCAACCCGACGCGCTCGCCGAACGGCTCGCGGGCGACCCCGCGCTCGCCGAGCGCACCCGCGAGCGCGCCCCCGACTCCCCGGACGTCGGGCAGGACGCGGTCGCGGCGTTCCTCGACGACGCCGACCGAATCGCGGAGATCCGCGCACAAGCCCGCGACGAGGCCGAGGCCCGCGCCGCCGAACTCGGCTTCGACCCGGTCGGCGACGCCGACGGCACGTAAGACGGTTCCCGCCCGGTCCGACGCCACGGGTCGCCTCCCGCCGAACGCGCGTGCGTCGTACCCTACCTTCATGAACGCCGCTCGTCTCACGGTGCGTATGACGCGCACCGATGCCGTCCGGGTCGGAGCCTTCTACGGTCTCCTCGGAACGGCCATCATCACTCTCGGCACGCTTCTGGCCGACGCCGCCCTCTCGGAACTCGACCTGTGGCTCGGCGTCCCGCTCGCGGCCGTCGTCTGGGCGGGCTGCGTCTACGTCGGTCTCAAGGAGGTCGCGAAGGGTCTCCACGCCGTCGTCGCGGACGCGAGCGCCGACTGACTAGCCGGCGCGTTCGACGACCACGCTGAGGTGCGTCTCGCTCCCGCCGGTGACGACGGTGACCTCGACGGCGACGGCGACGATGTGCGTCCGGCCGTCGCGCTCCTGGACGACGACGCCGTCGTGCGCCTCGCACGACCCGAAGGCGCGCCCGACGCCGGACGGGCAGTGCGCTCGGGCGTACGCCGCCGCGCCGTCCGCGTCGTATGCGACCACGACCGCACCGCCGGCCGCGAGGGTGCCGTCCGTGATGCCGTCGATGCGCGCGTCGAGCGCGTCGCGGTAGGCGGCGACCGCCCGACTCCGCGCGCCCCACGCGTACTGCTGGGCGAGGAGGGGGGCGGCGGTGTCCACGCTCCGGTCGAGCGCGGCGACGGTGGCCGCGCCGGTGTCGTCGCGCGCGGTCATCGCGGACGCGTCGCCCGCGTAGCCGAACTGGAGGTAGGCGAACAGCACCGGGACGAACGCGAGCGCGACGACGACGGCCGCGATCAGGACGAGCTGGCCACGGTCCCTCATACGTACCACACCTCGACCGTGACGGGGCCGCCGGCGGTCGGCACGGTCGCCTCGCCGACGGGGACGCCGGCGGGGCGCGGATAGCCCACGGTGCCGTGCGGCGTCGTGACGCGGAACATGCAGTTCGCGGGCAGGACGCGCGTCAGGCGCTCCTCGAGCGCCGCGCGCTCGCGCTCGAAGCGCGCCGCGGACGCGCTCACCTCCTCGAGTCGCGTGGCGCCGCCGTGGCGCGGCGGCTCCTCGGCGAGGACGGTCGCGGCGTCGTGCGCGTAGGCGTCGAGTTGGCGCTCCGTCCCGTCCGGGTGCGGGACGCCGAGCGTGAACCCGACGACGACCGCGAGCACGAGGACGACGCCGATGGCCGCCTCGATGACCGGGATGCTGAGCTGGCCGCGGTCGGCGTCACGCATCGACGCGCACCCCCAGCGTCGCCTTGTGCGTGACGACCGGATACGACGTGACGACGACGCTCCCGGCGGGGAGCGGCGCGCTCGCGGCGACGGTGACGGTCGCGTCGCGATACCGGCTCACCGAGACGTCGTACGTCCCGCCCAACCCGCCCATGGGGAGCCCGGTCGTCGCGTTCCCCCCGGCGGTCGCGGGCTCTCTGAGGACGACGCGGCCGTCCACGGCGACGGCTTCGACGACGACGCCCTGTGGCGGGGTGACGGCGACGGTGAGGCGGTCGGTGCGTCGGGGGAGCGAGAGCACCGTGTCCGCGTCGAACGCGGGCGCGTACGAGCGGGTCTGGCGCTCGGCGACGAGGACGAGGCGGTCGACGCGCGCGCCGCCGCTCGCGTCGCCGGTGTCGACGAGCACCGCGTCGTCGAGCGTGAGTCTGACGGCGTGGCCGCGCGCCGCCGGGAACGACGCCCCGACCGACGCCGCATCCAGGTCGTCGAGGGCGTCGCGGTCGAGGACGTTCGCGCGCATCGCCAGCGGGCCGTCGGCGGCGACGGCGCTCGCAGCGAGCGAGTCCGCGAGTCGGGCGTCGTCGGCGCTCCTGTCGACGCTCCCGAACGCGCCGCCGGCGAACGCGAGCGCGACGCCGAGCGCGCCGGAGACGAGGAGGAGGGCGACGCAGAGCGCGAGCAGGTTCGCCTGCGCGCGCCCGGTCATCGCGCCACCTCGCGGAGTTCGACGCTGAGGGCGTCGCCGCCGGTGACGACGACGAGCAGGTCGCGTCCGCTGTGCCACTCGCCGGAGACGCCGGCGACGCGCCCGGGGAGGCTCAGCGCCGCGCGGCCGCCGACGCCGGTGAGGGGGCTGTCGAGGACGAGCGTTCGGTCCTCCGCGCGGAGCGCGTACGGCTGGCCGCCGATGGTGTCGGGGAGCGCGACGCGTGCGCGGACGGTGACGGCGTCGGCGGCGACTCCGGGAACGGCGTCCTCGACGCTCGTCGCGGCGGCGTTCAGCGTTCGGTCGCCGACGACGCTCGCGGCGTCCGCCTGCGCGCTCGGGACGACGCCGCCGTAGAGCGCGGCGGTGACGAGCGCGACGTAGAGGAGGACGATGCCGATTTCGAGCGTCTTCCCGACGACGGGCGTCATTCCCCGGTCGGTCACGTCGCCACCTCGACGTCGTGGACGACGACGTACGCGTGTCTCGTCGGCGGGAAGTCGAGTTCGACGCTCGCGCGGCCCGCGTCGCCCCCGCCGGGGCGCGTCGTGACGGTGACGTTCCGCTCGGCGTAGTACGACGCGAACGCCTCGGGGTGGTCGGTCTCGACGGCGAGCCGGTAGTCGCCCGGCCCGAGGGCGCGGCGCTCGTGCGCGACGGTGGTTTCGAGGCGGGCGCCCGTCCCGCCGGTCCCGGCGACGGCGACGTCGCCGCGGACGCGGACGGCGCCGACGACGAGGACGTCCTCGCCGACGGTGACGGGGAGGCCGCGCCGGACCTGCGCCCAGTCGCCGCTCCGGACGAGCGTCGCGCCCGCGAGGCTGGTGACGCCGTGACCGGCGGCATCGAAGACGACGGCGTTCGTCCGGGCCTCGTAGACGGCGGTGCCGTTCGCGTCGAGGACGCTGATCGTGCGCGACTCCGTGTGGAGGTCGCCGTCGGCGAACGGAACCGGGACCGTCCGCGTGCCCGCGAGCGCGGTGGGACGGAACGCGTCGTCGAGCGCGGTGGCGACGCGCGTCGCGTCCGCGCCGGCGGCGGTATCGTCGACGACGACGCCGACGCCGGCGGTGATCGTGGTGAGCGAGAGCATCGCGAGGCCGAGCAGGAGGACGATGCCGACGACGTGCGATTGGCCGCGGCTCATCCCATCATCCCCGTGAGCGCGAAGACGGCGTACGTGAGCGCGACGAGCGCGCCCGAGTGGAGGAGCGCCTCGTAGCGCCCGCGACTCGCGGCGCCCGCGAACCAGCCGCAGGCGAGCATCGTCGCCTGCGTGACGACGTAGAAGCGATAGCGGTCGCGCTCGGGGTCGACGGCGCCCGGGTCGATAGCGAGGCTCGCGCCGACGCCGTGGACGGCGGCGAGCTGGGCGAAGCTCCCGAGGACGTAGGCGTTCACGACGACGACGATGCCGACGACGAGGAGCGCGGTCGTCCAGCCGACCGCGACGTAGATCTGGAGCTGCGAGCGCAGGCCCTTGCGCTCGTCGTAGAGGCGGCCGATCTCGGTCTGGAGCGCCTCGAAGGCGGTCTCGGCGTCGCTCCCGGTGTCGAGCGCGCCGGTGACGAGGCCGATGGACTGGTCGGCGAGCGGCGTCCCCACCTTGCTGGTGAAGCGCGCGAGCGCCTCGCGCCGGACCTCGTCGCCGTAGGCGGTGAGGCCGAGGTTGAACGAGAGGTCGGCGACGTCGGCTTTGAGGGGGCCGAGGTGGCCGTCGCGGGCGACGGCGTCGACGGCGCGCGGGAGCGGGTTCCCGAGGCCGACGTAGCCGGCGACGCCGTGGACGAAGTCCTTTATCTCGCGGTCCTTCGCGTCGTCGCGGCGGGCGCGCCGGACGGCGACGAGGCCGACGGGGACGGCCCCGGCGGCGTAGCCGAGGAGCGCGCTGCTGACGGCGTCGACGCCGGCGAGCCAGAGGCCGACGCCGACGAGGACGCCGATGACGGGGAGGGCGACGATGGCGTCCGCGGGGTTGTCGAGCGCGCCCCGGACCATCCCGGGGAGGTCGGCGCTCCGGGCGTACCAGTCGAGGCCGTAGCCGGCGGGGCGCAGTGAGTCGACGAGCGTCGCGGCGCCCGCGCCGACGACGACGGCGCACGCCGCACAGCCGTAGACGACGAGCGTGCGCAGCGTCACGGGGCCGACGACGGTGGGGACGGTGCGGCCGAGCGACGGCGCGAGGACGCCGAGGACGGTGACGACGATGACGAGGAGGACGGGCACGACGAGGAGGACGACGAAGAGCTCGGCGAGGAGTTCGAGGACGCCGGCGGCCTCGCGGTCGGCGCGCGACTGGCGGTTCGCGAGCATGCGCGCTTCGAGCTCGAGGTAGCTCTCGACGGCGTCCGGGCCCTGCTGGGCGTGCTCGCGGAACTTCAGGAGGAAGGGCGCGAGCAGGTCGCGCGAGGGCGTGTCGCGCGCGACGCCGCGAAGCGCCTCGTCGATGCTCCCGGTGAGGGCGGTGCGCGAGTGGACCGCGCGGAACTCGACGGCGGTCTCGCCGAAGGCGTCGGGGCGCTCGGCGACGCGCTGGACGAGGGTGCGTTCGTCGGCACCGCCGGAGGCGAGGACGCGGAGGTAGCGCACGGCGCCGGGGAGCGTGCGCTCGATGTCGGCGCGCCGCGCGCGGGCCTGCAACTGGAGGTAGCGCCCGCCCGCGCGTATCGTCAGATCGCCGGCGAGGACAGCGACCACCAATCCGACGGGGAGTGCGACGGCGAGCGGCGGTGCGGGGAGCGACGCGAGGAGGGGGCCGGCGAGGACGAGGAGCGCGCCGGCGCTCAGCGCGCCGGTGAGGAGGCCGACGAGGGCGGCGAGCGCGTAGACGCGCGCGAGGTAGACGTCGAAGCCGGCGCGAACGGTGGTCGCGCGGTAGTGCTGGCGGTCGCGGTCGTGGCGCGGCGTCGCGGCACGTTGGCCGAAGAGCGCGTAGCACGCCCGGTCGAGCGCATCGAACTGCCGACTCACCGCGCGCCTCCGTCGGTGCGGGCGCTCCGCTCGCCGCGGATGCGCTCGACGGTCGCGGCCTCGTCGACCCGGAGGTCGGCGAGGAACGCGAAGAGGGCGTCGGCGTCCCGAACGTCCTCCTCGACGAGGTAGCGGACGTAGCGGTGCTTGCGCTCGTACTCGGCCCGGACGGCGCCGACGCTCCGGTCGGTGCGGGCGGCGAGGCGCGCGAAGAACGCGGAGTCGGCGTCCCGGACGTCGAAGCCGCCGTCGTGGGTGCGCGCGACGAGGCGGCGATACCTGACCGTCGTCTCGCCCTTCACGATCTCGCCGTCCGCGGGGGCGTCGGCGTCCCGAACGAGCTCGACGAGTTCGCCGACGTAGCGCGCGCCGTCGACGTGACGGGGGAACACCACTAAGTCGACTTCGCGGAGGAGGTAGGCGGGGAGGCCGCGCTCGACGACGCGGTTGACGAGCGTCTCCATGTCCTCCGCGTGCGTCGTCCCGATGACGCCGTGGCCGGTGTTGAGGACCTCGCCGAACGTCTCGAAACTCGCGGGCGTGTTGATCTCGGCGATGACCTCGACGTCGGGGTTCAAGTAATTGGTCTCGGTCATGAGGTCGGCCATCGTCACGCGCTTGAAGGGGTTCTCGTGGTCGCGCGTGGTGAGGGAGACGCCGGTCTCGTGGGGGAGTCTGACCTCGCGGGAGCCCTCGTCGATGCTGATGGGGCGGTCGTCGAACGGGACGAAGGGGAGGTGGGCGTTCATGAGCGTGGTCTTCCCGGCGCCGGTGGGGCCGCTGAAGAGGACGGCGGCGTGGCGCTCGTAGGCCATCCAGAGCATCGCGACGGCCTCGGTGGGGATGCTGCCCTGTTTCACGAGGTCGACGGGCGTGAGCGGGTCGGGGGCCTGCTTTCGGATGGAGACGTGCGGGCCGCCCTCGCTGATGACGGGGAGCGCGACCGCACAGCGGATGGTGACGTCGGCGTCCACCTCCGGCGGGCGGAGGTTCACCTTCGCGGAGGGGTTGGCGGCGTTCAGCTCGACGCCGTCGTGGGCGGCGAGCTGGGTGACGAGGCTGACGAAGTGCGTCTCGTCCTCGAAGACGAGGTTCGTCGGGACCCGCTCGTCGCCGCCCCGGGGAACGACCTTCACGCGCTCGCCGACGCGGTTGGCTTCGACGTCCTCGAGGCGGTCGTCGCGGATGGGGACGGTGAGTTCGCCGTCGCCAACGAAGTCCCTGAGGACGTAGTAGACGAGGTCGTCGAGGCGGTCGGCGCTGAAGCGCCGGCTCACGGGCGGGACGGCGAGGTCGTAGGCGGCGAGCGCGCTCCGGGCGCGGTAGGCGAGCGCGTCGCGCCACGCGCGGGTCTGACGGGCGCTGAGCGCGCGCGAGAGGTGGCCCTCGGCGTACTCGCGGACGAAGCGCGTTCGGTCGTCGACGACGTCGTCGACGTTCGTCTCCCAGATGGCGTCCTTGCAGGCCTCGACGAGTTCGGCGTCGCCGGGGAGGAGCGGCGGTTCCTGGACGGCGTACTGCAGGTCGAAGGGGTCGGCGCCGAGGAGGTGTTCGCGGTAGACGACGACGGGAACGTCGAACTCGCCGAACGGCACGGTGTAGGCGTCGAGTCGCTCGGAGAGGAAGCGCCCGAGGTGGGCGGGGCGCGCGGGGAGTCGCGTTCGCGCGGGCGCGTAGTCGGTGGTGTGAACGACGAGGTGGTCGTCGGCGGCGTCGGCGACCTCGATGCGCTCGTCGAGGGCGTACGCGGTGAGGTCGCCGAGACAGCGCAGGTCCCGAAGGGCGTAGTACCGGAGGCGGCGCCTGCTCGCGGGCGCGTCCGGGGCGAGTCGGTCGACGATGCGGCGGTACTTCGCGTCGAGGCCGGCGGCGGCGCGCTCGACGGTGCCTTCGCGGGTGAGCGGGCGTTCGAGGTGGGCGTCGGCGAAGTGGGCTTCGACGCGCTCGCGGGCGGCGGCGTCGGCGGCGGGGAGGACGGGCTCGCGGACGTCGTACGAGAACCCCGCGCCGTCGTCGCGGACGGTGACGACGGTGCCGGGGTGGGACTCGTACTGCGCGCGGACGTCCGGGGCGTACCACGCCGCCGGGTCCGAGGGCGGCGCGAGCGGAGGGAGGGAGAAAACCATACTGTTCTGTCAGGAGACGTATGGGTATAAGCACGAGGTTGGTTATGCGTATCCATAGCACCGCGTCGGTCGCGGGGATGCGGCGGGACTCGCCACTTCACCCGCGATTCGTGTGAACGACACCCACGAGGCCTGTCGTGGCCGATTTCGCGCCTCTATCACAGGGTATAACTGTGGGACGACGTTCAAGCCCTGCTACGTTACGATGACTCGACGGAATCGCGACACGGTGAGCGGCCGCGCGAGCGCGGCGGCCGCAGGTTCGCGCATCGACCACCGGCTGCCCGTCCGCGGGGCCGGCGACGACGAGTGGCCGTCCACGCACGACCCGGGACCGACCGACGCTCGCCTACACACATGAAACTCTCACTCCGCTACCTCTTCGGCCTCGAGGACGCCGACCGCGCCGAACTCGGTCTGTTCGTCGTCGCGATGGGCGTCCTCCTCGGACTCGCCGGCGTCGGCCTCGTCGACCCCGCGCTGTTGAGCACGACGATGAACGGCGCGTTCGACTGGATACTCACGTGGTTCGGCTGGTGGTTCATCCTCCTCGGCTTCCTCCTCCTCATCCTCGTCACCGCCCTCACGTTCTCCAAGTACGGGAAACTCCGCATCGGCGGCGAGGACGCCACCCCCGACTTCGACACGTTCTCGTGGCTCTCGATGGTGTTCACCGTCGGCTTCGGCGCCTCCATCCTCATCTGGGGCGTCGGCGAACCCATCAGCATCGCGAACTCGCCGCCGCCGAACATGCCGATCTCGGCGACGCCGGGCACCATCGGCCTCGCGTTCATGTACATCCACGAGGTCTTCCCCGGCCTCGCGATGTGGTACCTGCCGGTGGGCATCGCGTTCGGCATCATCGTCTACACGCAGGGCGTCGGCGAGTACAAGGTCGGCGCGATGCTCGGCAACCTCATCAGCGTCGAGGACCACCGCTGGTTCCACTGGCTGGTGAACCTCTCCGCGATCGTCGCCTCCATCGGCGGCATCGCGACCACGCTCGGGTTCAGCGCGCAGACCGTCTCCTCCATCCTCGGCGGGACGTTCGGCCTCGAGTCCGCGTCGCTCACCTACCTGCTGTTCGCCGTCATCGGCGCGGTCTTCCTCTTCGACGTCTGGCTCGGCCTCCGAGCCGGCATCCGGAACGCCGCGCGCGCGACGATGGTGCTCATCGGCGTCGCGATGGCGCTCCTCGTCGTCGTCGGGCCGACGATCTACATGCTCGAACTCGGCCTGAACGCCACCGGCGTCTGGCTCTCGAACATGCTCCGGCTCTCGCTCTACACCGTCCCCGGCACCGCGAGCTCGTGGGCCGGCCAGTGGACCGGCTTCTGGTGGGCGTGGTGGGCCGCGTGGAGCATCTTCGTCGGGAGCTTCGTCGCCCGCGTCTCGAAGGGCCGGACGATCCGCGAGATGTTCCTCGTGCTCGTCCTCGCGCCCGCCGTTCTGACGTGGATCCAGCACTCCCTCATCGGCGGCTGGGTGCTCGCGCCCGGCTACCGCGAACCCGTCACCGCCGCCTACACGTCCTCGGGTATCCCCGCCGCGATCTCCACGGCGCTCTCCGTCACGCCGTTCGGCGAACTCCTCGCCGTCATCTTCGTGCTCGTCATCGCCGGCTACATCATCACCTCGCTCGACTCCGCCGTCTTCATGGTGTCCGCGATCACGCTCGGCGACGAGAACCCGAACGCCCGCATCCGCGCGTGGTGGGGCGTCCTCCTCGCCGTCTTCGGCATCATGAGCCTCCAGCTCTCCGGCTTCGGCGCCATCGAGTCCTTCGCCGGCGTGCTCGCCCTGCCGTTCACGGTGTTCCTGCTCGCCATCGTCTACGCGAGCTACCGGGCCGCGCGCGAAA
The DNA here is from genome assembly GCF_014647455.2 of Halarchaeum grantii. Classification (NCBI taxonomy): domain Archaea; kingdom Methanobacteriati; phylum Methanobacteriota; class Halobacteria; order Halobacteriales; family Halobacteriaceae; genus Halarchaeum; species Halarchaeum grantii. Next base: position 333,605 of record NZ_BMPF01000002.1, on the reverse strand, counting down.
TCCTCGGTGAAACCGACGACTCCATCATCACCGAAGCCCAGCCCGAGAAGCCCTCCCAGCCCGCGACCGAGAGCGGTCACAGCGGCGACGCCGAGTCCGCCGACTGACGGCGCCGCCGCTCGAACCGGCTCGAACGCACTCCGTAAAAACACCCGCCCGCCCTACAGCCGTTTCAGGTTCTCCGCGCGCGGACCCTTGTCGGTCCGTGTGATGTCGAACTCCACCTCTTGGCCCTCCTCGAGGTCCTCGCCGCCGATGTCCTCCATGTGAAAGAAGACGTCGTCGTCCGCGTCGTCGGTTTCGATGAAGCCGTACCCCTTCGTGTCGTTGAAGAAGTCGACCGTTCCGGTTGCCATGACACGAGTACGCACGCAACCCGGGACCATAACGGCACCGGCGACGCCCGGTGCGCGACGGTTCGCGCGCCGCCGTCGCGTCGCTCGCGGGTCGCTACCGCTCCCCGCTCGTCTCTTCGCGGTTCCTCCTGTCGTCGGAACCGCGCTGCTCGGACTCGCGGAGGTCCGAACTCGGGAGGTTCGGGTCCCGGTAGGGGTTGCGCCCGTAGACGGCGCCGTGGAGGTCCTGCTCGTCCAGTTGGTCGCGTAGCACGCGCCGGAGGCGGTTGAGGTTCGTGATTTCGAGGCCGTGCTTCGCGGCGAGCGCCTCGAAGTGCGGGTCGTCCGTGATGGAGGTGAACTGCTCGTAGAGCGCCTCCAGTCGCTCCGGGGACCGCTCGGCGAGCCACTCCTGGTCCTGCAACCCGAGATAGCGCTCGCGCTCGTCGTCGACGACGTGCCGGATGGTGACGAGCGCGACCTTCTCGATGGCGCGCTGGCTCCCGAACGCCGTGAGGTCGAGGTCGACCATCACGCCGAGCGCGCGGTCGCGCTGCCACGGCGTCACGTCGAGGTCGTTGCAGAGCGCCTGCGTGATGCGGAGTTTCTCGAGTCGGTGCTGGCGCGCGCCGTGACCCTCGGTCGCGGGGTGGCGCTCGTCGTGGAGGCGCCGGAGGTTCTCGGAGACGTCCCCCTCGGGCGAGCGCGCGCGACCGATCTGGGTGGCGCTCGGACTCGTCGGGCCCCAGCGGCCGACGGTGGTGTCGCGGCGGTGGGCGGAGCGCGCGAGTGCGCCGTCGCCGGGACGTGCGCTGAACTGCTCCTCGTCGACCACCTCGAACTCGGGGGCCGACGTGGCGGCGTCGGTCATCACGCCCCGCTACCGCGCGCAGACGGATAAACGCACGACTACTCGACGCGGGACCACGGTAGAATCGGTGCGGCCCAGACGGGCCGTCCCTCGCTCGTATCTACTACTTGTGACGAGAAGTACTTAAACGGACGCGGGGCGGGTCGGCGACGCCCGCCCGGAACCCCGGTCGGTTCTTCGCCGGGGTGGCCGAACCCGAGCGCACGGAGCTGCGCCCACCGGCGAGTAGCGCCGGGGCGCGCCCCTCCGCGAACGCTCGACGCGTCGGACGCTATCTTGACCAGATTTATAGTCAAACTCCCCTACGAATCGAGTGTGCAACCGACACCCGACCTGTGGGTGCTCGTCGCCCTCGTCGGCCTGCCGTTCGCCGCGGCGGCGGCGACGCCCGCGGTCGCACGACAGCTCGGCAACCGGACGGCGTACTACGCCGCCGCCGTCGCGGCCGTCTGCCTCGCGCTCGTGGCCTCGCTCGCGGGCACCCACGGCGGCGCCTCGGTCACGTGGGTCGGCCCGCTCAGCGTCACGTTCGGCTTCTACGTGGACGGGCTCGCGACGTTCGTCGGCGCGCTCGCCAGCGGCGTCGGCGTCCTCGTCTTCGTCTACTCGGCCGGCTACATGCGCGAAGAACCGGGACAGACGAAGTACTACGCGACGATGCTCGCCTTCATGGGGTCGATGCTCGGCGTCGTCTACGCCGGCGACCTCGTCGTCCTCTTCTGCTTCTGGGAGCTGACGAGCGTCGCCTCCTTCCTCCTCGTCGGCCACTACTCCGAGGAGCGCGAGTCGCGCTACTCCGCGCGCAAGGCGATGCTCCTCACCGTCGGGGGCGGGCTCTTCATGCTCGTCGGCTTCGTCCTCCTCGCCTCCGCCACCGGGACGTACAGCCTCGCGGCGATGCTCGCCGACCCGGCGGCGACGCGCGCCGCCGTCGAGCAAGCCGGCCTCCTCTTCCCCATCGTCTCCCTCGTGGGTGTCGGCGCCGCCGCGAAATCCGCGCAATTCCCCCTGCACGTCTGGCTCCCGAACGCCATGGCCGCGCCGACGCCCGTCTCCGCGTTCCTCCACTCCGCGACGATGGTCAAGGCCGGCGTCTTCCTCCTCGGCCGGATGCGCCCCATCCTCGTCGGCGACGACTGGACGCACATCTTCGTCACGCTCGGCCTCGTCACGATGCTCATCGCGGCCATACTCGCCGTCTGCGCGACCGAACTGAAGGAGCTGCTCGCCTACTCGACGGTGAGCCACCTCGGCCTCATCGTCGCCGGCTTCGGCTTCTCCACGGCCGTCGGCGCCGAGACCGGCGTCTTCCACATCCTCAACCACGCCGCGTTCAAGGCCGCGCTCTTCCTCGTCGCCGGCATCGTCGCCCACGAGGCCGGCACCCGGAAGTTCTCCGAACTCGGCGGCCTCTGGCGTGACCTCCCCGTCGTCGCCGGCGTCACCGCCGTCGCCGCGCTCGGCATGGGCGGCGTCCCGCCGTTCAACGGCTTCTACTCGAAGGAACTCCTCTTCGAGGCCGCCTATCACCTCGCCGCCCACGACGGCGGCCTCACGTGGGCGTACCCGGTCATCGCCGTCGTCGGGAGCGTCTTCACGCTCGTCTACTCGCTGCGCTTCCTCGCCGTCTTCTTCGGCGAGAAACCGGAGGCGCTCGGGCACGTCCACCGCGCGCCGTGGTCGATGAACGGCCCGCCCCTCCTCCTCGCCGGCTTCGCGGGCGTCGTCGGCCTCGGCGGCGTGACGGCCGCGCTCGGATTTCCCCTTGCGCCCGTCGAGTCCTTCGTCGGCCACGTCGCCGCGAGCACGCTCCCGCCGGGCGCCGACCACCTCTCCTTCCACTACTACCTCCCGACGTACGTCTCCCCCGCCGTCGTCATGAGCGCCCTCGCGCTCGGCGGCGGCGCGCTCACCTACCTCGTCTGGGAGCGCGTACAGGCCGCCGTCACCGGGGCGCTCGATGCCGTCCCGCCGCTCGGCGCGGACTGGTGGTACGACACGCTCGTCTTCGGCGCGAACCGCGCGAGCACCGCCACCCACCGGACGCTCTGGACGGACCGACTGCGCACGTACGCGACGTGGACGTTCGCGGGCGCCGTCGGCCTCGGCGGCCTCGGCTATCTCGCGACGAGCGTCGGCGTCCCGCTCGCGACGCCGACGCTCGGCATCCCGCTCACCGTCATCCTCGCCGTCGCCGCGCTCGCCGCGCTCGCCGCGATCCGCGCGCCCTCGCACGTCGCGGGCGTCCTCGCGCTCTCCGTCGTCGGCTTCGGCGTCACCGTCTTCTTCGTGCTCGCGAGCGCGCCCGACGTCGCGCTCACGCAGGTCGTCGTCGAGACCGTGACGTTCGTCGTCTTCCTCGTCATCCTCGACAAACTCCCGAGCTACTACGGGCGCATCCAGCGCTCGCGGGCGGCACGGGACGCCGTCCTCTCCGTTCTCGTGGGCGGGTTCGTCACCGTCACCACGCTCGTCGCGACCGGCGCGACCCCCGACAGCATCGCCTCCTACTTCGTGGAGAACTCCGTCCCCGAGGCTGGCGGCCACAATCTCGTGAACGTTATCCTCGTGGACTTCCGGGGTATCGACACGATGGGCGAGATTTCCGTCATCGCGATGGCCGCCGTCGCGGTGTTGACTCTCATCGTTATGCGCGAGCGAGGTGAGACGCCATGACACGCGACGCCGACCGGCGGGAGGTAGCTTGCGTGACCAGCGTTGGACCTGTGGTCCAACTGGGTAACGAGAACCCGGGGGGGATTCTCGTGACCAGCGCCAGACGGCGGTCTGGCTGGGCCACACTCGCCACGCGGAGGTGGCTCGCGTGACCGTCATCCTCCGCACCGTCGCGCGCGTCGTCGTCCCCCTCGGGTTCGTCGTCTCGTTCGCGTTCTTCCTGCAGGGGCACAACCTCCCGGGCGGCGGCTTCATCGCCGGCGTCCTCGCCGCCTCCGCGATGGCGCTCGCCTACCTCGCCTACGGCCTCGACGGCGTCGAGGACGACGTCCTCGGCCGCGAGGTCGAGACCGCCGTCGAGCACGTCCAGCACGGCATCGTTCGGGACTACCAATCGCTCTACGCGGCCGGCCTCGGCATCGCCGTCACCGGCGGCCTCGCCTCGATCGCCTACGGCTACCTCACCGGCACGACCATCCCATACATGACTCAGACGTTCCGCCACGCGACCGTCCCGCTCTTCGGAGACATCGAGCTCGCGTCCGCCCTCGTCTTCGACCTCGGCGTCTACGCCGTCGTCGTCGGCGCGCTCCTCACGATAATCTCGGTGGTGGGTGCGGAATGAGCGGCGCCGTCATCGCCGCGACCGGGTCCGGAACCGGCACCGGGATGGCGGGCACGTCCGGGTCGCCCGTCGAGGTCGTCCTCGCGGTCGCGCTCGGCGTGCTCTTCGCCGTCGGGACGTTCCTCGTCCTCCGGCGCGACCTCGTTCGCGTCGTCTTCGGCGTGCTCATCCTCTCGCAGGCCACGAACGTCTACCTCGTTACGATGGGCGGTATCGGCGGCATCGCGCCGATAATCGGCCACGAGGAGGGCGCGGTCACGGACCCGCTCGTGCAGGCGCTCGTGCTCACCGCAGTCGTCATCGGCTTCGCGACCACCGCGCTCCTGCTCGTCCTCGTCTACCGGACGTACGAGGAACACGGCAGTATCGACCTCGAGGACATCGGGGGTGCGGTGCGATGACGACGAACCTCGTCGTCGCGCCGCTGCTCGTCGCGCTCGTGAGCGCGGTCGCGTGCATGCTCGTCCGCACCGCCCCCCGCCTCCAGCGCGCGCTCAGCCTCGCTGGCGTCGTCGGCTACGCGCTCGCCGTCGCGGCGCTCGTCGCCCGGCTCTGGCCGGCGGACACGCTCGCCTACCAGGTCGGCGACTGGCCCGCGCCCTACGGCATCACCCTCGTCGCCGACCCGCTCTCCGTGTTCATGCTCGCGATGACCGCCGTCGTCGCGCCCCTGACGCTCGTCTACAGCCTCCGGTACGTGAACGCGCCCGGCCAGCGCGTCTCCTACCACGCGCTCTTCCACTTCCTCCTCGTCGGCGCGACGGGCGCGTTCCTCACCGGCGACGTCTTCAACCTCTTCGTCTGGTTCGAGGTGACGCTGATGGCCTCCTACGGCCTCGTCGCCTTCTACAGCGGGAAGGACGGGACGCTCGCGGCGACGCGCTACGTCGTCCTCAACCTCGTCGGCTCCAGCGTGATGTTGCTCGCGGTCGGCGGCATCTACGGCGTCACCGGGACGCTCAACATGGCGGACATCGCGCGCTGGCTCGCGAGCGCGACGCCCGCCGAGTCCGCGCCCGTCCTCGGCCTCTCGCTCCTCCTCCTCGCCGTCTTCGGGCTGAAGGCCGGCCTCGTCCCCTTCCAGTGGTGGGTTCCCGCCGCCTACTCGGCGGCGCCCGCGCCCGCCGCCGCGATGCTCGCCGGCGTCGCGAAGAAGGTCGGCGTCTACGCCATCGTCCGCCTCGGCTTCACGGTGTTCGCGGCCGCCAGCCCGGGCGTCGTCCTCCCCGGCGTCGAATCGGGCCTCCTCGGCGTCTACGGGCCCGTCCTCTTCGTGCTCGCGGGCGCGTCCGCCCTCGTCGGCGGCTTCGTCGCGCTCGACCGGCCGACGCTCGAGGAGACGTTCGCCTACTCGAGCATCGCGCAGGTCGGCTTCATCGTCCTCCCGCTCGCGGTCGCCGCCGCCGTCCCCGACCTGCGCGCCGCCGGCGTCGCCGCCGCGCTCGTCTACGCGCTCAACCACGCGCTCGCGAAACCCCTCCTCTTCCTCGTCACCGGCACCATCAGCGACGCCGCCGGAACCACCGACCTCGGCGACCTCGGCGGGTTGGCGGGGCGGACGCCCGTGCTCGCGGGCGCGTTCCTCGTCGGCGGCCTCTCGCTCGTCGGCATCCCGCCGCTCGCCGGCTTCTTCTCGAAGCTCCTCGTCTTCCGCGTCGCCGCCGTCGGCGGCTCGCTCGGCGTGCTCGCGGTCGCCGTCACCGGCGCGATACTCACCATCGCCTACGTCTCCCGGACGTGGAACCGCGGCTTCTGGGGCGAGCGCACCGCCGCCGTCGAGACGATGGCGTCGCCCGACCGCGTGCAGGTCGCGGTCGTCGTCGCCTTCGCCGCGTGCGTGCTCGCCGTCGGCGTCGGCTTCGACCCCGTCTATCGCTTCGCCGAAGCCGCCGGCCACGTCGCCACGGGCGCCGGGCGCGACGCTTACGTCCGCGCGGTCCTCGGGGGTGGTGGCGCGTGAGGGACGTCCCGCGCTGGGTGACCGCCGGGTTCGCGCTCGCCGTCGTCTGGATATTCGTCGCGGAGACGCCGGGCACGCCGCGCGCGGTCGCCGCCAACCTCGTGATCGGCCTCGCGCTCTCCCTGCCGGTCGCCTACGTCTTCCGCGCGCTCTTTCCCGGCCGGAGCGACCTCTCGCGCACGACGGCGGTCGTCCCGGCGGTCGCCCGCTACGTCGGGACGTTCGTCTACGAGCTCCTCACGGCGAACGTCGAGGTCGCCAAGCGCGTGCTCGCGCCGTCGATGCCGCTCGACCCCGGCGTCGTCGTCATCCCGCTCCGCGTCGAGTCCGACGCCGCCGTCACCGTCATCGCCAACTCCATCACGCTCACGCCCGGAACGCTCACCATGGACTACGACGGCGACGCGAACGCGCTCCACGTCCACGCCGTCGACGCCGCCGATCTCGATGGTCTCGTCGAACCGGTGCGGCGCTGGGAGCGCTACGCGCTCGTCATCTTCGACGAGGACGCTGACCCCGACGCGCCCGCGCCCGCGCCCTCGCGCCTGGAGGTGAGCGACGATGAGTAGCGTCGAGACCGTCTACTACGCGGTGCTCACGTTCGGAACCGTCGTCGCGGCGCTCGCGACGCTCGCGTGCGCGGTGCGCGTCGTCGTCGGGCCGACCGTCCCCGACCGCACCGTCGCGCTCGACGCCATCGGGACGTGCGTCGTCGCGATCGTCGTCCTGCACGCCATCGAGGTCGAGCAGTCCTTCTTCGTCCTCGTCGGCGTCATGCTCGCCATCGTCGGGTTCGTCACGACCGTCGTCGCCGCGAAATACCTCACCGAGGGTGACATCATCGAATGATTCAGACCGCCATCACCGCCGCGACCGAGGGAGCGAGCGAGGCCGCACACGCCGGCCCCTCGGACCTCCGGCTCGCCGTCGTCGCCGCGCTCGTGCTCGTCGGAACGTTCTTCCTCATCGTCGGGACCGTCGGCCTCTGGCGCTTCCCCGACATCTACAACCGGATGCACGCCACGTCGAAGGCGACGACGCTCGGCGCCGCGTCGATGTTCCTCGCGGGCTTCGTCCGCTTCGGACCGTTCGACGCCGGCCTCACCTCGCTCGTCGGCATCGTCTTCCTCTTCGCCACCGCGCCGACCGGCGCGCACCTCATCTCGCTCGCCGCGCGGAGACTCGGCGTCGCGATGTACGAGAACCCGGACGGCTTCCGCGCGTCTCCCTCCGACGCCGACGACTCGGACGACTGACGCGCGCGGCGCTCGCGTCGCGGGGCGGTCGCCGTGCCGCACCACCGTGCCGTCGCCCCCGCGTCCCCCGCACTCACCCGCCCTGCTCCATGCGGTCGAGTCACACGATGTCGACAGGTCTAATTATAACGCGGGTAACAACTGACCCGTGCACCGCGCCCTTCGCGCCCTCCTCGTCGTCGGGGTCTGCCTGCTCGCGCTCGGGCTGGCCGCGGCGACCATCACCGACCCGACCACCACCGGCGTCGGCGGCAACGGCGGCAGTGGCGGTCTCGGTGGCGGTGGCGTCCTCGGCAGCGAGCAGAACGCGAGCGGTGCGTCCGGCGGCGGCCCGCCGCCGATTCCGGTCGGGACGTGCGTCCCCGCGCTCCTCACGTGGCAGTTCAAACTCGGCGTCCTCCTCGCCACGCTCCTCGTCGGCGCGCTCCTCGTCTATCGCTACGACTGGCTGACGCTGGTCGCCGTCTACGGCGTCCTCCTCCTCCCCGGCCTCGTCGCCTACGCGCTCCTCACGAACTGCGGCCCGCTCGACTACCCCACGCAGCAACCGCCGCCCGTCTCGACGAACGTCTCCAGCACCCCGCTCCCCTTCACCGGGAACGGCTCCGGCGGCGGCGGGGCCGTCGGCGCCGTCAGCACGCCGCCCGCGCTCGCGCTCCTCCTCGTCGGTGCCGTCCTCGTGCTCGCCGTCCTCCTCCTCCGCGCCAGCGGCGACACCGACGCGACCGCCGGGTCGGACGACCCCGCGACCACCGACGACGACGCGCCCGACGAGGAGACGCTCACGGACGTCGGCCGCGCCGCCGGCGCGGCCGCCGACCGCATCGACGACGCCGGCACCGACGCCGAGAACGAGGTCTACCGCGCGTGGCGCGAGATGACCGCCCTGCTCGACGTCCCCAACCCCGAGTCGAGCACGCCCGAGGAGTTCGCGGCCGCCGCCCGCGACGCCGGCATGGCCGCCGAACACGTCGACACCCTCACCGAGCTGTTCAACGACGTCCGCTACGGCGGCGCGGCGGTCGACGACGAGCGTGCTCGGCGCGCCCGCGACGCGCTGCGCGCCATCGAGGCCGCCTACGGCGACGACGGGGGTGATGGGGCGTGAACGGTCGCCGCCTCCTCCCGCTCGTCGGCGTCCTCGTCGCCCTCGGCGGCGCCGCGGCGGCGTTCGTCCCCGGCCTCGTCGCCGGTATCACCCTCACTACCGCCGCCATTACCGTCGTCGGCGGCGTCGCGCTCCTCGTCGCCTACCTCGTCTACCGGGACGCGCGCGCGACACGCGCCGCCGTCCGCCGCCCCACGACGCCCGACGTCGAGACCCGCCGAGCGGCCGACCGACCCGGCCGCGACTTCGACCGGACGTACGCCAACGCGCGCGCCGGCACCCGCGTCAGTGCCCGCACCACCGCCCGGGAGCGCCTCCGTCGCCTCGCCGTCGACACCCTCGTCACAGCCGACGGCCTCACCGAAGCCGACGCCGAGGCGCGCCTCGAGGCGGGGACATGGACGGACAACCCGCACGCCGCCGCGTTCTTCGCCGCCGACCCGCCCGCCCCGCCGCGACGCCTCCGCCTCCGCGAACTCCTCGGGCGCGCGTCCGTCTTCGACGTCCGCTTCCGCCACGCGCTCGCCGAAATCGAGCGCATCGCCGGCCTGCACGACGACGGGTCCGGCGCGAGCGCTGACGCCGCCGGCGACGCGTCCGACCGCACGGAGGTGGCGCCGTGAGCGACCCGCGACGCACCGAGCGCTGGACGGGCGTCACCGCGCTCGCGTTCGCCGCCGCCGGCCTCGCCGCGATACTGCGCTCGCCCGCCGTCCTCCTCGTCGGCGCGCTCGCGGTCGCCGTCGCCGGCTACGCCGACGCCGCCGACGCCCCCGACCCCGCGCTCACCCTCGAGCGCACGCTCTCCGAGACCGACCCCGACCCCGGCGAGGACGTGCGCGTCACCGTCACCGTCACGAACGACGGCGCGTTCCTCCCCGACCTCCGCGTCGTCGACGGCGTCCCCGACGCCCTCGACGTGGTCGACGGCTCGCCGCGCGCCGCGAGCGCGCTCCGCAGCGGCCGCACGCTCACCTTCACGTACACCGTCGAGGCGACGCGCGGCCGCCACGAGTTCGCCCCGCTCACCGCCTACGCGCGCAACCTCCCGGGGTCGCTCGAACGCGAGACGCGCGTCGCCACCGAGACGGCGCTCACCTGCGTGCCCCCGCTCACCGTGATCGACGCGCCGCCGCTCCGCCCGCAGACGCTCCGGCGCGTCGGCCGCGTCACCACCAGCTCCCCGGGCAGCGGCGTCGAGTTCAACGCCGTCCGCGAGTACCGCCCCGGCGACCCGCTCTCGCGCGTCGACTGGCGCCGCCTGGCGCGCACCGGCGACCTCTCGACCGTCCAGTTCAGCGAGGAGCGCGCCGCGAGCGTCGTCCTCGTCGTCGACGCCCGCGCGCACGCCTATGCCACCGACGCGGAGGGGGTCGCCGCGCTCGAGCACGAACTGCGCGGCGCCGGCGACGTCGCCGCCGCCCTCCTCGACGCCGGCGACCAGGTCGGCCTCGCCGCCTACGGGCCGACGTGGACGTGGCTCGCGCCGGGGAGCGGGCGCGACCACCGCCTCCGCCTCCGCGAGCGCCTCGCGCTCGACGACGCCTTCCCGCCGAGCGACCCCGACGTGTCGACGGCGGACGCGCTCGCGTTCCGCCGCCTCCGCAAGAACGTCCCCCGCGACGCGCAGATCGTCCTCGCCACGCCCCTCCTCGACGGCACGAGCGCGTTCACCGCGCGCCGCCTCGAGAGCCACGGCTACCCCGTCACCGTGCTCAGTCCCGACGTCACCGGCCGCGAGAGCGTCGGCGGGCGACTCGCCGCCGTCGAGCGTCGCGGCCGCGTCCGCGAGCTCCGGAGCGCCGGCGTCCGCGTCGTCGACTGGGACCCGGTGACCCCGCTCGCCGTCGCGCTCGCCCGGACGGCCACGAGGTGGTCGCGGTGAGCGACCCCGTCGCGCGCGCGCCGACGCGACTCGGCGCGACGCTCGCCGTCCTCGCTGGCGTCCTCGGCGTCGCCGTCGCTGCCGTCGGCGGCCTCTACCCCGTCACGGCAGCTATCGCCGGGACGGCGGCGCTCGCGGCCGGCGTGCGCCGTGGCCGCCGCCGCGACCTCGCGGTCGGCGCGGTCCTGCTCGCGCTCGCCGCCGTCCTCCTCGGGGCCTTCGACGCCGGGCCGCTCCCCGCGCTCGCCGTCGCGGCCGCCGCGCTCTTCGCGTGGGACGTCGGGGAGAACGCGCTCTCGCTCGGCGAGCAACTCGGCGTCGAGGCGCGGACGCGCGACGCCGAACTCGTTCACGCCGCCGCGAGCGCCGGCGTCCTCGCGCTCGCCGGGGCCGCCGTCTACGGCGTCGCGCTCGGCGGCTTCGGGGGCCGGCCGGTCGGCGCGCTCGTCGCGCTCCTCGTCGGCGCGCTCGTCCTCGCGTGGACGCTGCGCTAGTCGACGGTCGGTACCGCGACGCGCTCGAGGACCGAATCGACCACGGACGCCTTCTCCGTCCCGCTCACCGTCGCGTCCGGCGTCAGCACGAGGCGGTGGGCGAGCACGGGCGTCGCGACGCGCTTCACGTCGCTCGGCGTGACGTACTCGCGGCCCGCGACGACGGCGTAGGCGCGCGCCGCCTCGAAGAGCCGCTGGGTGCCCCGCGGGCTCACGCCGACCTCGACGCGGCGGTCCTCGCGGGTCGCGCGCGCCACGTCCGCGATGTAGTCGAGGACGTCGTCCTCGACGCGGACGGCTTCGGGGGTGGTCTGGAGGTCGCGGACCCCCTCGATGGAGAGGACGCGCTCGACGTCCGGCGACTGGCTCGTCCGGCCGGCGCGCCGGCGCAGTATCTCGCGCTCGCCCTCGAGGTCGGGATACCCCACCGAGGACTTCACGACGAAGCGGTCGAGCTGGGCTTCGGGGAGTTGGAAGGTTCCCTCCTGCTCGACGGGGTTCTGGGTGGCGACGACGAAGAAGGGGTCGGGGAGGGCGTGCGTCTCGCCGTCCACCGTCACTTGGCCCTCCTCCATGGCCTCGAGGAGCGCGGCCTGCGTCTTCGGCGGCGCGCGGTTGATCTCGTCGGCGAGCACGACGTTCCCGAAGATCGGCCCCTCGTTGAACTCGAACTCGCGTTCGGCCTCGTCGAAGACGTGCGTCCCGATGACGTCCGAGGGCAGGAGGTCGGGGGTGAACTGGATGCGCGAGAACTCGAGGCCGAGCGCGCGCGTCAGCGAGCGCGCGGTCAGCGTCTTCCCCGTCCCGGGGACGTCCTCGAGGAGGACGTGCCCGCGCGCGAGCAGTCCGACGGAAACCGTTTCGAGAAACGACCGGTCGGCGACCACGGCGTCCGCGACGGCGTCCAGCACCGATTCGACGTCCGCACTCGCCTCCTCGACGTTCATGGTCTATGCGGTGACACGTATCACCATAGGGTTGCCGGTCGTTCGGACACGTCGGGGTCGACCCCGCCGCGTCGCTCGCCCGCGAATCGAAACGGCTAAAGTCGAACCCCGAATAGGGGGAAGTGAGCCGAGGTAGCCTAGCCTGGCCAAGGCGGTTGCCTCGAAAGCAACTGTCCATACGGACTCGTGAGTTCAAATCTCACCCTCGGCGTCTTCTGACGAACCCGCACGCGATAGCGACGGGTCCCTCGCTCGCATCCGGATAGCGGTCGCTCCGTGCGGCGCCGCCGGCGTCACGTCGCGCCGTCGAGGACGTCACGGACGGCGATCGCGACCTCCTCGAAGCGCGCCGTCGAGAGCGGGTCGGTCGTGACGAAGACGCCCTCCTCGCCGAGGATGACGCGCGTCAACGCGCCGTCCGCGTGGCTGTGGATGGTGTAGTCGTACGGCCCCAACTCGGAGTTCGCGCCGGTCTCCCGGCGTTCGAAGCCGCTTCGCTCGTTCTCCACGAACGACGCCAGGTCCGCGCTTCGCTCCAAGTCGTCGCGGAGGTAGACCTGTTCGTAGTCGTCTTCGGTGAAGTAGACGACGCTGCGCAACGAGTCGCCGATGGCGCTTCGACACGCGCGCGTCAGTTTCTCACTCGGTGGGTCGCTCATCCTGCATCACCATGCAGGGTGTTGGCACGCGACACGTAAAGTCGGTCCGGCGGACCGAGGGTGCCCCGTGGCGAGTCACCGACGTGCGTCGCGACTCGCGTCAGTCGTCGGCGGGGACGGTCTCCTCGTTCTCGACCTCGGGGAGGAGGCGGTCGAGCGCGTCCAGCACCGCCGTGACGCTCGCGACCGTGATGTCGGCGTCGCTCGCGGAGACCGACACCGAGCGGTCGCCGCGCGAGACCTCGACGTCGACCGTGACCACGGCGTCCGTCCCGCCCGTGATCGCGTCCACGTGGTAGGACTCGAGGTGGAAGGAGAACTCGGAGCCGAGCGCCTGGCGCGTCGCGGAGAGCGCGGCGTCGACCGGGCCGCTCCCCGTCCCTGCGGCCGTGCGCTCGTCGCCGTCAACGCGCACGCGCACGCTCGCCGACGGCGTCCCCGACCCGCTCGCCGCCGTCAGGTCGAGGAGCTCGACGCGGCGCTCGCGCGAGCGCCCGCGGACGTCCTCCGCGATGGTGAGGAGGTCCGCGTCCGTGACGCGACGGCCCTTCTCGCCCAGCGTCTTCACGCGCTCGACGACCGCCGCGAGCGCCTCGTCGTCGAGGTCGACGTCGTGCTCGGCGAGCGCCGCGCGGACGCCGGCGCGCCCCGCGTGCTTCCCGAGGACGAGGCGGCGCTCCCGGCCGACGGCCTCCGGGGGATAGGGCTCGTACATCCGCTCGTCCTTCAGGGTGCCGTCCGTGTGGATGCCGGACTCGTGCGCGAACGCGTTCTCGCCCGACACCGCCTTGTTCGGCGGGAGCGGGATACCCGTCGCCTCCGCGACGTAGGACGCGACCTCGTAGAGGTGCTCGGTCTCCATCGGCTCGACGTCGTAGCAGTGCCAGAGCGCGATCGCCATCTCCTCCAGGGCGACGTTGCCCGCGCGCTCGCCGATGCCGTTGATGGTGCCGTGCACGAGGTCCGCGCCCGCCGCGATGCCCGCGAGCGCGTTCGTCACCGCGAGCCCGAGGTCGTCGTGCGTGTGCACGCCGACCGGGCCGTGCTCGGCGAGGCGACTGACGCCCTCGTAGACTTCCTCCGGGGAGGCGTGCCCGACCGTGTCCGCGAAGCAGAAGCGGTCCGCGCCCGCCTCGAAGGCGGCCTCGGCCTGCGCTTCGAGGTAGTCGTAATCGGCCCGGGACCCGTCCTCGCCGATGACCTCGACCCAGAGGTCGTTCTCCTTCGCGTACGCGACGAGCTCGCTCGTCTTCTCGACGACCTCCTCGCGCGTCGAGCCGACCTTCCCCTCGACGTGCCGGTCGCTCGCCGGAACGACGATGTGGACGCCGTCGACGCCGCAGTCCATCGCGAGGTCGACGTCGCGCTGGACGCCGCGACAGAAGCTCGTGATGCGCGCGTCGAGGCCGAGGCCCGTGACGCGCCGGATCGTCTCGCGCTCCGCCGCGCTCGTGCAGGCGCTCCCGGCCTCGATGGCCGCGACGCCCGCGTCGTCCAGTCGGCGGGCGATACCCGCCTTCTGGTCCGCGCTGAGGGAGACTCCGGGCGCCTGCTCGCCGTCCCGGAGCGTCGTGTCTAGGAACTGTACGTCGCCGTCGCTGAGGGTGTCGTTCGAGAAGAAGTCCATCGAGAACTCGCTGGTTGTGTTCGGGGTTTCGTTACCGTCGGATTTCACGGCCAGCCGCCTTGCGGCGACTTCCTCTATCCTCCGACGACTGTGGTGTCGTCATCGTGTCTGCACGAATACGCCCGAACTACATAAACCGGTCGGGTCCGACACGAACGACCGTCAGGGTTCGACGCGAACCCTGTCGCCGACGCGGACGCCGTCGGCCCGGCCGGCCGGGAGTTCGATCAGCCGGTCCGCCTCCGCGCTCGCGAGGCCCGTCCACGCCGCCAGCGTCTCCACGCGCTGGACCTCCTCATCGACGAGCCAGAGCACGTCGATGGCGAACGGGACGAAGACCATGTGGACGCCCCGGCGTTTTCGCCCCCCGAACTCGAAGACGAGCGCGTACCCGTGCGGTATCGAGCGCCGGAACATCAGCCCGCGCGCCCGCGAGAGGACGGAGTCCGCGACGTCGACGTCGCTCGCGAGGACCGACTCGCCGCCGCGCTCGTGGACGACTCGCACGTCCACCGAGAGGCGACGCGACGGCTTCACGCTTTCCGTCCGGCGCACGGGAAGCGCTTTTGGCGCCGCGACGCGAGGCGACGCGTGTGAAGAAGACGCCGACCGGGACCGCCGTGGGCGTCGACGACCCCTACGAACACGCCGGGGTCTGCGACCACGTCACGGGCGACGGAAAGTGCCGCTACGCCTTCGACTTCCCCCAGCACGACCCCGCGTTCGCCGACCGGCGCGCCGCCGACGACTACCGCTGTCCGGTCGCGGCCGACGACGCGGCGTGGCGCGACTGCCCGCACTACCGCTCGACGGCGAACGCGGGGCCGGGTGACACGGCCGAGAGCGACGGCCACGAGTGCGCGCGCTGCGGCCTCGCGGAACGCCGGAACGCCCACGACGACAGCCGCCCGCTCCTCGAAGAACACCATCTGGCGTATGCGGACGAGCGACGCGAGTCCGCAGACGAAGCGAGCGCTGGAGGCGCGAGCAACGCCGGCGAACGTAGTGAGCCGGCAGAACACGCGAACGGTGAAACCGTGAGCAGTACGGACGAGCGAAGCGAGTCCGCGGACGAAGCGAGCGGCGACGACGGCGTCAGCCACGAGATAACCGTCACGCTCTGTCGGTGGTGTCACAGCGCCGTCCACGACTCGTGGGCGCGCATCGACGACGACGCGAGCCCGTCCGCCGAGGCGCTCGCCGAAGCGGAGGGCCGACGCAGCGACGAACTCGACGAGCTCGGCTTCGAGACGGCGGCTACGCGGTTCCGAACGGAGTGAGGAACCGCGACGAGAGCGAGCGCTGAAAGCGCGAGCCACGCAGGCCGAACGGGGGGCGGCGACGCGTCGCGGGCCGCGAGAGCGACGATACCGACACGCGACTGACGCGGACGACGTATTGATGCCGCTTCGCTCCCGCCCTCCCCCCGAGCATGAGCCAGAGGCGCGACCGGTTCGAGCGCGGCGTCCGCGAACTCTACGGGCGGGCGGTGCGCGTCCCCCTGCCGGACCCCGAGGCCGAGCGGACGCACTACGAGAACATGACGCGCGTCGCCGACGGCCGGGACCGGCAGGCCGCGTTGCTCGCCGACCCGGACGCCCCGCTCTCGGCGGCGCTCGACTACCTCGTCGACGAGATGGGAAACGGCTTCGAGCACCGCCTCCGCCGGCTCGTCGGCGACGACTACGACGGCGTCGCGGACGCCTACGCCGCCGGCGAGCGCGACGACTGGGTCGGCGAACTCGCCGTCTATTACCGCGAGTGCCTCCACCGTATCGAGGAGCACACCGCCGTCGACGACCAGGTCTGCGTGCTCGTCGTCCTGCGCTATCCCGACTCGTTCACGGTGAACTTCTGCTTCGCCGAGGGCGCGCTCCCGGAGGGCGGCGTCCGCTTCGAGTCCCCGACCCACGCCGGCGTCGACGCCGACGACGAGTACGCCGAGCGCTACTACGCGGAGAGCCAGTACGCCCAGCGCGAGGCCGCCGACTACGTCCGCGAGGGCGGCGATGTCGTCCGGGAGCAGTTCCCCGACCCGGGGACGACGCCGCTCACGGAACGCGGATACGGTGGCTTCACCTACATGACCGGGCGGCGAGACGACGTCTTCGCCGACCTCCTCGAACCGGTCGCGCCCGACCCCGAGCGCTTCGCGGACGCCGTCGACGCGCCGTGTCTCGTCCCCGAAGGCCCCGAAGCACGGCGCGTCCGCGAGACTCACCTCCCGGACGCCGACGTCGTCGCCTAACTCCCGTCGGACGGTCGGCTTCCGCTCCGACGGGACTACGAGGACTTTTTAGGCCGACGCACTCTACCGTGAGCCATGACTCGAATCGCCGTCGTGGACAACCACGGCCAGTTCACGCATCTGGAACATCGCGCCCTCCGCGACCTCGGCGTCGACACCGACCTCGTCGACAACGACACCGCGCCGAGCGACCTCGCCGCGTACGACGGCCTCGTCCTCTCCGGCGGCCCCAGTATGGACCGGACGGGCCGCTGCGACGAGTACCTCGACCTCGACGTGCCGATCCTCGGTATCTGCCTCGGCATGCAGTTCATCGCCGCCGAATACGGCGGCGAGGTCGGCGGTGGCGAGTACGGCGGCTACGCCGACGTCACCGTCGAAATCGTCGAGGCGGACGACCCGCTCGTCGGCTCGCTCGCCCCCGAGACGCGCGTCTGGGCGAGCCACGCCGACGAAGTGAAAGCGGTCCCCGACGGCTTCACGCGCACCGCCACCAGCGACGTCTGCGACGTCGAGGCCATGAGCGACACCGAGCGCGAGCGCTACGGCGTCCAGTGGCACCCCGAAGTCGCCCACACCGAACGCGGCGACGTCGTCTTCGAGAACTTCCTCGCGCGCTGCGAGTAAGCGCCCATGACCGAGACGCAGGGCGACCTCGCGGCGCTCTCCCGGTTCATCTTCCGCGCCCCGAACTGGTACGTCAGCGTCGGCTTCAGCCTCCTCGTCGCCGCGCTCGCGGGTATCGGCGCCTTCGACGCCTCCTACATCCTCGAGGACGCCTGGCAGGGCGTCTTCTACATCGGCCTCCCCACCGTCGCCGCCAGCCTCCTCACCACGCCCGTGGACCGGTGGCTCGACGGCCAACTCACCTACAACCGCTCCTCCCTGCTCGCCCTCTGCTGTGAGCTCATCGTCATCGCGCTCCTCGCCGTCGCCAGCGTCATCGCCGTCCTCACGAGCCTCGGCCAGAACTTCGTCTTCGACGTCCTCATCGCCGCGCTCGCGCTCATCTTCGCGCTGCGTCTCCTCGTCGTGCTCGCCGTCTCGCGCAACAGCCTCCCGCTCGCCGCCATCCCCGCGAGCATCCAGACCGCCACCGCCGGCCTCCTGCTCTTCGTCTACAGCGGCGCGATGCGCTACGTCTACCAGGGCGGCGGCCCCCTCTTCACCGCCCTCCTCTCGCGCCCCCAGAGCGCGCCCTCCCGGCTCCTCCTCATCACGCCCGACGACCTCCTCCTCCTCGTCGGCATGAGCGCCCTCTACGCCCTCGTCGCGTACGGTTTCGTCCGCACCGTCGACCGCCCGTGGCGCCAGAGTCTCGGGGTGTCGGGTCTCGACTTCCTCCGCGGGTTCATCGGCCACATCGCCGAGGGCTCGCGCGAACTCGAGGACTTCTTCGAGCAGATCGGCGAGGACGCAATCGTCCCCGTCACCGTCCTCTCCTTTCGTCGCCTCGGCGGCGCTGAGAGCCAGCGAAGCGACGCCGAACGAGCGAGCGGAGCCAGCGGCGAGCCCGACGGCGACGAGAAAGCGCGCTTCGTCCTCCCGATGATCCACCCCGGGCCGATGGGCGAAATCGGCGGCGGCAACCTCCCCCAGCGCATCGCCGAGACCGCAGACGGCCTCGCCTTCCCCCCGCACGCCACCGCCGGCCACGACTTCAACCTCGTCACCGAGCGCGAAGTCGACACGCTCGTCGACGCCGCCGAGCGCGCCGCCGCGAACGTCGAGTACACCCGTGACGCCACGCGGAGCACGCGCGTCCAGCGCGGCGACGCGAGCCTCATCGGGCAGGGCTTCGGCGACGACGACGCGTTCATGGCCGTCACGTTCGCGCCCGCGTTCGCCGACGACATCGAGTACGCCGTCGGCCTCGCCGCCGCCGCCGAAGCGCGCTGCGCCGGCCTCGGTGACGTCCTCCTCGCGGACGCGCACAACTCCAACAACGGCCTACAAGGCGAGGACCTCGGTCACGTCGTCCCCGGCTCGCATCGCTCCTTCAACCTCATCGAGGGCGCCGGCGACCTCGGCGAGGCGCTCGCCGACGCCGACACCGCCCCGCTCGAACTCGGCACCGCGTGGGACCGCACCGTCTGGACGCCTACGGAAGGCATCGGGCCGCTCGGCGTCCGCGTCGCCGTCACCGCCGTCGACGGCCAGCGGACGTGCTACGTCCTCGTCGACGGCAACAACATGGAGCCCGGCCTCCGGGACGCGCTCGTCGACGCGCTCGTCGACGCCCACGGCTTCGCGCGCGACGCCGTCGAGATCATGACGACCGACACCCACATCGTCAACACCGTCAAGTCCGAGAACCAGGTCGGCGACGCCCTCGATCAGGACGCCCTCCGCGACGTCGTCCTCGACCTCGCCGGCGACGCCGTCGCCGACCGCGAACCCGTCGAGGCCGGCGTCGCCACCGAGCACGCCGAAGTTACCGTCTTCGGCAACGACCGCACCGAGACGCTCGCCAGCCACGCCAACGCCGTCATCGCCCTCGGGAGCGTCCTCGGCGCCGTCGTCGTCGCCGTCACCGTCCTCATCAGCGCGCTCATCTTCTTCCTGACGTAGGACTTTTTTGCCGTGATGACGAGAGAGCCCGCTCTCTCGAACCACACCGCTCGCGACAAAAACCTCCACTAAAAAGGCCGCGAGCGCCGGCGGCGCTCGCGGTGGATGCGTCGCAGTTCCGCACCCACTGCATCGCCCGCGTCCTGGAGTGAGGGTTCTTCAGCGATGACGGCACCACCCCCGTACGTGTAACCGAGCGACCGCGCGGCGGCCCCGCGAGACACCGCCGCGCGACCCACCGAGGCCGGCCGTTTCGCCACACCTCCGGCTACGCGGGCCGTGAGAACCGGAAGAACGGAGGGGCTACTCTTCCGCCGCGAAGAGGTCGTCGACCGCTTCTTGGCCGACGCGTGCCGCCTCGTCCGCGAGTTCGTCCGCCTCGACGTCCGCCTCCGGCGCGTTCAGGTAGACGTCCATCGTGAGGACGCCGTCCTCGAACGACACCGCGACGTCGAGGTCGCGAACGTCCGACTGTTTCACCCGCGAGAAGATGTAGCCCTCTGCGGCTTCCGCGGCGGTCTGAACGACTTCTTCGTCACTCGGCATGGGTGGCTTACGCGCCGCCCGCGCCGGGACCGCCCATCATGCCGCCCGCGCCGCCGAGCATGTCCTGAAGCTCCTCCTGGAGCTCCTCGAACTGGCTCTCCACGCGCTGCTCCTGCTTCTCGAGGGACTGCACGCGGATCTCGAGGTTGTCGACCTTGTCCTCGAGGTCGGCCTGCGCCTCCTCGTAGTCGGTCTCGACGAGCAGCTCGCCGACCTCGCGGTACATAACGGTGTCACCGTCGATGTCTTCGAGCTCCTCGAGCGCCGTCTCGGCCTCGGTGAGCTGGGTCTCGGCCTGCTGCTTCTGCGTCGCGACAGTCTGGGCCTTCTCCTGAAGGTCCTGCAGCTCCTCGAGCTTCTCCTGTGCCTCGGGCGGAAGGTTGCCCTGCATGCGTGGATGGTGCACGCCCGGAGGTAAAAACCCCCGCTTTGCGTTCCGTCGCGCCCCGTCAGCGGGCGGGCTCGTCGAGGCGCTGAGAGACGGCGTCGTCGGCTCGGGCTGTGGACTCGTGTCGTCGCGACGGACCCGACCCACGAGAGCCCACGACCTAGCTGTGTTGGGTCGCCGTGCGCCGCCCGGTCTCGTAGGTCGATTCGGCGACGCCGACGAGCGTCGTCCACGTGTTCACGCCCGCCCGGAGCGCCGTCAGGTCCGCGCCCTCGACGGTGACGCGGACGGTGTCGCCGTCGCGCTCGACGGCCGCGTCCGTCCGGTCGCCCTCGATGTCGCCGGCTTCCACGCGAACCGCGCCGTACACGGCTGCCGCTACGCGGGGCGTGTCGTAGGAGAAAACGAGGGACGTCCGATGTGTCATTGTCCCCCTCGTGTCGACTTACTGGACGTCGACTTCCTTGACGTCTCGGCTCCGCTCCTTCAGCAGGACGCGGTGCCCGCAGTAGGGGCACCGGACGCCGCCGTAGGCGTCGAGTTCGACGTCGCGCTTACAGCGGGAGCACTTGTAGGACATGCTTACGCCTCGGTCTCGTCCTCGGCGAGCGCGGTCCGGATGGAGCGCGTGACGGCCTCGCCACCGGGCGTGGAGGGGCGGTACGCGCCGCCGGCGTACTTGTAGCCGCACTTGCCGCACTGCCAGATGCCCGTGCCCTTGCGGTCGACGGCGTCCGTGCCGCAATCGGGACAGGTGTGGTCGTCGTTCGTGTCGCTCTCGATGTCGCTGACGCGGCGTCGGGCGACGCGACCGTAGCGTGCACCGAACCGGCCCGCGCTTCCGGTGTTACTGGAGCCCTTGCTGGCCATGATATCGACCACTAGCCCCAGCGCGCACATAAGCCCTGCGAGTCGCGTCTCCTATCGGTCGAGGTCCGCGTCCGCGAGCGCTTCGTTCAGGTCGTCGCGCACCCGCTCGCCGGTCTCGCGGTCCATCGCCGTCGTGACGACGCGGTTCTCCTGCACGCTCGACCCGTCGCGGATGAGGAGGCGGACGTTCCCGTTCGCGTCCGCGCGCGTCACCTTCGCGCGGACGCCGCCGCGAGCGCCCGAGCCGCCCGCCTCGATGGGGCCGGGAATCACCTTCTTCACGTGCGGGTGCGCGGCGACCTCGCGGATGGCGCGCTGGCCGACGCGCCCGCCGATGAGCGTGCTGTGCGTGCCGCCGATCTTCTCCGCTGGCGCCTTCTCCACGACGTCGAGCTCGCGCTCCCCGCGGCGTTCGAGGACGGCCGCCACGGGGTCGTCCTCGGGGACGCGGTAGACGGTGTAGTGGAGGTCGGCGCGCACCGCCTGCACGACCGACCGGTCGCCCGCGACGTACACCTCCTCGGGGCGCTTGCGGCGCACCTCGTCGGCGATCCGGCCCGCAAAGTTCCGCAGGCGTCGCCCCTCGAGGTCGGCGTCCTCCTCGGGTGTGGTGGCGATGTCCGTCCGGCCGACGACGTCGTCCTCGTCGAGGAACGTCAGCGTCGCGTGGTCGGGGTCGGCGTGCACGACGACGGTGTCCGCGTTGCGGGTCTCGCAGACCAGGCAGTAGTCGCCCGGTTTCTCGAGAGGCGTCCCGCAGCGCGAACACTCCATACCGCCGGGAAGGCGACTCGGACGTAAAACCCGTGTGGGTTCAGTGGGGGTCGGTGCGGGTGCGAGCGCTCAGAGGTCGAGCGGGCCGGCCTTGAGGTACTCGCGCAGGAGCACGGTCGCGTAGCTCCCCTTCGGGAGCGCGAAATCGAACGTCAGCGGGTCGCGCGTGACGTCGAGGTCCGTGGTGAGGAGGATCGCGCGCCGCGTCCCCGTGGAGTCGAACGCGCCCGGGAGGTCGAAATCGCCGGGCTCGACGCCGACCGTCTCGCAGACCCCGCGCTCGATCTCCCCGGGTTCGCCGTCGCCGAACTCGGTGTCGGTGCCGACGAGGGGCGCGGTGACGAACGCGCGCCCGCGCTCGACGTGGCGGTTCACGACGTCGACCCGCCGCCCGGTGACGCGCTGGCGGCGGTCCGTGTCGGGGAGGACGGGGTCGCCGTCGTCGTCGGCGAAGCAGACGACGTCGCCCTCGACCGCTCGGTCGAACGGCAGGCCGCGCTCGAGGCGCTCGGAGAGGATCAGGTTGAAGACGTAGGACTGGGCGGCGTGCACGAAGAGGCGCTGGAGGTTCGACGGGAACGTCTCGAGGGCCTCGCGGAAGTCCCCCGCACTCCTTCCGCCGTTCTCCGCGAGCGTGTTCAGGACGGCGCGCTCGTAGCGCAAGTGGCGCGGGAACGCCTCGATGGCCGCGCTCCAGTCGCGCTCT
The DNA here is from genome assembly GCF_014647455.2 of Halarchaeum grantii. Classification (NCBI taxonomy): domain Archaea; kingdom Methanobacteriati; phylum Methanobacteriota; class Halobacteria; order Halobacteriales; family Halobacteriaceae; genus Halarchaeum; species Halarchaeum grantii. Next base: position 311,059 of record NZ_BMPF01000002.1, on the reverse strand, counting down.
TCTTCGACGCGCGCGCGGGCCTCGCGGGTCTCCGGCGGTTCGTGCTCGGAGGGGTTCCCGACGTACGTCATCACGGCGTCCTCCCACTCCCCCCGGAGGACGTGGAGGCCGACCTCGTGGGTGATCGCGCGATAGCTCCCGAAGCGCTGCTGGCCGAAGTAGTTCGGGACGCCGACGGTCGTGCTCGTCCCGGCGTCGCCGTCACCGCAGTCACCGCCGAACGCCGCGAGTTCGTCGGTGACCGCCGCCACGGGCTCCGAGTCGGCGTCGCGGACGACGATGGTGAAGTCGTTCCCCCGGAGGTCGCCGAAGCGGATGGGGCGGCCGGCGCGCCCCACGACGTCGAGTTCCGCGTTCGAGACCTCGGGGAGGTCGTCGGCGGCGACGCCGCGCACGCTGAAGAGCTGTGTGGTGACGGCGTTGCGGTCCTTCGTCCCCGCCCACGAGACGCGCTCGCGGCTGATACCGAGCTTGTTCGAGAGGTCGCGCGCGAAGCCGTTCGTGTCCCAGTTCGTGAGCGTCGCGCGGAAGACGAGGTGCGGGTAGTCGCCGGTGTCGGCGTCCGCGGGTTCGGTGTCGAAGGCCTCGAGTTCGCGCACGCGGAAGTCGGCGGCCGACTCGCGCAGCGACCCGCCGGTGCCGGGCGCGTCGCTCGCGTAGTACTCCATGCCGACCGCGCGCTCGAGCGGGTGGGCCTCGCGCATCAGTAGAGCGAGAGGTCGCCCGTGACGGCGTCCACCTGATTGCCGGGCGCGGGGCCGACCGCGCACGTCGTCGCGGTGCCGGGTTCGAGCTCGGTGCGGCCGGCGTCCCGGACGATCGCGCTCGGGAGGCCGGCGCGCCGCGCCTCCTCCGCGACGCCGAGGAGTTCGTCCTCGGAGCCGACCTTCACGACGATCTTCGGCTGCCCGGCGTCCTTCCACGCGCGGACGGCGTCGGGGTCCGCTTTCTCGGCCGCCTGGAGGGCGGCGTGAGCGACCTGCGCGGCGAGCTTCCCCCGCCCCATCCCGAGGTCGGTCCGGGCGGCGATGACCTGCTTCATACCGAGAGACGGGGGTCGCGCGGACATAGGCGTGGCGACCCGCGCCCCGAGAGAGGGTCGTTTAACAGCCAGCGGCTCCTCGGGTCCGATATGATACTCTCCGACGCCGACCTCCTCGACCGGATGGAGGCCGGCGACCTCGTCGTCGAGCCGCTCGACGACCCCGAACTCCAGATACAGCCCGCGAGTATCGACGTCCGACTCGGCAAGCGCTTCCTCGAGTTCCAGCACGCGAACATCCCCTGCATCCACCCGACCGACGAGACCGAGGTCGAGGAGTACGTCGACGAGACCTACATCGAGGACGACGAGGAGTTCATCCTCCACCCCGGCGACTTCGTCCTCGGGACGACGAAGGAGCGCGTCGAAGTCCCGCCCGACCTCGTCGCGCAGGTCGAGGGGCGCTCCTCGCTCGGCCGACTCGCCATCGTCGTGCACGCGACCGCGGGCTTCATCGACCCCGGATTCCGCGGGAAGATCACGCTCGAACTCTCCAACCTCGGTACCGCGCCCGTCGCGCTCTCGCCCGGCATGCGCATCAGCCAACTCGTCTTCACGGAGCTCGCGACGCCCGCCGACCGGCCCTACGGGAGCGGGCGCGGCTCGAAGTATCAGGATCAGGACGGCCCGCAGGCCTCGCGCATCCAGGGCGACGAGGAGTTCGGCGGCGACCAGCACGACCGCAGGGGTGGGCGCTAGATGCGCTTCCTCGAAGAGGTCGTCGTCGAGGAGTTCCTCCCGACGTATCGCTCGCTGCTCGCGGCGGCGCTCCGCGAGCGCGGTCTCACGCAGCAGGCGGTCGCCGATCTTCTCGGTGTGAGCCAGAGCGCGGTCTCGAAGTACGCGAAGGGCGACGTCGGTGTTCGCGACGCCATCGCCGACGATGAGCGCGTGCAGGCGCACGTCGCGGAGGTCGCGGACGGCCTCGCGGACGGCACGCTCTCCCGGGTCGGCGCGCTCGCGGAGGCCGAAGCGCTCGTCCGCGACCTCGAAGCCCCCGGGGACGTCCTCGCGGACATCCACGCCGAGCAGATGCCGGAGCTCGCGGGGATGGACGTCGACTTCCGGGGGACGGGCGAGGACGCCCTCCGCGAGCGCGAGCACGTCCTCGCAGACGTCCGTCGCGGCGTCCGCCTCCTCGAGCGCACCTCGGGGTTCGCGACGCTCATCCCGGCGGTCGGCTCGAACCTCGTGGAGTGTCTCGCGGACGCCGAGACGCCGGAGGACGTCGCGGGCGTCCCGGGGCGCATCTTCGACGTGATGGGGCGCGCTGAGGTCCCCGCCGACCCCGAGTTCGGCGTCTCCGAGCACGTCGCGCTCGTCCTGCTCGCCGCCCGCGACGCGGGGAGCGACGCGCGAGCCGCGCTCAACGTCGCGTACTCCGAGGAGACGATAGCGGCGCTCGCCGAACGCGGGCTCTCACCCGTCGAGTTCCCGGCGGAGGCCGAGGACCTGCGCGCGGAGATACGCGCGGTCGTCGACGCGAACCCGGAAGCGCGCGTCCTCTACCAGACCGGCGGCTTCGGCGTCGAGCCGAACGTCTACGTGCTCGGCGACGACGCGCCCGACGCCGTCGCGGCCGTCCGCGACCTCCTCTAGGGCGCGGCGACGCGGAAGAGCCCGCGCGGCTGGTGGCGCGTGCGGTCGGCGAGCGCCACGCGGAACCCGGGGCGGTCGCCCTCCACCGGCGTGAACTGGACGTCCGTCCCCGGACGCCGCCGCAGGAGCTCGACGGCGACGGGGAGCGTCAGCACGTGCTCGCGCTGCCCGAGCGCGTAGCCGTCCAACTCGACCGTGTACGCGCCCGCGTCGTCGGCGTCGTCCTCGACGCGATAGTCCTCGATGAGCCCGGCGTCCGCGACGCTCGTGAGGCTACTCACGAGGGCGTCGTCACGCCCGCCGGTTGGTGTGAGTCGGCCGGCCGCGCGGTTCAGCACGACCTCCTGTTCGTGGTCATCGAGCGTCGCGTCCAGCACCGCGCCCATGCTTCGCAGGAGGAGCAGACAGAGGTCGTCCGGGTCGGTGACGGTCTCGGCGGCGTCGAGGTAGGCGTCCATGACGGCGCGCTCGGCGTCGCGAAACCCACCCCCGGAGAGCGTCTCGAAGACGGCGGCCGCGACCTCGTGACAGAACTCGCTCCGCGAGGGTGACGCGGGCGCGACGACGTCGCGCTCGGCCGCCGGCGCGGGGAGCTCGCGGACGATGACGTCGTAGTGCGGGAGTCGCGGATCGTACTGGCGGAGCTCGTCGCGGTAGGCGTCGACGAGGTCGGCGGCGCGCGCGGCGCTCTCCCGGTCGGGGAAGCGCCGGTCGCCCGACGGTACGGGGCGCTCGCCGGTCCGGGCGCACGCGAGATAGTAGCGCCCGTCGCGGGTCGCGTGCCCGTCGAGACGCTGCCGTATCTCGTCGAGCGTCCGTCCGACCATCTACGCCACCTCCCGGATGCTGCTCCGACGCATATCTTTTAGGCTGGCCTAAAACAACTTAGCGGTTGCGGTGTGCGACGGTATCCCGCAACCAGCGTGCTCGTCCACCGCACACACCGTCTCGCCCGCGACTCACTCCGCTCCGTCGCGTCCCGCCTCCCCGTCGCGGTCGAGCGACCCCTCACGCAAGCGACGCTCCGCCGCCGCTAAGGCGGCCTCGCGGTCGAACCCCTCCACGATCGCCTCCAGTTCCTCCCGGGACGCCCCCCGGAGGTCGCGGGCCTGCGCCGCGATGTTCGGAACCGCGCGCACGACGTTGTCGATGATCGGCACCGTCGCCGTCTGCGCGCTCCGCGAGAGCGGGTTCAGGTCGATCACGACCTCCGTCTTCCCCATCTCCCCGAGCGCCTCCGCGCGGTCGCCGTCCTCCAGCGGCACGAGCACCACGTCCGCGTCGTAGATGCCGTCGGAATCCACCTTCGCGCGCTCGTGCGACAGGCCGGGGATGCGCGCGTCCGCCGTCACGCCCTTCACGTCCTCTGCGCCGTGCTCGCGCAAGTGCTCGGCGATCGCCCGCACCCGCTCCTCCGTCCGCCCGAAGAGGTTCACCTCGACGTCCGCGCCCGTCGCCTCGGCGAGGTCGACGACCGCCTCGGGCACGAGCGCCGCGACGTTCCCGTTCACGCTGATGACCGGGTGCTCCGCGAGCAGGAAGTGGGCCGCCGCGACCCGCTCGGCCTCCTCGGCGCTCGGAATCGTCTCCTCGCCCAGCAGGTAATCGAAGGCCTCGCCGCGCCCCTCCGCGATCAACCCCTGCTGGCTCGTGATCCCCTTCTCCACGCCCGCCTCGATGCGGTGGCGCGTCAGCAGTGACTGATACCGCGGGTGGTCCTCCGGGACCTCGACCTCGTCGCTCATACCCTCACTCGACGCGCTCGCGCCAAAAACGCCGCGTCTCCACGCCCGTAGTCAACCTACTCGCCGCGCTCGCCTGCACCGTTCGCTCCGTCCGCCGCAGTCAACCCCGCACCACCCGGGTGGACGCGCGTCGCCGCCGCGTCGTAGCCCGCGTCCGTCAGGCCGTGCCCGAGCGCGAACACCGTGTGGCCGAGCATCGCCATCGACGCCTCGCCACCCGCCTCCACGACGTCGTCGACGATGCCCGACACCTCGTCCGTCAGCAAGCCCGCCTGCTCCGCGAACCAGCGCGAGCGCTCGACGAACGTCGCGAGCGTCGGCTCCTCGCGGACCTCCTCGAGGGCCTGTACGCCCGCCGTCGAGAGGCGCGCCGTCGACCCCTCGAGCACGTCCGCCGTCGAGAGCTCGCCCAGCGAGACGTACTCGACGCGCGCGGCCGCCGGCACGCCGTCGAGCTCGCCGTGCGGCGGCGCGCCCGGGTCGAGACGCAGCGGCACGCCGCCGCGCGCCTGCGCGACGACGTCGCCCAGCCCCGTCCCGGCCTCCACCTCGCCCTCGTGTGCGACCCGCACGAGGTCGTTCTCCGTGCGCGCCGCGCCGAACACCTCGTTCGCCGCGAGCGCCGTCCCGAGCGCCATCCCGCCCGAGACGCCGAACCCCGCGCCGACCGGGAGCGCCGTCTCCGCCGCGACCGCCGCCGTCACGTCCAGCGCATCGAGGACGTACTCGACCGCCGGCACGGACGTCTCCCGGCCGTTCAGCGTCACCCGTCGCTCGTCCGCCCGCTCGACGCGGACGTCCACGCCGTCCGTCAGCGTCAGCCCCCCGCCCCGCGACCCCGCCTTCGCGGGCGTCGCCGCGCGGTGTACGGAGAAGAACCCCGTCACGTGCCCGGGGACGAACGCCGTCGCCTCGTCACTCATTGCGCCACCCTTCCGCACCGTCGCGGTTAAACGATTCGAGAAGCAGTCGTCCGCGCCCACGCGGTCGGCGAAACGGTACGGCGACACCGCGCGACGTGCGGCGTGTCCCTACTGGCTCGTCGACGTTCTCGCCTACGGCGAGAGCCGTTGCCGATCACGGACGACGCTGGCGCGTCTTCCCCGTCCGGAAAGTCTTCCCCTTACGGGCTCAGACGCTGCCAATCACGTGAGACACGCTCCGCGTGCCTCACTCGCTCGTCAGCGTTCTCGCCTATGGCGAGAGCCGCTCCCGATCACGCGGGAACTCAGTCGTTCCGCTTCGCTTCACTCCTTGCTCCCACTCGCCGAACAGCGCCGTCGCCTTACGGCGACAGGCGCTGTCGGTCTCGCGGGAAGAGGACCGCTTCCCGGATGTTGTCGAGGTCGAGCATCGTCATCACGAGGCGCTCGACGCCGTACGCCCACCCCGCGTGGGGCGGCATCCCGTACTTGAACATCTTCGTGTAGTAGTCGAACTGGTCGGGGTCGAGGCCCTGCTGGCGGAACCCCTCGACGAGCGCGTCGTAGCGGTGCTCGCGCTGTCCGCCGGAGACGAGCTCCATGCGCGGATGCATCAGGTCGAAGCCCTTCGAGAGCTCCGGGTCGTCCTCGTAGTCCTGGATGTAGAAGGGCTTGATCTCGGAGGGCCAGTCCGTGATGAAGTAGTGCCCGCCGACGTCGTCGCCGAGCGCGCGCTCGGCCTCCGTCGAGAGGTCGTCGCCCCAGACGAGCTGCTCGTCGAGCTCGCCCGTCGCGTTGATGCGCTCGATGGCCTCCTCGTAGGTGAGACGCGGGAAGTCGTCGTCCGGCGACGCGAAGTCGTCGTAGCCGAGGAGTTCGAGCTCCGCCGCGCAGTTCTCCTCGACGGCCTCGTAGGCCGCCTTCAGGGTGCCCTCACAGACGTCCATCGCCTCCTCGTGGTCGATGAACGCGGACTCGAAGTCGATCATCGTCGCCTCGTTCAGGTGGCGGGGCGTGTTGTGCTCCTCCGCGCGGAAGATGGGCCCGACCTCGAAGACGCGCTCCAGCCCGCTCCCGACCATCAGCTGCTTGAAGAGCTGCGGGCTCTGGTTCATGAACGCCTCCTCGCCGAAGTACGTGATCGGGAAGAGCTCCGTGCCGCCCTCGGTCCCCGTGGCGACGATCTTCGGCGTGTTGATCTCCGTGCTCCCGATGCTGCGGAAGTAGTCGCGAACCGCGCGCAGGATCTCCGCGCGGATCTCGAAGACCGCCTGCACCTCCTCCTTGCGGAGGTCGAGCGTGCGGTTGTCGAGGCGCGTCGAGAGGTCGGCGTCGACCTTCCCGGAGGGGTCGAGCGGGAGCTCCGCGTCCGCCTCGTTCAGGACGTCCACCGACTCGGGGAGCATCTCGACGCCCGTGGGCGCGCGGTCCTCCTCCTCGACGTCGCCCGTCACCGCGATGACGGACTCGCGGTGGACGCCGAGGCCCGTCTCCACGAGCTCCTCGTCCATCTCGTCCTTCTCGAACTTCACCTGGATCTTCCCGGAGGTGTCCCGGAGGATGAGGAAAGCGATGCCGCCGAGGTCACGGACCTCGTGCACCCAGCCCGCGACCGTCACGTGGTCGCCCGGCTCGGCGTCGGCCGTGTACGTTCGGTTCTCCATGCGCGCCACTACCGGCGTCCCGCGCTTAAATTGCGGCCTTTCGCCGCGCGTGTGCGAGGCCGTCGCGCACCCGCGACGCTCGGCGCCCGACGGGCTACTGCTCCGCTTTGCCGTCGCGCGCGCCCTCCACCGTCTCGCGGACCGCCTCCACGCCCTCGTCGTGCAGGAGGTCGCCGACGACGACGACGTCCGAGCGCTGGCCCATCAGGTAGGCGTCGTCGTAGTCGTGGACGCCGCCGCCGTAGAACAGCGTCGCCTCCTCCAGAGCGTCGTGGGCGGCCGCGACCTTCTCCGGGTCGCCCAGCGTCCCCGAGTACTCCACGTAGACGACCTCCTGTCCGAGCATCCGCTCGGCGACTTTCGCATATGCCGCGACGTCATCCGCCGTCTGCTCGCAGTCCGCGTCCGTCAACTCCGCGACCGACGCCTCCTCGTTCAACACGATGTAGGCCTCCGTCGTCGTGCGCGACCAGTCGATGGTGTCGATGCGGACCCACTCCTTGTGCGCGCCCGTCACCCACGCCACGTCGCCCGCGTTCAACACCACCGGGACGAGATAGCCGTCGAGGGCGTCGTCGTCCACGACCACCGCCGGGTTCGACGGCTCCTGATAGAGCGGGACGTCGTGCGTCCGGCAGGCGTCGATGACGCGCCGCATCTTGTCGCTCGTCACGTCGAGCGTCCCGCCGATCTCGATGGCGTCCGTCCCGGTCTCGCAGACGTCGTCGAACGTCTCGTCGTCCACGAGGTCCTTGTCCGGGTCGACCTTGAGAACGTGATCCCAGTCGGCCCACGGGGAGTTCATGCCTCGGGGTATCACTCCGGGCGAGCAAAACCCCTTCGGACCGCCGCGAGCGCGACGCTCGCTCTTCGTTGGACTCCGGGTGCGTCCCCCCCCGATGGCGCCCGGCTGCCGCGCGGCTCGCGGCTTCGCCGCTCGCTCTGGGTGCGGCGCCCTCACGTTCGTTCGGTTGCCGCGTGACTCACGGCTTCGCCGCTCGCCGTATCGAGGCCTCGCTACGCTCGGCCTCGCACCGAACGACAACCCATTTACTCGCCGCCGCCCCACGATACACCGAATGCCGGTCATCGACTGCGACCCCGACGTCGCCCGCGAGCGCCTCGACGCGGCGGACGCGGACGTCACCGAGGGGAACACCGAGCACGAGCGCTGGCGCGCCACCGTCGGCGACGCCACCGTCGTCGCCTACGACGACCAAGTGGTCGTGCAGGGCGCGAGCCCGATGGACGCCCTCGCCGTCATCGAGGAGCACGGCGGGCGCGTTCACGGCTACTTCGACGGCGCGTCGCGCGGGAACCCGGGGCCGGCCGCCGTCGGCTGGGTGCTCGTCTCGCCCGGGGACGGCATCGTCGCCGAGGGCGGCGCGACCATCGGGACGATGACGAACAACCGCGCGGAGTACGAGGCCCTCCTCGCCGTCCTCGAAGCCGCCGTCGACTTCGGCTTCGACGAGATCGAACTGCGCGGTGACTCCCAACTCGTCGCCAAGCAGGTGACCGGCGAGTGGGACACGAACGACCCCGACCTCCGCGAGCGCCGCGTTCGCGCCCGCGAGCTCCTGTCCGAGTTCGACGACTGGTCGATAACGCACGTCCCGCGCGAAGTGAACGAGCGCGCGGACGAACTCGCCAACGATGCACTCGACGATGCTTGACCTGCCGGACGACACGGTCGAGGAGGCCGAACGGCTCACTCGGCTCGCGCGCCGCGCGACCGACGAGGACGAAGCGAGCGTCTACCGCGAGGAGCGCGCAACCCTCCTCGGCGAACACGGCTACGTCGCGCGCGAGCGCGAGGACGACGGCCACGTCACGCTCGTCTGCTACCCCGAGTCGTGGCTCGACGACTCCGGGACGATCCGCATGGACGCCGTCGACCCCACGGACGCCGTCGAGCGACCGCTCGGCGGCCCCGGCGACCCCGAGCGCTGGGACGACGTCGCCGAGCACAACCGCGAGATCGCCCGGCGCGTCCACGAGGCCCACGGGAGCCTCCACGGCGAGACGGCGACGGCGCTCGCGGCGTTCGCGAGCAACCACTACGCGAAAGCCGTCGAGGAACTCACCGCCGAGGAACTCGCGGAGTTCCGCGAGGACTACTTCGTGCGCAACGCGTGGCCGAGCGCGGACCAGCGCGACGCCGTCACGGAGTCGCTTCGCTACGCGTTCGAAGCGGCCGGAAAAGAACTGCCGACGTAGACGACGGCCCCGGCGTCGTCCACGCGTCGATACGTTACTGGTTCTCGGCGACGACGTCGCGGACCGTCGCGGCGCGCTCGTCGTTCACGATGAACTTCCCGAGCGCCCACGAGAGGTCGTCGAGGACGGCCTCGAGGCCGTCGTCGGTCAGCGCGTACTGGTTGGTGCGCTTGTCGAGTTCGCTCTTCTCGACGAGCCCCTTGTTGACGAGGTCGTCGAGGTTCGGGTAGAGCCGCCCGTGGTTGACCTCCTCGTCGTAATAGTCCTCGAGCTCGCGCTTGACGGCGAGCCCGTATCGCGGTTCTTCCGCGAGGACTACGAGGATGTTCTTCTGGAACGCTGTCAGATCACGGGCGACGGTGCGCACCGTGGGTTGTGCCTCTGACATACCTAATTTAATGACATGCAGTGTATTTAAACGCTTCTCAAGCGAACGGGAAGTTTTATCATGGCTCTGTAACCCGAAAGGCCCTTTACGGCGTCCGACACAGACAGAACCGCCATGGTCAATCTCTGGGAAGACCTCGAAACCGGGCCCGACGCGCCCGACACCGTCTACGCGGTCGTCGAGTGCCTGAAGGGCGAACGCAACAAGTACGAGTACGACAAGGACATCCCGGGCACGGTGCTCGACCGCGTCCTCCACAGCAACGTCCACTACCCCTCGGATTACGGCTTCATGCCGCAGACCTACTACGACGACGGGGACCCCTTCGACGTCCTCGTCCTCGTGAAGGACCAGACGTTCCCCGAGTGCGTCATCGAGGCTCGCCCCGTCGCACTCATGAAGATGGACGACGACGGCGAGCAGGACGACAAGGTCATCGCCGTCCCCGAGGAGGACCCGCGCTACGACCACATCGAGGACGTCGAGGACCTCACCGACCAGAAGAAGGCCGAGATCGCGGAGTTCTTCGAGACGTACAAGAACCTCGAAGAGGGCAAGGAGGTCTCCGTCGGCGACTGGGAGGACGCCCGATCCGCCAAGGACGCCATCGAACACGCCCAGGACCTCTACGAGGAGCACTTCGAGTAGTCCGACGCGGCGCGTCGGACGAGCTCGCGAGCGGGGAACGAAGTGACCCGCGAGTAACACGACTCCGGCGGTCCTCGGAACGCACGACCGCCGAGAAACGCCGAACCGTATGGTCCCGCTCTCACGTTTCTCCCGTCCCGATTACCGGTAGGAATCGCGCCGCCCCGACCGATTCGTTATGCGTATGGGTAATCTTTTGCCCGTATCCGCCCTTCGAACACGTATGTCCACGGAGCACGCCACGGCGGGTCTCGACCACCTCACCGTCGTCCCCGAGAACTTCGATCCCGACGCCGACGAGGACGGCGACCGCGAGGACGCGTAACGCCACCGGGGCCGGCGCGACACGCGCCGACGGGTTCTGTGCCCCGGTAGCGGTGTGGCGCGAGTCGTAGGCAGAGGCGAAACGTCGTCACGAACGAAGGTTCTTATGGCGCTCGGTGAAAGGAACCGTATGGGACTCTTCGACCGACTCCGTGGTGACGACGGGCCACGGGTCGCCTTCATCGGTATCGACGGCGTGCCGTACTCGCTCGTCGCGGACAACCCCGGGGTGTTCGAGAACCTCACCGAGATCGCCGAGAACGGTGCCGGCGGCGCCATCGAGAGCATCGTGCCCCCCGAATCGAGCGCCTGCTGGCCCTCCCTGACCACCGGCGTCAACCCCGGAAAGACCGGCGTCTACGGCTTTCAGGACCGCGAGACAGGAACCTACGACACCTACGTTCCGATGGGCCGCGACGTGCAGGCGACCCGGGTCTGGGACCGCGTCACCGACGCCGACCGCTCCGCGTCCGTCTTCAACGTCCCCGTCACCTTCCCGCCCCAGCGCAACGTCGACCGGATGGTCTCCGGGTTCCTCTCCCCCGGCGTGAAGAAGGCCTCCAACCCGAGCGACGTCGCCGACTACCTCGACGAGCAGGGCTACCGCATCGACGTCAACGCCAAACTCGGCCACAAGGAGGACAAATCGGAGTTCATCGACGACGCCCACCGCACCCTCGACAAACGCTACGAGGCCTTCGACCACTACCTCACCGGAGACGACTGGGACCTCTTCTTCGGGGTCTTCATGACCACCGACCGCGTGAACCACTTCCTCTTCGAGGACTACCAGCGCGACGGCGAGCACAAGGAGGAGTTCCTCGACTTCTACCGGCAGGTCGACGAGTACATCGGGAAGCTCCGCGACGCCGCGCCCGACGACGTCACCTTCGTCATCGCCTCCGACCACGGCTTCACCACGCTCGACTACGAAGTCCACCTCAACCAGTGGCTCGAGGACGAGGGATGGCTCTCCTTCGAGTCCGACGAGCACGACAGCCTCGGCGATATCGACAACGACACCCGCGCGTACGCCTTCGTCCCCGGGCGCTTCTACCTCAACCTCGAAGGGCGCGAACCCGACGGGAGCGTCCCCGAGGAGGACTACCACGAGGTCCGCGACGAACTCAAGGCGGCCATCGAATCCCTCGAAGGCCCGGACGGCGAACCGGTCGTCGAGCGCGTCGTCGAGAAGGAGGACGCCTTCGCGGGCGCGCACGACGAAATCGCGCCCGACCTCGTCGCCATCCCGAACCACGGCTTCGACCTGAAGGCCGGCTTCCGTGGGTCCGAGGAGATATTCGAGAAGGGCCCGCGTAACGGCATGCACTCCTTCGAGAACGCGACGCTCGTCACCGACGACCCCCGCGTCTCCATCGACGAGGCCAACCTCTTCGACCTGACGCCGACGATGCTCGACCTCATGGAGATCGACTTCGACGCCACCGAGTTCGACGGCGGCAGCCTCGTCCGGGGCTAACCTTCTTGTAGGGTCGCGGGCCCACCCCGGCGCATGCCGCCCGAGACACCCCGCCCCGAAACCGCCCACCGCGAGACCCGACGTGACGCCCGCGCTCCCGACGTCGCGTCGCTGGACGCGCGCCTCCGCGCCGTCGAACGCCTCGCGCACGACACCGACCCCGGCGGCGACACCCCGGCCGACGACATCGCCGCGCTCGCCGACCGCCTCGACACCGTCGAACGCCGCCTCGACGACCTCGACGCGGCGACGCAGGCCCTCCAGGGGTACGTCGGCGACTTTGAGGCGGTGAACGAGTCGGTCGAGCGCCGCGCGAACGCCGCGCTCGCCGCCGCCGAGCGGCCGCCCGCCGCCCACCCGATTCCCGACCTCCCCGACCCGGACCCCACGCCGGAACCGGCGCAGAATGCCGATAGCCGTGACGCCGGGTTCCTCGCACGTCTCCTCGGGAAGTGACGCCGCTCCGCGTCGCGCTCGCCGTCGTGCTCGCCGCCGCCCTCACCGTCGCCGCCGCCCCCGCCGTCGAGGACGCACGCGCGAGTAACGCCGCACACGCCGGCCAGACCGCCGCCGACGACGTCCGTGACGCCGTCGTCGCGCTCGCCGCGAGCACGCCCGCACCGCCCGGTGCGCCCGCCGCGACCCGCACCGTCACCGTCTCCGTCCCGCCCGCCGACGTCACGACGGCGCGCGCGGCGCTCCTCGTCGGGACCGGTCACGGTGACGCCGCGACGACCGACGTCCTCGTCGTCCGTGCCGGCACTCGGACGCACACTACTCCTCTGCCCGTCGACGTCCGCATCGTCGCGAACGGCACCGTCGCACCCGACGACACCGGCCTCGCCGTCACCGACCGCGCGACGCTCGGCCTCCGCTACGTCCGCTACGACGGCCGCCCGACCGTCCTCGTGACCGCGCAACGCGGCGCGCGGGTTTATACGTGAGGGCGCGCCCACGGCGACGCATGACGCTCCGCGACCTCCTCCCCACCACGGCCCCCGACACGCCGGCGTGTACGTGCGTCCCGACGTACGCCGACGGCGCCCTCCGCATCGACGCGAGCGACTGCCCCGGCCGTGGGTCGCTCGCCGAGGCCCCCGACTGCCGCGAGGCCGCCGTCACTGCCCTCGACGGCCGGCGCACCGACACCGTCCGCGTCGAATCCGCCGGCCTCGAACGCCGCTACGCCGACCGGACCGCCGCGCTCCTCGGCGCCGCCGGGTCGTTCGCCGCGCGGGTCGCCGCCACCGACCCCGGGCTCGCCGCGCACGCCCGCCGCGACCCGCTCGCCGCCGCCCGCGAAGCCGCCGGCCGCGTCGGTCCCGTCGCGTCGCTCCTCGACGAGAGCGGCCTCGCGGACGCCGCCGCCGTCGACGATCCCTACGCCGCCTACGTCGGGCCGGCCGTCGCGCTCGCGCGCGTCGATCCGTCGCCGCCCGGTGACGCCGCGCTCCGTGACGTGAGCGACGTCGCCACCGAGACGACCGTGCGCTGCTACGACCGGCCGGGCGCGCTCCCCGTCTACCACCTCGACCCGCCCGAGGCGCGGCTCACCGACGCCGACTACGGCGTCCTCGACGCCGCCACCGACCGACTCGTCGCCGGCGACGAACCCCGAGCCGACCGCGCCGTCGCCGCCGTCTGCGACGACCCGGCGCGCGTCCAGTCGCTCGCGCGCGTCCTCCGCAAGCACACGCAGGGCTACGGCGTCCTCGACGACCTCTTCGCCGACGAGCGCGTCACTGACGTCTTCGCGCCCGCGCCCGCCGACGCGACGCCGCTCTACGTCCGCTGCGCGGGCGAGCGCCACCGGACGAACGTTCGGCTCACCGCCGAGGGCGCCGCCGCGCTCGCCTCGCGCTTCCGCGCCGGGAGCGGCCGCGCGTTCTCCAGCGCCGACCCGACGCTCGACGCTGTCGCCGAGGACGTCGCGGGCCGCCGCGTCCGCGTCGCCGGCGTCACCGGCCCCGCCAGCGACGGACCCGGCTTCGCGTTCCGCGCACACGGCGACGACGCGTGGACGCTCGCCCGCCTCGTCGCCGCCGGCTCGCTCCCCGCCGAGGCGGCCGCGCTCTGCTCGCTCGCCGTCGAGCGCGGTGCCGCCGGCCTCGTCGCGGGCGCCCGTGGCGCCGGGAAGACCACCCTCCTCGCCGCGCTCCTCCGCGAGCTCCCGCGCGACGTCCGCACCGTCGTCGTCGAGGACACCCCCGAACTCCCGGTCACCGCACTCCAGCGCGACGGCCGCGACGTCCAGGGCCTCATGACCGACCTCGACGGCGACGGCCTCACGCCCGACGACGCCCTGCGCACCGCGCTCCGCCTCGGCGAGGGCGCACTCGTCGTCGGCGAAGTCCGGGGCACCGAAGCCGGGACGCTCTACGAGGCGATGCGTATCGGCGCACACGTCAGCGCGGTCCTCGGCACCATCCACGGCGAGAACGGCGACGCCGTCCGCGAGCGCGTCGTCTCCGACCTCGGCGTCGAGCCCTCGGCGTTCGCCGCGACTGACCTCGTCGTCACCGCCGGACTCGTCGACGGCGTCCACCGCGTCGTCAGCGTCGAGGAGTACACCGGTGAGGCGTTCCACGCGCTCTACGCCCTCGACGGCACGCGCCTCGCCCCGACCCGCCGGCTCGTTGATGGCCCGAGCCGGCTGCTCGAGTCGCTCGCCCATCCCGGCGAGACGGAGGCGGACGTCCGCGACGCGCTCGCGGCGCGCGAGGACGCGTTCGCGAACACGGTGGTCTCGTGACCCGCCCCTTCCCCGCCATCGACGACGCGCTCGGCCGTGCCGCCGCCCGACTTCCGGACTGGCCCGTCCCCGCCCCCGACGGCCTCGCCGCGACGCTCGACGACCTCGGCTGGCGGACGGCGCCCGAGGGCCTCGCTCGGCTCGCCGCCGCCTGCGGTCTCCTCGCCCTCCTCGCTTTCCCCGCGCTCGCCGTCGCCCCGCTCGTCGGCCTCGTCGCCGTGACGTACGCCGTCGCCGTCGGCTACGCCGTCCTCCGCGTCCCCGACCTCGCGCTCGCCCTCCACGGGAGCCGCGTCGTCGGCTCCGGGCCGGCGTTCGTCGCGCGCCTCGCGCTCCGCGTCCGCCTCGACCCGTCCGCCGAAGCCGCCGCCGCGTTCGCCGCCCGAACCGGCGACGGTCCGCTCGCGGAGGCGCTCGCCCGTCGGATTCGGGCCACGGCCGGCACGCCCGAGACGGCGCTCGACGCCGTCACCGACGACCTCTCGGACCCGGGACTCCGGCGCGCCGTCGCGCTCGTTCACGCCGCCGTCGAGACGCCCGCAGCCGACCGTGGGCGCGTCCTCGACCGGGCGCTCGCCGCCGCCCGCGACGCCACCGAACGCCACGTCCGCGAGGGGGTTCGCGCCGTCCGCGGCCCGGTGAACGCCGTCTACGCCTTCGGCGTCGTTCTGCCGCTCGCGCTCGTCGGCCTCGTTCCCGTCGCCCCCGCCGCCGGCGTCGCGCTCCCGCTCGGCACCGTCGCGCTCGTCTACGACGTCTTCCTGCCGCTCGCGCTCGTCGGCGCCGCCGCGTGGGTGCTCGCGCACCGCCCCGCCGTCTTCCCCGCCGGCCGCGCCGACACCGCCGCCGGCGTCGACCGACGCCGCGCCGCCGGACTCGGCCTCGGCGCCGCCCTCCTCGCCGCCGTCGGAACCCTCGTTCTCGACGTCGCGTGGGCGCTCCCCGTCGCCGCCCCCTGCTGCGGCGTCGGCGTCGCGCTCGCCGTCGCCGCCCGCCCGGCCGTGGACCTCGACGACCACGCGCGTGCCGTCTCCGTGGGTCTGCCGGACGCCGTCGCGGTCGTCGGCCGCCGCCTCGCCGGCGGCGATCCGCCCGAGACCGCCGTCGCCGCCGCCGGCACGACCATCCCCGGACCGACCGGCGAGCTGTTCGCCGCCGCCGACCGCACCCGCCGCGCGCTCGGCCGGCCGCTCGAGGACGCCTTCTTCGGCCGCCACGGCGTCGTCGGCCCCGAGCACGGCACGCGCGTCTCCGGGACGCTCGGTCTCCTCCTCGACGCCGCATCCGGCGGCCGAGCGGGCGGGCGCGTCCTCGCGGAAGTCGCGGACGGCCTCGACGCCGTCCAGCGCCTCGAAAACGACGCCCGCGCCGACCTCGCGGACCTCGCGGACACACTCGTCCGGACCGGCGGGCTGTTCGCGCCCGTCGTCGCCGGCGTCACCGTCACGCTCGCCGGCCACGTCGGCTCGCTCGAAGACGCGACCGGGAGCGTCCTCCCCGTCGCCTCGCTCGGCCTCGTCGTCGGCGTCTACGTCGCGTGGTCTGCCGTCGTCCTCACCGCGCTCGGCGTCTGCCTCGACGGCGGCGTCCGGCGCGCCCAACTCGCCTTTCGCGTCGGCACCGCGCTCGCCAGCGCCGGCGCGTGCTACGCGTGCGCCGCCGCGGCCGCCGCACTCCTCCTCTAGTTTATACGCGATGACCGCCCCACTCGGGTCCTATGACCGACACGTTCGGCGACACGCTCCCCGTTTGGATCGCTCTGACAGCCGTCGGTGCCGTCGCGCTCGGCGCCGTCCTCGCGATCCCCGGTACGCCGCCGCCCGACACGACTGCCGTCGCCAACGCCGTTAGCGTGGTCGCCGCCGGCGAGCACGCCGCCGCACGCACCATCCCCGTCGACGCGTCCGCCGTCCGCGTCCGGCCGACGAGTCTCGGCCTCCGGAACGACGCCGGCGCCGCGCACGCGTCGCTTCCGGGGGTCACGCCGGCGAGCACGCCCGCGCTCCGGCGCGTCCTCCACGGCGATCCGCCGCTCGCCGTCTATCCCTCGTCTGCGGCGTTCCGGGCCGCCGTCGCCGACGCCGGCGCGAACGCGACCGACGCCGACTGGCGATCCACTGACGGACCGCTGACTGTTCGCCACGTCGTCAACGGAGG
The DNA here is from genome assembly GCF_014647455.2 of Halarchaeum grantii. NCBI lineage: Archaea > Methanobacteriati > Methanobacteriota > Halobacteria > Halobacteriales > Halobacteriaceae > Halarchaeum > Halarchaeum grantii. The sequence continues at coordinate 294,117 of NZ_BMPF01000002.1, read as the reverse complement.
TGTCGATGTCACGCTCCTCGGGTAGGGCACAGGTCGAGCCCACGGCCGCGCTCGCCGCCGTCCTCGCACTCACCGCCGCGCTCGGCGTCTATGGCGTCGCGTACGCGCAGGTCCCGCTCGACGCCGCCTCGCCCGCGCATGCCGACGCCGCGCTCGCGCACGTCGACGGCCACCTCGGCCCCGGCCCCGCCGACCCAGCGGGGCTGGCGGCCGCCGTTCGCGGGGTTCCCGGTACGTACTCGATGAACGCGACGCTCCGCACCGCGACCCGGACGTGGGCGGTCGGCCCGCCGCGTCCCGCCGCGCGCGCCGACACCGCCGCGACGGCGCTCCCGGTCCGCGTCTCGAACGCGACCGTCCGCCCCGGCCGGCTCTCCGTGGTGGTGTGGCGATGAGCGACGACCGCGGCCTCAGCACCGTCCTCGACGTCGCCGTCTGCGTCATCCTCGTCGCCGCCGGCGTCGTCGCGCTCACGACCGTCGTCCCCGACGACAGCGCGCCCGACACGACGGACCCGAGCGCGACGGCGCGGGCCGTCCTCGACAGCACGGCGTCCGTCACCGTCGCGAACCGAACCGTCCACGGCACGCTCGCCGCGCTCCTCGTCGACGCCGCCGTCGCCGACGGCCGCGACCGCGTGCCCGGCTACGCCGACGCCGTCTCGACCGCCGCGACGCGCTCCCTCGCGGACACCACGCGGACCGCCGCGCTCACCGCGACGTGGCGGCCCGAGGACCCCTGCCGCGCGGTCGACGTCACGGCCGGCCCGACCCCGCCCCGTGGCGTCGGCGTCGACGCCGTCACGCTCTCCGTTCCGACCGCTGACGACGCCTGCGGGGACGCGCCCGTCCACCTCACCGTCCGGACGTGGTCGCCGTGAGAGTCGATCCGTTCCCCGACCAGCGCGCTCGCATCCCGTTCGCGGTGATCGGCGCGCTCCTCCTCGTCACGAGCGCGACGCTCGCCACCGGCATCGCCGTGAAGCCGTCGCAGACGGGCTACGACGCCGGGCCCGCCATCGGCGCGTCGTGGAGCGCCGCCGGCGCCGCCGCCGAGCGCGCCGCCCTCACCGCGAGCGTCGACGCCGCGCGGTCGCCTGTCGTGGCGGTCGCGAACACGTCCTACGGGCGCGCCCTGAACGCGAGCCAGCCGTTCCGCGACGCGCTCCGCCTCCGCATCTACGTCGGTGTCCGGGACGCGCTCGCGGCGAGTCCCGTCACCGTCGAAGGCGTCCGCGCCGTCGCGTCGCTCCCGCCGATCGAGACGCCGGCCGACGCTCGTGCCGCCGTCGAGCGCGTCACGCTCGCCGGCGTCGACGACGGGAGCGCGCTCCGCGTTCACGTCCGGGACGTGACCGTCACCGCGACGCGGAACGGCGCCGTCATAGAGCGCATCGCCCGCCCGCTCGTCGTCACCGCTCCCACGCCCGTGCTCGCCGTCCACGGGCGCGTCGCGACGTTCGAGGAGCGCCTGAACACCGGCGTCTTCGCGGGGTCCGGACTCGCGCGCCGCGCCACCGCCTCGCTCACGGTTCTCGCGGAGACACGCGGCCTCGCCCAGTACGGCGGCGCGCCGGTCGACAACGTCGTCGCGAACCGCCACGTCGCGCTCGTGACGAACCGCGGCGTCGTCGCCCTCCAGCGAGCGGCGTTCGGCGCGGCGGACCCGGACGCCCGCGCCGCGACTCGGCGCGCGGCCGTCGCCACCGCCGGCCGCGACGCACTCGCCGGCGTCGGCGTCGCAGCGGCGAACGCGAACGTGACCGCGGCGAACGGTTCGTCCGCGGCCGCGACCGTCGCGGACGCGACTGCCGACCTCCACCCCGGCGCGGCGAGCCCCCAGCCGGTGCCGCTCGCACCGGTCGCGGACGACGCGTTCGTCGCGTCCGTCGACGGGGGCGGGTTCGACGCCGCGCTCTCGCGGGCGTACGCCGTCGACGTCCGCCTCGCGACGCGCGTCGGCGACGCGAACGCGAGCGTCGCCGCGCCCCCGACGCCCGCCGGCTACCGTCATCACGCGACGCTCCACCGCACCGTCTCGCGCGACAACCGGACCCGCGCGGTCGCCGTCACCGTCGGCGTCCGCCTCCACACGGACGCGGCCCTCCCGGTCGTCGGCGACGACTCGAGGTGGCTCGCGTCCGCTGCCGTCCGCCGCGCCGTCCGGAGCGCTCTTCCCGACTCGGTCGGCGAGCGCGCCCTCGACGGCGCACTCGACGACTCGTTCACGGTCGAGCCGACGGTCTCGGGCGCGCGGCGCGCGGCGGCGCTCGACGCGCTCGCGGAGACGCACGCGACGCTCCGGACCGTCACGAGCCACGTCGACCGGCGCTCGTTCCTCGACGGGGAGCCGCTCGCGTCGCTCACCACGGCCGTGGACGCGGCGGTCGACACCGACACGGCAGGCGCGACGACGCTGCGCGAGCGGGCGGCCGTCGCCGTCCGCGCGTCGTACGCCGACCGCGTGCGCGCGCTCGTCGAGGACCGGCGCTCCACGCTCGCGCGGGCCCAGTCCCGGATCGGTGACGCGCTCGCCGAGCGCGACGTCCCGACGACGCCGCCACCGGTCGCTGGACCGGCCGCGCCCCCGGTCGCGATGCGCGTGTCGAGTGAGCCCGCGTACCTCTCGCTCGCACGCGTCACGCCGACCGACGCGGCGGTCGAATCGGCGCACTACCCGCTCGGTGCGCGGAACACGAACCTCGCGACGATTCCCTCCGAGGACCTCGCGGACGCCGTGCTCGACATCGTCTTCGGGGACCGCCGCGAGCGGGTGGCGCTCGCGACCGCCGCCGGGACGCTCCGGGCGGCCGACGAGGTGCCCGTCGCGGACGCCGGCCTCCGTCGCGGCGTCTCCGCGTCCGTCGAGAGCGCACGCGACGGGCTCGACACCGCGCTCGATACCCACACCGCGCTCTCCGCGAACGAGCGCGAACAGGCGCTCGATGCGGGGTTCGGACAGTACGGAACGGTAGCGGCTCGCGGACTCGCCGTCGCGAACGGGTCGGTCGCCGAGTCGGTCGCGGCCGCCGCGAACGAGCGCGAGGGTGGCCGTTCCGGTGTCCTCGCCGCGCGCCTCCGCGTCGCGCTCCGCGACCTCGAGTCCTCGGGCGCGCTCTCCGTCGGCGAGTCGACCGTCTCGTCGGCGCGAGCGTCCGTCGAGTCCTCGGTTCGCGACGCTGCGCACCGCGCCGTCGCGGACGCCACCCAGAGTGCGGGCGAGCGCGCCGTCGAGCGCTCCGCGCTCCGATTGCTCCCGGCGGGGATACCGCTGCTCCCGCTCCCCGGCCAGTGGTACGTCACGGTGAACGCGTGGGACGTCGCCGCGCACGGCGGCTACGAGCGCTTCGAGGTGGCGGCGGCGCTCGGCCGCCCGGGCGTCGGCGACGGCTCACTGCGGTACGTCCGCGAGGACGCGCCGGTCGCCGTCGACGTGGACGGCGACGGCGTCCCCGAGACGCTCGGCCGGAACGCGCGACTCGACTTCGCGTACCGGACGGGCGTCGTGGTCGTCGTCCCGCCGGGCCCGCGCGGCGTCGGCGACGTGGGCGACGCGGACGAGCGCTCTGCCGGCTGGTAGCACGCGCCCCGATGGGGAAGCCCCTTTTAGCTCGACCCGCTAGTTCCGCACATGCTCACCGAGGAAATCGCGGACCCGGAGGCGACGTCGGCAACGGAGATCCGAACGCGGTATCTGGCGGCGCTGACGGCTGTCACCGAGGAGCGCGGCGTGGACGCCGTCGCGGGCGAAACGGACCTCTCCGCGGAGCGCGTCGAGGCCATCGTCGCGGGGGACGCCGACGACGTGACGCTCGAGGAGGCGGCAGCGCTGCTCGCCTGCTCGCCGGACTACCCGTCGGCCGAGGACTACCTCCTCGAGGTCCGCGACCACCTGATGCTCCAGATGAGCTCGGCGGTCGTCGACGTCGACTCGCTCCGTCGCGGCATCGAGACGGAGCTCGACGCGAAGGAACTCCAGCAGAAGGTCGAGGGCCGACGCGCGATGTCGCTCTCCGAGTACGCGCGCGTCACGCAGTATCTGGCGTCGGAGAACCCCTGGTAGATGCGCGTCGCGATACTGGGCTGTGGCTACGTCGGCATCGAGCTCGGCCGCCAGCTCCGCGAGTCGGGCCACGACCCCGTGGGCGTCCGGCGCTCCGAGTCGGGCGCCGCCGCTATCGAGGACGCGGGCTTCGAGGCCGTCCGCGCGGACGTGACGGACGCGGACGACCTGACGAGGGTCCCGGACGTCGACGCGGTGGTCTTCGCGGCGTCCTCGGGCGGGCGCGACGCGGCGGCCGCGCGCCGCGTCTACGTCGAGGGGCTGCGTACCGCCATCGACGCGTTCGGCGAACGCGACAGCCCGCCGGAACAGTTCGTCTACACGTCGAGCACGGGCGTCTACGGCGACCACGGCGGCGACTGGGTGGACGAGGAGACCGACCTCGAGCCGACGACGGCGAAGACGGAGGTGCTCGTCGAGGCCGAGCGCGTCGCCCGTGAGCGGGCGGCCGAGCACGGGATGGCCGGGCGCGTCGTCCGCTTCGCCGGCCTCTACGGGCCCGACAGATATCGGTTGGAGCGCTACCTCTCGGGGACGGTCGTCGAGGGCTACCTGAACATGCTGCACCGCGACGACGCGGCGGGCGTCGTCCGCTTCGCGCTGACGGAGACGGACGAACCCGTCCTGCTCGCGGTGGACGACGAGCCGGTGTCGCGGATCGCGCTCGCGGAGTGGCTCGCGGACGCCTGCGGGGTCGAGGCGCCGGAGACGGTGACGCGCGCGGAGCGCCTCGACGCCGACGACCTCTCGGAGGCGGCGCGGCGCCGCCTCACGACGAGCAAGCGCTGCTCGAACCGCCTCCTGCGCTCGCTGGGCTACGAGTTCGCGTATCCGACGTTCCGCGAGGGGTACGCGGACGCCGTCGCGGCCTACCGCGAGTCCGAGCGGTAGCGCGTCCTCGGTCGGTTCTCGGGACCGTCACCGTCCCCGCCGCCGAGCCGCCCGCCGGAGTCGTCCCGTTTTTGCCGGCCGCGTCCCATCGACGCGTATGGACTACACGCAGGAGCGGGTGGCGACGCTCCACGACTACGGGGACGCCCACCCGGACGCGCCGGTGGACCGGGCGACGGTGGTCGTCCCGATGACGGAGCGCGAGTACGCGGGGCTCGCCGCCGAGGGCGTGCTCTCGACGCTCGAGGACGTCGATCCGGGGCGCGTGCTCGTGGCGCTGCGCGCGCCCGCCGAGCGCGTGCCGGCGTTCTGCGAGTGGCTGGAGGGCTTCGACCTCTCGCTCGACGTGCTCTGGTGTACGGGGCCGCGCCTCTCCGCGCTCCTCGACGACGCGGGGCTCGCGGGCGAATCGGGGAAGGGCCGTGACGTCTGGTTGGCGCTCGGGCTCGCGGCGCGCTCGGAGTACGTCGCGCTCCACGACGCGGACGCCGCGAGCTACAGCGAGCGCGACGTGCCGAAGCTCCTCGCCCCCCTCTCGAACGACTTCGAGTTCGTGAAGGGCTACTACGCCCGTGTCGAGTCCGGGCGGCTCTACGGCCGGCTCTTCCGGCTGTTCTACGAGCCGCTGGTGGACGCACTCGCGGACGCGCACGACCACGACGTGCTCGACTACCTCGGGGCGTTCCGCTACGCGCTCGCGGGCGAGTGCGCGATGACGGCCGACGTCGCGCGGTCGCTGCGCGTCCAGCGGCGCTGGGGGCTCGAGGTCGGCACACTCGGGGAGGCGTATCGCCTCGCCGGTTTCTCGGGGTCGGCGCAGGTCGACCTCGGCTTCTACGAGCACGACCACCGCGCGGTGTCGGGGCCGACCGGCCTCGGCGACATGAGCGAGGGGGTCGGCGACGCGCTCCTGCGTGCGGTGGAGGCGGCGGGCGTCGACCCGGCGTACGACACGCTCGCCGAGCGATACGTCGAGGCGGCGCGGCGCTTCGAGCGCGGCTACGCGGCTGACGCGGCGTTCAACGACTTCACGCACGAGCCGGCGGCCGAACACGAGCAGGTCGAGACGTATCGCGAGGCCGTCTCGCCGCCCGGCCCGGACACGCGCCTGCCCGCGTGGGTGGACGCGCCGCTCGCGCCGGCGGACGTCCGGGAGGCCGCGGCGGCCGACTTGGACGCGGTACGCTGAAAGCCCCCGGCGGCGATACGCTACGCATGGACCTCGACCCGGACGAACTCGCGGGCGTCTGCGACCTCTTCGGCGCGCTCACGCGCGATGAACTGGCGGCGGCCGTCGAGGAACTCGCGTTCCGGCGCGGCGTCGATTTCGAGCGCGAGGCCCACGACGCGGCCGTCGAGTCGGCCCGCGAGGCGTACGTGCTCGTGGTGCTCGGGGAGTCGGTGGCGGACGCGCTCGCCGACGCCGGCGCGGACGTCGACCCGCCGCTCGTCGCCCCGGGGCCGCGCGCGTTCCCCGTGGTGCCCGACGGCGGGACCGACCTGCCCCACATCCTCGACGTGCCGCGCCGCGACGTCCCGGGCGCGGCGGTGGAGCGCGCCGTCCGCGCGCGCCTCGCCGCCGAGGTTGCGGCCCTCGACGACGACCCGGACGACGAGCGGGCCGCGCGCCTCCTCGACGTGACGTACGACGCGGAGTTGCTCACCGGCGGGGACTTCTCGCGGACGCGCGCGATGCTCGACGGGGGCGACGGTGGAGACGATGGGGATGGCGCCGCGTGAGCCCGCCGTGTTCGGGTCGCGCCCGGCCGCGACACGCGAGCCAATTAAGGGCGCGTGGCCTCTGCCTTCGCGTATGGACTTCGGTCGCATCGCCGCCCACGACCCCGTCGCGGTGACGGACGCGGAGCGCGACGCCGCCGTGCTCGTGCCCGTGATCGAGCGCGCGGACGGGCCGGCGCTGCTCTTCACGAAGCGGGCGTCCCACCTCGGCGAGCATCCGGGCCAGATGAGCTTCCCCGGCGGCGGGCGCGAGCCGAGCGACCGGGACCTGACGGCGACGGCGCTCCGCGAGGCCGAGGAGGAGATCGGCCTCCGCTCGGAGGAGGCGCGCGTCGTCGGGCGACTCGACGACATCCACACGGTCTCGCGCTATTCCATCACGCCGGTGGTGGCGCGCGTTCCGGACCGCGCGTACGATCCGGACGAGCGCGAGGTCGCGGAGATCGCGGTGCTCTCGGTCGCGGCCCTCACGGACCCGGGGAACTACGAGCTGGAGCGCCGCGAGCACCCGGAGTTCGGCGAGCTCGACGTCCACTTCTTCCACGTCGCCGGCTACACGGTCTGGGGGGCGACGGGGCGCATCCTCGCGCAGTTCCTCGAACTCGCGGCGGACTGGACGCCGCCGGAGCGCCCGGACTACGTCCTGGACCCGGACGCTGAGCCGTGACCGCTACGCTTTTGCCGCGCGCTCGGGTAACACGACCAAGCATGGTCGCAGAGACGAGTGGTCGAGTTCCGGCAGCGTTCTGAGAGTTCTCACGTGCACGTGACACGAGTCGCCGACCGGGGGGTATCGCGATGTTGACCGCCGAGGCGCGCGTCCGCGAGACCGGCATCGACGCGGTGGCGCTGAAGCCGATGGAGTGCGACGTCGCGGAGGCGGCGTCCCTCCCGTTCGAGACGGTGGTCGTGGACTACGAGGGCCGCGAGCACCTCCCCGAGACGGACGTCCTCCGGCGAATCGCAAGCGAGCGCGACCTCCGAGTGACGGTCCCGGTGCGCGCGTCGGGGTTCGACCCGCTCGGCGACGACGCGCTCGCGAGCGACCTCCCCGAGGAGGCGGGTCGCGTGTTCGTCGCCGGCCACAGCGCCTACCTCGACGAGGACGAGCGCGCGAAACGCGTCGCGCCGCGACTCGGGGCGGCGGTCGAGGACCACCCGGACGCGTGGGTGGGGACGGAGGGCGTCGAGCGGGTGGCGCTCGCGACGGGCGCCGGCCAGTTCGAGCTGCTCTCGCGCTCGACCGAACACGACCTGCGCGCGCTGCGCGCGGCGGGCTTCGACGGGCACGTCTCGCTCTACGCGCCCGTCGTGCTCACCGAGGACGAGGACGCGGTGCTCGACGCCGTCGGGGGCTACGCGGCGCGGCGCGGCCCCGTGGCGCGCGCGCTCCCGGAGGGCGCGGCGACGGACGGGTCGGCGTCCGGACGGGCGCGCGAGGTGCTCTCGGCGGCGGTCCGCGATTACGCCCTCGTCGGCGACGCGGCGGCGGTCGGCGAGCGCGTCGCGGAGCTGAAGGCGGCGGGCGCGGACACCGTCGTCGGCTATCCGGCGCGCGGCCCCGAGGATTTCCGCTAGTCGAGGACGAGGTAGGTCGTCTCCGTCGTCCGCTCGAAGTGGGCGTCGCGCTCGCGGACGAACGACCGCACCCACTCGAAGGAGACGTCGCTCACGTCGATGCGCGTCGGTTCGTGCTCGGTTCGCTCCCTCCCGGCGACGTCGATTCCGTCGGCGCTCATACGTGACCCGACGTGTCGTATCGTCTAATATCTCATCCGTGCGCAGTGAAAGTGAAAGTGGTAGCGTGAGCGCCCGAGACGCCTGCTTCCCTCGATCCGGGAGCGCCCACGCGCCTTGAAGTGGCTGCCCCGAGGAGGTGTCGGTATGCACGACCAGTGTCGAGCGACGGCGCGGTGGTCGCGGTGACGGGCGCACTACGCGTCGCCGTCGTCGGCGGCGGCGCGGTCGGTCTCACTGCGGCGTACGACCTCGCGGCGCGCGACGCGGACGTCACGGTGTTCGACCGTGGTGCGTTCGGTGCGGGGAGCACGGAGCGCGCGGCCGGCATCGTCTACGACGCGTACGCCGAGGACGTCGATGTCGGCGTCGCGGCGCGGGCGATCGAGCGCTTCCGCGCGTTCTCCGGCGAGCGCGGCTTCCGCTTCACGAGCGCGCCCTACCTCTGGTTCACGACGCAGGCCGGGGCGAGCGCGGCGGCGATCCGCGAGCAGGCCGAGCGCATGCAACACCACGACCGCGACGTCACCCTGCTCACGGCCGAGGAGATCAGACGCGAGTTCCCCGTCCTGCGCACCGAGGACATCGAGGTCGGGGCGCTCGCGCGGACGGCGGGCGTCGCGGACCCGCGCGGCTACGTCGACCTCCTCGTCGCGAAGGCCCGGGAGGCGGGCGCGGACCTCAGACCGGAGACGCCCGCAACCGTGGCGCTCGACCCGCCGCGGGTGAACGGCGAGCGCTACGACGCCGTCGTCGTGACCGCGGGCGCGTGGACGAAGCGCGTGCTCGCCGACGCCGGCGTCCGCGTGCCGCTGGAGCCGTATCGCGTGCAGGCGCTCGTCACCGGCGGGCCGAGCGTCCCCATCTTCTACGACGCGGACGAGGAGTACTACGCCCGCCCCCACCCCGAGGGCGTGCTCGCGGGCGACGGCGTGACGGAGGACGTCGACCCGGACGATTACGACGAGGACGCGGACGACGCGTTCCACGCGTCGATGCGCCGCCGGCTCGGCGAGCGCCTCGTGAACGCGGACGTGCCGCTCGCGCGCTCGTGGGCCGGCGTCTGCGCGGGCACGCCGGACAACGACCCGCTCCTCGGCGAACTCGCCGAGGGGCTCTACGTCGGCGCGGGCTGGGCGGGCCACGGCTTCATGCGCGCGCCCGCGCTCGGCGAGCGCCTCGCGTTACAGGTGCTCGGCGAGCGGGAGGGCATCGCGGCCTTCGACCCGACGCGGGACGCCGGCCACGACCGATAAGGAGCGGCCGAACGAGCGAACGCCGTCAGGCGTGAGAACCGACGGGGGCGCGTGACCGCAGGTGAGCGCGCTACTCGTCGGCCCGGATGTCGACCGGCTCGGCTTTCGGGACGAAGACGTAGAGGGTGCCGTCGTCGTTCAGCCGCGCCCTCGCGGCCTCGGGGTCGACGATGGCGTCCCGCGGGAGCTCCGCGCGCCCGTCGAGCGAGAGCGCGCGGCCGGGAAGCACCGTCTCGAAGCCCTCGCGGTAGTCCCGGAAACGGTCGAGGCTGACGCGCACCGCCGCGTCGCTCACCTCGACGTCGACGTCGCGCTCTTCGGCGCCGGGCGCGTCGAAGACGACGAGGTACTCCGCGTCGCTCTCGAGGACGTCGACGGCGAGCGGGGTGCGCGCTTGGAGGCGACTCGCGGCGCGGCCGACGCGCTTCAGGACGGCGCGCGTCGCCGCCGCACCGTACGTCCCGGGGTCGCTCACAGCTCGATCTCCTCCAAGCAGTCCGTTCCCCCGCAGTACGGGCACTGGAAGTCCGCCGCGCTGACGTCGTCGGGCATGTCGTAGGTGAAGTGGAGTTCGGCCATGTCCAGCTCGCACGCGTCGTCCGTGCACTTGAGTTCCATCGTGGCGGGCATACCCCGGTGTTCGGGTGCCCGCTCAATAAACACGCGGGCTACGGTGGTCTCGGCCGCGGCCGCATCACCGGGTCGGGCGGCCGGCGCGCGACGGCTGGCGCGTTCGGCGAGGGAGCCGCCCCGTTCGCGGGACGCGCCCGAGTCGGTAGAGCCGCGCTTTTACGCGTCGAGCCCGTTCTCGCCCGTATGACCGATCCTGCGGGACTCGACGTGACCATCGTGGACGGCTACGTCGACGAACCGGCACACTTCGGCGTGCCGCCCTACATCTCCACGTATCCGCGCTACACGGCGGGCGCGCTCCGTGCGGCTGGCGTCCCCGCCTCGCAGATCACCTACCACACCATCGACGCGCTCCGCGACGAGCGCGCGCGATGGCTGGACGTCGAGGAGGCGGACCTCATGATCTACCTCGGTGGGATGACCGTCCCCGGGAAGTACGTGGGGGGGACGCCAGCCGAACCAGACGAGGTGCGCGAGCTCGCGTGGACGGCGAACGGCACGTCGCTGATGGGCGGGCCAATCCGGTTCGGCGTCGGCGAGGAGAACGCGGGCGCGCAGGACATGGCGCGCGACGACCTCGACTTCGACTTCCTCGCGATGGCGGACGTCGAGGCGGCCGCCCACGACCTCGTCGCCAGCGGCCTCGAGGGCTTCGAGGACCGCTACCGCGACAACGACGAACTCGACCGGTGGGCGGAGGCGGGCGCGTTCGTCGTCGAGCAGCACCCGAACCATCCGGAGTACCTCATCGCGGAGCTCGAGACCTCCCGCGGGTGTGCGTACCGGTGTTCGTTCTGCACGGAGCCGATGTACGGCGACCCGGACTTCCGGACGCCCGACTCGGTCGTCTCCGAGGTCGCGGCGCTCGCTGACGCCGGCGTGAACGACTTCCGCATCGGCCGGCAGGCCGACATCCTCGCGTACGGCGGGGACGGCGAGGCGCCGAACCCCGAGGCCCTCCGCGAGCTCTACGGGGGCATTCGCTCGGTCGTCCCGGACCTCGGGACGCTCCACCTCGACAACATGAACCCGGTGACCATCGTGGACTACCCGGAGAAATCGAGGGAGGCCATCCGCGTCATCGCCGAGCACAACACGCCCGGCGACACGGCGGCGTTCGGCCTCGAGTCCGCCGACCCCGTCGTACAGGAGGAGAACCACCTCCTCGTGGACGCCGACGAGTGTCTCGAGGCCGTCCGCATCGTGAACGAGGAAGGGGGCTGGCGGCCCGGCGAATCGGAGAAAGTCGGCCCCTCGACGGGCGACGAAGTGAGTCGCCTCCCGAAGCTCCTCCCCGGGATCAACCTCCTGCACGGCCTGAAGGGCGAGCGCCCGGAGACCTACGAGCACAACCGGCGCTTCCTCGAGCGCGTCTATGAGGAGGGGCTGATGCTTCGGCGCATCAACATCCGGCAGGTGATGGCGTTCGAGGGGACGGAGATGGCGGAGACGGGCGCGGACGTCGCGAAGCAGAACAAGAAGCGCTTCAAGCAGTACAAGAGCGCGGTCCGCGAGGAGATCGACCAGCCGATGCTCGAACGGGTCTGCCCGCCCGGCACCGTGCTCGAGGACGTCCACTTCGAGTACCACCAGGACGGAAAGACGTTCGGGCGCTCCCTCGGCACCTACGCGCTCCTCGTCGCCGTCCCCGGCGAGCGCGAACTCGGCACCGTCACCGACGTCGCCATCACCGACCACGGCTATCGCTCCGTCACCGGCGTCCCCTACCCGCTTGACGTGAACGACGCGTCGATGGACGAACTCACCGCGATTCCCGGCGTCGGGAGCGGGACCGCGGGCGACATCGTCGTCAACCGCCCGTACGACCGCGCGGGCGACGCGCCGGGGGACGCGGACCTCGGGCGCTTCACGCGCGGCTGAGCGCGCCGGTGGGCTAGAATTATAACGGACGATACCGATACCTCCACAGAGGGATCTATAGTGGAAATCTCCGATAAACTCCTCTGTCTGTTCAACGCCGAAGTCACCGTCAGCGACGACGAGTACGTCGTCCGCGTCCCCACCAGCGAGGTCGAGAACGGGTCGGTCGAACCGGGCGACGTCTATCGTGTCGCGCTCATCGAACGCGGCGACGGCGACGACGAGAGCGGCGCGCCCGCGACCGAGTCGTCCCCGTCCACCGCCTCGGAGGGCCCGCAACCGCCCGTCGAGGAGGGCGAGATCCGCTACGTCGAGGTCGAGGACATCGGCAAGCAGGGCGACGGCATCGCGCGCGTCGAGCGCGGATACGTCATCATCGTCCCCGGCGCCGACGTCGGCGAGCGCGTGAAGATCGAGATCACCGAGGTGAAGTCGAACTTCGCGGTCGGCGAGATCATCGACGAGGACGACGAGGACGACGAGGAGTAACGCCTCGCGGCTCTTTCTTCGCGCCCGACTAGCCGCGATACGGCGTGCCGTCCGGGCGCTTCGCGCCTTCGGAGTCGTGGACGACCGCCTCGTCGGCCCCGGCGTCGACGGGTTCGTAGGCGTCCCGGACGCCGATCGCCTCCTCGAGCTCGGTGACGGCGCGCTCCTTCAGCGCCGCCGCCAACTCCTCGGCGTCCGAGCGGCTGATGTCGCGCCCGAGCCCCTCGCACTCGTGGGCGCGCACCATCCCCGCCTCGTCGACGGCCTCGCCCATCGGCTGACTCGTGCCGCCGAGGGCCACCGAGAACGGGTAGGTCCGACAGATGAGGGGTCGGCTCTCGTGGACGGTGCACGCGCCGCTCCCCCGCGTCTCCCCCTCCCCGCCGCCGTCACTCTCCTCGGGCGACTCCTCGCGGTCCTCGGTGTAGAAGGTGCAGTCGCCGCAGTCGTCGGTCTGGAGCGCCCACTCGAACGTCTCGCCGTGCCCCTCCTCGTCGAGGCCGAACGGCATCGGGCGCGCGACGTCGCGCCACTCGAGGTCCTCGGCGGCCGCGAGCTCGCGCACTTCGTCGGGGAAGACCGTCGCGGTGTGCGCCTCCTCGCCCGCGCTCTTACAGCAGCCGCCACAGCGCGTGCACTCGAAGCCGATGGCCTCGATGGCGTCCGCGAGGTCGCCGACGTCGAGGTCGCGCGCGCGGTCGAGTTCGTCCTCGAGGCGTTCCATACCCCCGATGCGTGCCGCGCGTGGAAAAAGCGAGCGACCGACTCCTCAGTCCGACCCGACCGGGGTCGCCCGCGCGCCGTCCCACTCGACGCGCCCCTCGACGGCGAGCTTCTCGAGGTGGGCGCTCGCGGTCGCCTTCGCCTGCTCGCGGACGCCGGAGAGGTCGGCGTCGTAGGCGGCGTCGACGACGGCGTCGAGCGTTCGCGCGCCCGACTCGACGGCGTGCAGGACGCACGTCTCGCGCTCGCGGCGGTGGGCGACGAGTTCGGCGAGGCGCTCGCGGGGCGCCTCGACCGGCGGGCCGTGCCCGGGGTAAAGGCGCTCGGGGGCCCGCGCGTGGAGGCGCCGGAGGCTCGTGAGGTAGGCGCGCATATCCCCATCAGTTCCGATGGCGACGCTCCCGTCCGCGCGACAGCAGTCGCCGACGAGGTAGCCGTCGCCGTGCGCGAACGCGACGTGGTCGGGGGCGTGCCCGGGGGTCGCGAGCGTGACGAGCGGGCCGATCGCGTCGCCCTCGCGGAACGTCCGGTCTGGCGCGACGCCGGTCGCGCGCTCGAAGCGGGCGGCGTGCGGGGCGTGCGCCCAGACGGTCGCGTCCGTCTCGGCGGTGTACTGCGCGAGCGCGCCGACGTGGTCCGGGTGGGTGTGCGTGCAGACGACGTGCGAGACGTCGGCGTCGGCGACGAGCGCGTCGAGCTCGGCGCTCCGTGCGGCGGGGTCAACGAGGACGTCACCGACGAGATAGGCGTTCGTCGCGCCGCCGGGCACCGACCCGGGAACGGGGACGCTCACGCGCTCGACCGTGGGCATACGTCCCCCGTGGGGAGACGTCACCGTAGCGGCTGTGGTTCGCTCCGGAACCCGCGACCGTCGGCGTCAGTGATCGAGGAAGTAGACTTGCTTGCGGGCGTCGCGGAAGCTGTATCGGGAGTCGACGAGGTCGGCCTCGTCGAGGCGGTTGAGCGCGTAGCGGACGGTCCGGTCCGGCAGCAGGGACTCCTCGGCGAGCTGGCCTTGGGAGAGCGGGGCGTCGGTTTCGAGGACTTTCGCGACGAGCTTCGCGCTCGGCGGGAGTTCGCGCAGTCGCTCGCGGAACTCCTCGTCGTTCTTGATGGGTGATTGACGCTGCTCTGCCGTCGTACTCATGCGAGAGAATCGCACACGGCTGTAGATAAAGGTTCGCCCTCCCTGTGAATATACACCTTATATGATAATAGGTCGAGTTGGTCCGAGGGGTGGCGGCCGGACGCGTCATCGGCGGGACGTATCCAGTATCGTTTTATCTCCCGGCCGAAGTAGAACAGGTAGACCGTGAAGGGACAGGAGTGGTATCAGGCCGCCGAGGTCGCCGAGGAGTACGAGGACAAACGCTTCTCCGGCGGCGGCCGCCTCATCGACCGACGTGAGAAACGCGCGGTCCTCGACGCCCTCGCACCGCTCGACGGGAAGCGCGTCCTCGAAGTGGCGTGTGGGACCGGCCGATTCACCGTCCTCTGCGCCCAGCAGGGCGCCGACATCACCGGGATGGACATCTCGGCGGCGATGCTTCAGGAGGGCCGCGCGAAGGCCCGGAGCGCCGGCGTCGCGGACACCCTCGAGTTCATGCGCGGCGACGCCGCGCGCCTCCCGTTCCCCGACGACTACTTCGACGCCGTCTTCGCGATGCGCTTCTTCCACCTTGCCGATACGCCCGCGAAGTTCCTCAGCGAGATGGCGCGCGTCTCGAAGGACCACGTCTTCTTCGACACGTTCAAGCGCTACAGCACGCGCGTCGCCTACAACTGGCTCCTCCCGATGGGCTCGCGACTCTACTCGAACGCCGAGGTCGAGGACCTCCTCGATAGCGCCGGCCTCACCCTCCGGAACGCCGAGCACGACTTCGTCCTCCCCTACGGCTTCTACCGGAAGCTCCCGAGTTGGCTCGCCGACCCGATCCGTGACGCCGACCTCGCCGTCGGCGAGACGCCGGTCGGCGACGCCGTCGCCTCCGTCTCCTACTGGCACGCGCACGTCTAACACCCGTCAGACGCGCGCTCGTCGGCTCCCGTGGTGTTTTTACGCACAGGCCCGCTCGGTGGTGCTATGCAGTTGTCGGTGGTCGTCCCCACGCTGAACGCGCGCCAGCGTCTCTCGCGCGCGCTCGACGCGCTCGGCGCGCGCCTCCCCGACGCCGAGGTGCTCGTCGTCAACGGCCCGTCGAGCGACGGTACCTCGGGGCTCGTCCGCGAGCACGCGGCCGCCGACGTCCTCCTCGAACTCCCGGAGCGGAACCTGAACGCCTCGCGGAACGCTGGGCTCGCGGCCGCGACCGGCGACGTCATCGCGTTCGTCAGCCACGGCTCCGTGGTCCGCGACGGCTGGCACGACGCCCTCGCGGACGCCATCGCGGAGGGCGGGGACGTCGTCGCGGGGCCGGTCCACCGCTCCGTCTCCGGCGGCGTCACTACCGAGGCCTGTGAGACCGACACCGTCGCCGGCCGCGACGTCACCTACTTCGACGGCGGGAACGTCGCGTTCCGCCGCGAGGTCGCCGAGGCGCTCGACGGCTTCGACGAGTACCTCCAGACGGGCGCGGCCCGCGACGCCGCCCACCGCCTCGCCGGGATGGAGTACGAGGTAGCGTGGCGGCCCGACTTCGCGGTGTTGCGCACGGACGGCGACGACGTCGCGGACCGGATGGCGGACGACTCGGACGTGCCCGCGTGGGGGCTGAAGTACCGCGCGCTCGGTTATCGCCTCGCGAAGAACTACGGGCTGCGGGCGAGCGTCGCGTGGCGCGCGCTCCGCAACGCGCTCGCGGACGCGAAGTCGGCGGCCGACCGCGTGTTCGGCGGCGACGAACGCCCGTCCGCGTGGGTGCGAAACGGCCGCGCCGTCGTCACCGGCGTCGTCGCGGGCGTCGAGGACGGCCTCGCGGCGCGCCGACGCGACCGCTCACCGCGCCGGAACCCGAACGGCGTCTCCACGCGCATGGACCGGGCGATGTCGCGCTACGAGCCCTGAACGCGCTCTTTCACAGCGTTCTCCGCGAAACCTATATGTAGAACCGCTGGCCTCCAGAGTAGCATGTCCTATCAGGGTACGAGTAACCCGATCTTCATCCTCGGCGACGACGCCCAGCGGACCCGTGGGCGCGACGCGCAGACGTCGAACATCGCCGCCGGGAAGGCCGTCGCGGAGGCCGTCCGCACGACGCTCGGTCCGCGGGGGATGGACAAGATGCTCGTCGACTCGACGGGTGAGGTCGTCATCACGAACGACGGCGTCACCATCCTCGAGGAGATGGACATCGAGCACCCCGCCGCGCAGATGCTCGTCGAAGTCGCCCAGACACAGGAGAGCGAGGTCGGCGACGGCACCACCACCGCGTCCGTCCTCGCCGGCCAACTCCTCGCGAAGGCCGAGGACCTCCTCGGACGGGACGTCCACCCGACCGCCGTCGTCGAGGGGTACGCCGCCGCGCGCGACATCGGCTACGAGGCCGTCCGCGACCTCGTCCTCGAGGGCGAACTCGACGACGACCTCCTCCGGACGGTCGCCGCCACCTCCATGACCGGCAAGGGGACCGGCGACGTGAACGCCGAGGCGCTCGCCGACCTCGTCGTCCGGGCCGTCCGTCACGTCGAGACCGACGCCGGCACGAACCGCGACGACGTCCGCGTCCACACGCAGGTCGGCGCCGCCTCCAGCGCCACCGAACTCGTCGAGGGAATCGTCACCGACACGGAACCCGTTCGCGACGACATGCCACGCGACCTCGCGGACGCCACCGTCGCCGTCATCGACACGAAACTCGAGACGCGTGAGACGAGCGCGGACGTCGAGTACAACGTCACGAGCGTCGACCAACTGAACGCCGCGCTCGACGCCGAGGAGTCCGAGCTCCGGCGCTACGCGGCGGCCGTCCGCGACGCCGGCGTCGACGTCCTCGTCTCCCAGAAGGGCATCGACGACCGCGTCGCCGCCTTCCTCGCCGACGCGGGCGTCCTCGCGTTCAAGAGCGTGAAGAAATCCGACGTCGTCGCCATCGCGAACGCCACCGGTGCCGCCGTCGTCGGCGACGTCGCCGACATCGAGGCCGCGGACCTCGGCGCCGCCGAGCGCGTGCACGTCGAGCGCTTCGGCGACGACGACCTCACCTTCATCGAGGGCGGCGCCGACGCCGCCGCCGTGACGCTCCTCGTCCGTGGCTCCACCGCGCACGTCCTCAGCGAACTCGAGCGCGCCATCGGCGACGCCGTCGACGTCGTCATCGTGGCGCTCGACGAGGAGGGAGTCGTCCCCGGCGCGGGCTGTGCGGAGATCGTCGTCGCCGACCGCATCCGCAGCGAGGCCGCGAGCATCGAGGGCCGCGCCCAGCTCGCCGCCGACGCGTTCGCGGACGCCCTCGACGCCCTCCCGCGCACCTTCGCCGAGAACACCGGCATGGACCCCATCGACGCGCTCGTCGACCTCCGCGCCGCGAACGAGTCCGGCCGCGCCGGCCTCATCACGAGCGGCGAGCGCGGCGAGATCGCCGACCCCGTCGCGCACGGCGTCATCGACCCCGCCGCCGTCAAGCGCGAGGCGCTCGCCTCCGCCACCGACGCCGCGACCATGATCGTCCGCATCGACGACATCATCGCCGTCGAATAGACGCACCCTCCCCGTTCTTTCGTCCACGTCGCGCGCTCTCGCGGACTCGGAACCGCCCGCATGACCTTTGGGCGCTCGACCCGCTACTCCCCACTGATGTCGGACCGACTCGGCCTGCCGTCCGCCGTCTCGATCGCGCTCGGGGGGATGATCGGGGGCGGCATCTTCAGCGTGCTCGGCGTCGTCGCGAAGCTCGCGGGCGCGCGGACGTGGCTCGCGTTCGTCGTCGCGGGCGTCGTCGCGCTCTGCGCGGGCTACTCGTACACCGCACTGAACGCGGTGTCCGGCCGCACCGGCGGGTCGGTGACGTTCGTCCAGCGCTACACGGACAACACGACCGTCGCGGGGATGGTCGGCTGGACTCTCCTCTTCGGCTACGTCGGCTCGATGGCGATGTACGCCTACGCCTTCGGCGAGTACACGGTCGGCGTGCTCGGCCTCCGGGACGTCCTCGGCGCGCTCGCCCGCCCGCTCGTCTCCGCGCTCGCCGTCGCGGGCTTCGTCGCGCTCAACCGCATGGGCGCGCGCGCCACCGGCACCGCCGAGAACGCGCTCGTCGCCGCGAAGATGCTCGTCCTCCTCGGATTCGGCGTTCTCGCGGCCGTCTACGGCTCCGCGCACGGCGGCCTCGACTACGGCGTCGGCGGGTCGCTCGGCACCGCGCCCGTCGTCGCCGCCGCCGTCTCCTTCGTCGCGTTCCAGGGCTGGCAGCTGCTCTTCTACGACCGCTCGAGTATCGCCGACCCCGACACCACCATCCCGCGCGCCGTCTACGTCGCGATCCCGGTCGCCGTCCTCACGTACGTCCTCGTCGGCGTCACGACGACGAGTCTCCTGACGCCCGCGCAGATCGCCCAGTACGGCGAGGTGGCGCTCGCGAAGGCCGCCGAACCGGTCCTCGGGTCGCTCGGCTACGGCGTCATCTCCGTGGCGGCCGTCGTCTCCACGGGCAGCGCGATCAACGCGACGCTCTTCTCCGCCGCGCACTTCGCGAACGGGATGACGGACGAGGATATCCTCCCGGACCGCATCGCCGACCACGCGGACGGCGACGGCGTCCCACAACGCACCGTCCTCCTGCTGGGCATCGTCACGCTCGGCCTCACCGTCTACGGGACGCTCGACGGCATCACGGCGCTCGCGTCGTTCGCCTTCCTCGTCGTCTTCGGCGCGATGAGCGCCATCGCGTTCACGGAGCGCGGGCGCGACTCCGTCTCGGGCGTCCCACCGCTCGTCGGCGCGCTCGGCGCGCTCGTCCTCCTCCCCCTCCTCTGCTACCACCTCGCCGCCCACGAGCCACGGACGTTCGGCTTCGTCGTGCTCACGCTCGCCGCCGTCTTCGTCGTCGAGCTCTCCTACTTCGAGCGCACCCGTCTCGCGCGCGCCGCCAAGCGCGCCGAGGACCGCTTCTGAAGACCTCCTGGGAACGTTGGGGAATCCGTCCGTTGCGGGGCCACAGAACGGATATGTGTGGCGGTCGACTCACTCGCCCATGGGAGACCGCGTGCGTCTCCGCGTGCTCGGGGTGAGTCGCGATGGCTGACCAGTTCGGGCTGACGGAGGCCGTCTCCATCGCGCTCGGGGGGATGATCGGGGGCGGCATCTACGCCGTGCTCGGCGTCGTCGCCGGCGTCGCGATGTACGCCACCTGGTTCGGGTTCGTCGCCGCCGGCGTCGTCGCGCTCTGCGCCGGCTACTCCTACAACGAACTCAACGCAGCGGGCGACCAGCGCGGCGGCTCCGTCTCCTTCGTCCAGGAGTTCGTCGGGAACGCCACGCTCGCGGGGATGGTCGGCTGGAGCCTCCTCTTCGGCTACGTCGGCTCGATGGCGATGTACGCGTTCGCGTTCGCGGAGTTCGCGATCGGGTTCGCTGCGGTTCCCGACAGCTACGCCGGCGTTCCGCTCCGACCCGTCATCTCCGTGCTCGCGGTGGCGCTGTTCGTCGTGCTCAACGTCGCCGGCGCCCGCGTCACCGGATCGGCCGAGAACGCCCTCGTCGCCGTGAAAGTCGGCATCCTCCTCGCCTTCGGCCTCTGGGGAATCGTCTACCTCGGGCCGGTCTCCGGGCAGTCCGTGCCGCTCGGGTTCGGACGGCTCACCGGCATCACGCCCGTCGTCGCCGCCGGCGTCTCCTTCGTCGCGTTCCAGGGCTGGCAGTTGCTCTTCTACGACCAGGGGAGCATCGAGAACCCCACGGAGACCATCCGGAAGGCGGTCTACGTCTCCATCCCCGCTGCGGTGGCTATCTACGTCCTCGTCGCCGTGGTGACGACGAACCTCGCGCCGGACGCGATTCAGCTCCACCCGCACGTCGCGCTCGCCGACGCCGCGTCCGCGATGCTCGGCTACTTCGGCCTCGCCTCCCTCGGCTTCCTCGTCATCTCCGTCTCCGCGCTGTTCTCCACCGGGTCGGCGATCAACGCCACCCTGTTCTCCGCCGGGCACTTCGCGAAGAACCTGATCGCGGGCGACCTCCTCCCCGACCAGATCGGCGACGGAGACGCCGACGGCGTTCCCGAGCGAACCGTGCTCGTCCTCGGCGTCGTCACCGCCGCGTTCACCGCAGTCGGCAGCCTCGGCGCCATCACGTCGTTCGCGAGCCTCGCGTTCATCGTGGTGTTCGGCGCGGTGAGCGTGCTCGCGTTCCGCCGACGCGACCGGGACGACATCAGTCCGGTCCCGCCGGCAGTCGGCGCCCTCGGCGCGTTCGCGTTCGCGCCCGTGATGCTCTGGAACCTCTCCCACCGCGAACCGCACACGTTCTGGATGGTGCTCGCCCTCACCGTCTTCGTCGTCGCCGTCGAACTCCTCTACTTCGAGCGCGGCGAACTCGAGGACCGCGTCCCCGGCGTCGACGCCGACGAGGACCACCTCTGAGTCCTACAGGAACGGCCCGAGCGCGCCCGCGACGGCGTGTTCGAGCGCGCTCGTCCGATCCACCCGCCCCGACGTGAGGACGCCCGCCGCGCCCTCGTTCTCCGCGACGTTCTCCATGTCGTAGGCCTCGTCCATCACCGGGCCGAGTTCCGCGCCCGCCTCGACGCGGTTCGCGACGCGCCCCGGGAGGCGGAGGCGGGGGCCCGCGCCGTACTCGACGCGCTCGCCGTCCGCGACGGCCGCCCACATCGTCAGGAAGAGCCCGTCCACCGACTCGACGCGCGCGACGCCGCCCTCGAGGCCGACGCCCAGCGCGTAGTCGCCCGCAGCGAGCGCGCGCTCCGCGCGATTGCGCGCGCCCGTGACGGTCTCGGTCTCGCCCCGTGGTTGCTCGGCGACCCCGGAGGCGACGGGTTCGGCGACCACGGTGTGGTCGTCGCCGAGCGCCCGCTCGGTCGCCGCGCGCTTCACCGGATTCCCGCTCCCGACCGCGACTCGCATACGCCCCCTCGCCGCCGCCGGGGATTAAGCGAACCGGTCGGGGTGGAGGCGCTCCGCGAGCGCCTCGATGCCGTCGAGGAGCGCGGGACTCGGCTGGTTCAGCAGGGCGTCGTCGAGGACGTGCACGTCGGCGTCGATGTCCCACCCGCGCGCGTCGAAGTCCGGCGTCGAGCGCTCGCCGCGACCCCCGCGCCCGCAGTAGTGCGCGACGACGTGGTCGGGGTCGGCGGCCTCGACGGCCGCACCCTCGACCTCGCGGGAGCGTTCGCCCGGCGGGACGAGCAGGTGCTCGCCGCCCGCCGCGCGCACGGCGTCCGGCACCCAGTTCCCCGCCGCCATCGGCGGGTCGTCCCACTCCTCGCAGTAGACGCGCGGACGCTCGGCGTCCGCGACGGCGGCCTCGACGGCGGCGACGCGCTCGCGTCCCGACGCCGCCAGCTCCGCGCCCGCCTCGGGGCACCCGACCGCCTCGCCGCGCGCCGCGAACCCCGCGAGCACGTCGTCGAGACGCGACGGCTCGTGGTGGTGGACCGCGTGGCCGCGCGCTCTGAGTTCGTCGCGGACATCGCGCTGGAGGGGGTCGCCCGTGAGCACGACGTCCGGGTCGAGGTCGTCGAGGCGGTCGTAGTCGGGGTTCAGCCAGCCGCCGACCGCCGGGGCGTCCACGTCGACGGTGGCGTTGTGCGTCACGCCCACGAGGTCGGGGTCGGCGCCGAGCGCGACGACGGTGGCGGTCGCGGCGGGTGCGAGCGAGCAGACTCTCACTATCGTTCGCACGTGTGCGCCGCTCGCACATGGCGTTGTCGCTCGATTACGGAACCGTTAAGTGCGATTTGGGACAACGAAAGTGCCACGACGATTCCGGGTTTTCCGGGGGCTATTCGCACCATGCAAAACGCACGAACCAGAGCACGACGACACGGCGAACGAGAGACCGAGGACGAAGAGGCGACCGAATCGACCGACGAGTGCCCCGAGTGTGGCGGTCTCGTCGTCGCCGACGAGGAGCACGGCGAGTCCGTCTGCATGGACTGTGGGCTCGTCGTCGAGGAGGACGACATCGACCGCGGCCCGGAGTGGCGGGCGTTCGACTCCCAGGAGAAGGACCAGAAATCGCGCGTCGGGGCCCCGACGACGAACACGATGCACGACAAGGGCCTCTCCACGAACATCGACTGGCGGGACAAGGACGCCTACGGCAACAGTCTCTCCTCGAACCAGCGCCAGAAGATGCAGCGCCTGCGCAAGTGGAACGAGCGCTTCCGCACCCGCGACGCCAAGGAGCGGAACCTGAAGCAGGCGCTCGGCGAGATCGACCGGATGGCGAGCGCGCTCGGCCTCCCCGACAACGTCCGCGAGACCGCATCCGTCATCTACCGGCGCGCCCTCGAGGAGGACCTCCTCCCGGGACGCTCCATCGAGGGCGTCTCCACCTCCTGCGTCTACGCGGCCGCCCGACAGGCCGGCGTCCCGCGCAGCCTCGACGAGATCACCGACGTCTCGCGCGTCGAGAAGGCCGAGATCGCCCGGACGTACCGCTACGTCATCCGGGAGCTCGGCCTCGAAGTCCGGCCCGCCGACCCCGAGAGCTACGTCCCGCGCTTCGCCTCCTCGCTCGGCCTCAGCGACGAGTCCGAACACCGCGCGCGCGAACTCCTGAAGACCGCGAAGGACAAGGGCGTCCACTCCGGGAAGTCGCCGGTCGGCCTCGCCGCCGCCGCCGTCTACGCCGCCGCGCTCCTCACGAACGAGAAGACGACGCAGGCGAAAGTGAGCGAAGTCGCGGACATCAGCGAAGTGACCATCCGCAACCGCTACCACGAACTCCTCGAAGCCGAGGACACCCTCCCCGCGTAATCGCCGTCCCCCGCGTCCGAGTACCGTTCTCCGCCGCGCTCGTGCCGACACCCGAAGCGACGCGGCCGTCCCTCCCGCCGACGCTGGCTTTTACCCGCCCGCGTCCGAACACCGACGCGTGAACGCGCCCTCGCTCCCCGTCCGCGCCGTCGTCTTCCTCGCCGGCGCCGCGCTCGCCGGCCTCGTCGCCGCCGGCGTCTCCACCGCCCTCCCCGACCCGTACCCGCTCGCCGCCGGGTTCGCCGTCGCCGTCCCCGTGATGGACGTCGCGCTCTACCCGCAGAACGTGCCCGAGGACCCGCGACGCGCGCTCTCGGTCGGCGTCGGCGCCGCGCTCCTCGGCGTGCTCGCCGGGTTCGCCGTCGCGTCCGCCGTGCGCGCGCTCTCGCTCTCCGAGTACGCGGCCGTCGGCCTCACCGCCGCCGCCGTCTTCGTCGCCGCCGAGTACGGCGGGCGCCTCCTCGCCGCCCGAATCCCGCGAACCTAAGTCGCGAGCGGGCGAAACGCCCGCATGCTCGCTTTCGACGATTTCACGCTCTGCGCGGCGACGGCGGACCTCGCTGATGAACCCGCCGCGCGCGACCACGCCGACGCCGTCGAGTTCTGCATGGACCGCGCGCGCCGACCCGCGGCGCAGCTCCGATCCTACGACGGCGCCCTCCCGCTCGTCGTCTCCAATCGCCCCGCCGCAGAGGGCGGCGAGGCCGCCGACGACGACGCGAGACTCGACGCGCTCGCGGACGCCGCTGAGCGCGACGCGGTGGCGGCGGTGGACGTCGAACTCACCGCGATGCTCGACGGTCGCGGCGAGCGCGTCCGCGAGGCCGCGCACGCGAACGACGCCGCCGTCATCGTCTCCGCGCACGACTTCGAGGGGACGCCGCTCCGGCAGGACCTCCGGGGCATCCTCGGGAACGCCCTCGAACACGGCGACGTCGCGAAGCTCGCGGTGACGGCGACGGACCGCACGGACGTCCTCGACCTCACCACCGTCACGCACGAGTACGACGTCGCGGGCGAGCGAGTCGCGACGATGGCGATGGGCGAGGCGGGGCGCCACTCCCGCGCCGTCCTTCCGGCGTACGGCTCGCGGATCGGCTACGCGCCCGTCGACCCGGTGGACGCCACCGCACCCGGCCAGTACGACCTCGCGACGCTCCGGCGGTTGGTGGACGACCTGCGCCGGGAGTGAGCGCCGATCTCCCGCCCGTGTCGGAGCGAAACGCACACAGCGGCAGGGCGAGGCGAAGCTTTATCCTTCGCTTCGCCGATGATTGACGCATGGTCCCACCCACCCCGCTGCAGTCGCTCGGCGGGAGCTTCCCGCTCACGGTCGTGGCGGTGCTCCTCGTCGCACTCGCGGCGGTCACGGTCTACCAGATGGTGGAGATCGTGGACGCCTACGAGAAGAAAGCCCTCACCGTCTTCGGGGAGTACCGAGGACTCCTCGAACCCGGTATCAACTTCGTCCCGCCGTTTGTCTCTCGAACCTACACGTTCGACATGCGGACGCAGACCATCGACGTGCCGCGTCAGGAAGCCATCACGCGCGACAACTCGCCCGTGACGGCCGACGCCGTCGTCTACATCCGCGTGATGGACGCCAAGCGCGCCTTCCTCGAAGTCGACGACTACAAGCGCGCCGTCTCCAACCTCGCGCAGACGACGCTGCGCGCCGTCATCGGCGACATGGAGCTCGACGACACGCTCAACAAGCGCCAGGAGATCAACGCGCGCATCCGCAAGGAACTCGACGAGCCCACCGACGAGTGGGGCATCCGCGTCGAGTCCGTCGAGGTGCGCGAGGTCAACCCCTCGAAGGACGTCCAGCAGGCGATGGAGCAGCAGACGTCCGCGGAGCGCAAACGCCGTGCGATGATCCTCGAAGCGCAGGGCGAACGCCAGTCCTCCATCGAGGAGGCGCAGGGGCAGAAGCAGTCCGACATCATCCGCGCACAGGGGCAGAAGCAGTCCCAGGTCCTCGAAGCGCAGGGTGACGCCGTCTCGACCGTCCTCCGCGCGAAGTCCGCCGAGTCGATGGGCGAGCGCGCCGTCATCGAGCGCGGGATGGAGGCCATCGAGCGGATGGGCGAGAGCGAGTCGACGACGTTCGTCCTCCCGCAGGAACTCACCTCCCTCGTCGGGCGCTACGGCAAGCACCTGACGGACAGCGACGTCGCGACGCCCACGGAGGGCCTCGACAGCCTCGACTTCGACGAGGAGACGCGCGAGCTCCTCGGCCTCGACAGCATCGACGAACTCCTGAACGAGATCACCGAGGAGGCCGACATCGACCCCGAGGAGCTCGAACAGCAGGCCGAGGAGGTCATGGCCGGCTCCGACACCGGCGCGCAGGAGACGGATCAGGTCATCGAGGAGATGGACGCCGAACTCCAGGGTGAGGGGGCGAGCGGAACCGGAGACCCCTCCGAAACGGCCGCGTCGCCGCCCGACGACGCCGAACCCGGGACGGAGAACGAGTAACCCAACATAAGCCTTTTGACTGCTGGTGCGGTAGAGGTACACGAATGGGAATCGACGAGGACAAGCGCGCCACGCTCCGCCGGTTCGCCGCCGTCGGCGCCGCCAGCCCGCTCGTCGGGCTCGCCGGCGCCTCCGAGGGCGAGAGCGAGGTCAGGGACGCCATCGCCGGCTACCTGACGACGACGCCGGGCGCGCATTTCTCGAAGCTCCGCGACGACCTCAAACTCGGCACCGGAGAGTCCCAACACCACCTCCGCCGCCTGCTCGACGACGGCGTCGTCGAGAGCTATCGGGACGGCGACTATCGGCGCTTCTACCCCGCCGGTGAGTTCTCCGACTTCCAGAAGGTCGTCCTCGGCTACCTCCGGCGCGCGACGCCGTCGGCGATGCTCGTCACGCTCCTTCGGGACCCCGACGCGACCGGTGGCGACCTCGCGGACGCCGCCGACGTCTCACGGGGCACGGTAAGCAAGTACGCCGCAGAACTCGAGAACGTCGGCCTCCTCTCTCGCGAGGACGGCTACGCGCTCACGCGCCCCGAGACCGTCCTCACGCTCGTCCTCCGCTACGCGGACTCCTTCGGCCCCGAGGCCGCCGCGCTCGCCCGCGAGGCCGACGGCCTCATCCGCTACGAGCCTAGCAGCTGACCTTCCACGTCGTCGAGGACGAGTAGCCCCACTTCTCGACGTCGAGGGCGAACTCTCCCTCCTGTATCGCCGCCATGTTCGCGCCGACCTCCTTCGCGGAGAGGCCGAGCGCGTCGCCGATGAGTCGCGACTTGAAGTAGGTCTGCGTGTCGGCGTTCTCGCGGAGGTACGCGAGGATGCGCTCCTGCTTCGGGGTGAGGGTGCTCGCCGCCGCCGCGCTCGTGCTCATACTCGTCACAACGGCGGAGTCCCACATAGGGGGTTTGGTACGGCCGGTAAAAACGGCTCTCTGAGTGCCCTAACCGACAGATACGGCACTTTCGTCGTGCCCACGGTGGGCCGTGGCGCGCCTCTGGGCCGACGACTGGTACGGACGGGGAACGGTCGGCTAGACGGCGGCGCCCGACCGCGAACGCACGCGCTCTCGCAGTCCAGAAAGGCTTTACCGAACAGCACCCTTTAGCCCGGCAATGAGTGGTGCGTCCGTCGAGGTGAGCGTCGTCCTCCCCGCCTACAACGAGGAGGACACCATCGAGCACACCGTTCGGAGGACGCGCGAGGCGCTCACGGCCTTCCTCGAACCGGGCACCTACGAGGTCGTCGTCGCCGAGGACGGCTGCGACGACCGGACCCCCGAAATCGCCGACGAACTCGAGGCCGAGTTCCCCGACGTCAGACACTTCCACAGCGACGAGCGCCTGGGTCGCGGCGGCGCGCTGAACGCCGCCTTCGAGTCCGCCGAGGGCGACGTCCTCGTCTACTTCGACACGGACCTCGCGACGGACATGCGCCACCTCGAACACCTCGTCGAGAGCGTTCGGAGCGGGGAGTACGACGTCGCGACGGGGTCGCGCTGGATGCCGGAGAACGTCGCCGACCGCCCCGCGAAGCGCGGCATCCCCTCGCGCGGCTTCAACCTCGCCGTGCGCACCCTGCTCGGCTCCGAGCTCCGCGACCACCAGTGCGGCTTCAAGGCAGTCTCCCGGGCGGCCTTTCGGGACCTCCGGCCCGCCGTCGAGGACGAACACTGGTTCTGGGACACCGAACTCCTCGTGCGCGCCCAGCGCCGTGGGTTTCGCGTCGAGGAGTTCGCCGTCGACTGGGAGCCGAAGGGCGACTCGAAGGTCGACCTCGTGCGCGACGTCCTCGGGATGGGCTCGCAGATACTGCGCTGCTGGTGGGAGTTCGCCGTCTCCCCGTACGTGAACCGGCGGACGGGCGCGGTCGCCGGCGCCGCGCTCACGCTCGTCGCGCTCGGCCTCATGTTCGTCTACCTCGACCCGAGCGCGGTTCTCGACGCCGCCGCCGGCGCCGACCCCGCGCTGATCGCCGTCGCCGGCGTCGTGTACGCGCTCTCGTGGCCGCTGCGCGGCGTGCGCTATCGCGACATCCTCGCCGAGTTAGGGTATCACGAGGACGCGACGTTCCTCACCGGTGCGGTGTTCGTCTCACAGACGGGGAACCTCGTCTTCCCGGCGCGCGGCGGCGACCTCATCCGGGCGTACGTCGTGAAGGCCCGCCGGCGCGTCCCCTACACCTCGGGGCTCGCGTCGCTCGCCGTCGAGCGCGTCTTCGACCTCCTCACCATCACGCTGCTCGCGGGGGGCGTCCTCCTCGGCCTCGCGGTCTTCGCGCCCGGCGAGGTGAGCACGCTCCTCGCCGCCATCACGGGCGAACGCGCGATCGCGGACGGCCACCAGCAGAGCGGCACGGTCGCGCTCGCCGTCGCCGGGTTCGTCGGGTTCGCCGCCGTCGCCGCCGTCGCCGTCATCGTCCTCTCCGCGCGCTCCGATGGGGGCTACGTCCGGCGCGTCGTCGAGTGGGCGAGCGACGACGGCTACGTCGAACTCGTCGCCACCACCGTCGAGGGGTTCGTCCGCGACGTCCAGACGGTCGCCGCCGACGGCCGCGCGTTCGCGCGCGTCGGCGCGACGAGCGTCCTCGTCTGGGTTATCGACGTGCTCACCGCGCTCTGCGTCTTCGCCGCGTTCGGCGTCGACCTCCCGCTCGCCGCGCTCCTCGCCACTGGCTTCTTCGCCGTCTCCGTCGGCAACCTCGCGAAAGTCCTCCCGCTCTCCCCGGGCGGCATCGGCCTCTACGAGGGCGCGTTCACGCTCCTCGTCGTTGCGCTCACGCCCGTCGCGGCGCCGGCGGCGCTCGCCATCGCGCTCGTCGACCACGCCGTGAAGAACGCCGTCACGGTCGCCGGCGGCGTCGTCAGCATGCTCACGCTGAACGTCTCGCTCACCGAGGCCGTCGACGGCGCGAGCGCGGAGGCCGACCCGACCGTCGAGGCGACGACCGACGACTAGGGGCGGTCGAGCACCACCCGACTACCGGGTCGGACGCCGAACGCTTCCTCACCCCGTCCCCGGTTCACCGCGAGCTCGACGGCGCCATGGCTCCCGACCGTGAGCAGGCGCTCGTCGGCGTCGACGGCGTCGTACGTCCGAGCGACCGGGACGCGGTCCCCGTTCACGCGGGCGTACTCGCCCCAGCGGCCGGCGAGTAGCGCCCCGTCGAGGTTCGTGATGGCGTTCCCGAAGCCGTCGACGACGAGGACCTCGCCGCGCGCTTCGCCGTCCGCGACGGACGGCTCGGGGAAGGAGAGGTCGACGGGGTCCTCGACTTCCGGATAGTCGAGCGCGTCGAGGCCGTCGTCGTGGACTGCGGCGGCGGCGGGCGCGAAGACGTCGCGGCCGTGGAACGTCGCGCTCTCCGGGTCCTCGACGGGAATCTCGTAGCACGCGAGCGGCGCGTCGCCGGCGAGTTCCCGCGCCGCCGGCATGAGGAGGCCGTTGTCCGGGCCGACGAGCGCGTGCTCGCCCGCCTCGATGGCGAGCGGCCGGCGGTCGGTGCCGACGCCCGGGTCGACGACGGCGAGGTGCGTCGCCGCCGGGAACGACGGGAGGAGTTCGCGAAGCCAGAACGCCGCCGCGCGGACGTCCTGTCGCGGGAAGTCGTGTGCGACGTCGACGAGGCGGGCGTCCGAGCGCGAGCAGAGGACGCCGCGCATCGCCGCCGGATACGGCGACCCGAAGTCTGATGCGAGCGTGATCACGGGCGGGCGAACGGGCGGGCGCGAGTAAAAGCGCACGGCCCCGCGCCGCCGCGTCGGCGCGACCGTGCCGGGTGGGCGCGCGTCAGTCGTTGGGCGAGTCGATGTCGGTGTCGCCCACCTGCCGGATTCGCTCGACGCCGTCGACCTCGTGGACGACGCGCTCGACGGGGTCGGGGACGAGGTCCGCCCAGTCGTCGCCGGCGACCATGCGCTCGCGGACCTCGGTGCCGCGCAGCACCTCGCGGTCGAACATCGGCGAGCCGCGCACCTCGATGCCGGCCTCCTCGAAGAGCCGAACGACGAGCGGGTTGTTCGAGTACGCGACGTCGAAGTTCGGGCTCATCGACTGGACGTGACTTACCCAGACGGCGTTCCGGTTGATGTCCTCGATGGGGACGGCGTACGTCACGAGGTCGACGTCGACGAGCGCCTTCGTGATCATCATGATGCGTTCGCCGCCCGTGAACGGGTTGCGGACGCTGTGCGACTGGTCGGCGCTCCCGATACCGAGAACGAGCTCGTCGACTTCCTCGGCGATCTCCTGGACGACGCGGTGGTGGCCCTGGTGATAGGGCTGGAACCGACCGATGTAGAACCCACGGGTCATAGTGTAGTGGCCGCGTTATCCCCACTCATCCTCCCCTCGCGCATAAGGGTGGCGAGTCGCCGTGGCTGGAACGCCGAATACGGGGCGCTCCCCGCCGGAGTCCGGCGTTTTCGTCGCTTACTGGAGGGAGAAAGTATATCAATCGCGCTCCCCTTCGTCCGACTAGCGATAAGGGTTCTATGAGCAACGACCGCACGACTAATACTCCCTTAGAGGGGGAGAACGACACCGACCCAGAGTCCGACCCCTCGTCCGACGGCGATCTCGACGAGGTCGACCCCGCTCCCGACGGTGACCTCGACGACCTCGGCAGTCAGGTCGACGTCGAGGGCGACGTCGAGATCGACGAGGAGAACGCCGGGGACGACCTCCTCGGCGGTCTCCAGGTCGACTCGACCGCGGACATCAAGGTG
The DNA here is from genome assembly GCF_014647455.2 of Halarchaeum grantii. NCBI lineage: Archaea > Methanobacteriati > Methanobacteriota > Halobacteria > Halobacteriales > Halobacteriaceae > Halarchaeum > Halarchaeum grantii. The sequence goes on along the minus strand of NZ_BMPF01000002.1, from coordinate 263,620 downwards.
CCCGACCGCTTGGTCGATCAGGTCATCGGCCAAGAGGAGGCTCGCGACATCGTGATGCGCGCGGCCAAACAGCACCGCCACGTGATGATGATCGGCACTCCGGGGACGGGGAAGTCCATGCTCGCGAAGGCGATGAGCCAGCTCCTACCGCAGGAGAACCTGCAGGACGTCCTCGTCTACCACAACCCGGACGACTCGAACGAGCCGAAGGTCCGAACCGTCCCGGCCGGGAAGGGGAACCAGATCGTCGAGGCCCACCAGGAGGAAGTCCGCAAGCGCAACCAGATGCGCTCGTTCCTCATGTGGATCGTCCTCGCGGTCGTCGTCGGCTACGCCTTCCTCGTCGTCGGCCAGATCCTGATGGGGATCATCGCCGCGGCGGTCATCTACTTCGCGTTCCGCTACTCGAACCGCGGGAGCGACGCGATGATTCCGAAGCTCCTCATCAACAACGCCGAGCGGCAGACGGCGCCCTTCGAGGACGCGACGGGCGCGCACGCCGGCGCGCTCCTCGGCGACGTTCGCCACGACCCGTTCCAGAGCGGTGGAATGGAGACGCCGAGCCACGACCGCGTCGAGGCCGGCGAGATCCACAAGGCGAACAAGGGCGTGCTCTTCATCGACGAGATCAACACGCTCGACGTCCGCTCCCAGCAGCACCTGATGACGGCGATTCAGGAGGGCGAGTTCTCCATCACCGGCCAGTCCGAGCGCTCCTCGGGCGCGATGGTGCAGACCGAACCCGTCCCCTGTGACTTCATCATGGTCGCCGCGGGGAACATGGACGCGATGGAGAACATGCATCCGGCGCTTCGGAGCCGTATCAAGGGGTACGGCTACGAGGTGTACATGGACGACACCATCGACGACACGGCGGAGATGCGCCGCAAGTACGCGCGCTTCGTCGCACAGGAAGTCGAGAAGGACGGCCGCCTGCCGCACTTCACGCCGGACGCCGTCCGCGAGGTCATCCTCGAAGCGAAGCGCCGCGCCGGCCGGAAGGACCACCTCACGCTCGAACTGCGTAACCTCGGTGGGCTCGTCCGCGTCGCCGGCGACATCGCGCGCTCGAAGGACAAGGAGCAGACCGAGCGCTCGGACGTCCTCGAGGCGAAGAAGCGCTCGCGCTCTATCGAGCAGCAGGTCGCGGACAACTACATCGCCCGCCGGAAGGACTACGAGCTGAAGACCTCCGAGGGCGAAGCGGTCGGCCGCGTGAACGGCCTCGCCGTCATGGGCGGGGACTCCGGCATCATGATGCCCGTCATGGCCGAAGTGACCCCGCGACAGGGCGAGGGTGGCGAGATATTCGCCACCGGCAAACTGCAGGAGATCGCCCAGGAGGCCGTCGAGAACGTCTCCGCGATCATCAAGAAGTACAGCGGCGAGGGGATCGCGGACAAGGACATCCACATCCAGTTCGTGCAGTCCTACGAGGGCGTGGAGGGCGACTCGGCGTCGATCACGGTCGCCACCGCCGTCATCAGCGCGCTCGAAGGCATCCCCATCGCGCAGGACATCGCGATGACCGGCAGTCTCTCCGTGCGCGGCGACGTCCTCCCCGTCGGGGGCGTGACGCACAAGATCGAGGCCGCCGCGAAGGCGGGCTGTAAGCGCGTCATCATCCCGAAGGCGAACGAGCAGGACGTCATGATCGAGGACGAGTACAAGGACCAGATCGAGGTCATCCCGGTCAGCCACATCAGCGAAGTCCTCGACATCGCGCTCGTCGGCGAACCGGAGAAGGACTCGCTCGTCGACCGACTGAAGAACATCACGGGCGGCGCCCTCGAGCGCGGTGCGACTCCGCAGGGCGGTAGCGGTAGCCCGTCCCCGCAGTAGACGCCCTCTTTCCGTCTTTCTCGTCCGCGCCGTCGGCCCGGCCCGCCTTCGACGCGGGTCGTGACGGAAGGCGTGGCCTTAAGGCCGAGTATCCCCGATAGGTAGCTATCCGTGAGTGTCAATCGCAGGGGCGTCGTCGCTGCCGCCCTCTCGGTCGTCTATCCGGGCGTCGGCCACCTCTATCTCCGTGCGTGGCTCCGCGCGATCGGCTGGGTCGCGCTCTCGCTCGTGACGTCCTACGTGCTCGTTCCGGACGCGACGCTCGCCGCCTACGAGCAGGCGATCGTCGCCGGGAACTTCGGGGCGCTCGGGTCGGTCGCGGTCCCGCTCGAGGCCGCGGTCGGCGTGCTCGTCGTCCGCCTCTGTAACGTCGTGGACGCCTACGTGCTCGCCGTTCGGGAGGCGACGCCGTCGCAGACGCGCGACGGCGAACCGGCGTGTCCGGCCTGCGGGCGGAGTCTCGATACGGAGCTCGACTTCTGCCCGTGGTGTACGACCGAGATCGAGTGGCACTACCCGAGCGAGAGCGGGCGGGACGCGAACTGACTCTCCTCGAACAGTCTCTCCTCGCGGGGCGGCGGCGACGAGTCCCGCGCGCACCCGTCAACCTATATAGGCATCAATAGCGGTGGGGTTCGATAATAGACGATCAGAGCACGCTATTGCAGTCGGGACGGCTCTGATCGGTTCGTACCCCTATTATAAACCGGTTTAGTAGAGAACCGGGTGGTATCTGGTGATGACGCACGACGGAGATGACCTGTCGAGTCTGGTGTCGCGGCGTAACTTCCTCGTCACATCGGGCGCTGCGGGGGCGGCGGCACTCGCGGGCTGTGGGGGATCGAACTCGAGTGAATCGACGACCACGTCGTCCGGAACGACGGAGCAGACGACCACGAGTAGCGGTTCGAGCGCGAGCCAGAGTATCAGTCCGCTTGAGGCCGGCGGGTCCTCGACGGTCTACCCGATCGCGAACACGGCGGCGTCCTACTGGAACGCGAACCGTCCGGCGAGCGACACGGAGTACTGGCCCCACGGCGAGTACAACATCGACACGGAGAAAGCGCTCGCGGACTACTGGGCGGGCCTCTACGGCTTCGAAGCGAAGGAGAACGGCGACCCGCCGTTCACGGCTTCGGTCGCGCTCAGCCACTCCGGGACGGGCGTCGAGAAGGTGATGAACGGCCAGCTCGACATCGGGAACGCGAGCGGGAGCGTGCAGGACGAGCTCCCGGATCGGGACTCCTACGAGAGCTTCATCGACCACGTCGTCGGCGTCGACGGCCAGCCGCTCGTCGTCTCCAGCGAAATCGCGGAGGCGGGCGTCTCGAAGATCACCGGCCAGCAGCTCAAGGACCTCTACAAGGGCCGCATCACGAACTGGTCCGAACTCGGCGGCCCGGACAAGGAGATTCAGGTCCTCGGCCGCGTCAAGGGCTCCGGGACGCGGACGTCCTTCGTCTCGAACGTCTACGGCAACCCCGAGGAGGAGACGACGGTCGCGAACCGCTACGGGCAGAACCAGCGTCTCGCGCAGGCGATCGCGCAAGCGGACAACGCGATCAGCTACCTCGCGCTCGCGTTCCTCGACACCGAGGGCGTCACGCCGATCTCGCTCGAGTGGGAGGGGACGACGTACTCCTACGGCGACGACCAGAACGGCCTCGACTCGAAGTCCTACCCGCTCTCGCGCGACCTCCACATGTACACGTGGGAGGGCACCTCCGAGAAGGAGGGCGCCTTCATCAACATGATCCTCTCCGAGTTCGGGCAGGACACGTTCGTCGCGCCGAACAACTACTTCACGCTCGGCGAGCGACGCCTCGAAGAGGAGCGCGCGAAGCTCCCCGACCAGGTCTAGAGCGCTCGCCGCGGGCGCTCTCGGAGACCGCGTCGCCGTCCAATCGACCAGCGACACTCCTATTTAACACACCACTACATGTTCGAAGACGCACAGACGACGTTCCGTAAACTGGCGGTCGGCGAGGACGCCGGGTCGGGCGCGAACCTCCTCGTCGCGACGCTGGGCGTCCTGCTCGCGGCGCTGGCGGTCGTGTTCCTCTTCGTCCCCGCGTACGCCGTCCCGGTCCTCGGGGCGTTCGTGGCCGTCACCGCAATCGGGTGGGTCACCCACCAGGCCGCCGTCGCGCGGCTGCTGACGCTCGTCGCCACCGCTTCTACCGTGCTCACGGTCGGCTTCATCACCTACTTCCTGTTCGCGAGCGCGTTTCCCGCGTTCGTCGAGCACGGCACCGGCCTCCTCGTCATCCCCGTCGAGGACGGCCAGACGAGGTGGTTCTTCTGGCTCGACGCCGTCCTCCCGGCGAGCGACTCGACGTGGAACCCGAGCGCGGACGTCTACTCGCTCGTTCCGACGATTTGGGCGACGGTGATCGTGACGATAATCGCGGGCGCGGTCGCGGGACCGCTCGGGCTCTTCGGCGCGCTCTTCATCGCGGAGATCGCGAGTCCGCGCGTTCGTGAGGTCGTCAAGCCCGGGATCGAGGTGCTCGCGGGCATCCCATCCATCGTCTACGGCTTCATCGGCTTCCAGGTCCTGAACGGCTTCATCCAGACGTCCTTCCTCGACGACGGCGCGAGCTTCCTCATCGCGGGCATCGTCGTCGGCGTGATGGCGCTCCCGACGGTGGTCTCCGTCGCCGAGGACGCGCTCTCGAGCGTGCCGGAGTCGATGCGTGACGGCTCGATCGCGATGGGCGCGACGCGCTGGCAGACGATGAAGAGCATCTCCATCCCGGCGGCGTTCTCGGGGATCTCGGCGGGCATCATCCTCGGGCTCGGTCGCGCGATCGGCGAGACGATGGCGGTCGCCGCGATCATGGCGGCCGGCGTCGGCCTCGCGAACCCGCTCTTCGATATCTTCGACGCGGGGGCGACGCTGACGAGTCTCATCGCCACCCAGTACGGGAGCGCCTCGGAGAGCACGCTCGACGTCCTGTTCGTCGCGGGCGTCCTCCTCTTCGCCATCGTCGCGAGCATGAGCGTCGTCTCGCGCTACGTCGAACAGCGGATGAAGGAGCGCTTGGAGGGGAGCCAATGAGCGCCGCCCACGACGCGTCGGAGACCGCGCTCGTCGACGAGTCCTCGAGCGTCTACGACCGGGGGCTGGACGGCGTCATCGCGCTCGGCGTCGTGAGCTTCACGGTCGCGCTCTGCGCGCTCGTCGAACTCGTCGCGCTCGACGCGACCGGGGCGGCACTCACGCGGTTCCTCGGGGCGTTCGCGGCGGTCGTCGTCGGCGCGGTCGGCGCGCTCGCGCTCGCCTCGTGGACGAACGTCGCGCCCATCCGGTCGCGCCGCGTTCGCGGTATCGGAACCGCGGTCGCCGTCGCGGCGCTCGCGCTCACCGCTATCGCGGCCGTCACCGGGCTCTCGCTCGCCGTCATCCTCGGCGCGATCCTCCTCGTCGAAGCCGCCGGCGTCCTCGTCGCCGGCGTCGCCTCGCGCACCGGCGTCGTCACCACCACGCCGGATTCGAGCGCGGGCCTCCTCGCGGGTCTCGTCTTCGGCGTCCTCGGCCTGCTCGTCGGCGCCGCCGTCGGCGGGTCGCGCGTCGGCTTCGACACGCCGCTCTGGCTGGTCGTCGCGCTCCTCGCGGGCGTCGGTCTGCTCGTCCTCACCGTCGCGCCGCGCGAGGACCTCGGCTCGACGCTCCCGCCGGCGCTCCTCGTCGGCGCGCTCGGGGCGACGATCGCGACGGCGATGATCGGCGTCGGCTGGCAGTGGGACCCGCAGGCGGTCTCCGGTGGGTTCACCGGTGGCGCGGTCGTCCCGATATTCGTCGTCTTCGGCGCCATCGTCTCCGCGTGGGCGGCGGCGAAGTGCCGCGCGGGGTTCGGCGCGCAGGGCCGCGAGTTCGGCGCGTTCCTCGTCATCAACCTCAACGCCTCCCTGATGCTCGTCGTGATGGCTGCCGTCGTCGTGTTCGTCACGCTGAAGGGCGTCGGCTACGCCCTGCACGGCTTCACCATCAGCGCGCTCGCCGCGCTCGTCGTCCTCCTCCCCGCGATGGTGCTCGCCGTCGTCGCCGCCCGGACGCCCGCCGGGACGGAGGCGTGGCACGACGGCGCTCGCGCCCTCGTCCGCGTCCTCCCGCTCGCGGCCGTCGGCGCCGCCGTCGCGCTCCTCTGCTCCGTCCTCCTCACCCGCGCCCCGCTCGTCTACGCGTACACGTACACGGTGCAGGTGAACCGCGAGTCGCGCGTCCTCGACACCGCCGTCACCGTCACGCCCGAGTTCTCGGTCGGCTCGCTCCTCCTCGCGCTCGTCGCGCTCGCCCTCTTCGCGGCGTTCTATCGGCGCTACGGCTCGCTCCGTGGCGTCGGGAGCGCGAGCGCGACCGTCGAGCGCGCTCGCGCGGCCGTTCCGACCGTCATCGCCGCGCTCGTCTTCGTCGCGGCGCTGTTCGTGCTCGCCGGCCCGGCTCTCGCCGGCCTCCCGTTCGTCGGGACGCTCGGCGTCGCCGGCGCGCTCGCGGCGCTTGCGCTCCTCCTCGCGGCGCTCGTCGGCCTCCTCACCGGCCGCGGTGAACGCACGCTCGCCGCGCACGCGCAGGATCGCGCTCCACTGCTCTCGCTCGGCGTCTTCGGCGGCCTCGGCGTCCTGACGGCGGCGCTCGCTCTCGAGTGGGCGGCCGGCGTCGCACCCGGCGTCGGCGCCGTCGACGTCCTCCCGGCCGTCGCGTTCGTCGCCGCGCTCGCCTCCGCGGGCGTCGCAGTCGTGACGGCGCTCGCGCGTCGCCGCGCCGACGGGATCGGCCCGCTCCAACGCGCGGTCCTCGCGGACGAGACGACGCTCGGTGTCGCGGGAACCGCCGGGTTCGTCGCGCTCGCCGGCCTCCACGTCTGGACCACCGATTCGCCCTTCGGCGTCCTCGGCGTCACCGTCGCCGCCGGCGGGACGCTCTCGTGGCCGATGACGATGCAGGCGTACATCCCGCTCGGCGCGGAACCCGGCGGCATCATGCCGGCGGTCGTCGGCACCGTCTGGCTCGTCATCGGCTCGACGCTCTTCGCGGTGCCGCTGGGCGTCGGTGCCGCCGTCTTCCTCACCGAGTACGCCGAGCAGGGCCGCTTCACCGCGCTCGTCGAAGTCGCGACGAACGCGCTCTGGAGCACGCCGAGCGTCGTCTTCGGCCTCTTCGGCGCGGCGTTCCTCATTCCGCGCCTCGGCGGCGACACCTCACTGCTCGCCGGCCAGCTCGTCCTCGGGTTCATGCTCCTCCCGCTCGTCCTCATCACGAGTCGCGAGGCGATCAAGGCCGTCCCGGACGAGTACCGGGACGCGAGCGCCGCGCTCGGTGCGACCCGGTGGCAGACGATTCGGAGCGTCGTCCTCCCCGCCGCGATGCCCGGCGTCATCACCGGCGGCATCCTCGGTGTCGGGCGCGTCGCCGGCGAGACCGCGCCCCTCATCCTCGTCCTCGGCTCGACGCTCAACGCCACCGAATCCGTCGACGTCCTCGGCGGGTTCCGCTTCGTGACCCGCCCGCCGTTCGTCGTGAACGACCAGCTCGTCTCCGCCTCGGCCTCCCTGCCGACGCAGGTCTGGGCGGTCATCGCGGCGGGCGTCAGCGGCTCCCCCTCGATGGGGTGGGCGACCGCGTTCGTCCTCCTCGCGGTCGTTCTGACGTTCTACGCCGTCGGCATCAGTGCGCGCACGTACTTCCGGAGGAAGATCAGCCATGACTAACGCCATCAGCGAACACGACAGCGACGCGAGCACCGGCATCGAGACGGCCAGCCAGACGACCGACGGCGAGAGCGTGGAGGAGGTCGACCCGGAATGGACGGAGTACGACTTCGAGGGTGAAGCGAAGTTCACCGTCGAGGACCTGAACGTCTGGTACGGTGACGACCACGCGCTCACCGACATCTCCATGGAGATCCCCGAAAACTCCGTCACCGCTCTCATCGGTCCGTCCGGCTGTGGGAAGTCCACCTTCCTCCGGTGTCTCAACCGCATGAACGACCGCATCACGGCCGCCCGCGTTGAGGGCTCCGTCCGACTCGACGGCGACGAGGTCTACGACCCGAACACGAACCTCGTGGAACTCCGCAAGCGCATCGGGCAGGTGTTCCAGTCGCCGAACCCGTTCCCGAAGTCCATCCGCGACAACGTCGCCTACGGCCCGCGCAAGCACGGCGACATCGAGAAGGGGTTCCTCGCGCGCCTCCTCGGCCGCGACGACGCCGACCGCGAAGCCGAGCTGGTGGAGCGGTGCCTGCGTGGGGCGGCGCTCTGGGAGGAGGTGAGCGACCGCTTGGACGACAACGCGCTCGGGCTATCAGGCGGCCAACAGCAGCGCCTCTGCATCGCGCGCGCCCTCGCCGTCGACCCCGACGTCATCCTCATGGACGAACCCGCCAGCGCCCTCGACCCCATCGCCACCTCCAAAATCGAGGACCTCGTCGAGGACCTCGCCCAAGACTACACCGTCGTCATCGTCACCCACAACATGCAGCAGGCCGCCCGCATCAGCGACCAAACCGCCGTCTTCCTCACCGGCGGCGAACTCGTCGAGTACGGCGACACCGACCAGATCTTCGAAAACCCACGCAGCCAGCGCGTCGAAGACTACATCACCGGCAAGTTCGGGTGATTCGATGCCACGCGAAGAATACCAGTCGTCGCTCGAGGACCTAGAGGCCGACGTCGAGGCGATGGGCCGCGACGTCCTCTCCCAACTCGACGACGGCCTCGACGCGCTCGAGGCGGGCGACGACGACCTCGCGCGCGCTGTCATCGCGGGCGACGACGCGATCAACGACCGGTATCTCGACCTCGAACGGGAGTGCATCGACCTGTTCGCCCTCCAGCAGCCCGTCGCCGGCGACCTGCGATTCGTCGCGGCGTCGTTCAAGATCATCACCGACCTCGAACGCGTCGGCGACCTCGCCGTCAACCTCGGCGAGTACGCGCTCGCCACGACCGACGAGACGCCGCTGGACGTCGACGTCGCGGCGATCGGTGCGGACGCCCGCGAGATGGTCGCGGACGCGCTCGACGCGTACGCCGGCGCCGACACGGCCGCCTGCCACGCCATCGCCGAGCGCGACGACGAACTCGACGCGCACTGCCAGCGCGCGAACGAGCGCGTCGTCCGCGACCTCATCGAGCACGAGGCCGGCGAGGACGCGTGGGCGGTCGAGCGCCTGATGGACGGCGTCTCCCGAACGCTCCTGACGGTTCGCGACCTCGAACGCGTCGGCGACCACGCCGTGAACATCGCCGCGCGCACCCTCTACATGACCGAGAACGACCCCGAACTCATCTACTGATGGAGACGCGAAAACTCCAGAAGGTCGGCGGCGGGACCTACACGGTGTCGATACCGAAGGAGTGGGCGACCGACCACCACCTCGAAGCCGGCGCGCCGGTCCACGTCTACACGCACGACGACGGGACGCTCGTCGTCCGGAGCTCGCGCCGCGACGAGGAGCCGATCGAGTCGGTGACGCTCGACGTGTCGGCCGGCGACTCGGCCGACGTCGAGCGCGTCCTGCACGCCGCCTACACGGCCGGTTTCACGGACGTGACGCTCACCACGACCGAGTCGTTCACCGACGCCGACCGCCGCGCCGCCCGCTCCGTCGCGAGTACGCTCGCCGGCGCCGAACTGCTCGACGCGACCGAGGAGGAGATCGCGATGCGGAACTTCCTCGACTCCGGCGAGGTCTCGATGCGCCAAGCGGTCGGCCAACTGCGGTTCCTCACGCTCGCCATCCACCGCACCGCCACGGCCGACGTCGGCGCGGGCGTCGAGGAGCGCCGCGAGGGCCTCCGCCAGCGCGAGGGCGACGTGGAGCGCTTCTTCGGGCTGGTCACGCACCACTTCACGCGCGCGCTCGCGAGCCTGCAGGAGGTCGACGCGCTCGGGGTGAGCCGCCTCGACCTCTTCGCGTACTACCTGAGTGCGCGCCGGCTCACGGCGGTCGTGGCACACGCGCGCACCGTCATCGCGGAACTGGAGCGCGTCGACCGCCCGGTCCCGGAAGCGTTCGCCGACGAAGTGGACGCGCTCGCCGAGGCCGCACGCGACGTCATCGAGCGCGCGACGACCGCCGTGTTGAACGACGCGACGCTCGCCGACGCGAGCGACGTCCTCGTCGACGCCGAGAACGTGGCGGCGCGCGCCGCCGACGCTCGGCACGCGGTTCACGACGGCGAAACGGGCGCGCGAGCGGACGTGCGCGCGCTCGCTGGCGTCCTCGACGGCGTCGAACGCACCGCCGAGTGCGGCGCGGAGATCGCGGAAATAGCCGTCCACACCGCGATCCGAGCGGAACACGAACCCCAGCGCGGGTGCCCTGGAACGGGTTCCGGCGCTACTTCTCGATGATGCGCTCTTCGACCTTCTCGCCGAAGTGCCGGCCGCCCTCCTGCGTGAACACCTTCAGCTCGTCGCCGGGCTCGACCTCGGTGATGGGGGTGCGTCCGTCGGCGGTCTCGACCTTGATGGTCTCGGCGTTCTGGATGAGGGTGTCGAAGCGGTCGCCCGTATCGGTCTCGACGGTGACGCGGAACATCGGGCGGCGCTCGATCTTCGCGCGCCCGACGACGGCCTCCCGGGTGTGGCCCTCGGTGTCGACGATCTGCACTTCGTCGCCGCTCTCGACCTCCGCGAGGTATTTCGTGCCGCCACCGGGCGTGCGGACGTAGGCGTGGACGGCGCCGGCGTTCACGCGGAACGGCCGGGAGGCGACGTACGGCGACTCGGCGGTCTCCGCGTAGACGAAGAAGAGCCCCCGGGACATCGACCCGACGAGCATTCCCTCGTCGTCGTCCATGAGCGAGCCCGTGTCGACGCAGACGCGGTCGGCGGCGCCCGCCTCCTCGATCTCGACGACCTCCGCCCACTCGAGGTCGAGCGTCTCGCGCTCCGCGCGGTCGCGCACGCGGACGGTGTGGCGGATCTCGTCGGTGTCGTCGGTGTCGAGGAGGACGGCGTCCGCGCCGATGTCGAGCGTCTCGAAGGCGGTGTCGGCCTCTTCGGCGGTGGTGACGCCGGCGACGATGGTGGTCTCGTCGCCGATGCGCGCGATGAGGTTCTCGAGGGGAATGATCGTCCAGTCCTCGCCGACGATGAACGTGTAGTCGGCGTCGCTCGCGGCGGTCTCCGCGAACGACTCGTACTCCTTGCCGAGGATGCGGACGTAGGCGCCGCGCACGTCGTCGGTTCGTCGGAGCGTCGTGAGGTCCGCGCTCCCGGAGAAGTCGGCGGGGAGGTCGACGGTGCCGTCGCCCTCGCCGCCCTTCCCGACGACGTACGCGTCCGGTTCGGCGGTCTCCTCCTCGGCCTCGCCGATGACGTCGACGTCGTCACTGGTGAACGCGGCGACGTTCACCTGCCCGAGCTCGCGGACGCGCGCGACGTCCGCTTCGTCGACGAGCACCCAGTCGACGCCGGCTTCGAGGCCGGCGGTGATGCGTCGCTTGCGCGTCTCCCAGTCGCCGACGGAGTCGTCGGCCTTCAGCCAGACTTCGCGTGTCATTGGTTGCACCTCAGTACGCGACGGCTTGAACGTGGCGAATACCGCAGTCGAGGGAGAAGGGCGGCGGTGTCTTCAGGCGTCGAGTCCGGCCCGTTCGAGGGCGTCGTCGACGCTCGCGTCGTCGTGGACGACGGCGGAGACGGCCGTCGCGATGGCCTCGGGGTCGTCGTGCTGGAAGATGGAGCGCCCCATCGAGACGCCGGCGCCGCCCGCGTCCATCGCCCCGCGGACGTTCGCGAGCGTCGTCCGGTCGCCCTCGGGGCTGCCGCCGGCGATGATGACGGGTTTCGCGGTGGATTCGGTGACGTGCGCGAAGCTCTCGGCGTCGCCCGAATAGGCGGTCTTCACGACGTCGGCGCCGAGCTCTTCGGCGAGGCGGACGGCGTGGCCGAGCGACTCGGCGTCCTGCTCGTCGACGCCGGGGCCGCGCGCGTACGCCATCGCCAGCACCGGCATCCCGTAGCGCTCGGCCTCCTTCGTGACCTCCGAGAGCATCGTGAGCTGGTCGGGTTCGTGGTCGCTCCCGACGTTGATGTGGAAGCTGACTGCGTCCGCGCCGACGCGGACGGCCTCCTCGACGCTCCCGGTCATGCGCTTGTCGTTCTCGTCGGGGCCGATGACGGTGGAGCCGTTCAGGTGGACGATGTAGCCGGCGTCGTTCTTGTTCGGGTGGACGCGTCCCGCGATGCCCTTCTGGGTGAGGACGGCGTCCGCGCCGCCGCGAGTCACCGCGTCGATGGTGGATTCGATGTCCTTCAGCCCCTTCACGGGGCCGAGCGTGACCCCGTGGTCCATGGGGACCGTGAGGTAGTTGCCGTCGGTGCCGATGCGTTCGAGTCGCGCCCGTGTGCCCGCATTCATAGTGAGTGGTACGTGGTACCGTAGGGGTTACTTTGTGGTTTCCGGTTTGGCCGTTCCGTTGCGGTCGGCGTCGCGGATGCCCGCCTTCAGCTCGGCGGCCTTCTCGCGGAGCGCGTCCGCGGCGTCGGCGACGCGCTCGGCCTCGGCGATGCGGTCGACGAAGACGCTCCCGGCGACGACGCCGTCCGCGCCGCCCTCGACGATGGCTCTCGCGTGCTCGCGCTCGCTCACGCCGAAGCCGACCGCGTAGGGCAACTCGCTCGCCGGGAGGCGTTCGAGGCTCGCGTAGGTGTCCTCGGAGACGTCGGTGCGCGCGCCCGTCGTCCCCATGCGCGCCTGCACGTAGACGAAGCCGGACGCGCGCTCGAGGATACGCTCGACGCGCTCGGCGGTCGTGGTCGGCGCGACGATGAAGACGAGCGCGACGTCGTGTTTCTCGCAGGCCGCCTCGAGTTCGCCCGACTCCTCGACGGGCAGGTCGGGGATGATGAGCCCCGAGACGCCCGCCTCGGCGGCGTCGCGGACGAACGACTCCACCTCGTTCCCGTCGCCGTACTGGAGGAGGAGATTGTAGTAAGTCATGCAGACGATGGGGACGTCCACGTCGAGGTCGCGCACGAGGTCGAGGTATTTCGCGGGCGTCATCCCCGCGTCGAGCGCGCGCCGGATGGCCTCCTGGATGGTCGGGCCGTCCGCGATGGGCTCCGAGAAGGGGAGGCCGAGTTCGATGACGTCCGCGCCGCCCTCGACGAGCGCCTCGACGTACGCCTCGGTGGCCTCGGGGCTCGGGTCGCCCGCGACGACGTAGGGGACGAGCGCGGGTTCGGCGTCGAACGCGGCGGTGACGTCGTCCGCGCTCACGAGCGGAACACCTCCATGTCGGGGGCCTCGGGCAGGTCGCGCTCGGTGGACTCCTCGATGACGGTGTCGAGGTCCTTGTCGCCGCGCCCGGAGACGTTCACGATGACGGGGCCGTCACCGTCGTACTCCTCCAGATAGGCGACGGCGTGACTCGACTCGAGCGCGGGGATGATGCCTTCCTCGCGTGAGAGGCGGTGGAACGCGGCGAGCGCCGCGTCGTCGTCGACGTTCACGGGCGTCACCCTGCCCTCGTCGACGAGGTTGGCGAGCTCGGGGCCCACGCCGGCGTAGTCGAGGCCGGCGGAGACGGAGTGGGATTCGACGATCTGGCCCTCGCCCGTCTGGAGGAGCTTCGTCTTCGCGCCGTGGAGCACACCCACGGACCCGGTGCCGAGGCTCGCGGAGTTCGGCGCGTACTCCTCGCCCTCCTCGACGCCGAGGCCGGAGCCGCCGGCTTCGACGGCGTAGAGGGCGACGTCGTCGTCGCCGATGAACTCGTGGAACGCCCCCATCGTGTTCGACCCGCCGCCCGCGCAGGCGATGACGGCCTCGGGGAGGCGACCGAGTTGCTCTTCGGACTGCCGGCGCGCTTCCTCGCTGATGACGGACTGGAAGTCGCGCACCATCGTCGGGAACGGATGCGGGCCGACGACGGAGCCGATGACGTAATGGGTGTCCTCGACGGTGGTCGCCCAGTCGCGCATGGCCTCGTTCGTCGCCTCCTTCAAGGTACCAGAACCGACGTCGACGGGGTTGACTTCGGCGCCGTGCGTGCGCATGCGGAAGACGTTCGGGCGCTGGCGGTTGATGTCGGTGCGGCCCATGTAGATCTCGCAGGGCATGTCGAGGTAGGCCGCGGCCATCGCCGTCGCGGTGCCGTGCTGGCCGGCGCCGGTCTCCGCGATGATGCGCTCCTTACCCATGTACTTCGCGAGGAGGACCTGCCCGAGCGCGTTGTTCAGCTTGTGCGCGCCGCCGTGGAGGAGGTCCTCGCGTTTGAGGTAGACGTCGACGCCATACCTGGCAGAGAGGTTGTCCGCCCGCCCGAGCGGCGTCGGGCGCCCGCCGAAGTCCCGGAGGCGCGCGCGGAAGTCGTCCATGAAGCCGTCCTCGTTGTCGAGGACGTAGCGCTCGTAGGCGTCCTCGAGCTCCTCGACGGCGGGCATGAGGACTTCGGGGACGTACTGGCCGCCGTAGTCGCCGAACTTGCCGGCGTCGTCCGTGGAGCTCACGCCGACCCCTCCGATTCGGCGCGCGTCAGTGCCTCGGTGTTCTCGGTGACGTCCCCGTCCATGATGGCCGAGCCGACGAGGAGGCCGTCCGCGCCGGCCTCGCGCATCCGTCGGACGTCCGCTGGCGTGGAGACGCCGCTCTCCGCGATGAGTGTCACGTCCCCTGATGTGTGGGGCGCCACCCTCTCGAACGTTTCGAGGTCGACCTCCAGTTTCGCGAGGTCGCGGTTGTTCACGCCGACGTACTCCGCGCCGACGTCGAGCGCGCGCTCGAGTTCGTCGCGGTCGTGGACCTCGACGAGCACCTGGAAGCCGCGCTCCTCGGCGGCCCGCTTGAGGTCGGCGAGGTCGTCGCCGACGAAGCGCGCGATGAGGAGGACGACGTCGGCCGCGACGGCGTCGAGTTGCGCCTCGCGCACGACGAAGTCCTTGCGGAGGACGGGGACGTCCACGGCATCGCGGATGCGTTCGAGGTTCTCCGTGGAGCCGCCGAAGTGCTCGGGTTCGGTGAGCACGGAGAGAGCGGCGGCGCCGCCGGCGACCATCCCTTCGGCGAGTTCGACGGGGTCGTCGCGGCGCTCGCCCTCCGTGGTCGGGCTCGTCGGCTTCACTTCGGCGATAACCGGGACGCGTCCGTCGGATTCGGCGTCCGCGAACGCCGCCGAGAGCGACCGGGGCGAGACCGACACGCGGTCGTCGGCCGCGACGTCGCGCTCGCGCGCCGCCCGCAGGATGGAGCGCACCTGCGGTGCGAGTGTATCGTTCATCGTTGTACAATAATGGACTCATCTGTACAAGAATGTTTCCCCACGCCGCGTCGACCACGAACTTTCAAGTCCGACGTGTCCGAGGAGTAGGACATGGACGCCGGCATCTACGCGACGGAGTCGACGTATCTCGAACGCTACGTGCAACTCGGCGTCGCCGGCGACCGCGTCATCAGCGTCAGTTTCCCGAAAGACCCCGACGAGGACGCCGCGAGCGACCACCCGCTCTTCGAGCGCATCGACGCCTACCTCGAAGGCGTCGAGGACGACTTCGCGGACGTCCCCGTCGGCCTCACGCTCCCGACCGACCAGCGCGCCGTCCTCGAGAAGGTGCGCGAAATCGACTACGGCGAGCAGGTCGGCGTGGAAGCGCTCGCGCGCATGACGCCCGGCCTCGACGCCGACGAGGACCGCCAGCTCGTGCGCACCGCGCTCGCCGAGAACCCCGCGCCGCTCCTCATCCCCGACCACCGCGTCCGGGACGCGCCGAGCGGCGCGCCGCCGGAGGTTGAGCAGAAACTCCGCGGTATCGAAGGGATCTGACTCAGGCCGTCCAGTCCGAGAGCGACGTCTGGAGGCCGGCGACCATCGTCGACTTCCGCCGGAGTTCCGCGAGGCTCACCGGCAGGTGCTCCGACAGGTCCCGAACGGCCGCGTGGAGCGTCTCCGCCCCCGCGTGCTCGCGCTCGAAGGCGTGGCGCACGCTCTCGCGCACCTGCCAGACGCCGACGGGCGCCCAGTAGTCGTCGCTCACCTCGCGGAGGACGAGCGCCTTCGCCTGCCGACCCCGCTCCGCCAAGTGCTCGAGGACGCCGAGGCGCGCCGCGTAGTAGGCGCCCGCCGTCTCCTCGACGTAGCCCGAGCGCCCCTCGTAGCCCTCGCTCGCGGCCGCCATCCAGACGTCCCCCGCCGGGTCGGGGTTCCAGACGCTCCCCGGCGACTTCATCTCGACGAGCTCGAACTCCCACGTGCCGGGT
Source organism: Halarchaeum grantii (assembly GCF_014647455.2). Lineage (NCBI taxonomy): Archaea > Methanobacteriati > Methanobacteriota > Halobacteria > Halobacteriales > Halobacteriaceae > Halarchaeum > Halarchaeum grantii. The sequence continues at coordinate 247,565 of NZ_BMPF01000002.1, read as the reverse complement.
GCGAGCACGACCCAGTAGCGGTTCCCCATGTACTCGTTCAGCCGGACCTCGACGCCGTTCACGCTCGGCGCGTCGCGGATCTGCCCCCGGAGGAACTGCCCGACCGTGTCGTCGACGGCGGTGATCGACCAGCGCGTCGGAACCAGCCTCCTGTTTTCGCCCTGCCCGAGCGCGCCGACGGAGAGCACGCGATTGACGTCGTAGACGTCGAGGCCGTGCGTGTAGAGGTAGGTCATCGCGCCCTGCGCGTTCCAGTCGTCGTCCTCGAGGGTCTTCTCGACCTGCCGGGGGACGTGCGGGTTCTCGGTGAGGTCGGCGGACTCCGCGCTCGCGCTCGGGCCGCTCGGGGCGTTCGCGCTCGGCTGGGCGTACGCCTCGGGGTCGAACTCGGGCGTCGAGGAGAGGCCGATTTCGACGTCGACCGGCCGGTCGGCGATGGCGACCTCGCGCTGCGTGCCGACGAAGCCGTCCCAGACGTCCTCGACGTTCACGGACGCCGAGCGCTGCGAGTTCAGTAATCCAGTGCGATACTGGAGGACGTTGTCGATGCCGAGGCCGCGCTCGTACCACGCGCCGCTCGTCGCGTACGCTTCGGCGTCGTCCTTCGACTCGACCGGGGAGAGAATGCCCGCGGAGACGTTCGGGTAGGAAGAGCGCCCGACGAAGACGGAGGGCGCGGTCGCGCCGTAGATCGAGTCGCCCTGCTGGACGGCCTCGAAGGAGGCGCGCGCGTCGTCGAGGTAGTCCGTGATCGCGTAGGACTTCTCCTCGGCGAGTTTCCGGCGCTCGTACTCCTCGTCGGGCTTCAGTCCCTCGACGTAGTCGTCGAGTCGCATCGCCACGGAGTTGGGCCGCACCGTGCTTAAGCGCACGGCTCGCTCCCCCGACGCCGGCGCGGGGTTCCCGAGTGGGGAATATAGCGGGGTATTTCTGCGGATATATTGCTACATAGTGCGATAGAGTGCGTCGAATGGGTGGAAATAGATACCATATCGCGACGACCGCCGATAGCTATTTAGTTCTGTGGTACATTGTACCACGCGTAGGACGATGCCCACGCTCACCCGCATCACGACGAAGCTCCTGTCCGACCCGACGGACCACCCGTTCGAGTGCGAGCTCTGCGGTCGGGGCTATGACGTGCAGCGGGACAACTGCCCAGCGTGTGGCTCCCTCAACGTCGAATCGAGCGGCAAGAAGCGAGTGTAGGGGTGTTCCAATAAGCAACCGCACACGTCCCCGCCGAGGGACTCACTACATAGACGACGAACGGCCGTCCTCCGCCCGTGCGAGGACGAGACGGACTGCGGTTACGGAGGTGACCATCGACCACGACCCACGGACACGACACGTCGCGCAGCCTCGCATCCCGTGCCGGGCGCTCCGATGACGCCCCTCTCCAGCCCTTCCACGGCGTCGCCGGTGCGACTCGCGCCGCCGGCCGCATATTCCCCCCTTCTCAATCCGCCTTCGCCTGCCAGTCGCGGACGCGCTCCGCACTGACGCCATCGACGTCGTCCGCGACCGCTTCGGCGTCCGCCTCGCGGAGGTCCGCGACGCTCTCGACGCCCGCCGCCGAGAGCTTCTCCTTCGTCTTCGAGCCGATGCCCTCGATGTCGTCGAGCCCCTGTCGGGCGCGATACTCCTCGTAGTTACAGATCGGGCAGCCGAGTTCCCACGGCTCCTCGCTGCCCTCGTCGTGGACGATTAGCTCCGGGAGGTCGTGCTCCTCGCAGTAGTCGTCCGTTATCTCGATATCGCCCCGTCGCGGGAGCGGGAGCGAGTACTCGCAGTCCGGATAGCGCGTGCAGCCGACGAGCCGCGAGCCCGACTGGAGCTTGCGGATCGCGAGCTCGCCACCGTGCGCTTCCCCACACTCGGGGCACGGCCCGATGACGCGGTCCTCCGTCTCGGCGGCCTCCTCGGCCGCGCAGAGCGGGCAGCCGTGGACGAACGTGCTCCGCCCCGCGAGCATCTTCACCTCGTTGAGCCCGTGCTCCTCGCACTCCGAGTCGAGGACGACCGGCTCGCCCGTCGACGGGAGCGGGAGCGTGAAGCGACACTCCGGATAGCCGTCACAGCCCACGAAGTACGACCCCTGACGGCTCCGCCTGACGAGCAGGTCCTCGCCGCAGTCGGGGCACGGCCCGAGGCGCTTGTCCGCCTTCAGCGACTCGCGCAGGTGCTCGCCGATCTCCTCGCGGGAGTCGCCCAGCTCCTCGAAGATGCGTTCGAGGATCTCCCGCGACTCCTCGGTCACCTCCTCGAGCGTCTTCTCGCCCTCGGCAATGGCCGTCATGTCCGCCTCCAAGTCGGCGGTCATCTCCTCGGAGACGACGAGGTCCGCGTACTCCTCCGCCGCCTCCACGACCGCCATCGCCAGCCGCGTCGGGCGCGGCGGGTCGTTCTCGATGTAGCCCCGGTCGTAGAGCTTCTCGATGGTGTTGTGTCTCGTCGACTTCGTCCCCACCCCCAGCGACTCCATGGTCTCGATGAGCCGCGACTGGCCGTACCTCCGAGGAGGCTGGGTCTGCTTCGCCTCCAGCCGGGGGTCGGAGACGGCGAGTTCCTCGCCCTCCTCGACGTCCGGGACGTGGTTCTCGTCCGCGCTGAAGTAGGGGTAGACGGCGTGGTACCCCTCCTCGAGCAGCCGCCGACCGTTCGCCTTCAGGCTCGCATCGTCGGCAGCTGCGACGACGCGCAAGTGCTCCCACTCGGCGGGTTCGGCGAGCGTCGCGAAGAAGCGCCGCACGACGAGTTCGTAGAGCTCCCACTCGTCCTCCGAGAGGTCGCTTTTGCTCGGCAAGTCCGACGTCGGGTGGATCGGCGGGTGGTCCGTCGTCTCCTCGTCGCCGCGCGTCGCCTCCAACTCGTCGAGTTCCTGCAGGAGCGACACCGAGTCGGCGAAGTCGCGCTGCGCGGAGAGCGCGTCCAGTAGCTCGGCCGGGTCGAGGTCCTCCGGGTAGACGGTGTTGTCCGTCCGCGGGTAGGTGATGTAGCCCGCCGTGTAGAGGTCCTCGGCGATGCTCATCGCGCGCCCCGCGCCGTACCCCAGCGAGCCGGCGGCACGGATGAACTGCGTCGTGTTGAACGGCGCGGGCGGGTCGTCCGTCCGCGTGCGCCGCCGCACCGACTCGACGACCGCGCTCGCGGCCTCGCGTAGCGTCGCGAACGCCGCCTCCGCGTCGCCCTCGTCCCAGACGCGCTCGGCCTCGGTGTCCTCCTCGTCGAGGTAGAAGTACTGCGCCTCGAACGCCGTCTCCTCCTTCGTGAGGTCCGCGAAGAGCTCCCAGTAGTCCTCGGGGTCGAACGCCTCGATCTCGCGCTCCTTGTCCACGATGAGCTTCAGGGTCGGGGACTGCACCCGACCGACGGAGATGAAGTCGTCGCCGACCTGTCGCGCGGAGAGCGAGAGGAAGCGCGTGAGCGCCGCCCCCCAGATGAGGTCGACGATCTGCCGGGCCTCGCCGGCGGCCGCGAGGTCGAAGTCGAGGTCGTCCGGGTCCGCGAACGCGGACTGCACCTCGTTCTCCGTGATCGAGGAGAAGCGCACGCGCGAGATCGGGACGTCGTCGTTCGCCTTCCGGACGAGCTCGTAGGCCTCCTTCCCGATGAGTTCGCCCTCGCGGTCGTAGTCGGTCGCGATGACCGCCGAGTCCGCGTCCGCCGCGAGACGCTTGAGGACGTTCACGATGGACTCCTGTGTCGGCGTCTTCGTCACCGGCGCGTGCGCGAGCTCGGCGGGCTCGACGTCGCGCCAGTCGCTGTACTCCGGCGGGAAGTCCACGCCCACGACGTGTCCGGAGAGGCCGATGCAGCGTCGGCCGCCCCACTCGTAGACGTTGACGCCCCCGCTCCGCTCGGTGGACGCGCCGCCCCCGCTGAGGATGTCGGCGATGCGCCGGGCGGCGTTGTCCTTCTCGGTGATGATGAGTTCCACGGTCGGATAGCCCGCCTCGCGGCGGTCGTTACCCCACGATAGGCCGGACGCCGTTCTAAAGCTTTCGGGGCCGAAACAGACGTTTTCGTGCGCGTAAGCGCCTGTGCGGGCGTCGGGTGCGTACCCGCGCGGCGCCTCGCGTGCGCGCTCGCAGGAGGTGAACTACTTGGGGCTGGCCCTCCGAGCGAGGACATGGCATTCACGTTCCGTCGCTTCGGCTACCTCGGCGCGTTCCTGCTCGTCCTCGCCGCGCTCTTCTTCGTGGCGTTCGGCGCCCCGCCGCTCGACAGCCTCACCGGCCTCCAGCTCGTCGTCTTCGTCGTCGCCGGCGTCTTCGAACTCCTCGGCGGCTTCGGGAACCCGATCCGCGAGCGCGTCGGCGCGCTCCGCCTCGTCGGCGTCGGCCACGTCGGTCTCGGCGTCTCGATGGGCCTCTCGGCGGCGAGCGAGTCGAGCCTCCTCTTTCAGGCGCTCTTCGGGCTCACCGGCCTCGCGCTCGTCGCGTTCGGCGTCGACTACGTCCTCGGCGGCCGGTACTTCGAGACGCCGACGGAGTAGGCCGTCCCGTCTTCGCGTCGAGCGTTAGGCGTCCAGCTCCTCGCGCAGGAGGCCGTTCACCTGCCCGGGGTCGGCGCTCCCGCCGGTCTTCTGCATCACCTGCCCGACGAGGAAGTTGAGCGCGCCCTCGTCGCCGCCCTCGTAGTCCGCGACGGCGTCCGGGTTCTCCGCGATGGCCTCCTCGACGGCGGCCTGCACCTCGCCGGCGCCCGTCTTCCCGAGGTCCTCGGCCTCGACGATTTCGTCCGGGGCCGCGCCGTCGTCGAGCATCTCGCGGAGGACGACCTCTCTCGCGTTTTTCTCCGTGATCTCGTCCTCGGCGACGAGTTCGACGAGGCGCGTGACCTCGTCGAAGCGCCCTTCGAGGTCCGTCACCGCCATGTCCCGGTAGTTCAGCTCGCCGAGGAGGTTGTCCGCGACCCACGTCGCCGCGAGACTCGGGTCGTACTCCTGTGCGATCTCCTCGAAGAAGTCCGCGACCTCCTTCGTGGAGGTGAGCTTGCTCGCCGCCTCCTCGCTGAGGTCGTACTCCTCGCGGAAGCGCTCGCGCCGGGCGTCCGGGAGCTCGGGGATGTCGAGTTCGTCTTTCCAGTCCGAGACCTCGAGCGGCGGGAGGTCGGCCTCGCGGAAGTAGCGGTAGTCCTTCTCCTCCTCCTTGGTGCGCATCGAGACCGTGATGCCCCGGGACTCGTCCCAGTGGCGCGTCTCCTGCTCGACCTCTCGCCCCCGCTTGATGGCGTTGCGCTGGCGCGTCACCTCGTAGGCGAGCGCCTGCTGGGCGCCCTTGTGACTCGAGATGTTCTTCACTTCGGTGCGGTTCGCCGCCGCGAGGACGGCGTCGTCGACCCCGCCTTCGAGGTCGCTCGCGGGCACCATCGAGATGTTCGCGTCGACGCGGAGGCTGCCGTCGCGCTGGCTGTCGTAGATACCGAGGTACTCGAGGACCTCCTCGAGCTTCGCGAGGAACGCCCGCGTCTCGTCGGGCGAGCGGAAGTCGGGTTCGGTGACGATCTCGACGAGCGGCGTGCCCGCGCGGTTGTAGTCGACCTTCGTGTAGTCGGCGGTGTCGATGCCGCCGCCGACGTGCTGGAGGCTCCCCGGGTCCTCCTCGAGGTGTGCGCGCGTGATGCCGATGTCGCGGCGCTCGTCCGCGACGCGCACCTCGAGCTCGCCGTCCTGACAGATGGGGGCGTCGTACTGGGTGAGCTGGAAGCCCTTCGGGAGGTCGGGATAGAAGTAGTTCTTCCGGTGGAAGCGCGTGCGCTCGGGGATGTCGGCGTGGAGGGCTTTGCCGAGGCGGACGGCGGCCTCGACGGCGCCCTCGTTGAGGACGGGGAGCGCGCCCGGGAGCCCGAGGCACGTCGGGCAGGTGTGCGTGTTCGGCTCCGCGCCCGCCGTGTCCGTCGAACACCCGCAGAAGATCTTGGTGTCCGTCTCGAGTTGCACGTGGACCTCGAGCCCGATGACGGCGGCGAGGTCCTCCGTGGCGGCCTGCGTGCTCATTTGCCGGGGATTCGACGCGCGGGCGCTTAGGCTTGACGAAGGTCCGAACGCGCCCGACGACGGCGAGCCCCGTGGAGCGCCGCCGGGATATCGTCAGCCGAGCGTCTGACGCACGGCCGCCACAGGCTTATGGTCGGCGAGGCTGTTCTCGTGGGTATGTCGAGCGATAGCGACCGGGTCTCCGAGCTCGAAAGCCGCGTGAAGGAACTCGAAGCCACCGTTCGCGGGCTCACCGAGGAGCTCGTGGACGCGAACGAGCGCATCCGCGAGCTCGAGGACTACCACGACGCCCACGAGAGCGCGGGTCGGCCCGCCTCCGAGCCGCTCGCCGCCGGCGCGCCCGAGGAGGACGCGTCCGCGGACGCGAGCCCGAGCGGGGCGGCCGCCGATGCCGACGCCGATGCCGCCGACGGCGACGGCGAAGGAGCTAAAGGCGCCGAGGGCGAGGATACGACGACGGAAGAGGAGTCCGGGATGGACGACATCATCGTCGCCTGAGGACTCCGGACACCCCCAGATGTACATCGACGAAATCGTTCTCGAGAACTTCAAGAGCTTCGGCCGGACGACGCGGATCCCGTTCTACGAGGACTTCACCACGATCAGCGGCCCGAACGGTAGCGGGAAGTCCAACATAATCGACGCCGTCCTCTTCGCGCTCGGTCTCGCGCGGACGCGCGGCATGCGCGCCGAGAAACTCACCGACCTCATCTACAACCCGAGCCACGACGGCGACGGCGAGACGGCGGGCCCGCGCGAGGCGAGCGTCGAGGTCGTCCTGAACAACTCCGACGGCGCGCTCGCGCGCTCGCAGGTCGTCAACGCGGCCGGGAGCGACGACGTCGGCGACGTCGAGACCATCACCGTGAAGCGCCGCGTGAAGCGCACCGAGGACAACTACTACTCCTACTACTACCTCAACGGGCGCTCGGTGAACCTCTCGGACGTGCAGGACCTGCTCGCGCAGGCCGGCGTCACCCCCGAGGGGTACAACGTCGTCATGCAGGGCGACGTCACCGGCATCATCAACATGACCGCCGGCGAGCGCCGCGAGATCATCGACGAGATCGCGGGCGTCGCCGAGTTCGACGCGAAGAAGGCCGACGCCTACGACGAGCTCGACGTCGTCGAGGACCGCATCGAGGAGGCCGACCTCCGCATCGAGGAGAAACGCGAGCGCCTCTCGCAGCTCGAGGACGAGCGCGAGACCGCCCTCGAGTATCAGGGCCTCAAGGAGGAGAAGGAGGAGTACGAATCCTACCGGAAGGCCGCCGAACTCGAGGAGAAGCGCGACGACCTCGCGAACACCGAGGCCGATATCGAGGAGCGCGAGGCGGAACTCGAGGACCTGCAGGCCGAACTCGACACGCGTCGCGGCCGCGTGGAGCGCCTGCAGGAGGACCTCGACGAGCTGAACGCCGAGATCGAGCGCAAGGGCGAGGACGAACAGCTCGCGCTCAAGCGCGAGATCGAGGAGGTGAAGGGCGACATCAGTCGCATCGAGGACAAGATCGAGGCCGCGGAGGAGCGCCGCGAGCAGGCGGAGAACGACCGCCGCGAGGCGTTCGTCGCCATCGACCGCAAGCAGGAGGAGCTCGACGAACTGGAGGCGGAGATCCGCGAGGTGAAGGTCGAGAAGGCCTCCGTGAAGGCGGACGTCCAGGACCGGAAGGCGGACCTCGCAGACGTCGAGGAGCGCATCGAGTCCGTCGACACCGAGTTCGACGAGGTGAAGGCGGAGCTCGCGGCGAAGAAGGACGCCCTCGAGGAGGCGAAGAGCGAGCGCAACGACCTCCAGCGCGAGAAGGACCGCCTGCTCGACGAGGCGCGCCGGCGCTCGAACGAGGTGCGCGAGGCCGAGGACGACATCGAGGCGGCGCGCGAGGAGCTCCCGGAACTCGACCGGAAGCTCGCGGACCTCCGCGACGAACTCGAGAAGGCCGAGCGGAACCGCGCGCAGATCGAGGACGTCGTCGAGGACCTGAAGTCCCAGAAGCAGGCCCACCAGCAGGAGCTGAACGACGTCGAGGACGACCTGCAGGCCGCACAGGAGGAGTACGCGCGCTTGGAGGCGAACGCCGAGCAGTCCGGTGACTCCTCCTACGGCCGTGCGGTCTCGACGATCCTGAACAGCGGGAAGGAGGGCGTGCACGGCACGGTCGCCCAACTCGGCGGCGTCGCGGGCGAGCACGCGACGGCGGCGGAGACCGCCGCCGGCGGCCGGATGGCGCACGTCGTCGTGGACGACGACGGCGTCGGCCAGTCCTGCATCGAGTACCTGAAGTCCCGGAACGCGGGCCGGGCGACCTTCCTCCCCATCACGGAGATGCAGAACCGCTCGCTCCCGCGCGAGCCGGACGACCCCGGCGTCGTGGGCTTCGCGTTCGACCTCGTGGAGTTCGACCGGCAGTACGCGCCCGTCTTCTCCTACGTCCTCGGCGACACGCTCGTCGTTGAGAACATGGAGACGGCGCGCGAGTTCATGGGCGACTATCGGCTCGTGACGCTCGATGGCGAACTCGTCGAGAAGAGCGGCGCGATGACCGGCGGCTCTCGCTCGGGGTCGCGCTACTCCTTCTCGAAGTCCGGAAAGGGCCAGCTCGAACGGGTCGCCTCGAAGATAAACGACCTCGAGGACGAGCGCCAGTCGATCCGGAGCGACATCCGGGACGTCGAGGAGCGCCTCGACGGCGCGCGCGACCGGAAGTCGGACGCCGCCGAGACGGTGCGCTCGCTCGAGGGCGACATCGAGCGCGTCGAGGCGGAGAAGGCGGACGCGAAGACGCGGATCTCGGACCTCGAGGAGCGCCTCGAGGAGCTCGAGGCCGAGCGCGCCGAGGTGGACGAGCGGATGGGCGAGCTCGACGAGGAAATCGCCGCCCAGTCCGAGCGCATCGAGTCCATCGAGGCCGACATCGAGGAGCTGGAGGCGGAGCTCGCGGACTCGGAGATCCCCGAACTCACCGCCGAGAAGGAGGCGATCCGGGACGACATCGCGGACCTCGAGGACCAGCTGTCCTCGCTCGATGGCGAGCTGAACGACCTCCAGCTCCAACAGCAGTACGCGGAGAACGAGATCGAGGACCTCCACGACGACGTGGAGGACGCACAGAACACGAAGGCCGAGCAGGCCGAGCGAATCGAGTCCTTCGAGGCGGAGATCGAGGCGAAACGCGAGACGCTTGCGGAGAAGGAGGCCGCCGTCGACGACCTCGAGGACGAGCTCGCGGAGCTGAAGGCCGAGCGCGAGGCGCTCAAGGAGGAGTTACAGGAGGCCCAGCGCGAGCGCGACGACCAACAGCAGAACGTCGAGTCCGTCCAGAGTCGCGTGGAGAGCCTGCGGCGGGCGGCCGAGCGACTCCGCGAGGAGGTCGCGGACCTCGAGGAGGCGGTCGGCGACTACGACGCCGCGGAGATCCCGGAGATCGACGAGGTGGAGGACGCCGTCGCGCGCCTCGAACGGCAGATGGAGGCCCTCGAGCCCGTGAACATGCTCGCGATAGAGGAGTACGACGAGGTCGAGGCGGAGCTCGACGACCTCGAGGAGAAGCGCGCGACGCTCGTCTCCGAGGCCGACGGCATCCGCGAGCGCATCGAGAGCTACGAGTCCCAGAAGCGCCAGACGTTCATGGACGCCTACGAGGCCATCGACGGGCACTTCCAGCGCATCTTCTCGCGGCTCTCCGCCGGTTCGGGCGAACTCGTCCTCGACGACGAGGACGACCCCTTCGACGGCGGGCTGACGATGAAGGCCCAGCCCGCGGACAAGCCCGTTCAGCGCCTCGACGCCATGTCCGGCGGGGAGAAGTCGCTGACGGCGCTCGCGTTCATCTTCGCGATCCAGCGACACAACCCCGCGCCGTTCTACGCGCTCGACGAGGTGGACGCGTTCCTCGACGCGGTGAACGCGGACCGCGTCGGCGAACTCGTGGACGAGCTCGCGGAGGACGCCCAGTTCGTCGTCGTCAGCCACCGCTCGGCGATGCTCGAGCGCTCCGAGCGCGCCATCGGCGTGACGATGCAGGGCGACAACGTGAGCAGCGTGACGGGCATCGACCTGACGAACGGCGAGGAGGCGCCGGCGGATGACTGACCGGCGGGGCCGAGCGGAGCGAGGGCCCGCCGAACGAGCGAGCGGGGAGCGGAGCGACCCGCGAGCAGACGGTCAGCCACGAAGCGGGTCACCAGAAACGCGAGCGCACGCACTTCGTGCGGACGGCGGCAACCCCGAGGATGCGTTCACGCTCTCCGGTCACGAGTCGGGCGAGGCCGACCTGCCGTTCGACGGCGCGGACGACGCGGACGACGCGAAGCCGGAGTCTGCGGACGCGAACGCCGAGGAGGAGGAGGTCGAGCCGGTCGAGTTGCTCGTGCAGTTGGCGAAGGACGGCGAGATCGAGCCGTGGGACATCGACATAGTGGACGTGACGGACGCGTTCCTCGAGCGACTCGACGAGGCGGATCTGCGGACGTCGGGGCGCGCGCTCTTCTACGCCTCGGTCCTCCTGCGGATGAAGTCGGACGCCCTCCTCGAACCGGACGCCGACGAGGAGCCCGAGGACGCCGAGGAGCCCGGCTGGGAGGACTGGGAGCCGGGGATGGAGCCGCCGGCGGACGCGCCGGACGTCGATCCGGTGGCGGCCTTGGAGGACGAGATGGACCGCCGCCTCGAACGCAAACCCCAGCGCGGGACGCCGGAGACGCTGGACGAGCTCGTGCGCTCGCTGCGCGAGGCCGAGCGCGGGTCGTGGTGGAAGGAGTCCCGGACGTACGACACCTCCGACAGCCCGAGCGGGTTCCAGCGCGGCGTGCAGGAACTCGACTACCGCTCGGGCGACGACTTCCGGATGGAGGAGGAGCCGTCGGCGGCGGACGTCACGGACACCGCACACTCCGAGGACATCGAGGAGGTCATCGCGGACGTGGAGGCGGCGCTCGCCGAGCAGTACGAGCGCGGCCGCGAGGAAGTACTGTTCGCGGAGGTGGCGGACGCGGGGTCGTCGCGCGTACAGTCGTTCCTCGCGCTCCTCTTTCTGGCGCATCGCGGGCGACTGACGCTCGAGCAGGACGAGCTGTTCGGCGACCTCTGGGTCGTCGACGCTTAAGCGAGTTCGAACCAGCCGGTCTCGATGTCGGCGTCGCGGAGCACCCAGCGCTGCTGGGTCGCGCCGTCGGGTCGCGTCTCGACGTAGACGGTGGCGTCGAAGAGCGGTTCGATGGCGTCGATGGTTTCGTCGTGGACGCCGGCGGAGGCGTGGACGTGACCCATGCCGCGCGCGTCCCGAACCGTGCTCGTGAGGAGGTGGAGGAAGCGGAAAAGGGACTCTTCGGGGACGGCGTCGGCGAGCGGGTCGAGGGAGTCGAGGCAGAACCGGAGCTCACCGGGCGCGCCCTGCTCGCCGTCGACGACGCGGTCGAGGTGGGAGCTGACGGTGGCGAAGAGCGCCTCGAGGTCGGTGGGGTCGTCGAGGTCGTCGTACCACTCGGGCTCGCCAGCGCCGAGTGAGGGGCCGACCGCGCCCGTCGGGGCGGCGGCGACGGCGGAGCGGGTGGTGTCGGAACCGGTGGCGTCGACGACGCCGAAGCGACTCGCGTCACGGTCGCGGGAGCCGTGGCGCGCGAGCACGTCGGCGAGGGGGACCGACGTGGACAGGAAGACGTGGTGGCGGTCGAGGTCGTGGCCGCCGAGCAGTCGCTCGCAGGCCGCGCGTTCCCCTCCCGGGTCGTCGACGACGAGTACGTTACAGCCCTCCCGCTTGAGTGCGGCCAGCTCACGCGAGAAGGCCGCCGCCTCGGAATCCGCCACTCCCATGATTCATTACTACTACCCGTGGATCCGTATTTAGTTTTTCTGGAAAATCCGGTGTATGTTTCGGGCCCCGGCGTCGCTAACGCGGGGGTTGCGGCAACGCTATCACGGCTCAGGAGCGTTCAAGACGCCCGGAGGTCTCACTGGTAGTAGTGCCCGGTCCCTCCGCTCCCAGTGACTCCTCTCGCTCGCTGACGAGCGGCCCGCTCGTCCGCCCGACGCTCCGCCTCGCGTGGCCGCTCGTCGTCGTCCAACTCCTCCAGGTCGTCTACAACCTCGTGGACACCATCTGGCTCGGCGCGTACTCGCCGGACGCGGTCGGCGCGCTCTCGCTCGCGTTCCCGATGGTCTTCCTCCTCATCTCGGTCGGCGGCGGGTTCACGGCCGCCGGGAGCATCCTCGTCGCCCAGCACACGGGCGCGGACAGCGAGGCGGGTGCGTCGAAGGCGGCGGGGCAGACAATCTGGTTCGTCTCCGTCATCGCGGTCGGCATCGGAATTCTCGGCTTCCTGCTCGCCAAGCCCCTGCTCTCCCTGCTGCCGGCGGACCCGGGGACGGCGGCGCGCGTCGTCCCGCTCGCCGGCGAGTACATGCAGACGTACTTCCTCGGCGTGCCGTTCGTCTTCGGCTTCTTCGTCTTCACGAGCCTCCTCCGTGGGTACGGGGACACGCGGACGCCGATGTACGTGATGTTGCTCACGGCGGGGCTGAACGTCGCGCTCGACCCGCTGTTCATCTTCGGCTACGCGGGCGTCCCCGAGCTCGGCGTGCAGGGCGCCGCGCTCGCGACGGTGCTCTCGCGCGTCGTCGCGGCGGCCGTCGGCTTCTACGTGCTCTTCTACACGGCTCGCGGCCCGGCCGTCGGCGCGGCGGACCTGCGGCCCGACTTCGAGGTGGTGCGCGACATCGTTCGCCTCGGCGTTCCGAGCGCCATCGAGCAGTCGACGTCGTCGCTCGCGATGGTCGTCCTGACGGCGATGATCGCGGCGTTCCCGCCCGCCGTCGTCACCGCGTACGGAATCGGGAACCGCCTGTCGTCGCTGGTCTTCCTGCCGGCGCTCGGCCTCGGGCAGGCGACGAACACGATGGTCGGGCAGAACCTCGGAGCGAACGAACCGGGGCGCGCGGAGCAGGCGGTCCACGTCGCGGGCGGCCTCGTCGTCGGGTCGATGGCGGTCGTGGCGGCGCTCGCGTTCTGCTTCCCGGAGGCGGCGGTCGCGCCGTTCCTGACGGCGGACGCGCCCGGCGTCGCGGCGACGCTCGCGCACGCGAGCGAGTACGTCCGCGTGATGAGCCTGATGTTCGTCTTCATGGGGCTCCTGCAGGTCATCCTCGGCGCGTTCCGTGGCGCGGGCGACACCCGGACGAGCATGGTGTTCTCGCTGGTGACGCTCTGGGTGGTGCGGGTGCCGGCGACGTACGTGCTCGCGTTCGCGCTCGGCTGGGGGTCGACGGGGCTCTGGTGGGCGGTGGCGCTCGGCGACATCGTGGGCTGTCTCGCGGCCGGCCTCTGGTTCACGCGCGGGACGTGGAAGGAGCACGTCGTCGCGTCGCGTGACGCGGAGCCGGCGGACTGAGTCGAGAACTAGGCCTCGTCGCGCAGCAGCCACTCGTCGTCGGCGCTCTTGACGAGGACGTCCCGGCGCACCATCTCCTCTAAGACTTCGTCGAGGCGGTTTGGCTGGGCGATCTCCATCTCGATGCGCTCGACGTCGTGGTAGGCGGAGAGGAGGTGGCGGATCTCCGCTTTCGTGTAGGGGCCGTCGTCGTCGGTCTCCATGACGCCGCTGATGAGGTCGGTCATGTCCTCGATGAAGTTCCACGGGTAGACGACCCACGCCCACTGTTCGAGGCGCTCGCCGACGAAGTCGGGGTCGAACTCGCTGGTGCCGAGCAACTGGAGGGTGGCGGTGCGGACGTCGTTGGCGTCGCGCTCCTCGACGTACTCGTGGGCGCGCTCGATGGAGCCGCCGGTGTCGGCGATGTCGTCGATGACGAGGACGTCCTTGCCCTCGACGGAGCCCTCGGGCATCGGGTAGCGAACTTCGGCCTCGCCGCTCTGTTGGGCGGTGCCCACGTAGTGTTCCATCTTCAGGCTCGTGAGGTCGTTGAGTCCGAGGAAGTCGCAGAGACAGCGCCCGGCGAACCAGCCGCCGCGAGCGAGCGCGACGATGACGTCGGGTTCGAACTCGGAGCGCTTGACCTGCGTGGCGACGTCCCGGCAGAGCCCGTAGATGTATTCCCAGTTAGTGATGGTGCACTTGAAGTCGTCCGGGAGCTCGGACATGTGGTATCTGTTCTGGCCCGAGGGTTCGGAGGACGTTAAGTGGTCGGATAGCCGCTCGCGGTGGGTCGGCCCCGGTTCGGCGCGTGAGACGGGGGAAAGGTTTATCATCGTAGTTTGTGTGTTATTGTTTAGCAAGGTGAGTGATGATGAGTGTCACACAGAGGACGGGGGAGTGGACCCTCGACGAGAAGGAGCCCGGCGTCTACCTCGTTAAGCGCCGCGGACACCTACAGGCGAAGGTCGTCACCGACGACTGCGAACCGAGCGAGACGGTCGAATACCTCCTCGAGGGCGGCGTCGCGGACGTCATCGAGGTGGAGACGGCGGCCGACGCCTACGAGCGCTTCCGAACCCTCATCGCGGAGCGCGCACGGTGAGCGCGTCGACGAAGCCGAGCGTTCAACAGGGTCGCGTCCGAGTACCGTGACGTGCACACAACTCGCGCTCTCCTCTGCGACGCGTTCACCGACCGCCCGCTCGCCGGCAACGCCGCCGGGGTCGTCCCCGACGCCGCGGGCCTGAGCGACGCCCAGATGCAGGCCGTCGCGCGCGAACTCGCCGTCAGCGAGACCGCGTTCGTCACCGACAGCGACGACGCCGACCGCCGTCTGCGCTACGTCACGCCGACCACCGAGGTCGACCTCTGCGGGCACGCGACCGTCGCGACCCACGCGCACCTCCACGAGGCCGGCGTCCTCGAGGCCGGCGCGCACACCGTCGAGACGAACGTCGGCGTCCTCGACGTCGAACTCACGGACGACGGCGTCGTCTGGATGACGCAGCGCGACCCGTCGGTCCGTCGCCTCCCGAACCTCGATGACGACGTCGTCGCGGACGCGCTCGGCGTCGATGCGATGTCGTTCGTCGACGAACTCCCGCTCGCCGTCGCGGACACCGGTCTCCCCTTCCTCGTCGTCGGCCTCGACTACCTCTCGACGCTCGGCGAGGTCGACCCCGAGGACGCCGCGGTCCGCGACCTCTGCGAGCGCGTCGGCGCGAAGGGCGTCTACGCGTTCACCTTCGACACGCTCGAGCGCGAGGCCTCCCTGCACGGCCGGGCGTTCTGCGCGCCCGTCGGCATCCACGAGGACCCCGTCACCGGCACCGCCTCGGGCGCCGTCGGCGCCTACCTCGACGAGGTCGCGGCGTTCGGCACCGACTTCCCAGACGAACTCGTCTGCGAGCAGGGCCACTACGTCGAGCGGCCCGGCGAGGTCCGCGTGCGCGTCGAGGACGACGTCCGCGTCGGCGGCACCGCCGCGACGGCCCTCGACGGCGAGATTCGGGTCCCCCCCGAGGACGACGAGGACGAGATACTCGAAGCTTAGAACGACCCGTCGCCGCCGCGCTCGCTCCTGCTCTCGACCCCGGTTTCGCTCTCGCGCTTCAACTCCCGCATCTCCCGGTTCACCGACTGGAGGTCCTGTTGCATGTCGCTCAGTCGGTCGTCGAGCACGCTCACGATGTCGCTCTTCACGCGCTGGGTGTCGTAGGTGTCCGCGACGTCCTCGCTGACCGCGCCGGTGAGCGTCCGGTAGAGCGCCCACGCCTTCCCGAAGCGGTAGACGGCGACGCCGGCGACGAGGAGCGCGAGGCCCGGGAGGCCGGCGCTCGTCGGCACGGGCACCGTCGCCGGGCCGACCGCCGTCGGCGTCGCGTTCGCGGCGAGGAGGTACGCGCCGCCGGCGACGAGCGCGACGCCGACGAGCGCGAACAGTACGGTCCAGACGAAGTACGCGCCCGCCCAGCGGAACGCGCGTTTCCAGTTCACACCACCTCCGTGTCGGCGGGCGACGTAAAACCCTGCGCCCCGGTGTCGGTGCGGAGCCGTCACGTGCGACGATTAACTCGGCTCCGAATACCGAAATACCCCTATATACCCTCCGAAACGACTATCTCCCGGGGTTCGTTCTGTCCAGACGCCTAATGCCAGTACGTTGGCTCGCAGACATCAGCGCCGAGGACGTTTCGAGCGTCGGCGGGAAGGGCGCCTCGCTCGGAGAGCTCACACAGGCCGGCCTCCCGGTGCCGTCCGCGTTCGTGGTGACGGCGGACACCTACCGGGCGTTCCTCGAAGAGACCGGGCTCGACGAGGAGCTCTCGCGCACGCTCGACGTGGACGTCGAGGACTCGGCGGCGCTCGCGGACGCCGCCAGCCACGCGAAGGAACTCGTGCTCGACGCCGAGTTCCCGGCGGAGGTGGCCGAGACGGTGCTCGCGGCCTACGACGACTTCGGCGACGAGCCGTTCGTCGCCGTTCGCTCCTCGGCGACCGCCGAGGACCAACCCGACGCGAGCTTCGCCGGCCAACAGGAGACCTTCCTGAACGTCGATCGAGAGGACCTCCTCGACCGCGTGAAGCGCTGTTGGGCGTCGCTGTTCACCCAGCGCGCCATCTACTACCGCGAGGAGCAGGGCTATCCGCACGACGGCGTCGACATCGCCGTCGTCGTCCAGCGGATGGTGGACGCCGAGAAGTCCGGCGTCATGTTCACCTCCCACCCCTCGACGGGCGCGCCGACCACCATCATCGAGGCGGCGTGGGGGCTCGGGGAGGGCGTCGTCTCCGGGAGCGTCTCCCCGGACAACTACGTCGTCGACCGGGGGAGCGGCGCGGTCGAGGACGTGACGGTCGCCGAGAAGAAGACGCTCATCACGCGCGACGCCGAGACGGGCGAGACGGTCGAGGTCGACGTCCCCGAGGCGAAGCGAACCGAGCGCGTCCTCTCCGAGGCCGAACTCGACGAACTCCGCACGCTCGGCGAGCGCGTGGAGGAACACTACGGCACCCCGCAGGACGTCGAGTGGGCGATCGTCGACGACGTGGTGTTCATGCTCCAGTCGCGCCCCATCACCACCATCGACGACGACGCCGCCATCGCCGAGACGGAGGCGAGCGACGGCGACGCGCTCGTCTCCGGGCTCGGCGCGAGCCCCGGCATCGCGAGCGGCGCGGCGCGCATCGTCCGGGGCCTCGACGAGCTCGACAAGGTCGGGCAGGGTGACGTCATCGTCACCGAGATGACGACGCCCGACATGGTGCCCGCGATGAAGCGCGCGTCGGGCATCGTCACCGACGAGGGCGGGATGACGAGTCACGCCGCCATCGTCTCGCGCGAACTCGGCGTCCCGGCGGTCCTCGGCGCGGGGAGCGCGACCGCCGTGCTCAGCGACGACCAACCCATCACCATCGACGGCGACCGCGGGACCGTCGAGTCGGGGCGCGCCGAACCCGACGAGGAGCGCGAACCCGTCGAGGACGCGCGCCCGACGACGCCCGTGAAGCCGATGACCGCGACGGAGGTGAAGGTGAACGTCTCCATCCCGGAGGCCGCCGAGCGCGCCGCCGCGACGGGCGCGGACGGCGTCGGCCTGCTCCGCACGGAGCACATGATCCTCTCCACGAACCAGACGCCCGAGCGCTACGTCGAGACGCACGGCGCCGAGGCGTACACGGACGAACTCGTGCAGGCGATTCGGAGCGTCGCCGACGAGTTCTACCCCCGCCCGGTCCGCGTGCGCACCCTCGACGCGCCCACCGACGAGTTCCGCCAGCTCGAGGGCGGCGAGAACGAGCCCCACGAGCACAACCCGATGCTGGGCTATCGCGGCATCCGGCGCTCGCTCGACGAGCGCGAGCTCTTCGAACTCGAACTCGCCGCGTTCGCCGAGCTCTACGAGATGGGGTACGACAACGTCGAGGTGATGTTCCCGCTCGTGACGGACGGCCGCGACGCCGAGGCCGCCCGCGACGCGCTCGCGGCGGCGGGCGTCGACACGGCGAAGCGCCGCTGGGGCGTGATGGTCGAGACGCCGGCCGCCGCGCTCTGCGCGGCCGAGTTCTGCGAGGCCGGCGCGGACTTCGTCTCCTTCGGGACGAACGACCTCACGCAGTACACGCTCGCGGTCGACCGGAACAACGAGCACGTCGCCGAGCGCTTCGACGAGCTCCACCCGAGCGTGCTCGCGCTCATCGAGGGCGTCATCGAGACGTGCCGCGAGCACGACGTCGCCACCTCCATCTGCGGGCAGGCCGGCTCGAAGCCCGAGATGGTCGACTTCCTCGTCGAGCAGGGCGTCTCCTCCATCAGCGCGAACGTCGACGCGGTCCGCGACGTCCAGCACGAGGCCAAGCGCGTCGAACAGCGCCTCATCCTCGACTCGGTCCGGTAAGTAGACGTCGACGCCGACCGTCTCCCGGTCGGTCTCGGTCGGCGTCGAACGGAACGTCTTAACCGGCCGCTACAGTATCAGGTGGGTATGGACGCGTCGCCCCAGGAGTTCGACCGCGTGCTCTCCTCGATGTGCACGCGCCCGCACCCGGAGGCGCGGGCGGCCGCCGAGCGGTTCCTCGCGGACAACCCGGGCGACCCCGCCACGTACCCGGCCATCGCCGACCTCGAGGACCGCGCCGTCGACACGCTCGCGGAGGTCACGGGCCTCGACGACCCCGCCGGCTACGTCGCGAGCGGCGGCACCGAGGCGAACATTCAGGCGGTGCGGGCCGCTCGCGAGGTCGCGGAGAGCGACACCCCGAATGTCGTCGCGCCCGAGAGCGCGCACTTCTCGTTCAACAAGGCCGCCGACCTGCTCGGCGTCGAGTTACGCCTCGTCCCCGTGGACGACGACTATCGCGCGGACGTCGACGCCGTCGGCGCCGCCGTGGACGACGACACCGCGCTCGTCGTCGGCGTCGCCGGCACCACCGAGTTCGGCCGCGTCGACCCCATCCCCGAACTCGGCCTCGTAGCCGACGAGGCGGACGCGTGCTTCCACGTCGACGCCGCGTGGGGCGGCTTCCACCTCCCGTTCACCGACCACGACTGGCACTTCGGGCACGCGCCCGTCGACACGCTCACCATCGACCCGCACAAGGTCGGGCGCGCGCCGATCCCGGCCGGGGGGTTCCTCGCGCGCGACGCGGACACTCTCGACCGGCTCGCCGTCGAGACGCCGTACCTCGAGTCGACGGCGCAGGCGACGCTCACGGGGACGCGGAGCGGCGCGGGCGTCGCGGGCGCGGCCGCCGCGCTCGACGCGCAGTGGTCCGCCGAGTACGAGGCGAACCACGAGCGCGCGAGCGGGAACGCCGCCTACCTCGCGGACGAACTCACCGACCGGGGGTACGACGTCGTCGACCCCGAACTCCCGCTCGTCGCGTTCTCGCTCCCCGAAGCGGAGTTCGAGGCCGCGCGCGACGCGGGCTGGCGGCTCTCCCGGACGGGGAGCGGCGAGGCCCGCATCGTCTGCATGCCCCACGTCACGCGCGAGATGCTCCGCACCTTCCTCGAGACGCTCGACGCCGCGCGCGTCGGCGCCGGCGTCTGAACCGCGGTCACGTCACCGGTCGCGCCGCTCGTCGGAATCGAACCCGTCGAAAACGAACGTGTGGCGGTCGCGCTCGCGGCGCTCGCGTGGACGGGGTCGCTCGACTCGTCGCCACCCGCCCGCGTCGGTCGGCTGGTGCCCGCCGTCCTCCGGCGGCGTCGCCGGTTACTCCTCGTCGTCGTCGCCGCCCTTCATCTCCTGCAGGCGGTCGACGAGCTCGCCGCTCGAGGCGCCGGTGTCGAAGCTGACCGAGCCGTCGTGGTCGTTCTCGTGGACGCTGACGGCGTCCTCGTCGTCGTAGTCGGTCCCCGAGTTCTGCTTCTCCTGCTCGGACTCGTCGTAGCTTCCGAAACCCATGCGACGTAACCGAGTGACCGCGCGGGCATAAGGCGCTCGTCCGCGACGCGGTGAGCATGGGGTTCACTCGCGCACCCCTGCTTAGCGGAGTCGGAATCCGCGGGATTTAGGCCGATACGGCGCGCGGTATCACGTATGTCTCACGAGGAGTTCCCCACAGAGAACCCCGCGCTGGTGACGTGCGGGCTCCCCTACGCGAACGGCGACCTGCACGTCGGCCACCTGCGGACGTACGTCAGCGGCGACGCGTTCACGCGCGGCCTCCGCACGCTCGGCCAGCAGGCGGCGCTCGTCTCCGGCTCCGACATGCACGGCACCCCCATCGCCGTGAACGCCGAGCAGGAGGGCGTGACGCCCGAGGAGTTCGCGCTGCGCCACCACGAGGAGTACGCCGAGACGTTCCCGAAGTTCAACGTCGACTTCGACAACTACGGCCACACCCACGAGGAGACGAACGTCGAACTCACGCAGGAGTTCGTGCGCGCGTGGGAGGCCAACGACCACGTCTACGAGCGCGAGATTCCGGTCGCCTACGACCCGGACGCCGACCAGTGGCTCCCCGACCGCTTCGTCGAGGGCGAGTGTCCGTACTGCGGCGAGCACGCGCGCGGCGACGAGTGCGACGAGGGCTGTCAGCGCCACCTCGAACCCGGCGAGATCGTCGACCCCGTCTCGACGCTCACCGGCAACCCCGCCGAGTACCACGAGCGCGCGCACAAGTTCCTCCGTCTCGAGGAGTTCCAGGAGTACCTCCAGGGGTTCATCAACCGCATGGAGGGGACGAGCAACGCGCAGAACCAGCCCCGCGAGTGGATCGAGGGCGAGTTGCAGGACCTCTGCATCACGCGCGACATGGACTGGGGCATCGACTATCCGGGCGAGGGGTCCGAGGACCTCGTGCTCTACGTCTGGGTGGACGCCCCCATCGAGTACGTCGCGTCCACGAAGCAGTACAGCGAGCGCGTCGGCACCGACGAGTACGACTGGGAGGAGGTCTGGAAGGACGGCGACTCCGAAATCGTCCACGTGATCGGCCGCGACATCATCCAGCACCACACGGTCTTCTGGCCGTCGATGCTGCGGGCGGCCGAGTACAACGAGCCGCGCGCGGTCTGCGCGACCGGCTTCGTCAACCTCGACGGGAAGGCGTTCAGCACCTCCCGAAACCGCGCTATCTGGGCGAACGAGTACTTGGAGGAGGGCTTCCACCCCGACCTCCTGCGCTACTACCTCGCGACGGCGGCGGGCTTCGAGCGCGACGTGAACTTCTCGTGGGAGCGCTTCCAGGAGCGTGTGAACACGGAGCTCGCGGACGTCGTCGGCAACTTCGTGAACCGCGCGCTCCTCTTCGCCGCGCGCAACTTCGACGGCACGCCGGACGCCGACCTCACCGACGAGACGGAGACGCGCATCGCGGCGGCGATGGACGACTACGAGGACGCCCTCAACGACTACGACGTCCGGAGCGCCGGCGAGACGGCGGTCGCGCTCGCGCGCTACGGCAACGAGTACATCCAGAACGCGGAGCCGTGGAAGCTCGACGCTGACGAGGCCGCGCCCGTCATCCGCGACTGCGTCCAGATCGTGAAGGCCGTGAGCGTCCTCCTCCAGCCGTTCACGCCCGAGAAGGCGGACCTCGCGTGGAGCCAGCTCGGCGAGGACGGCGACGCCGCGGACGCCACCGTCGCCGACTGCCTGCAAGCGCCGCCCGCGTCCTTCGACGAGCCGGACGCGCCGCTCTTCGAGAAGATCGACGACGAGCGCGTCGCGGAGCTCAACCGGAAGCTCGACGAGCGAGTCGAGGAGACTACGGGCGAGGAGAGCGAAGACGGAGACGTGAGCGACGACGACTCTGACGCGGAGACTGAGAGCGAGTTCGAGGACCTGCTCGAGGAGCGCATCGGTTTCGAGGACTTCGAGGCGCTCGACCTCCGCGTCGGGCGCATCGAGGCCGCCGAGGGCATCGAGGGCGCGGACAAGCTCGCGCGCCTCACCGTCGACATCGGCGTCGAGGAGCGCCAGATCGTCGCCGGCATCAAGCAGCTCCACGACCTCGACGACCTCCCCGGCACGAAGGTCGTCGTCGTCGCCAATCTGGAGCAGGCCGAACTGTTCGGCGTCGAGTCGAACGGCATGGTGCTCGCCGCCGGCGAGGACGCCGACCTCCTCACGACGCACGGCGACAGCGAACCGGGCACGAAGGTCCGCTAATCCCTCACGGTCGTTCCTAATCATTACTGGCGCTGAGTGGGCGCTGAACGCCCGCGACGGCCGTCTGCGTGCCGACCTATCACCGCCCTTTTTGCCGCGTCGGCGTCAAGGGCGCCCCAATGAGGAACGCGAAGATTATCTGCACGCTCGGTCCGGCGACGGACTCCCGGGCGGCGATTCAGGACCTCGCGGAGGCGGGGATGTCGGTCGCGCGGCTGAACGCCAGCCACGGAACGGTCGAGGACCGCCGCGAGCGCATCCACACCGTCCGGCAGGTCGACGACACGACGGAGGAACCGCTCGCCGTGATGCTCGACACGCAGGGCCCCGAGGTGCGGACCGCGGAAATCGACGACCCGATTCACGTCGAGACCGACACCACCGTCGAGTTCTACGTCGGCGACGAGGCCACGCCCGACCGCATCGGCCTCTCGAACAGCATCAGCGCCGTCGAAGCCGGCGACGTCGTCCTGCTCAACGACGGCCGCATCGAGACGCGCGTCGAGGGCGTCGAGGACGGCGTCGTCACCGCGTACGTCGTTAGCGGCGGCGAGCTCGGCTCCCGGAAGGGCGTGAACGTCCCCGGCGTCGAACTCGACCTCGACGTCGTCACGGAGAAGGACCGCCGCGACCTGAAGCTCGCCGCCGAGGAGGGCGTCGACCTCGTCGCGGCGTCGTTCGTCCGGAGCGCGGCGGACGTCTACGAGATCTCCTCGACGCTCGAGGAGTTCGGCGCCGAGATCCCGATCATCGCGAAGATCGAGCGCGCGGGCGCCGTCGAGAACCTCGACGAGATCGTCGAGGCCGCCTACGGCGTGATGGTCGCGCGCGGCGACCTCGGTGTCGAGTGCCCGATGGAGGACGTCCCCATCACCCAGAAGCGCATCATCCGCAAGTGCCGCGAGACCGGCTCGCCCGTCATCACCGCGACGGAGATGCTGGACTCGATGGTCCACTCCCGTCGACCCACGCGCGCGGAAGCGAGCGACGTCGCGAACGCCGTCCTCGACGGCACGGACGGCGTGATGCTCTCCGCGGAGACCGCCGTCGGGGACAACCCGACGCGCGTCGTCGAGACGATGGACCGCATCGTTCGCGAGGCCGAGTCGAGCGAGGAGTACGTCGAACTGCGCGAGCAGCGCGTCCCGAAGGCCGACGACGACTCGCGGACGGACGCGCTCGCGCGCTCGGCGCGCTACCTCGCGCGCGACGTGGACGCCACGGCCGTCGTCGTCGCCTCCGAGTCCGGCTACACCGCGCGGAAGGCCGCGAAGTTCCGCCCCGGCGTCCCCGTCGTCGCGACGACGCCGAACGACGATGTGCGCCGCCAGCTCGCGCTCTCCTGCGGCGTCGCGCCCCAGTACTCCGCCTACACCTCCGGCGGCACCTCGGCGGTCATCGAGAACGCGGTCTCCGCCGCCATCGACTCGGGCATCGTCGAGTCCGGCGACACGGTCGTCGTCGTCTCCGGGATGATGACCGAGCTCGACGGCTCGGACACGACGAACACCCTCAAAGTCCACGTCGCCGCCGAGACGGTGGCGACCGGGCGCTCCGTCGTCTCCGGGCGCGCGACCGGGCCCGCCCACCGCGTCGCCGACGGCGACCTCAGCGACCTCCCCGAGGGCGCGATTGCGGTCCTCCCGTCGACGTTCGACGGCGAGTTCGAGGGGGACGTCGAGAAGCTCGCGGGCATCGTCAGCGCCGACACCGGCATGACGGGCTACGCGGCGATGGTCGCGCGCGAACTCGACCTTCCGATGGTCGGGAGCGCGACCCTCGACGACGACGTCGCGGACGGCGAAACCGTCACCGTGGACGGCGAGCGCGGCGTCGTCTACGCCGGCGAGATCAGCGGGAGCCGATAGGATGAGTGAGCGCATCGACGGCGAGCAGGAGCGCGACGACGGCGAGTGGCGCTTCTCGCTCGCCGACCTCGAAGAGGACGCCGAGGAGGACCCGGTCGCCGAGGCCCGCCCCGTCGAACCCGGGTCGCCGAGCGCGGAGAACGTCGCCTTCTTCCTGCTCGGTGCGCTCGGCGCCGTCGGCGTTTTCGCGCTCCTGCTGGTCGGGTGACGCGGTTCTGAGCGCAGGCGAAGAACCGCGGAAACGCGAACGGTGAGCGACAGCGAGCCGTGAGCAAACACGGCAACCGAGCAGTTTGCGAGGGCGCCGCGAAGACGCGAACGGTGAGCGACAGCGAGCCGTGAGCAACCGCGGTTCCGGGCGCTGTGGTGAGGCTCGCGCTTCCCCACCGAGAGAACCGACGACCGGCCGGGGTTTTCCGGCCGCTCTGTTCGCGGACGCCGCTCGGCGTGGCTCGCGTATCGACCGGCGCGGCGGATGGACGACCGACGTACGTGTGTGAAGCCTCGCGTGTATGGAGACGGGAGACAGCGTCGAAGGAGCCCCGCAAAACGCGGTAGACCAGAGCGAAAGCAAAGAAGCGAGTGCTGGATTCGGGTCGCGCTGCAGCGAGTCGGGGTTTTGCCGGCGACCGGGGGGAGGCGCGGGAAACGCTCGCGGGTAACGTTCTTCCCGGTCCGTCACGGATGGACACGTATGGCGGACTTGCTCGACATCTCGTTGCCGCTCCTGCTCGTCGTCGCGGGCGTCGTCCTCTGCATCGCGGAGGCGTTCGCGCCGGGCGCACACTTCGTCGTCATCGGCGTCGCCCTCCTCGTCGCGGGGCTCGCGGGCGTCCTCCTCCCCGGGGTGGTCACCCCGCTCGTGCTCGCGGTCCTCGTCTTCGTCGTGGGCGCGCTCGCGCTCTGGGGCTACCGGCACCTCGAACTCTACGAGGGGACGGGGCGCGGGAAGACGGAGGGCTCGTCCTCCCTGCGCGGGGTTCGCGGCGTCGTCACGGAGCGCGTCACGGACTCCTCGGGGCAGATCCGTCTCGACGAGGGCGGCGGCTTCGACCCGACGTACGCCGCGCGAACCATCTCGGGCGCGGACGCCATCGACGAGGGCGCCGAGGTCGTCGTCGTCGACCCCGGTGGCGGGAACGTCCTCACCGTCGCGGCGGTCGACGGCCTGGACGACATCGACCGCGAACTCGAGCGCGGGCGCGAACGCGAGCGTGCGGACCGCGAGTCCGAGTCGGCCGACCGGGAGCGCGAGCGGGAGTGAGGGGCGTCGCGCCCGGCGGCGCGTCGCGTGAGCGGCGTGTACAAAGCTTACAACGCGGCGCGCACTACGCGAACGCATGCACACCCTCCACGACGCCGTCGCGCCCGCGTTCCTCGGTGGGATGCCGGGCGGGGTGGAGTTGCTCGTCATCCTCCTCGTCGCCGTCGTGCTCTTCGGTATCCCCGTCCTCCTCCTGCTCGGCGGCGGTGGCTACCTCCTCGCACGCGGCGCGACCGAGGACGAGCGCATCGCCGAGTTGGAGAGCGAGGTCGAGGCGCTCCGCGACCAACTGAGCGAATCCGACCGCGACCCGGCCGAACGCGACGGGACGGGACGCGGCGACGACACTGACGAGAACGACGGGGACGGAGAGCGATGACGCGCCCGCTCGACTCCGGCGGCCTCTTAGTGGCGCGGGAGCGAACGTCCGCGTGATGTCAGACAGCACCTTCGACGAGTGGGTCCTCCGCGTCACCACGCTCCTCCTCGCGCTCGGCGTCGGCGCCGGCGGCCTCGCGTTCGGCTTCGCCCTCACCCTCGGCGTCGGTCTTGGCCTCCGGTTCGCGGGCGTGACGCTCACGCCGTCGATCAGCATCGTCCTCTCGGTCGTCCTCCTGCAGGGCGTCGCGTTCGGCAGCGTGGCCTACGCGTACGCCCGCTACCGCGACGACACCGCGCGCTTCCTCACGTTCCGCTGGCCGTCGCTTCGCGAACTCGGACTCGCGTTCGGCGGGTGGGTCGGCGCGCTCGCCGCGCTCATCGTCATCGGCGTCCTCCTGCAGGCGACGAACGCGCCGACGGCGAGCAACCAGATCGCGAACTACGGGCTCGAACACCCCGAAGTCCTCCTCCTCCTGATCCCGCTCTCCTTCCTGCTCGTCGGCCCCGGCGAGGAACTGCTCTTCCGTGGCGTCGTTCAGGGGACGCTGCGCGAGCGCTTCGGGCCCGTGCCCGCCGTGTTGCTCGCGAGCCTCATCTTCGCGAGCGTCCACTTCACGTCGCTCTCGGGCGCCGTCGCGGGTCGCGTCGTGACGATCGCGGCGCTCTTCGTCATCTCGCTCTTCCTCGGCGCGCTCTACGAGTACACGGAGAACCTCACGGTGCCCGCGCTCGTCCACGGCGCCTACAACGCCACGCAGTTCCTCATCCTCTACGTCTCCATCGCGTACGGCGACCAGCTCCAGAACGCGGCCGCGCTCCTCGGCTGAGGCGCCTCACTCCTCGGACGTCGCGTCCCCGGAATCGCCGTCAGCGTCGTCCCCGCCGTCGTCGCCGTCGATTGCTTCCCCGTCCGTCTCCGCGCCCGTCGGCACGGGGCCGTCGCCGATCTGTTCGCGGACGGTGTCGACGAACTCGCGACGCGACTCGAAGTAGGGGACGTCCGTGTGCGCGAGGACGTCCGCGAGGCGGCGCGGGCCCTTCGGTGTCCGGATCCGCGTCTCCCCGTCCCGGCGGACGATCTCGCTGCGCTGGATGCCCCACGTGAACCGGGAGGCGACGCGCGCGAGCGGTGCGCCCTCGACGGCGACGCCCTCGCCGAGTTCGACCGCTGGAGCCTCCTCCTCCTCGCCTTCGTCGTCAGCCATACGTGCAGTGTCGTCGGGCCGCGCGATTAGACTTTTCGATGCCCCGAGCGAACGAACGGTGTCTGACGCACTACTTTTGGTGTTGCGCGCGTATGTGCGCCCATGACCAGCCTCGCGGACGCGTACGAACGAGACGCCAACGGCGCGAGTCAGCGCCGCGTCTACGCCGGCACGGCGCTGTTCGCGGCCGGCGCGCTACTCGTCGTCGGCGGGCTCCTCGCGGGGACGACCCACCTCGTCATGGGTGCGAACCCGTCGACCGCCGCGAAGTTCGGCGCGCGCCGCCTCGCGCTCACGCTCGTCTGCTTCGGCGTGCCGGCGATCCTCCTCGGCGTCTTCACCGTCCTCCCGGCGGCCCGCCTCTACCGGGTCGCCGCCGTCGGTGGCGCCGCGCTCGCGGCCGTCGGCACGCTCGTCCTCCGCGCGGCCTACCCCGGTCAGTGGTACGCGAGCGGCGCGAGCGTCCCCTCGACCATCGTCGTCGCGGGCGGCGTCGTCTACGCGCTCGGCCTGCTCACGACGCTCTGGTGTCTGTTCACCGCCGTCGCGACGTTCAAGACCCGTAACGCCCCCGGCGGTACCGTCTCGATGACGGTCACGCGCGACGGCGAGACCCGCACCGTCGAGGTGCCGCGCGAGGACCTCGACGACGCGCGCGCCGCGCTCTCCGGCGGCTCCTTCGGCGGCGTCGGCGTCCTCGGCGGCTCGACGGACGTCGAGGACACCTCCCCGCAGCCGACCTCCGACGGCGGGCAGGCGGCGACGGACGTCCGCGACCCCGGCACCGCCGAGTCGGACTCGAACGCGAGCGGCACCGATTCGGGTCCCGACCAGTACTGCGGGAGTTGTGCGCACTTCGACTACGTCCGCACGGACGACGACGCCATCCGGCCCTACTGTGGCTTCCACGACGAACTGATGGACGACATGGACGCCTGCGAGCAGTGGACGCGCAACGACGCGTGATACCGACACCGAGCCGTCACCGCCGACGACGCGCTGCTCCCCTCCGAGACCCACCAGATGGTCAGTAAATCGACGCGTGACGGGCTCGCGATGCTCGCGCTGACGGACGTCCGGCTCCGCCTCGCGCTCGCCGCCGGCGCATTCACCGGCCTCGCCGCCCTCGCTCTCCTCGCCACGCTCGACTACAGGGGACGCGCCGCGGTCGCGTTCATCGCTCTCTCGGGTGCTGCCGGCGCGCTCGCCGTCTGGCGTGTGATCCCCGGACCGGGCGACTAGAGTCCGGTCAGTCGCGTCTCCACGTCGTCCCAGTGACTCCCCTTCCAGTAGCGCTGGCCGCAGTTCGTACAGACCCACACCGCCTCGGCGTCGTTCGGGACGTACTCGGGGTGTGGCGGGTCCGCGCGCTCCAGCGGCCCGTTACAGCTCGCGCACCGACGCGGCTCCGCGGGAAGCGCGAGCTCGAACCCCGCGTCGGCGAGTTCGCGCAGTTGGTCGTCGACGTGTCGGGTGCGCAGCAGGACGCTCGCCGCGGTTCGGCGCGCGAGCTCCTCGTCGCGCGTGAGGAGGACGCGGCCCTCGCGGCGCGCGAGTTCGCGGAGGCGCTCGTCGTCCTCGACCCCCCTGTCGAGCGCGTACGCGGCGTCGTAGCCGCACATCCGGAGGAGGCGTGCGAGCTTGCCGCACATGACGTCCAGCAGGAGCGCGGTGTCCTCGGGCGCGCGCATCAGTGGAGGAACTCGCGCACCTCCCCGATGGGCCACGCGTTCAGGACGTCGTCGGCCTCGGCCCACCCGCGCCGGGCGGTGTGGACGCCGTAGGTGAGGTTGTCGAACTCGGCGGGCGAGTGCGCGTCCGTGTCGACGGCGATGGTCGCGCCCGCCTCGACGGCCGCCTGCACCGCGCTCCCCCAGAGGTCGAGGCGGTGGTAGTTCGCGTTCACCTCGAGCGCCGTGCCGGCGTCGGCGGCGGCCGCCGCGAGCGCGGCGGCGTCGAACTCCATCGCGGGGCGCTGGTTGATGAGGCGCCCCGAGGGGTGGCCGAGGACGTCGACGTGCGGGTGCTCGACGGCCGTGACGAGGCGCTCGGTCCGGTCGCCGCCGTCGTCGCCGAGCCCCGAGTGCGGGGACGCCACCACGAGGTCGAGGTCCGCGAGCACGTCGTCGCTCACGGCCACGACGTCCCCGTCCACGTCGACGTTCGCCTCGACGCCGTGCAGGACGTCGATGTCGGCGTCGTCGCGCACGGCCGCGACGCGCTCGGCCTGCTCGCGGAGCTCCGCGTCGCTCAACCCGGAGTCGCCGAAGACGCCGGGGCCGTCCGCGTGGTCGGTTATGCAGACGTAGTCGTGGCCGAACTCGGCGGCGGCCGCCACCATCTCCGCGAGGGAGGCGTCGCCGTCCGACCGCTCCGTGTGCGTGTGCAGGTCGCCCCGGACGTCGTCGAGGGTGAGGAGCTCGGGGAGCGCGCCCTCGCGCGCGGCGTCGATTTCGCCGCGGTCCTCGCGGAGCTCCGGCGGGATGTACGGCAGGCCGAGCGCGTCGTAGACGTCGCTCTCCGACTCGGCGGCGAGGCGCTCGCCGACGCGCTGACCGGACGCGTCCTCGGGCACGTCGCTCACGTCGAAGACGCCGTACTCGTTCACCTTCTTCCCCTGCTCGATGGCGTGGTTGCGGAGCGTGACGTTGTGGTCCTTCGACCCCGTGAAGTACTGGAGCGCGGCGCCGAACTCCTCGGGGACGACGACGCGGAGGTCGACGCGCATCCCGCCCGCGCGCACCGACGTCTTCGTCTCGCCCGTCTCGATGGTCTCCTCGGTGCGTTCCCACGCCGCGAGGGACTCGCCGACGGCCTCGCCGGCGTCGCTCGCGACGAGGACGTCCACGTCGCCGTTCGTCTCGCGCCACCGCCGCACGGACCCCGCCGCCTCGACGCGCTCGGCCTCCGCCGCGTCCGCGAGGTAGTCCACGATGTCGTCGGCGAGCGGGCGCGTGTCGCCGAGGAGTTCGCGTTCCTGTGCGCGCCGGACGAACGCGACGTGCTCGAGGATGTTCGCCTCCGTCTTCGCGCCGAACCCCTTCACCTCCTTAATCTCGCCGTTCTCAGCCGCTGATTCGAGGTCGTCGAGCGTCTCGACGCCGAGGGCGTCGTAGAGCTTCCGCACCGTTTTCGGCCCGACGCCCTCGACGCTCGTCAGCTCCGCCATCTCCACGGGAAGGGCCGCGCGGGCGTCCTCGAGCTCCTCGAACGTCCCCGTCTCGAGGTAGTCGACGACGTGCTCGGCGATCCCCTCGCCGACGCCGTCGATCCGCTGGACGGCCTCGGCCCCCTCGTCGGCGAGGGCAGCGACGTCCTCCGGGTAGTCCCGGACGTTCGAGGCGGCGCGCCGGTAGACGTTCGGCCGGTAGTCGTCGCCCTGCGCCTCCAGCAGGTCCGCGTACTCCTCCAGTACGGACGCCACCGCCGCGTTCCGACTCATCGGCTATCGCCCCCGGCCGGCGCTCCCGCCGCGACCGCGGCCGCGCGAGCTCTCGCTCTCGCGACCGAGCGCCTTCTGGAGGAAGTTGTACCAGCGCTTCTGGTCGGCCGTCTCCTTCGCCCGCATCTCGCGCTCGATGTCCGTCGTCGAGCCCAGCGACTCGAGGGCGTTCAGCGCGCGGTCGATGCCGATGATCTCCTCGGCGAGCGTCTCCCCCTCCGCGTAGTCGAGGGCGGCCTCCTCGAGGCGCTCCGCGCGCTCGCGGCGCGCGCGCCGCAGGTTGCGCTTCGCGTCCTCGACCTCCTCGCGGCGCTCCGGTGGAACGGCGTCGACGCGCTTCATCTCGAAGACGAACTCGCGGAGCGGGAACGCCTCGCCGTCGAGTGCCACCTCGTCCGGAATCGTCGCCCCGACCGTCGCCGACTCGCGGCCGATGCGCTCCAAGAGCTGCTTGCGCTCGTACTCCTTCATGCGTGAGTCCTCGCCCGCTGCGGCCTTGTAGCCTGCGCCCGACTCGGCGCGCCCGACCAAAGGCACTAACCCGCCAGCCCACGCACTCCCACCAATGGCGACGTGTGACCGGTGCGGGACACAAGTGGGGATGCCCTACCGCTGTCGGTTCTGCGGGGGGAGCTACTGCGAGGAGCACCGCCTCCCGGAGAGCCACGACTGCCCCGGCCTCGAGGAGTGGAACGACCCCTCGGGCGTCTTCGGGGAGTACGAGGAGGAGGAGCGCTCGCGCGTCGACCGCGCCGTCGACGCCGTGAGCGCGACCGGCGGGCCGCTGGGGTATCTCCGCGGGAACGCGACCTACGTCTTCCTCGGGCTGATGGCGCTGACGGCGCTCGCCCAGTACATCGTCGCGCCCCTCTTCGGCGTCGCGGTGAACTCGGGCCCGTGGGTCGACCTCTTCACGCTGAACACGTACAATCTCACGCACGTCTACCCGTGGTTCGTCTCCATCTTCGCGCACGGCGGCTTCGGCCACCTCCTGTTCAACGGCATCGCGCTCTACTTCTTCGGGCCGCCGGTCGAGCGCCGCATGGGCTCCGCGAAGTTCGCCGTGCTCTTCGTCGGCGCGGGCGTCCTCGCCGGCCTCGCACAGGTGCTCACCGCGGCCGCGCTCGGCGACGTCGCGGCCGTCTACGGCGCGAGCGGCGCGATCATGGCCGTCATGGGCGTCCTCACCGTGCTCAACCCCGGCCTTCGGGTCTACCTCTACTTCGTCATCCCGATGCCGCTCTGGGTTCTCACGCTCGGCTTCGCCACCTACTCGCTCTTCGTCACCGGCTTCTTCGGGCCGGGGAGCGGCGGCGTCGCCCAGGTCGCGCACCTCGCCGGCCTCGGTGTCGGCCTCCTCTACGGCGCCTACCTGAAGTCCCGGGGCGGTCGCGGGCCGAACCAGCTCCAGCTCGGCGGCGGCCGGCGCGGTCCCGGCGGCGGCCGGGGGCCGTTCTAGATGGAGCTCTCCGCCCCCGAGTTCCTCCCGGACCCGTCGCTCTCCGCCGCCGAGATGGAGGCGATGCAGCGCGACATCGCCGAGACCGCCGTCTTCGACGACGACCACGGCCTCGACCCGTCGGCGCTCGCGCTCGCCGACTCCATCAACGCCGCCGACGACGCGCAGGCGACGCTCGACGGTGACGGTCCCGTCGTCGTCGGCGTCGACCAGGCCTTCCGCGAGGACGACGCCGTCTCGGCGGCCGTCGCAATCCGGGACGGAGCCGTCGTCGAGCGCGCGTACGGCGCCGCCGACCTCGAAATCCCCTACATCCCCGGCCTCCTCGCGTTCCGCGAGGGGAGCGCCATCGTCGACGCGCTCCAGTCGCTCGCCGTCGACCCCGACCTCCTCGTTCTCGACGGGAGCGGGCGCATCCACTACCGGGAGGCCGGCCTCGCGACGCACGTCGGCGTCCTCTTCGACGCGCCCGCCGTCGGCGTCGCGAAGAACCTCCTCTGCGGGACACCCGTTGAGGACGTCGAGGACCGGCATCTCGCGGCGGGCGAGCGCGTCGCCATCGAGGCCGACGACGAGGTGGAGACCTGCGCGAACGGGACGACCATCGGCCACTACTACCAGTCGAAGCAGTACGACACCCCCGAGCGGCGCCACGTCAACCCGCTCGTCGTCAGCCCCGGCCACCGCGTGGGCGCCGAGACGACCGTCGAGTTCGTCGCCGCGACCTGCGCGGGCTACAAACTCCCGGAGCCCACGCGGCACGCGGACGCGCTCGTCGGCGAGCGGGCGCGCGGCGAGCGCTGAACGCGGGTCCGCGAAACGGCCATCCTTAACTCGGCGCCGCGCGACGCCTTCGAGTATGACGAGTGAGACGGTTCTCATCACGGGCGCGTCCTCGGGTATCGGCCACGCGACCGCCGAGGCGTTCCTCGACGCGGAGTGGTCGGTGTGGGCGACCGCGCGCGACGAATCGGACCTCCGGGAGCTCCGCGAGGCCGGCTGTACGACTGCCGAACTCGACGTGACGCGGCCCGCGCAGTGTCGCGACGTCGTCGAGGAACTCCTCACGGTAGAGGGCCGCCTCGACTGCCTCGTGAACAACGCGGGCTACGGACAGATGGGCGCCGTCGAGGACGTGACGACGCGCCGACTGAACAAGCAGTTCGACGTGAACGTCTACGGGCCGCATCGGCTGATCCGCGCCGCCCTCCCGCACATGCGCGAGCGCGGTGAGGGGACGATAATCAACCTCTCCAGTGTCTCCGGGCGCGTCAGCACGCCCGGCATGGGCATCTACTCGGCCTCGAAGTTCGCGCTCGAGGGCCTGAGCGACGCGCTCCGCGGTGAGCTGAAACCGCACGGCATCGACGTCGCGCTCGTCGAACCCGGTCCCGTCGAGACGGCGTTCTCCGCGCGCGCCGCCGACGAGCTCGAACCCGTCGAGGCCTCCGGCGCCTACGACCGCGTCTATCGCTTCTTCGAGGACTTCGACGCCGTCTCCGGCGGCTTCGCGTCCAGCCAGCCCGAGGACGTCGCCGCCGTCGTCCTCGAGGCCGCGAGCACGACCGACCCCGACCCGCGCTACCCCGTCGGCCCGGCGGCGCGCGCGATGCTCCTCGCGCGCTACGCCCCCGACCGAATCCGGGACCGCGTCGTCGACCTGCTCTACAAACTCGCCTGAGATGACGTCCGGGACCTCCGACGACGCCGACGCCGCACGCGACCGACGCGCGCTCGCTCGCGAGTGCGCCACCGCCGGCATCGACGCCGCGCACCCCGAGAGCGTCATCCGTGACGCCGTCTCCCTTGCGGGCGAGACGCTCCGTATCGGCGACGCGACGTTCGACCTCACCGACTACGAGTCGGTCGTGGTGCTCGGCGGCGGGAACGCCGCCTCGCAGGTCGCCGCCGCGCTCGAAGGCGTCCTCGGCGAGCGCCTCGACGGCGGCATCGTCGTCACCGACGACCCCGCCGAGACCGAGCGCGTCGCGGTGGTGCGCGGGGACCACCCCACGCCGAGCGAACGCGGTGTCGACGCCACGCGCCGCCTCCTCGACGAGGCCGACGGTCTCGACGACTCGACGCTCGTCCTCGCCGCGATAACGGGGGGCGCGAGCGCGCTCCTCGCCGCGCCCGCCGGTGACCTCACGCTCGCCGACCTCCGCGCGACGACGGACGCCCTGCTCGCGAGCGGCGCGACCATCGACGAACTGAACGCCGTCCGCAAACACCTCTCCGAACTCAAGGGCGGCCGCCTCGCCGCGCGCCTCGCGCCAGCGCGCGTCGTCACCCTCCTCTTCAGCGACGTCGTCGGCAACGACCCGTCGGTCATCGGGAGCGGCCCCACCGTCCCCGACCCGACGACGTACGCGGACGCGCTCGACGTCATCGAGGCGTACGCGCTCGACGTCCCGGACGCCGTCCGCACCCACCTCGAACGCGGCGCCGCCGGCGAGCACGCGGAGACGCCGACGGCGGGTGCTGCCGCCTTCGACTCGGTCTCGACGCACCTCCTCGCGGACAACCGCACCGCCGTCGACGCCGCCGCCGCCGTCGCCGAGGACGCCGGCTACGACGCCCTCGTGCTCTCCACGAGCGTGCGCGGGGAGGCCCGCGAGGCCGCGAAGACGCACGCCGCCGTCGCCGAGGAGGCCATCGCGAGCGGCGCCCCTCTCAGTCCGCCCTGCGTCGTCCTCTCCGGCGGCGAGTGCACCGTTACCGTTCGCGGCGACGGCGAGGGCGGCCCGAACCTCGAGTTCGCGCTCTCGGCCGCGCTCGAACTCCCGCCGGGGAGCGCGCTCTGCGCCGTCGACACGGACGGCATCGACGGCGCGACACACGCCGCGGGCGCCGTCGTCGACTCGGGGACGGTCACCGACCGCCGCGAGGCGCGCCGCGCGCTCCGCGTGAACGACGCGCTCCCCGCCCTCGACGCGCGCGGCGCGCTCGTGGAGACGGGCGCGACCGGGACGAACGTGAACGACCTCCGCGTGCTCGTCGTCGATGACTCTCAGAGCACGAAGCGGAACAGCGGGTAGGAACCGAGGACGGCGAGCGTCGGCGTGAGAACCCACAGGAACACGATTCGCTTGGCCGCGTTCGGATCGAAGAGCCCGTCGCGGTCCAGCTCCGCGGGGTCCGCCTCTCCGATGTCCGGGACGTCGGGCACCGACTCGGCGGGCGGCTCCACCGTCGCCTCGCCGCTCGCGATGTCGCCGACCGTCGCGCTCGTCGGGACGTCCGCGTCGCGCGAGGCGGCGAGCGCGCCGGTCGTTATCTCGATGTCGGGCTCGCCTCGGGGCGTGGGCGCCGCGAGCTCGGCGACGGTCGCCGCCCGACTCGCGCGACCCCACCCGAGGCCGATGATGCAGCAGGTGGTGCTCACCGCCAGACTCGCCGGGATGCCCAGCGCCGACAGCCCGGTGATGATGGTCGCGCCGACGACGGAGACGACGAGCGCCGCCAGTATCGGGAGTTCGGTGATGTCGTCGCCGACCGTCTCGAGCGTCCGGCGCGCGATGGTGAACCCGCCGAGACTGAACGCGAAGACCGCGAGGAGCACGCCTTGGTCGACGGTCAGCGGACCGCCCGCGGCGACGAGCGGCGCGACGGCGTTCGCGGCGTTCGAGGCGCCCGCCGAGAACGCCATGTAGCACGCGATGGCCACGACGGCGAGCGACCCGCCGATGTCGCGCAGCGACGCGTCGTCGTTGAACCGCAGTCGGGGGACGCCCCCCGTCCGCTCGACGCGTATCAGGTGCGAGTCGAAGCGGGTGAAGGCGATGCGCCGGTCGAGGTGGGGGTAGAGGTAGCGGCCGACGAGCGCGCCGACGGCGAACGCCACGAGCGGCGCGACGATCCACGCCGAGACGATGGTGAACATCAGCGCCTCGTTGAGCGTTCCCGTGGCGAGGCCGAGACCGACGATGGCGCCGACCGCCGTCATCGACGTGGAGGCGGGGACGCCGTAGAGGTTCGAGACGAGCAGCGACGCGCCGGTGAAGAAGAGGACGCCGACGCTCGCGACGGGCGTGAACTGCACGGCCGGCACGATGCCGCCGCTCATCGTCTCGATGACGGTCCGCCCCACCGTCCACGCGCCCACGAGCGCGAACACCGTGAACAGCGCCGCCGCGGTCGGTTTGCGAACGAGGCGGCTGCCGACGGACGGCCCGAACGCGACGCCCGTCGAGGAACCGCCGATGTTGAACCCGACGAAGACCGCGACGAGGATGCCGACAGCGGCGAGGAGCGTTATCACGGCTGCCCCCTATCGCTCGGCCACGTAAAGCGGTGTCCCACGCCGGCGTGCGCCCGCCGCCGCGTCCCCGGGCCAGTCCGGCGCGCTCAGCTCAGACACGCGCCGACGACGCGCAGCGCGCTCTCGCCGCGCACCTCCTCGGCGAGCAGGGGGACGCGCTTCACGTCGTGGCCGCGAAAGAGCTCTTGGGCCTCCGCGAGCGCGTCCTGCTGGACGTCCCAGCGGCGCTGGCAGAACTCGCACGCGTCGAGGTTCGGCGAGACGAACGTCTCGTCGGGGATGTCGGGCACGACGTCGACGAGCGGCTCCATCACCTTGTTCACGACGACGGTGCTCACGGGAATCCCGAACTCCTCGAGGCGCGCGCGAAGGCGCTTGGCCTCCATGACGCTCATCTCCTCGGGCACCGTGACGATGCGGAAGTCCGTCCGCGCGGGGTCGGTGAGCACCGCGCGCAGGCGCTCCACGCGCTCGCGGACCTCCTCCATGCCGTCCGCCCCCATCGCGTCCGCTTCGTCGTCGCCGCCGAACATCCCAGTGAGCGAGCCCATCATCCCGCTCATCTTCTCGCGGAACTGCAGCATCCGCCCCATCATCGAGTCCATGAGCTCCGGGAGTTCGAGGAGGCGGAGCGTGTGCCCCGTCGGCGCGGTGTCGACGACGACGCGCTCGAAGCGCTCGTCGTCGAGGTACTCGATGAGGAGCTGCATCGCCGCCGCCTCGTCCGCGCCCGGCATCGGCCCACCGAACGGGTTCGCCGCGCCCTCGTCTCCACCCATAAGCTCGCCGAGGCCGCCCATCGGTCCGCCCGCCGCGCCGTCCTCGCCACCGAACCCGAGCGCGCTCGCGCGCTCCATCGCCTCGTCCGGGTCGATCTCGACGCCCCAGAGCGGGACGTCCTCGCGGAGCCGCCCGGGCTGGCTCGGCACGTCCGTCTCGTACGTATCGGAGAGGCTGTGCGCGGGGTCCGTCGAGACGACGAGCGTCGGCGTCCCCTCGTGGGCGCTCGCCAGTCCCGTCGCCGCCGCCATCGTCGTCTTCCCGACGCCGCCCTTCCCGCCGTAGAGGACGTACTCCGCCGTGTCCGGTGCGACGCCCGCCGCCTCGACGTCCTCGACCGCCTCGACTTCGAGTTCGCTCATAGGTGACAGAGGGGGTTCCTCCGGGGTAGGTCCACCGTCTTTTTCCTCGTCGGGTTTCCTCGGGCCGCCGGCCCTGCGGGAACCACTCCTCGCAAAAACACGGGAGAAAAAGGCCGGTCGCCGAAGGCGACCGATGAAACTCGCGCTTCGCGCGAGCACGCCGGACCGCAGACCGCAGCGCAGACGTTCGATACAGTGGCTGTGCTGAACAATCCATGGTGCAAGCGTTCGGCGACCGAGCGGCTCGGAGAGCCCGGAAGGTCGCCGATTGACTCGCCGAAGGCGAGGCCGAGGAACCCCCGAAGGGGGTGACGACGGCTTTTGTCGTCAGAACGCGGAGCGTTCTGACTGAACGGTAGGAAGCGTTGCTTCCTACAGTGGTCGAGCTTTTGCCAAGGCGCGAAGCGCCTGCAGCAAAAGGTCGTTTAGAAGAACTCGGCGAGGCGCTCGGCGGCGGCGTCGACGCGCGGTGTGACGAGCGCGAAGCGGAGCCACTCGCTGCGGGCGTCGCCGAACGCCTCGCCGGGCATCCCCGCGACGCCGGCCTCGTCGACGAGGCGTTTCACGTTCGCCATCGTCCCCGGGTAGTCGGGGAACTTCGCGAGCACGTAGAAGGCGCCCTCGGGCGTCGAGTACTCCGCGCCGGCCTCGTCGAGGGCGGCCGTAAAGGAGTCGACGCGCTCGCGGAGGCGCTCGCGGTTCGCCTCGTGGTAGTCGGCGTCCGTCGTCTTCAAGGCGTGCAGGACGGCGGCCTGCGCGGGGCGACTCGTCGCGACGTTCGTCAGCATGTTCCGGGTGCGCGCCGCCGGCGCGTCGCGCTTCGGGAGGATCGCGTAGCCGACGCGAAAGCCCGTGATGGCGTACGTCTTCGAGAAGGAGTTGGTGACGACGACGTGCTCGGAGTCGATGGCGAGCGCCGACGTGAACTCGCCGGTGAAGTCGAAGTGGTCGTACACCTCGTCGCTGACGAGGAGCGCGTCGTGCGCCTCGGCGACCGCGGCGAGTTCGCGCAGCGTCTCCTCCCGATAGACGCGGCCGGTCGGGTTGTTCGGCGTGTTCACGACGATGCACGCGGTCTCGTCGCTCGCCGCCGCGCGGACGTCCGCTGGATCGAGCGCGCCCTCCTCGTCCACGGGGACGAAGCGCGTCGTCCCGTCGAGCATCTCTGCCTTCCCCGGGTAGTAAGGGTAGACGGGGTCCGTCAGGAGCACCTCGTCGCCCGACCTGCGTTCGAGCGCGCGCGCCATCCCGAGCGTGTTCGCCATCGCGCCGCCGTTCGTCACGACGACGCGCTCGGTGTCGACGCCGCGCCGCGTCGCGATGCGCTCGCGGAGCTCCCGGAGGCCGTCGCTCGGCGGGTACTGGAACGCCTCGCCGCCCGTCTCCGCGTAGTCGTGGAGGCCCTCGCCGACGCCGTCGGGCGCGCCCCAGTCCGGGTTCCCCGAGACCATGTCGACGACGTCGCGCTCCGCCGCCTCCGCGTACTGCATCACCGTGAAGAACAGCGGCTCCTCGTAGTTCACACGCGAGCGGAGGCGCGCTCGCGCAAAAAGCGACGCGCTAGAGGAAGGGGATGACGTCTTTCAGGCCGACCTTCACGATTTCCGTGTCGTCGCGCACGAAGTCCCGGAGGAGCGAGAGGTCCTCGCGGTGAAGGAGCTTCGCGATGGCGCGCGGGCTCCCGTTGTTCACGTTCGCGAGCGTGTCGAGGTCCATCGTGTTGATGTCGCGCATGAGCCGATCGTAGCGCTCGTTCGGCGCGTAGTAGAGCAGGTGCGTCATGAGGAGGCGGACGCCCGCGTCCGGCGCGACGTCGCGATGCCAGAGCTCGTCGTAGATCGCCATCTCCTCGGCGGACGTGTCCGTCCCCCCGGTGAGACAGCGGTCGGCGGTGACGGCGGCGGCGCGCGCGGACTTCATGCCCTTGTGGATGCCCTCGCCCCAGAGCGGGTCGATGGAGGGGACGGTGTCGCCGATGGCCATGAAACCGTCCGTCGAGAGGCTCCCCGGCGGCTGGATGTGTGCGCTCCCCCGGTGCTGCTTGCCCGCGATTTTCTCCGCGTCCGCGAAGCGGGGGTCGTTGTCCAGCCACTTCTCGAGGAAGCCGTCGATGCTGAGGCCCTCCTTGTTCGAGTGGTACTTCTCGTTCTGGATGTAGCAGAGACCGACCTTCGCGGTGTCGCCGCCCGTGTGGAAGATCCACGAGTAGCCACCGGGGGCGAGGTCGTGGTCGAGGCGGAGCATCATCGCGTCCGTCAGGTCCGCGTAGTCGGGGTGGTCCACCTCGACGCCCTCCATCTCCCACTCGATGCCGATGGCCTGGTTCTCGCGCTCGAGGTCGACGACGCCGAGTTGCTTCGCGAGCGGCGCCGCCGGCCCCGTCGCGTCCACGACGACGTCCGCGCGAACCTCCTCGTCGCCGTTGTAGCGGACGCCGACCACGCTGCCGTTCTCCGTGATGGGCGCGGTCGCGCGCGAGTCGAAGCGGTACTCCGCACCCGCCTCGCGCCCGTCGCGCACGAGGAAGCGCTTGAAGTCCCCGAACTCGAGGACGGCGCCCGGCTGCGTCTGCGCGAAGTGGTCGTTGGGCGACTCGATGACGACGCTGTCCGTGAAGTTCATCACGACGTCGTCGGGGACGCCGAACGCGCCCATCATCGAGGGGAAGGTCCCGGCGGTGGACTTGTTGCTCTGGCGCGGGAAGTCGTCCTCGTTCTCCGTCTCCAAGACGAGGACGTCGTAGTCGCGTTCAGCGAGGTCCCGGGCGCACTGCGCGCCGGCGGGACCTGCCCCGGCGATAACCACGTCGAAGTGGTCAGTCATACACAACCGAACCCACGACGCGCTAATCAGTCTTGCTGAATAGCCGCCTCACCGGCGCTATTCCGACGTTTCTCCGGGGACACTTATCGCCGGTCGTCAGACGCCCGGCGCTCGCGTCAGCCCGACAGTCGCGAGAGCGGTTGCGTCACCGTTACGACCGCCACGCGCCCCTCGACGGTCACCGACTCGAGCGTCGAGCTCTCGCTCCCCTCCGTGCTCGACGACACCCGGTCCCGAATCTCGGACTCGGGAACGCTCGCGTCGTCCTCGAAGCACAGCGCCGCGACCACACGCAGTTCGCCGTCCACGACCGTCATGCTCTGGCCGCGGAACCGCAGGCCTTCGAAGGTCGCGGTCGCGTTCGACCGCACGGGGCGAAGCGTCCGCAGGTGCGCGTCCGCGAGCGGCGCCGCCGTCTCCGCGTACATCGGGACGGCGTCCGCGTAGGAGTCGGCCTCACCGGCGCGCACGTCCGCGACCGTCCGAACGGTGTCGGCGTCCGACGCCGCGATGGCGACGCCGTCCCGCACCCCGAGCACGTTCTCGTTGCCGAGTCGGTGGACGGTGTACGAACCGACCGTCGTCGTCCCCTGCGTCTCCACGGACTCGAAGGACGTCCGGACGTCGGACGCCGCGAACGTCCCCGCGACCGCGAGGAACTGGTCGGTGCCGCTCGCCGCCGCCGCGCGCCCGACGGCCTCGATGCTGCTCGGGTCCGAGACGAGTCGGGTCGCCGCGCTCGCGCCCATGCGGCTCTCGACCACGCTCGTCGCGTCCACGGAGGAGGCGGCCGACCGGAGCGCAGCGACGTCACCGTACTGCGACCGGTAGGGTCCCGACGTGCCGAGCGCGTCCGGCGACGGGAACCACGAGCCCGACTGCTCCTCGCCGCCGTCGCTCCCGCCGGATCCGTCGCCCGAACTACCGCCCGTCGAACAGCCCGCGACGGCGACGCCCGTCACCGCGACGCCGACCCCTCGAAGGACGTCTCGTCGCGTGCTCGTCTCGGTCATCGGACTCCGCCCCCGCGTCGCGTCATCTGTCGTCGCGTCATCGTTCGTCCCGATGGCCGCGCACCATCCGCAAAATAGCTGTGGTTCACCGACCGCAGCGGCGGCGTCACCGCGTCCGGGGGCCGCTCAGTAGAACTCCCGGACGAGGTCGGTCGCGCCCTCGGGGGCGCCGGACTCGTCGATGTCCGCCATGTTGCCCTCGACGCCGTGGGCGGTGTTGTAGTCGACCGCGTCCTCGTCCTCCCAGAGCACGCCGATGTACTCCTTCTCGCTGTCGAGGATCTTCTCCTTCGCGGCGTCCCGGTCGGTCGGGTCGTGCTCCGTCTCGTCCAGGTCGACGATGGAGTCGCGGAAGTAGTCGTAGGTGTCGACGTCGTTGAAGGTCACGCAGGGGCTGAAGGTGTTGACGAGCGAGAAGCCGTCGTGCTCGATGGCCTTCTGGACGATCTCCTGGTGGCGCAGGGCGTTCGAGGAGAAGGACTGCGCGATGAAGCTCCCGCCGGCGGAGAGCGCGAGCGCGAGCGGGTTGACCGGCGGCTGCTTCGGGCCCTCCGGCGTCGTCGCGGTCTCGAAGTCCTCGCGGCTCGTC
The DNA here is from genome assembly GCF_014647455.2 of Halarchaeum grantii. Lineage (NCBI taxonomy): Archaea > Methanobacteriati > Methanobacteriota > Halobacteria > Halobacteriales > Halobacteriaceae > Halarchaeum > Halarchaeum grantii. The sequence continues at coordinate 206,125 of NZ_BMPF01000002.1, read as the reverse complement.
GGCGAGGCCTGCCCCTTCGTGAGCCCGTAGATGCGGTTGTCCATCACGACGTACGTGATGTCGATGTTCCGGCGGACGGCGTGGATGAAGTGGCCGGCACCGATGGAGTAGCCGTCACCGTCGCCGCCCGCGACGACGACCTCGATGTCGGGGTTGGCGATCTTCACGCCCGTGCCGACCGGCAGGGCGCGCCCGTGGACGCCGTGGAGGGCGTAGGAGCGCAGGTACGTGCCGATCTTCCCACTGCAGCCGATACCGGCGACGACGAACGTATCGTCGGGCGAATTGCCGGTCTCGGCGAGACCCTTCATGATGCCGTTCATCGTGCCGAAGTCACCGCACCCCGGACACCACGTCGGCTGCTTGTCGGATTTGAAGTCTGTGAAGCGAACGTCGGAGCTCATGCGAGAACCTCCTTGATGTCGTTTGCGAGCTCGTCCGCCTTGAAGCGGACGCCGTTGTACTTGTTGATGCGGTCGACGCGCTCGAGGACGTCCTTCTCGATGACGTCCGCGAACTGACCGGTGGCGTTACACTCGACGACGATGGTCGTCTCCGCGTCCTCGACGGCCGTCGAGAGGTCGGGACGCGGGAAGATGTAGGGGACGGAGAGGACGCGAACGTCCACGCCGTCCTCCTCGAGGAAGTCGAGGGCTTCGACGAGAGCGCCCTCGTTCGACCCCCACGAGATGACGAGCGTGTCCGCGTCCGAGTCGCCGTACTCGACCGGGCTCCAGTCCTCCTCCTCCCGTGCGGTCTCGACCTTCCGGTTGCGCTTGTCGACCTGCTCGATGCGCTCGTCGGTGTCCTCCGTCCGGCGGCCGAGATCGTCGTGCTCGAGGCCGGTGCTCATGTGGACGCCGCCCTCCGTGCCGGGGAAGGCGCGCGGGCTGACGCCGTCGGCGGTGACCGCGTGGGGCTTGAACTGGTCCTTCTCGTTCTGCCACTTGGAGATCTCGTCCTCGTCGACGACCTTCCCGCGGTCGATCTCCACCGCGTCCATATCGAACTCCTCGGGCGCGAACGTCTCCTCGGTGACGGCCATCGAGAGGTCGGCCGCGATGTAGACCGGGGTCTGGTACTTCTCCGCGAGGTTGAACGCCTCCACCGTCTTGTGGAAGCAGTCCGCGACGGTGGTGGGCGCGACGACGAACCGGGGAATCTCACCGTGGCCACCGTAGAGGAGCATGTTCAGGTCGCCCTGCTCCTGCTTCGTCGGCATCCCCGTGGAGGGACCCGAGCGCATGACGTCCGCGATGACGAGTGGCGTCTCCGAGGTGGCGACGAGGCCGAACGTCTCGCTCATCAGGTCGATACCCGGACCGCTCGTCGCGGTCATCGAGCGCGCACCGGCGCGCGCGGCGCCGAGCGCCATGTTGATGGCGGAGAGCTCGTCCTCGGCCTGAACGACGTGGCCGCCGAACTCCTCGATGCGGCCCTTCAGGTAGGTCATCACGTCCGTCGCGGGCGTGATGGGGTAGCCGGAGTAGAACTTACAGCCGGCGGCGATGGCGCCCATCCCGATGGCTTCGTCGCCGTTCAGGAGGACGTAGTCGTTGTCCGTCGTTTCCAGCTCGTAGTCGAGCGTGCCGACGTCGTCCGCGTAGTGCTCGTCGACGTAGTCGGCGCCGAGGCGCGCGGCCTCCTTGTTGTTCTCGACGATCTTCTCGCCCTTCGAGCCGAAGCGCTTGCGCAGCGACTCGTCGAGGTTCTCGATGGGGAACTCGGCGACCTCGCAGACGGCGCCGAGCGCGACGACGTTGCGCATCAGCGCGCCGCCGGCGTCCTCGGCCAGCGACTTCAGCGGGATGTCGAGGCCGACCATTCCCTCGGGGACCTCGAAGCCGCTGAACTCGGTGCGCTCACCGTCGTAGATGATGACGGAGCCCTCGTGGAGCTCGTCGAGGTTCTCCTCGACGGTGCGTTCGGTGAGCGCGATGAGGACGTCGAGGCGGTCGACGACGCTCTGTACTTTGTCGACCGACGTGCGAACCTTGTAGGCGGTGTAGCCACCTCGGATTCGGGACGCGAAGTCCTTGGAGGTGAAGACGTGGCGACCGGCGCGGGAGAGTGCCTGCGCGAACACTTTCCCGGTAGAGTCGATTCCATCGCCGGCTTCGCCGCCGATGGCCCAGTTCAGGTCGTCGTGCATGTGGGTGTCGCTTCTGAGCGGGCAAGCAAAAGACTTCTGAAGGAACGATACCCTCTGTGTGGCCGAATACGGTACTCTCTGCCGAGTTAATCGTCGATTCGACGGCGGACGCGGCGGGGGTCGCCGCCTCGCCGGTTGGCTGACATCAACCCAAATAGTTTTCGCCGTCGAAGCGCTTACCGCACACCGTATGTCGCGAGAGGGGAGCGCGACTGTCGAGACGACGCTCGACCAGTTGCGCGAGTCGTACGGTCGGTTCCCCGTCGTCGAAGAGGAGACCGTCGTGCCGGAGGAGGCCCTCGTCGAATGCATGGCGAGCGCGAGCGAGGGGCGCCTCGGCGGCACGCGCACGCTCCTCGAACGCGACGGGCGGGCGTTACTCGTCAGGTATCGGGACAACCCGGACGTCTGGGACCTGCCCGGCGGGGGGCTGTCCCGACACGAGACGCACGAACAGACCGCCAAACGCCACGTCGCCGACCAGCTCGGCATCGAGTGCGAGCTCACCGGCGCGTTCCACGCGCGCCGCCAGTCCTTCTCCCTCGTCGAGGCGGGCGACGGCACCGAGGGCCTCTGGGTCCACTTCGAGGGCGAACCGTTCGGCACGGACCTCGACCCAGCCCCGGAGATCGCCGAAGCGCGCTGGTTCGAAACCGCGCCTGACGCCGTCGCCGCGCCCATCCGCGAGCGGATCGGCGTTCGCGCCGCCGCCGACTGACCCCCCAACGGTATTGGCGTGCGGACCCACGCCTCCCGTATGGACCCGGAGACGCTCCGCGCCGACGTCCCGGCGCTCGACGACGCCGTCTACTTGAACACGGGCGCGAGCGGCCCGTCACCGCGCCGCGTCGTCGACGCCACCGAAACCGCGCTCGAACACCACGAGTACGAGGCGCACGCGAGCGACGACCCCTATCGGTCCGCGCACGCGCTCTACGACGACGTCCGCGAGCGCCTCGGCGACTTCGTGGGGACCGACCCCGCGAACGTCGCGCTCACCCAGTCCACCACCGACGGCGTGAACCGCATCGCCTCGGCGATCGACTGGGACCCGGGCGACGTCGTCGTCCGCACGGACGTCGAGCACTCCGCCGGCATCCTCCCGTGGCGACGCCTCCGCGACACCGAGGGCGTCCGGACGCGCGTCGTCCCCACCGAGGGCGGGCGACTCGACCGCGACGCCTACCGCGAGGCCGTCCGCGACGCCCGCCTCGTCTGCGTCTCCGCGCTCACGTGGACGCACGGCACCCGCCTCCCCGTCGCGGACCTCGTCGCCGAGGCGCACGACGCGGGCGCGGAGGTGCTCGTCGACGCCGTCCAGCTCCCGGGACAGGCCCCGATGCCGGTCGAGGCGTGGGGCGCGGACTACGTCGCCGCCGCCGGCCACAAGTGGCTCCTCGGGCCGTGGGGGGCGGGCTTCCTGTACGTCGCCCCCGAAGCCGCCGAGCGCCTCGGACCCGCCCACGTGGGCTACCGGAGCGTCCGCGAACCCGACGCCGCGGGCTACGAGTTTCACGCGGGCGCGCGCCGCCTCGAAGTCGGCACCGTCTCGCCCGCGCCCTACGCCGGCCTCCGCGAGGCGCTCGACGTCCACGCCGAACTCGGCCTCGGAACCATCCAAGAGCGCATCGACGCGCTTACCGAGCGCTTCGTCGACGGTATCGGCGCCGAGCGCGTCCTCGGTCCCGCATCGCCCGAGTCCGGTCTCGTCGCCTTCGAGAGCGACGACCCCGAGGCGCTCGTTTCGAACCTGAAAGAACGCGACGTCGTCGTGCGCGCGCTCCCGACGGGCGCCGTTCGGGCTTCCTTCCACGTCTTCAACACGCCCGGCGACGTCGACGCCCTCCTCGAGGGCATCGCGGACGCCGAGGCCTAGAACAGTTCCTCGGGGCGGTACACCCCCGCTTCCGGCGCGTCGCCGTCGCCGTCCGCGAGCGCCACCGTCCCGGTCGCCTCGGCGTCCGGCAGGAGCACCGTCGCGCCCGCGCGGAGCGCGCCGAGGACGCCGACGACCGTCCCCGGCCGCGTGAACGACGCCCGCACCGCGAGCGCGTCGTCGGCGTCGAGGCCGGCGGCCACGTCGGCGGCGGCGTCGAGGAGCGCGCGCTGACTCGGGCCGTCCTCGTCGTCGCCCGCACCCGTCCCGCCGGCGAGCGCCGGCACGTCGCCGCCGTATCGAACCGGCGGGAACGCCGGGTTCTCGCTCCAGACGCCGCCCTCGAAGTGGCCGTCCGCGGGGTCGGCGGGCTTCGCGCCGTAGCCGACGCGCTGGCCGCCCGGCCCGAGGTCGAAGCCGTCGAGCGACGCCGTGGGCACGACGACGGCGCGGCCGTCGAAGCGCCCGGGCGGAGCGAACGTCACGGGGGCCGCGAGGAGCGCCGACCCGAGGAACGCGAGGACGACCTTCGGGTCCGCGTCGTCCGCGACGCCGACGCGAGAGCCCTCGTGGACGCCGCGCGAGCGCAGGTAGTTCCCGACCTTGTACGCCGTCGCCCGGACGTCCCGCGACGAGAGTGACGCCGGTGGCGCCCGCAGGGCCGCCTCGTCCGGGAGGTCCGCGAGCAGCTCGTAGACCGTCTCCATGCCCGCCCCTTCGTCGCGGGGGCACAAAGCCGGCGCGCTCTCCGCCCGTGCCGATCGCTACTGTGGGACACGATTCGAGTGGCCGGTGTGGCTCGCCGACGCCCGAACGCCTTTTCCCGTGCCGCGCCACGTCTCCACCATGACGGAGCTCACCAGCGACGACGTCCCGCACGTCGACGGAATGCCGCGCTTCGGCCTCGGAACGTGGCAGAACGCCGACCCCGACGCCTGCGCGACCGCCGTCTCGAACGCGCTCGAGATGGGATATCGCCACGTCGACACCGCACAGGCCTACGACAACGAGGCCGCGGTCGGCGACGGCATCGCCGCCGCGGACGTCGACCGGGACGACGTCTTCCTCGCGACCAAGGTCTTCATCGACAGCCTCGCGTACGACGACGTCATCGCGTCCACCGAGGAGAGCCTCGAGAAGCTCGGCGTCGACTCCGTCGACCTCCTCTACGTCCACTGGCCCGCCCGGACGTACGACCCCGAGGAGACGCTGCCGGCCTTCGAGGAACTGAAAGCGCGGGGGAAGATCGAGCGCATCGGCGTCTCGAACTTCGGCCGCCGCCACCTCGAGCGCGCCCGCGACGTCCTCGACGAACCGATCTTCGCGAACCAAGTGGAGATGCACCCGTTCCTCCAGCAGCGCGAACTCCGCGCCGTCGCGGACGAGATGGACGTCGAGACCGTCGCCTACTCCCCGCTCGCGCGCGGCGCCGTCTTCGACGATCCCGTGCTCGGCGATATCGCGGAGACGTACGGTGTCAGCGAAGCGCAGGTGAGCCTGGCGTGGCTCCGCGAGAAGGGCGTCACCGCCATCCCGAAAGCCACCTCCGAGGCCCACATCCGCGACAACTTCCGGAGCCTCGAGTTCGAGCTCGACGCCGAGGACGTCCGGCGTATCGACGCCATCGAGCGCGTCGACCGGCGCGTCGACGCCGACTTCGCGCACTGGAACGCCCGCTGAGCGCGCGCTGAGCACAGTTCGAGGCCGATCGAACGGAGAACGAGTATCGAAACCGAACCGCGACCGCCCTCTAGAAGGGCGCGTCGAGTTCGTCGTCGTCGGAACCGCCGTCCGTGGCGGCCTCGACGTCCGCGTCGGCGTCCGCGGCGTTCAGCGTCGCCGCGAGGTCGCCCTCATCGTCGAGTTGCGCGAGGACGTCGCTTCCGCCGACGAACTCGCCCTCGACGAACGTCTGCGGGATCGTCTCCCAGCCCGAGTGCTCGTCGAGCGCCTCGCGGAACGCGCCGAGGTTCTGGAGGGTGTCGACCGTCTCGACGTCGTCGCGGTACTGGCTGACGAGGCCGACCGCACGCTTCGAGTAGCCACACTGGGGCATCTGCGGCGTCCCCTTCATGAAGAGGACGACTTCGTTGTTCGAGATCGCGTCGTCGACGATCTCGGGTACCTCCTCGTCGTCCAGCGCCTCGCCCATCGGGTCGAAGGTCATACTTCCGAGTTGGCGCTCGAAGTGGAAATGCGTTGTGCTGGTGGTCGTGCGCACCGCAAACGGCCACCGTGCGGGTGGGGAGAACCACCGCAGCCCGACCGTCAGTCGTCGTTCCCGACGCGGATGACCTGCATGAGCGCGTCCACGGGGACGCCGTTGACGTCGCCGACACCTTGCTTGTCGACGAGGACGGCGGCCGCGATGGCGTTCCCGCCGCTCTCCTCGATGGCCTCGACGGCCTCGCTGATGGTCGTGCCGGAGGTGATGGTGTCGTCGACGATGAAGCAGTCGCGTCCCTCGACCTGCGCGAAGTTCCGGCTGAAACTCCCGCCGAGGTCCTCGATGTCGCCCTCCTCCCACTGGTGCTTGCGGGGCGTGTACGTCCCGAGGTCGACACCGAGCTCGCGCGAGACGGCGGTCGCGAGCGGCACGCCCGCCTTCTCGACGCCGACGACGAGGTCGACGTCGTGGCTGTGCTCGCGCAGGAGGTCCGCGAGCGCGTCGCCGATCGAGGCGAGGCGCGCGCCCGCTTCCCCGATGGCGCTCCAGTCCACGTGGACGTCCTGCGGGCCGCCGGCACTCCCGTCTCCGGACTCCGACTCGACCGCGCTCGCGCTCCGGCCGGCGCGCTCGACGAGCCAGCTCGCCGTCTCGCGCGAGACGTTCAGTTCGTCCGCGATCTCCCCGCGCGAGAGGCCGCGCGCGGCGAGGTCGCCCGCGCTCTCGATGAGGTCGTCGACGTTCTTCATGTCGTGCGAGTTCGAGTCCCGTTTTTAAGGGCGTTTCGCTGGTGACACCGGCCCGGACGAAGATCGCTGTTTCGCGTCCCAGACCCGACTTCGGTCCCGCGGACCGCGCCCCGACCGGGATGCTTTATGGGCCGACGGCGACGACACCGCGTATGGAGCGGTACGACACGCTATACGCGCTGTACGAGGCGTTCGATGTGGACACGCTCCGCGCCTACCAGGACTTCGTCGACCTCTTTCCGCCAGTCGACTCCCGGGTCGCCCTCGAGTACTGGGAGGAAGCGAGCGACGAACTCGCCGAGCGGACCGACCGCGTCGCGGACGCCTACGGCGAGACGTACGCGGCGCTCGCCGCCCACGCGACCCGCGAGCAAGCGTTCACCGCGCTCGACCTCTACAGCAAACACGACCGGCCCGTGAACGTCCTCGTCCTCGACGTCGACGAGACGCTGCGCTCGGCCGGTGGGACGGACAACGAGATCCCGCGCGAGACACTCCACCTCCTCACTGTCTTCCACGAGAACGACGTCCCCATCGTCGTCTGCACCGGCCAGACCCTCGAGAACGTGAAGGGGTTCCTCATTCAGGGCCTCGGGAACGAACTCGTCCACTCCGGGGACGTCTCCGTCGTCTACGAAGCCGGCACCGGCGTCTTCACGCCCGGCCACGGCCCGGACACGAAGCGCCTCCTCTACGAGGAGCTCGACGACGACGTCCGCGACGTCTTCGACTACGTTCGCGGGCGCGTCCTCCCGGACGCCCCCGAGGACGTCAGGCGCGGCTGTCACCTGCAGGGCAACGAGTTCAACGTCACCCTGAAGCCGAACTACGAGACGGGGAGCGAGGACGCCGTCGCCGTCATCGACCACGCCACCGTCTACCTCACCGAACTGCTCGCGGACGCGATTCCCGCTGCGAGCACCGACGACGTCCGCGCGTACTTCGGGGCGCGCGACCCCGAAATCGCCGCCGTCCTCGACGCACGCGACGCGCGTCCCCCGGCGGACCACGACGTCGACTCCGCCGCCGAGGCCGTCCTCGACCGCGTCCAACTCGCCTACTACGAGGGCGACGCCGCCGAAGTCACCGCGAACGAACTCGACAAGGTCGCGGGCGTGACGGCCGCCCTCGACGTCCTCGGCGTCGCCGACCCGTTCGCGCTCGTCATGGGCGACTCGAAGAGCGACCTGCGCGTGATGGAGTGGGCCGAGGACAACGACGCCGGCATCGCCGCCGCGCCCGACCACGCGAGCGAGCGCGTCCGCGAACACGCCGAGTCCACGGACGGCCTCGTCTACGACCGCGGCGCGGCCGGTGACGTCCTGCGCACCGTCTACGCGCTCAACCGACTCGCTGACGGATCCTAGCGGAACAATCTCCAAAGGTTTACCCCGGGCCGAGTGAATCTCCCCCACATGGCGAAGGACTACCGACAGCTCCACGACCCGAACGCGGAGTACACGATGCGCGAACTCTCCGCTGAAACGATGGGCGTCGACGCGAAGCGCGGCGGCGGTCGCGACGTCGAGATCACGGACGTACAGACGACGATGGTCGACGGGAACTTCCCGTGGACGCTCGTCCGCATCTACACCGACGCCGGCGTCGTCGGCACCGGTGAGGCCTACTGGGGCGCCGGCGTCCCCGAACTCGTCGACCGGATGGCGCCGTTCATCATCGGCGAGAACCCGCTCGACATCGACCGCCTCTACGAGCACCTCATCCAGAAGATGAGCGGCGAGGGCTCCGTCGAGGGCGTCACCGTCACCGCAATCGCCGGCATCGAGGTCGCGCTCCACGACCTCGCTGGCAAGATCACCGAACTCCCCGCCTACCAGCTCCTCGGCGGGAAATACCGCGACGAAGTTCGGGTCTACTGCGACTGTCACACCGAGGACGAAGCCGACCCCGAGGCCTGTGCGGACGAGGCAGAGCGCGTCGTCGACGAACTCGGCTACGACGCCCTCAAGTTCGACCTCGACGTCCCCTCCGGCCACGAGAAGGACCGCGCGAACCGCCACCTCCGACCGGGCGAGATCCGCCACAAGGCCGAAATCGTCGAGAAGGTCACCGAGCGCGTGAAGGACAAGGCGGACGTCGCCTTCGACTGTCACTGGACGTTCAGCCCGAACAGCGCGAAGCGCCTCGCCGCCGAGATCGAGGAGTACGACGTCTGGTGGCTCGAAGACCCCGTCCCGCCGGAGAACCTCGACGTGCAGGAGGAGGTCACGAAGTCCACGCTCACGCCGATCACGGTCGGCGAGAACCGCTATCGCGTGACCGAGGAGCGCCGCCTCATCGAGAATCAGGCGGTCGACATCGTCGCGCCCGACCTCCCGAAGGTCGGTGGGATGCGCGAGACGCAGAAGATCGCGGACGTCGCGAACCAGTACTACATCCCGGTCGCGATGCACAACGTCTCCTCGCCCATCGGCACGATGGCCTCCGCGCACGTCGGCGCGGCCATCCCGAACGCACTCGCCGTCGAGTACCACTCCTACGAACTCGGCTGGTGGAGCGACCTCGTCGAGGAGGACGTCATCGACGGCGGCTCCATCGCGGTCCCCGAGAAGCCCGGCCTCGGCCTCACCCTCGACCTCGACGCCGTCGAGGACCACATGGTCGACGGCGAGACCCTCTTCGACGAGGCGTAGCCTCATCGAGTAAGCGACGCCTCGCGTCGCCTCGTTCGACGAAGCGTAGGCGCTCGTCGAGCACGCACCGACGCACCGAACGCTCTTCTTTCGGCGCCGGACGCAGAGCCACGGCTGGCTGACTGGCGACGAGTACGGGACGCGGGACGCGCGTCGCTCGCGGTGACACCGCTCGTCGTCGCGGTGTCGCCGGTGGTGGCGCACGCTCGGTGCGCTCCGGTCGTCGGCCGCGCGCGGCGTCACTCGCGCGTCGGCCGGCCGCGTCCCGTGGCAGTGAGTCAGGTCACGCGTCGCGGTGGTCGCGTCATCGCACGTGAAGGCTCGTTCACGGAGCGCGACGTCCGACCGAACGACGGGTAGCGTTCGCGCGACGCGCTCGGGACGAGAGACGACCGTAGGGAGGAACGATGGCTTTTGGTCGAGCTTTTACCGAGCGCGCCGGAGGCGAACGCAGCGTAAAAGGTCGTTTAGTAGATGAGCTCTTCGTCGTTCTCGACCATGTAGAGGGTGCGCGCGGCGATGTTCACCGCGTGATCGCCGACGCGTTCGAGGTCGCGCACCGTCAGGAGCATGCGGGAGACGTCCTGCATGAGTTCCTCGACGTGCTCGTCGGAGTCCTCGGGGTCGAGCTCGGTCTCGATGAGCTCGCGGACGATGGTCTGGGAGGCCTGCTCGCAGAGCGCGTCGAGTTCGTCGTCGCGCTCGGCGATGGCGTAGCAGGCCTCGGGGTCGCGCGCCTCGTAGGCGGCCATGGCGTCCTGCAGCATCTCGACGGTGTGGTCGCCGATGGTGTTGATGTCGACCTCGGGGAACATGTCCTGTTGGGAGTCGAGGGTGTACTCGCCGAGGTTGACGGCGAGGTCGCCGACGCGTTCGAGGTCGGTGATGATCTTGAACGAGGAGGCGATGAGGCGGAGGTCGCCGGCGACGGGCTGTTGGAGGGCGAGGAGGTCGATGCACTCCTGTTCGAGCTCGAGGTAGAGGTCGTTGACCTCGTCGTCGCCCGCGATGAGGTCGCGGGCGGCCTGCTCGTCCTTCTGCTCCATCGCGGCGAGCGCGCTCCGGAGGCGGTCGACGACGACCTCGCTCATGTAGAGGACGTCCTCCTGCATCGTCTCGAGTTGTGCTTGGTAGCTTTCGCGTGGCATGGGTAGTCTCTGAGGGTCGTGTAGTGGTTCGGCGCGACGGGTAAAACGTTCGGGGCTTATCCGAACTTGCCGGTGATGTAGTCTTCGACGCGCTGGCTGCGTGGGTTTTCGAAGATCTGGTCGGTGTCGCCGTACTCGACGAGTTCGCCGCCGGTGAGGAAGACGGCGGTTTGGTCGCTGATGCGGGCGGCCTGCTGCATGTTGTGAGTGACGATGACGACGGTGTAATCCTCGGCGAGGTCCTCGACGAGGTCCTCGATTTTGGAGGTGGCGATGGGGTCGAGGGCGCTGGCGGGTTCGTCCATGAGGATGACGTCGGGGTCGACGGCGAGGGCGCGCGCGATGCAGAGGCGCTGCTGTTGTCCACCGGAGAGCCCGAGCGCGTTGTCGTCCAAGCGGTCGCTCACCTCCTCCCAGAGCGCCGCCCCACGCAGGCATCGCTCCACCAGCTCGTCCTCCTTCTCTTGGTCGTCGCCGCCGAGGAGACGCGAGAGCAGGCCGGTCTGGATGTCGCCGTGCTTGCGCGGGCCGTAGGCGATGTTGTCGCGGATGGATTTCGGGAACGGGTTCGGCGACTGGAACACCTGCCCGACGCGCTTTCGCAGCTCCACGAGGTCGACGCCGTCCTGATAGATCTCGTCGCCGTCGAGTCGGACGGAGCCCTCAACGCGGGCGGCCTTGATGCGGTCGTTCATGCGGTTGAGGCACCGGAGGAAGGTGGACTTCCCACAGCCGGAGGGACCGATGAGCGCGGTCACGGAGTTTTCGGGGATCTCCATGGAGATGTCGGTGAGCGCGTGGTCGTCCCCGTACCAGACGTTCAGGTCCTCGACGGTGAACTTCGCTTCACCCTCGAAGTCGTACTCCGTCCACTCCGGGTCGACCTCCTCTACGCTCTCGCCGGCCGTGGTGGTGCTCGCGGGCTGTTCCTCCGTGGTGTCGGTGTCGTTGACGATGTGTTCGCTCATGGGTTAGGCCTCCAGGCGCTTGCGGAAGTAGATTCGCGAGGCGATACCGATCGCGTAGAACGAGAGGACGACGAGCAGGAGGACGAGTGCGGTCCCCCACGCGAGGCCGGCGTTCTCGTTGACGCCGGCGGTGATGACGGCGTAGAGCTGGTAGGGGAGTGCGCTCGTCGCCTGCAGGAGCGCGTCGTTCGTGACGAATGGCGGCGCCGTCGAGAGCTGGAAGGAGGAGAGGACGTTCGGAGCGTCGCTGGGGAAGGGCGCGCCGGCGGCGACGAGCAGGATGGGCGCGGTCTCGCCGGCGATGCGTCCGACGCCGAGGATGACGCCGGTGGTGACGCCGGGCATCGCGGCGGGGAGGACGACGCTCTTGATGGTCTCCCACTGGCCGACGCCGAGCGCGGCGCTCGCGTCCCGGTAGGCGTCGGGGACGCTCATCAGCGCCTCGCGGCTCGTGATGATGACGAGCGGGAGGAGCATGAACCCGAGGACGAGCTGACCGGCGAGGATGGACTGGTTGTTCCCGAGCCGCGGGACGAGGAACGCCCACCCGAAGAGGCCGTAGACGATGCTCGGCGTGCTCCAGAGGCCGTTCGTGGAGACCTCGACGAGCGCGGTGAAGCGGGACTGGCCGGCGTACTCGGTGAGGAAGACGGCGGCACCGACGCCCAGCGGCACCGCGAAGAGGACGGCGCCGAGGACGAGCCAGACGGTGCCGACGACCGCCGGCATGATGCCGTTGACGTCGTTCAACAGCGCGTAGCCGTTCATCACGAACGGCCAGTGGAACCAGAGGACGGGCCCGTCGATGATGACGTAGCGGTCGATCGGCGGGACGTAGAAGTACGTCCAGTTCGCCCAGAAGAGCCCCCACTTGACCCCCTCGGTCATCGGCGCCCAGCCGCGAACGACGATGTAGGAGACGAGGAGGACGAGCAGGAGGAGCATGCCGGCGGCGCTCGCGGAGACGAGCAGGTAGGCGCCGGACTGCTTGCCGTGCGTGCCGAAGCCGCCGTAGGCGCGCGAGGCCATCCACGCGACGAGGAAGCCGATGGCGATGGCGAGCAGCGGAACCGCGATGTCGGCGTTCAGCGTGAACGAGCCCTCGATCGGCGTCCACGACCAGCCGGGCGCGACGACGCCGCCGGCGACGACCGTGCCCGCGAGGAGCGCGAGCAGGCCGCTCGGCAGCGTCGCGCCGACGTCGCCGCGCGGGTAGACGGTCGCGACGACGGTGACGGCGGCGACGAGCACGGCGACGACCGGCCAGAGCGTGCCGAGGCCGAGCGTCTGCGAGGCGACGAGACCGCCGACGACGAAGCCGACGAGCCCGAAGACGGCGCCGGCGACCGGGCCGGCGGTCCGGTCGGGCTCGGAGCGCACGAGGCCGCTCCGCGAAGCGGCGCCGACGCCGAGCGTGCCGAGGCCGAGCGCGGCGAGCAGCACGCCGAACCAGCGCGCGACCGAAAGCCCGGCGACGGCGTCCGTGATGGCGAACACCTCGAAGAGCGCGAGCGCGCCGACCAGAGCACCGACGAGCGCGCCGCCGGAGAGGACGAGCGCCGCGACGTCGAGCGTGGAGTTCCCCTCCTTGACGAGTTCGTTCTGCGTGCTCATGCTTCACCTCCGAGCTTCTCGCGCATGCGCGCCTCGACCACCTGTGAGCCGATGCTGAGCGTGAGGACGGTGATGAAGAGCACGACGCCGGCGGCGAAGAGCGCGCTCATGTGGTCGCCCGAAGCGATGCCGTACTGGCTGGCGATGAGGCTGGTGAGCGTCTCCTGTCCCCCCGCTCCGAAGACGTCGTAGAGCGGGTCGGGGAGCGTCTGCGTGTGCGCGAGCATGACCGTGACAGCCATGGTCTCGCCGAGCGCGCGCCCGACGCCGAGGATGACGGCGGCGGAGATGCCGGAGAACGCGGAGGGGATCGTGACGTCCGTGATGGTCTGCCAGCCGGTCGCGCCGAGCGCGACGGAGCCGTCCTTCATCTCGTCGGGGACGGCGTCGAGCGCGTCCTCGGCGACGGAGACGATGGTCGGGAGCGCCATCAGGCCGATGACGACGCCCGCGCCGAAGAGGCTGCCGTAGATCGGGAGGGAGAGCTCGCGCATCATGTAGTCGTTGACGATGACGAAACCGAGGAAGCCGTAGACGATGGAGGGGATGCCGGCGAGCACCTCGATCGCGGGCTTGATGATCTCGCGCGCCCACCGGGGCGCCATCTCGCTCGTGAAGAGCGCGCCCGCGATGCCGAGCGGGCCGGCGACGCACATCGCGATGATGGTCGTGAGGAGGGTGCCCCACATCATCGGGACGAGCGAGAAGACGCCGGTGTTCGGCGACCACATGGTGTCGCCGACGCGCGTGAAGAGACTGAGTCCCATCTGTTCGAGGACGGGGAGGGACTGCCAGAGCAGGTAGACGGTGATGAGGCCGAGGATGATCACCGTGGAGGCGGTCATCAGCGACATCACGACCTTCGCGGTGGCCTCCTGATAGCGCCACCAGCCGTAGCCGACGACGGCGAGGAACCCGAGGAGCGGGAAGATGGTCGCGGCGGGGAGGACGAGGAACGCCGCGATGGTCGCGACGATCGTGAGGGCGCTTCCGACGCCGATGCGGCGCGTCCCCTCGTCGAGGCGCTCGAACCGCCCGGGGCGTGTGTCGTCGATCGCGCTCATTGGGTGTCCGGGAGCTTCGAGAGTTGGTTCTGCTGTCGTTCGTCCGTGAGCGCGGCGTAGCCCGTCGGCTTCACGAAGTTCTGCTGCCCGTAGTCGCTGATGATCATGCGGAGGAAGGCGGCCTCCTGCTTGGAGGTGCCGTCGTAGGTGTACATGTGGAGGTCCCGGGAGAGCGGGTAGTCCTTGTCCGCGAGGTTCTCACCGGGAATGAACTCCTTCCCGTCGAAGACGAGCGTGATGGCGGGGACGGAGTCGTCGACGAACGCGAGCGCCATGTACGCGATGGCGTTGTTCGAACTGGAGACGACGGTCTTGACCTGTTGGTTCTCGCCCTTCCGGAGGTCGACGCCGGAAATCGGGGCGTTCGGGTCGCCGAAGAGGTTCAGTCGGAACGCGGTGTCGGTCCCGGAGCCCTCCGCGCGCCCGATCACCTGGATGGACTTCTCGGGCCCCTCGTAGTCGGGGACCTCGCTCCAGTTCGTGATCTCGCCGGTGTAGATCGCCTTCAGCGTCTCGGCGGTGATCTTCGTGACGCCGGCGTCGTAGATTTCCTGTGAGACGACGATGGGCTGGGCGTCGACGCCGACGACGTGATCGGTGAACTCAGCGAGTTCCGCCTCGGTGGCGTCGGGGAGTTCGGCGGAGACGGGCGCGCTCGAGTTGCCGAGATCGAGTTGGCCCTTCCGGAGCTTCTCGATACCCGTCCCCGAGTGACTGAGGGTGACGGTCGCGGGGAAGGGGGCGTCGCCCCCGTTCCCGTTATCGAAGCCGTAGAGGCCGCCCCAGTAGTCGGCGAGGTTCTGGTCGGTGTCGATGCCGTACTTCTCGGGCCCCCAGTACTCCGTGTCGGAGGCGGGGCGGTTGGCGTTCCAGTACGCCTGCGCGTTGTTCGCGATCGGGTAGACCGTCGAGGACCCACCCGACTTCAGGATCCCGGGGCCGTCGCCCCCGTCGCCGCTCGACGACGTCGAGTCGGTAGCTGACCCACCGCTCCCCGGCGGTGTCTTACTCGTACTGATACAACCAGCGAACGATGCCGCGAGTCCTACCCCACCCGCGAGGACCGCACGCCGAGAAACCGGCTCGTCGGTCATCATCACGAACGTGGCCACATATGAATAAATACCCTACTATTATCGATATGTATGTCTATATAGATCGGCGGAGCCGGCGCGTCCCGGCCGCCGCTCAGTTCGGGTCCGGGAGCTTCTCGCGCTCCGCTTCCTGCCGCTCGTCCGTCAGCGGGACGTAGTTGTTGGGCTCGACGAAGTTCTGCTGTCCGAAGTCGCTGATGATCATGTCGAGGAAGGCGGCCTCCTGCTCGGAGGTGCCGCCGTAGGAGTACATGTGGAGGTCGCGCGCGAGCGGGTAGTCCTCGTCCGCGAGGTTCCGACCGTACTCGTAGGTCGTCCCGTCGATTTCGAGGCCGATGGGCGGCACGCCGCCGTCCGGCTCGACGAACGCGAGCGCCATGTACGCGATGGCGTTGTTCGAACTGGAGACGACGGTCTTGACCTGTTGGTTCTCGCCTTTCCGGAGGTCGACGCCGTCCATCGACGCGTCCGCGCCGCCGAGAACGTTCACTCGGAACGCGGTGTCGGTCCCGGAGCCCTCCGCGCGCCCGACCGCCTGAATCGTCGAGTCCGGGCCGCCGAGCTCGGACCAGTTCGTGATCTCGCCGCGATAGATCGCGCGCAGCTCCTCGATAGTGATTTCGGTGACGCCGGCGTCGTAGATTTCCTGTGAGACGACGATGGGCTGGGCGTCGACGCCGACGACGTGGTCGGTGAACTCAGCGAGTTCCGCCTCGGTGGCGTCGGGGAGTTCGGCGGAGACGGGCGCGCTCGAGTTGCCGAGGTCGAGTTGGCCCTTCCGGAGCTTCTCGATGCCAGTCCCCGAGTGACTCAGCCCGACCGCGACGGAGAAGGGGACGCCGGAGTCCCCCGGCTCGAAGCCGTAGCGGCCCGCCCAGTAGTCGGCGAGGTTTTGGTCGGTGTCGATGCCGTACTTCTCGGGCCCCCAGTACTCCGCGTCGGAGGCGGGGGCGTTGGCCGTCCAGTAGGACGCGGCCGTGTTCGCGATCGGGTAGACCGTCGAGGACCCACCCGCCCGGAGGGTCGACGGGCTCGACTCGCCCGAGTCGGTGCTCGTCTCGCCGTCCGGTTCGCCCCCGGACTGCCCGCCCGTACAGCCGGCGAGCGCGCCGAGGCCGGCGATGCCGACACCGGAGAGAACCTTCCTGCGCGAGACCGTGTTGGAACCGCTCGTCCGTGCCATCACGTGATCGAAGCCGCTGAGAGAGGTATGTACGCTTCTATGATGTATATACTGTAGAACGTACCACGGTAGATATGGCCATATAGATATAGACCACTACATAGGCCTCCATTCTGGAACGTATATATCGCCATAAACTGGCTGTAGAGAGTGCATGAACCACCAATAGGGAATATATAGATACGAAGATTAATATATGGTATCTGTTCATAGGTGACATATGGAACGCCGCAAGGTGCAGGTCACCGGTGGCTCGACGTTCACCGTCTCCATTCCGAAGGACTGGGCGCGCGAACACGATGTGGAAGCCGGCGACGAAATCGCCTTCCACCCGGACAGCGGGTCGTTACTGCTCTCGCCCGTCTCCGGCGACGAGGCCGAGCGCGGCGCGTTCGACATCTCCGGCATGGAGGGTGACGCGCTCACGCGTACCGTGATGACGATGTACGTCAGCGGCTTCGACGTCCTCGTCCTCGAGGCCGACCGCATCACGTCCGCACAGCGACGCGTCGTCCGCAACGCCACGCAGGGCCTCGTCGGCCTCGAGGTCCTGGAGGAGACCGGCGACCGCATCGTCGTTCAGGACCTGCTTGACTCCAGCGAGCTCTCCATCCACAACGCCGTCCGACGGATGCGCCTCATCGCCCTCTCGATGCTCGACGACGCCGTCACCGCGCTCTGCGAGAACGACCACGACATGGCCGAGGACGTCATCGAACGTGACGACGACGTCGACCGTCTCTGGTTCGTCGTCTCGCGCATCTTCCGGGGCGCCCTGCGCTCCCCCCGTACCGCCCAGGAGATCGGCGTCTCGCGCGAGACCTGCTTCGACTACCACTCGAGCGCGCGCCAGCTCGAACGTATCGGCGACCACGCCGCGAAGATCGCGAACGTCGCGCTCGAACTCGACGAGGCAGTCCCCGCAGAGGCCGCCGAGGCGCTCGCCGACCTCCACGCGGACGCCGCCGACATCGTCGACACCGCCATGGAGGCGCTGTTCACCGACGACCGCGAGGACGCCACCGACCTCGCGAATCAGGCGCACACGTCCGTCCTCGACATCGACGAGCACGCCCGCGCGCTCGACGACATCCTCCGCGACCTCGAACCCCACGAGGCCCAGCACCTCGGCCTCGTCGTCGACTCGCTCTCCCGCTGTGCCGACTACGGCGGGAACGTCGCCGAGACCGCCCTTCAGAAGGCCGCGCCCGCGCCCGACCTCTGAGAGCAGCGCAAAAAGGGAGTCAGTCGTCGTCCGCCGTCACGGGACCGGCGGCGTCCACCGCCTCCGTCTCGATGCTCGGCGGGTACTTCCCGCGGTCGAGCGTCAGGTCGGAGAGCGGGCGCGCCATACACGTCAGACAGTACTCTTCGGCCTCTTCCTCGCTGAGTCCGCGCGCCGCCGGCTGCGCCACGTCGCCCTCGACGATCTCGGCGGAGCACGCCAGACACATCCCGACGCGACAGGAGTACTCCTGTGCGATGCCCTCGCGCAGACAGGCCGTCAGGATGGTCTCCGTCTCGGAGACCTGAATGGTCTCCTCGCGGCCGACGAACTCGACGGTGTGTTCGGTCATGAGACGCCGTTTCGTGGAGCGGCGATAAAACTCTTTATCGCCCCGTGTCCCCGACGAAGCGACGGATTTTCCGTAAAGAGTTTTCACGGCCCGTCACATTCACCGCGATATGAGTACCCACGAGTTCGACTTCGTCGTCGTCGGCGCCGGCACCTCCGGTTGTTACGCCGCCGCCACCGCCGCCGCGGCCGGCTACGACGTCGTCGTCGTCGAACGAAAGGACGAGCAGGAGGCGGGCCACATCGCCTGCGGCGACGCCCTCAAGGGCGCCGCGAACTTCCCCGCCGCCATCCCGAAGTCCAAGCTCGAACCCGCCTTCACCAACATCGACGTCGACCACGGGCGCTTCGAGATCCCCCAAGAGGACACCGTCCTCGAGATTCCGATTCCCGGCGAGCTCGCCGTCATCGACCGCTGGAAGTACGGTCAGCTCATCATCGAGGGCGCGAAGGAACAGGGCGCCGAGTTCCACTACGACACCGTCGTGCAGGACGTCGAGCAGGACCGCTCGGGTCGGGTCACCGGCGTCACCGCCGAACGCAAGGGCGAGGACGTGGCGTACGAGGCCGACATCGTCGTCGACGCCGCCGGCTCGCTCTCGCTCCTCCAGGACAAGACGGACTTCAGCGAGTCGACCTTCGACACGAACGTCGACTACTCGCAGTTCTGCTCGGCCTACCGCGAGATCGTCGAGGTCCCCGAGGAAGTCGAGTGGCAGGACGCGCTCGTCTTCAAGCCCACCAAGCGGGCCGCGGGGTACCTCTGGTACTTCCCGCGCACCGGCACCGAGATCAACGCCGGCCTCGGCTTCCAGATGAACGAGGAGCCGATGCACATGATCGAGGACCTCAAGGACGACCTCCGCAACCGCGAGGAGTTCGAGGGCGCCGAGGTGAAGGACAAACTCGGCGCCGCCCTCCCGACACGGCGTCCCTACGACTCCGCCGTCCACCCCGGCTACGTCGCCGTCGGCGACGCCGCCGGCCACGTCAACCCCACGACCGGCGGCGGCATCGCGGGCGCCGCCTACGCCGGCAAGTACGCCGCCGAAGCCGCGATGGCGGGCATCGAGGACGGCGACCTCTCCGAGGACGCCCTCTGGGAGTACAACGAGCGCGTCATGGACCACTTCGGCGCGCGCTACGCCGCCCTCGACGTCTACAACATCCTCTCCACGGGCGTCGACGTCGACGACCTCATGAGCCTGCTGGCGAACCTCCCGGGCGAACAGCTCAGCGAGGCCCTCTACGCCGGGAGCGCGAGCTTCGGGCCCGCGCTCGCCGCCAAGGTCGCGGTCAAGAGCTTCGGCCACTGGGGCCAGATCTACCAGATGTACCAGACGAAGCAGGCCGCCGACCGCCTCCTCGCGCACTACGAGGACTACCCGAACTCCCCCGCCGAACTCGAACGCTGGCAGGCCCAGCGCGACGACATCATGGAGGACGTCTACGAGGTCACCGGGGCCGACCCGAAGTACTGAAGAACCTTTTGTCGTAAGCGAGACGCTTCGCGTCTCGCGGGATCAGGCGAACGCTTCGCGTTCGCAGACCTCGCGAATCTTCGATTCGCTCAGTGACGAGAGAGCTTCGCGCCTTCGGCGCTCCGTTCACTCGTCGGCCCGGCACTGCGTGCCGGTGAACCTCGCACCTACCGGGCTCTAACGAGCCACTCGGTGCGCGGACGCCACTCTCCTAAAACCGCTCTTTCTCGCCACGACCCCTCAAATACGAGCGCGTGACCAGCACCACGTATCCTCTGACAGCGACGGCAGTGGAGCCACGCGGGCGTGGGGCCGAACGAGAGTGCGGGCCCACGTTCACACGAGCGGTGGAAACCGCGCGTAGTGACGGCGCACTCCACCGCCGAGGGATGCGCGCCGTCCGTTCGCCCTAGTCGCGCGCCGCGAGCGTCTCCAGCACGCTCTCCGTGAGCACGCGCACGCCCACGTCGATGGTCTCCTCGTCCACGTCGAACGTCGGCGTGTGGTGGCCGCCCGGGTGGTCGGTGCCGACGATGGCGTAGCACGCCTCGCCGCCGCGCTCCTGCACGCGGCGCATCAGGTAGGTGGCGTCCTCGCTCCCGCCGAGCGCGTCCGTCCGCGTCGCCGTCCGCACGCCCGCATCGCGCTCGGCGACGCCGTGGACGACGTCGACAAGTCGGACGTCCGAGACCGCGCTCGGGGCCTCCCCCACCGTCTCGACGGCCACCTCGCAGTCGTGCGTCGCGGCCGCCCCGGAGAGCGCGCGCTCCGCGCGCTCGACCATGGCGTCCTTCAGGGCGGTCGTCTCACCGCGCACCTCGCCCTCGATTTCGGCGCGCTCGGGGACGACGTTCGTCGCGGTGCCCGCGTTCGCGGTGCCGACGTTCACGCGCGTCGCGCCCTCGGAGTGACGCGGGAGCCCGTAGAGCGCCTGAATCGCGCTCGCCATCGCCTGCATCGCGTTCCGGCCGTCCTCGGGCCTCGCGCCGGCGTGCGCGGACGCGCCCGAGAAGACCGCGTCGAAGTGGTGGACCGCGAGGAAGGAGTCGACGCCCGCGACGACCTCGCCCGTCGGGTGGTCGAGGCCGACGTGGAGCGCGTAGAGCGCGTCCACGTCGTCGAGGTGGCCGCTCTCGGCCAGCGCCCGTCCGCCGCCGACGACCTCCTCGGCCGGCTGGAGGCAGAGCTTGAACGTCCCCGAGAACTCGCTTCGCGCGACGGCCTCGAGGACGCCGATGCCGATTGCCGCGTGCGCGTCGTGCCCGCAGGCGTGCATGTAGCCCTCGGTCTCGGAGCGAAAGCCCTCGCGGGCGGGGACGTGGTCGTCGCCCGTGGCCTCCGTCACCGGGAGCGCGTCGACGTCCGCGCGAAGCGCGACCGTCGGGCCGTCGCCGTTCTCGACGACCGCGACGGCACCCGTGTGTCCGCCGTCGAGACGGTCGAGGACGTCGGGGTCAGCGCCCGCCGCGCGGGCGCGCTCACGCCACGAACTGATAGTCTCCGCGTCGGGGACGCCGAGACGCGCGTCGCCGCTGATCGCGTCGGGCCCGGCGTGAAGCGCGTCCACGCCGACGCGCTCGATGCGACCAGTCGCGCCGTCGTGTAGAACTCGCACCACGCGGGCTCCGGATGTCGATGGAGGTCGCGTCTGAGCGCGCGCAGGTCGATGTCAGCCATACGCTAGGGTAGCGCGGCCTCGGGTAAACGACATCGGTCACGCCGCCGCTCGCTCCCCGATGGTCCCGGTCCCCGGCTGTCCGCGCCGCGTGGTATCGTCGCTCGGGGCGCGTCCCGTGGATATTTGGCGACGGCGAACGGAGCGACACGGGTAATGAGTGAGTCGAACGACAGCGACGTATCCTCCGAGGTCGAGGCGGAGCTCGGGATGGCCGACTCCGCCGGCCCCGACCTCGAGTTCCACGGCGGGGCCGCCGCGAGCGCCATCCCGCTCGGGGTGTTCGTCGTCTGGGCGGTCGTACAGAGCGGGCTGTTCGGCATCGGCGACACCACCGGCCTCGTCGTCGGGATGCTGTTCGCGCTCGTCGTCGGGCTGTTCTTCGCGAAGGGCGACTGGAAGCACTACGCCAACACGATCTTCGAGGGGATGACCCAGCGGGTGGCCGCGACGGCCATCGTCGCGTGGCTGTGGGCGGGCATGTTCGCTCAGCTCCTGCAGGACGGCGGCTTCGTTCGTGGCCTCATCTGGACCGCACAGGCCCTCCCCGTCTCGCAGGGCGTGCTCGTGCAGATCCTCCCCGCCGTCACGTTCCTGCTCGCCGCGCTCCTCGCGACCGGCATCGGCACCGGCTACGGCACCGCCGTGACGTTCGTCACGACGTTCTTCCCGGCGACGGTGCTCCTCGGCGCGAACCCCGTGCTGATGTTCGGCGCGGTGCTCTCCGGGGCGGCGTTCGGCGACAACCTCGCGCCCGTCAGCGACACCACGATCGTGAGCGCCGTCACGCAGAACGCCGACATCGGCGGCGTCGTCGCGTCCCGGTTCAAGTACGCGATCACCGCCGCCTCGCTCGCGTTCGTCGCGTACCTCGTCGCTGGCGCGGCGATGCCGACGACCGCCGGGAGCGGCGGCCTCCCGACGGGGACGCCGGTCGGCCTCGTCCACCTCGTCTCGATGGGCGTCGTCATCTACACCGCGATCCGCGGCCGGCACATCGTCGAGGCGATCACGTGGGGGATGCTTGTCGCCATCGCGTGCAACCTCCTCCTGGGCCTCCAGTCGCTCTCGGGTATCGTATCGTTCGTCGCGCCGCAGAACGCGCCGTTCGCCGGCGCGTTCACGTGGCTCCCGTTCCTCTCCATCGCCGGCCCGGACACGACGGCGGGCGTCGGCGGCAGCCTCTACTCCGGCGCGGCCGGCTTCTTCCCGCTCATCGTCCTCACGCTCCTCATCGTCGCGGGCGCCCGCATCATGATTCAGGGCGGCGCCTTCCACGCGATCCAGGAGTTCCTGCTCTCGACGGTCGCGACCTCCGTGCGGCGCGCGGAGACGACGCTCGTCCTCGGGACGGCGCTCGTGAACGCCGCCATCACCATCAACACCGCCGCCGAGATCGCGATTTCGCCGTACGTCGCGCGCATCGGTGAATCCTTCAACATCAACGGCTACCGGCGCGCGAACATCCTCGACGCGAACACGTCCGCGCTCGGCTACATCTTCCCGTGGGCGGGCGGCGTCCTCGCCGGCTACTCCGCGATGCCGGCGCTCGTCGACCAGTACGGCGCGCAGATGCTCGTCAGCCCCGTTCGGGTGGTACCGTTCGTCTTCCACGGCTGGTTCCTCTTCGCCGTGTTCCTCGTCGCCGCGCTCACCGGCTTCGGCCTCGAGTACGTTCCGGACCGCGAGTCCGAGGAGGTGAGTCGCGTATGAACCTCCGGAAGTTCCGCGCCGGCTGGTCGTTCCGCACGACGACGCCGAGCTTCGAGGTCGGCGAGGAGTTCGCCGTCTACGTCTCCGACGTCGATGGCGGCGCCGTCCGCGCACGCGTCGGCGACACGATATTGACGGTTCACGGCGCGCCGGACGGCGTTCGGGAAGGCACGAAAATCGCGGTTCGCGTCACCGAGTTCGACGACGACGCGCACACCGGCGACGTCGACTACCTCCGGACGGTCGGCGAATCCGCGTACTGAGCCACGCCCTCGTTTTCCGAGCGCGCGTGCGGTCCGTAGTGCCGCCGCTCGTCGGCGCGAGCGGACGTGAAGTGAAGGAGAGTTACGCCGGCGAGCCGACGTGCTGGACGCGCTCGATGTCGGCCGTGACGTGAACGCTGTTCGGGAAGTCCCAGGTCATGATGTCGCGAGCGAGGTCGTCCGCGCCGCGGATCTCGACGCGCCGTCGATACACCGTGTAACTCCACGCGTCGTAGGTGTCGCCCTCGCCGTCGAGTTGCTTGTACTGCGAGACGAAATGTTGCTTCGGGGAGTCCGAGTGCGGTCCTTTGAGTTCGGCGCCCTTGCGGCGGACCGTGTCGCGGATTTCCCCGACGATGTCGTCGAGGGCCGCTCGGTCCCCGCTTTCGAGTGTGAGGCTGGTTACGAAGGTCATGGCTGGGAACTGCGTAACCATACCCGAGGACGTCCACCCTCAAAAATAGCGTGGTTGCGTTTGCGCCCTGTCACCCGCCGGCAGTCTCCGACATTCTCTTAATCCGCGCCCTATTTAGTGAAGCTAATGACGGTTGAAGCAACCAGCGCCGGCGCGATCCTCTTCCGGGACACCCGGGGCCGGCGTGAATACCTCCTCCTCAAGAGTCGCCCAGGGGACTGGGAATTCCCGAAGGGCGGTGTGGAGGGGGACGAGGAACTCCAACAGACAGCCATTCGGGAGGTGAAGGAAGAAGCCGGCATCGGGGACTTCAGACTCGTTGACGGCTTCCGCGACGACTACGACTACGTCTTCGAGGCGAACGGCAATCGCATCCACAAGACGGTCCACCTCTTCATCGCGAAGTCCTTCGAGGCGTCCGCCGAGCTCTCGAAGGAACACTCCGACCTCCAATGGCGTGACTATGAACAGGCGTTGAACACCATCACGCAGGACGGCCCGCGCGAAATCCTCGAGGACGCCCACGACTTCCTCGACGAGAAGGACCTCTGAGATGCCGGGCGCGGAGTTCGGCTTCGAACTCCGGGTCTGCGCGTGGGCCGAGCGGCACTGGACGCCCGCCGAACCGGACAGTCGCGTGCTCGTCGCGCGTCAACTCGGCACCCAGCGGCGGCGCTGGGACACCGTGATCGTCGAGGCCGACCCCGAGGGCGTGCGGACGCGCGCGGCCCTCGGCGAGCGCGAACTCGACCCCGAACTCCTCTCGCTCGCGCGCCACGCCCCCGCGGAGTGGACGTACTACCGGGACGCCCTTCCCGATCCGGGCTACGGGTGGCGCTACGTGCGCGAGGCCGTCCATCGGGCGAGCGCGCGCGGCGTCCTCGAGGAGCGAAAGCGCTCGAACCGCATCGAGATACGCCGCGTCGCGCCCTATCCCGACTGGGTGCGTCGGATCGTCGCCGTCGAGAACAAACCCGACCTCGACGCGTCGGCGGCGCGCGACCTCGCCGCCCAACTCGAACGCGACGTCGCGCTCGGCCTCGCCGACGAGGTGTGGGTGGCGACGCGCGCCGACGAGACGCGCGCGCTCGTCACGGAGATGCCGACGGCGGCCGGCGTCCTCACGGTCGGGGGCGAGATGGACGCGACGGTCGCGTGGCACCCCCGCTCGCTCGACCCCGACGCGACGGGCGTACGCGTCACCGCCCACGGCGACCCGACCGAGTTCGAGTACGTCCCGCCCGAGGAGAAGCGCGAGACGCGCCGCCGCATCGCCGAGCGCGCGTACGGCCGAGGGTGGCGCTCGTACGTCGAGACGATGCGCCCGGACTGTCGCGCCTTCGACCTCCGGCGCGCTGGCGAGGGCTACGTCCCGTTCTGCCGCGCGAAGGGGCGCGAGCAGACCGCCGCGGAGTGTGCGGGCTCGTGCGCCGAGTTCAGCCCGGAGCCGCCGGGATGGCGCCAGCGCGGGTGGCCCATCGAGGGCGGCCCGGGGCAGGCGGTTCAGCGCCTCCTCGCCGAGCGCCGGCGACGTCGGCGCACGGACGCGGGGGACTGAGCGGCGCGCGCGGCCGATACCTGTTTATCGACCGCGTTCGACGTTCCGCCGGGCCATGGAGGAATCAGAGAGCCGCGAGATCGAACTCACTGGTCACGAAGCGGAGATCGCCCGCGAGTCACTGGACCGCCACGAGGCGAAGGCGCCGGACGTCGAACGGGAGACGATTGCGGACCTCGAAGCGGCCTTCTCCGAGGCGAGCGACGACCGCCTCACGGTCTCGCTCACCCGAGCGGAGGCGCGCGTCGTCATCGCGGCGCTCGAGGAGCGCGAGGTGCGAGCGCGGGGCCGTGAGGAGGAGCGCGCGCTCGAACTCCGCGAGCGCTTCGCGACGGCGTTCGACTTCGAGCAGCGCGACGTCTCGATGGACGCCGAGGCACCGACGACGTATCCGGCGCGTCGCCCCTGAGCGCCCGGTTCAGTCCTCGGCGATCGCGACGCTGTCGCGCTCGACGGCGAGGCGGAACGTCGGCACCGTCCGGTAGACGAGTTCGACGACGCCCTTCCGCTTGAGCGTCTGGAGCGCCCGCCGGACGTCCTTCGCGGAGGGCTCCTCGCCGTCCTCGTCGCGCAGGTCGTCCCCGTACTCCTCGCGGAGTCGGTGGAGGACGCTCACCACGCTCTCGGACTCCGCGTCGGGGCCGGGGGCGACCGCGAACACCTTCTGCTCGAGGTCGGACATGTAGACCTCGGTGGGGCCCTCGGGCTCCTCGCCGGTGACGATGGCGCGCGCCTCGGCGGTCGCGCGAATGAGGCTGTCGTCGTCGCGGTAGTAGTACTCCTTCAGCTCGGACTCGAGGTACTGATGGACGTCGCTCCCCGACTCCATCTCCCAGCGGTCCTGCAGGGCGGAGTTCTTCGTCGGCTGGAGTTCGACGATGTCCGCGAGGCGTTCTTTCGCCTCCTCCGAGAGCGTCATGCCCTCGGGTATTCGGCGGCCCTATTTCGCCGTTTCCCCTCGCGACGCGCTTGCCCCCATCGTTATGGGGGTCGTCCGCCTTCCGCTACGCATGGACGAACCCGTCGCCCTCGACGTCACCGACGGCGTCGCCACGGTCACGATCGACCGCCCGGAGAGCCTGAACGCGCTGAACAGCGCCGCGCTCGACGCGCTCCTCGACGCCTTCGACGAGGCCGAGGAACGCGAGGCGCGCGTTCTCGTGCTCACCGGCGCGGGCGACACGGCGTTCGCCGCCGGCGCGGACATCGCGGAGATGGCCGACTTCTCGACGCCCGAAGCCCACGCGTACGCGAGTCTGGGCCACGACGTCACCCGCGCAATCGAGACGTTCCCGGCGCCCGCCATCGCCGCCATCAACGGCTACGCGCTCGGCGGCGGCCTCGAACTCGCGCTCGCGTGCGACCTCCGCGTCGCCTCCGAGCGCGCCGTCCTCGGGCAGACCGAGACCGACCTCGGTATCGTCCCGGGGTGGGGCGGCACGCAGCGCCTCCCGCGACTCGTCGGCGACGAGACGGCGCGTCGCCTCGTCTACTTCGGCGACCGCGTCGACGCGCAGGACGCCCACGAACTCGGTCTCGTCGGCGACGTCGTCGCGAACGACGAACTCGACGGCCACGTCGCGGAGCTCGCGTCCGACCTCGCCGCGCGCCCGCGCTTCGCGCTCGCCGCCGCGAAGGAAGCCATCACGCAGTCCCACGAGACGGACCTCGCCGCCGGCCTCGACTTCGAGCGCCGGACGTGGGCGTCGCTGTTCGGCACGCACGACCAGCGCGAGGGGATGGCGGCGTTCCTCGAGGAACGCGACCCCGCCTTCGAGTGAGTGGCCGCGTCGGAGCGCGGCCGGACCGGCCGCCAACAGTTAAGGCCCGTGCGTCGGTATCCCTTCGCATGACTGAGCGGGTGAAACTCAAGGACCTCGAGGAGGCGTTCGACGGGCTTCCGTACCCAATCACGAAGGAGAACGCCGTCGAGGAAGTGGAGGGGGTCGTGCTCGTCTACGCGGACGGGGAGGAAGCCGCGAGCGACGTCATCGCGCGCATCGAGGAGGAGGTGTTCGACGACCCGGCGTCGCTCGCGGCGTCGATTCGGAACAACCTCCCGGTCGACGCCGTCGGCGAACCCGGTCAGTCCGAGGGCGAGGGCGACTGAGAGCGAAGAGCCGCGCTTAAGGGTGGGGAGGATGTCGAGGGGGATAGCAATGGAATTCTGCGACGACTGCGGCTCGATGATGCGAGCCGAGGACGACTTCTGGGTCTGCACCTCCTGCGGGCACGAACAGCCCAAGGGCGACGCCGCCCAGTACACCGTCACCGAGGGCCAAGAGGAGACGGAAATCGTCGACGTCTCCGACGCCGAGGACCGCGGCCTCCCCTCCACGAAGACGTACTGCCCCGAGTGTGGGAACGACCGCGCCTACTACTACATGCAGCAGATCCGGAGCGCGGACGAGTCCGAGACGCGCTTCTTCATCTGCACCGAGTGTGAGAACCGCTGGCGCGAGGACGACAACTAGGCCCGCCGTGCGCTCTTCGGCGTTGCACACCGACACGCGTTAGTCGCTCGACCGGGAGGCGTTCGTATGTCCGACTCGCTCCGATTCGACGCCGCGAGCGCGCTCGCCCTCCTCGGCGCGCTCACGGCGACCGCCGTCTGGCTCTGGCTCCCCCCGGACGCCTCGCTGCCGGGGAGCACGGCGCTGTTCACCGCGTCGCTCTCGCTCGTCACGTGGGGTGGCGCGCTCGGCGTCGCCCTCGACCGTCGCGCGCTCGCGCTCGCCTGCGCGCTCGCGCTCGCCGTCGTCGGCGTCTGGCAGACGGCGCTCTGGACGGTCGTCTTCCCGCCCGCCGCCGCGTCCGTCGCCGCGCTCGAACTACGCGACCGACTCGGCGCGTAGAATACACGACGCGAGCGCCCGCGTCAGGCCTGCCGCGCGAACGTCAAGTAGCCCGTGTGCCCGACGCCCTTCGTCGTGGGGCGCGACCCGCGCTCGTCGAAGTCCATCCGCCGCTGGATGGTCTCCACCGTCTCGACGTCGAGCAGGCCGGCGTCCGCGGCGGCCTCGTGGCTCGCGCGTGCGTTCTCCACGAACGGCGAGTAGACGGCGACGTAGCCGCCGGGGACGAGGTGCTCGTCGATGCGCGCGACGACCTCCGGCGCGTCCGGCGTGTCGAGCGTCACGAGGTCGAACGCGCCCAGTCCGTCGAGTTCCTCGGTGATGTCGCCCGCGCGGACCTCGACCGTGTCGTCGACATCCGCGAGCGCCATGTTCTCGCGCGCGACCTCGGCGAACTCCGCGCGGGACTCGAACGTGAGGACGTCGGCGCCGAGGCGCCCGAGGTAGGCGGCGAGGACGCCCGTGCCCGTGCCCGCGTCGAGGACGCGGTCGGCCGTCGCGGCGCCCGTGTGGCCGATCACGACCCCGATGTCCTTCGGAATCATCGGCGCGCCCGTGCGCTCGAGGTGGTCGAAGAGGTCGGGCCCGCGAAGCGTCCGCACCGTGAACGCCTCGCCGAGATGCGACTCGACGGTCTCGCCGGGTTCGGGGTCGGCGGGCACCTCGACGACGCCGAGGTCGGTGTGGAGTTCCTCGCCGGGGTGGACGAGGAACTCGCGGCCGTCCCGGACGAGGAGTATCGCGCTCACTCCAGTACGTCGATGGCGGTCGCGAGGTCGCCGTCCGCGCCTTCGAGGGCGGCGCGCGCCTCCTCGGGCGTCGCGCCCGTGCGCTGGACGACGATTTCGACGTCGCTCTCGGGGATGGCGCCGGCGGCCTCCTCGTCGTCGGCGTCACCGCCGGACGCGGTGGCCTCGCGCTCCTCGGGGTCGCCGATGACCTGGTAGGTCTGCTGGCCGCGCGCGTCCATCTGGGTGACGTCCGCGTCGTCGAAGACGAGCTCCCGCCCGTCCGCCGTCTTGATGACGACCTCCTCGGCGTCGATCTCCTCGACGTCGATACCCATCTGCTTCATCATCTGCTTCATCTTCCGGGGGTTCATCCCGCCGCCTCCTCCAAACATACCTCTGCGTGCGGCCGCAGGAGGGAAAAACACTACGGGTCGCCGCCGCGCGCGCCGCGAAACGGGCGTCTCGGCCGCCACCGACCTCGCTCCGACCGCCTACTCGCGCGCTCCCGCGCCCTCCCGCACTTTGACCGCCATCCCCGTGTCGAAGTCTCGGATCGCGTCCGCGTCGAGCTCGGCGCGTCCCACGGCGATGGCGTGGCCGTCCTCGTGGACGACGACGACTTCGTCGTCCGGGCGGACCGCCGGGTCGACGGCCGAGACGAACTTCGCGAAGACGTTCTTCCCGTCGCGGACGAACGGCTCGCTCTCGTCGCCGACGACGACGCGGCAGGCCGGCGCCTCGAGCGCGTCGAGCAGGCGCTCGCCGCCCGCGAGCCCGAGCGTGAAGCGGCCGTCGGTGCCGAAAGAGACGAGGCGTCGTCCCGCCCGCGTCGAGACCTGTCGGGGGCGACCGGACTTCGAGCGGTCGACGTCATAGGCCTCGTCTGCCGGGAAGAGCGCGGCCCCGGCGCCGGCGCGGAACTGGTAGTCCGCGACGGTCCGTAGCTGGGTGCGTTCTGCGTCCTCCATCGTCCTACTCTGCGCGCGCGGCGGGGATGTACCCTTCGGACGATGGAGATGGGCTTATGTGGTGGGCTACCCAACGCCCGAGTAGTCATGGACACGAAGGTGCTCGCGGGCCTGCCGCTCCTCGCCATCGGGGCGATTCTGCTGCTGTGGACGACACTCTCGATGAAGAGCGTCGAACCGCTCCAACTCGGTATCGCCGCCGTCGCGGCGGTCGGGATGGCGGTCGGGTCGCTCCTCATCGGCACGTCCGAAGAGGGGCGCTCCGTCTAGTTACAGGAGGACTTCGTTCTCGCGCTCGGAGAGGTCGGTGAAGTCGTCGGCCGCCTCGATGAGTTCGTCGGCCGTCGAGGACGCGAACCCGAACACTTCGACGCGGACGCCCTCGTGGCGGAGGTGGTGACAGAGCCGCGAGAAGTCCCCGTCGCCCGTGCAGAGCGCGACCGCATCGACCTTCTCGGCGAGCGTGACGGCGTCGAGGCTGATGCCGACGTCCCAGTCCGCCTTCTTCGACCCGTCGCCGAACGTCTTGATGTCCTTTATCTTCGTCTCGAAGCCGATGTCGCGCAGCGCCTCGAAGAACGACTCCTCCTCGGGCGAGTCCGCGCGGATCACGTACGCGATGGCGCGCACGAGTTCGCGCCCGCGCACCGTCTCGTCGAGCAGCCCCGCGTAGTCGACGTTTTGCGAGTAGAGGCTGTGAGAGGAGTGGTAGAGGTTCTGCGAGTCGGCGAGGACGGCGACGCGCTGCGCGTCGTGGATTTCGACCATCTGATGCGTTCACTTGGTCGCACCGCCCTAAAGAGGCTACGCACGCCGACACCCGCGTCGATCCGACGACCCGACGCGCTCAGGCGTCGGGGGTGGCGTGGCGGTCGAGTGCGAGCGTCGACGGGTCGAGCGTGTAGTAGGACTCCCAGACGGGCGCGACGGTGACGACGCGGGTGTCGCCGTACGTCGACTCGGTGTGCTCGTGGTGGTGGCCGACGAGGCAGAGGTCGGGGTCGAGCGCGTCGAGGATGGCGTCGACGTGCTCGCAGCCGACGTCGTACTCCTCGTCGACGGGCGTGCCGTGGGGCGCCTGATGGGCGAGGAAGACGTCCACGTCACCGAGTCGCTTCGCCGCCTCGACGTCCGCTCGGACGAAGTGCCGGCGTCGCTCGCCCGCGAGCGCCGCGCGGGGTTTGTCGTACTGCGTCGGCGCGTAGTTCCCGGAGAGGCCGGCGACGCGGACGCCCTCGACGTCGGCGGCGTCGCTCGCGAGCAGGCGGGCGTTCGAGACGTCCTCGGAGCGGACGCGGCCGTGCCGGAGGGAGTCGATGACGTCGAAGTCCTCGTTGTTCCCCGCGACGAAGTACGTGGTGGCGGGGAGGTCGTAGTACATGAGGTCCCCGCACTGGAGGGCGCGCGCTTCGTCGGCGGCGCGATAGGCCGCGAAGAGCGCCCGACGTCGGTCGGCGGTGGTGGCGTGCGCGTCGCCGAGGACCAGCATCGTCTCGCCAGTCTCCGCCGCGCCCGCATAAAACTACGGCACTCCGCGAGGGCGAGGCTCGTACCGGCCGACCGGGCGGCGCGCGTGGCGATAAACCTATGCCGGTGGAACACGCGTGTCGAAACATGTTCGGCGCTCGCGCGACGGCGGAGTCGGTATCCGGCGCGAGCGGCGGCGTTTTCTCGACCGCGAAACCCGGTAAACGCGACCTGCGATAAGCGCTCGTTGCGGGCGTAGCGCCCCCGTCACGGGCCGTCGCAGGGCCGTACCGGCAGTTACAGTATCCCGAGACCCATCCCACACCACCAATGAGTCCACCACGAAACGTCACGACCGGCACGTTCGTCGCGATGACGACGCCGTTCGACGCCGAGGAACGCATCGACCACGACCAACTCGCCGCCGACGCCCAGCGCCTCGCCGAGGCGGGCGTCGACGGCCTCGTCCCCGTCGGTTCGACGGGCGAGTCCGCGACGCTCACGCACGACGAGCACGTCGCGGTCGTCGAGACCGTCGTCGAGGCCGTCGACGTCCCCGTCATCGCGGGCGCGGGGTCGAACTCCACGCACGAAGCCATCTCGCTCGCCGGGCGCGCGGCGGACGCGGGCGCGGACGCCCTGCTCCTCATCTCGCCGTACTACAACAAGCCCGAGCCCGAGGGGATGGAGCGCCACTATCGCCGCATCGCGGACGCCGTCGACGTCCCGCAGATCGTCTACAACGTCCCCTCGCGCACCGGGCGCTCCATCGACCCGGCGACGACCGCCGCGCTCGCCGAGCACGAGAACATCGTCGGCTACAAGGCCGCGAGCGGCGACCTCGGCCTCGTCTCCGAGGTCGTCGAGCGCACGCGCGACGAGGAGTTCGCGGTGCTCTCCGGCGACGACGGTCTCACGCTCCCGACCCTCTCGGTGGGCGGGACGGGCGTTATCAGCGTCGCGGCGAACGTCGAACCCGAGCGGATGAGCGCGCTCGTCCGCGACGCGCTCGACGACGAGTACGCGCTCGCCCGCGAGCGCCACCACGAGCTCGGCCCGCTCTTCCGCGCGCTCTTCGTGGAGACGAACCCGATTCCGGTGAAGGAGGCGATGGACGTCTGGGGCTACGGCCCCGCAGAGGTGCGCGACCCGCTCTCGCGGGCGACGCCGGAGACGCGCGCCGAACTCGAGGCCGTCCACGACGCCCTCGGCGAGCCCGACGTGGAGGGCGAGCGATGACGCTCTCGGTGGCCGTCACGGGCGCGACGGGCCGGATGGGTCGCACCGTCCTCGACGTCGCACGCGAGCGCGGCGTCGACGTGGCGTTCGCGGTGAACCGCGACGGGGACGGCCAGCACGTCGAGGGCGTCCCCGTCCGGCCGGCGGGCGAGTTCGCGGCCCTCCTCGACTCGGAGGCCCCCGACGCCGTCGTGGACTTCACCGGCCCTGAATCGACGGTCGAGTACGCCCGCGCGTGCGCCGAGACTGGCGTCCCGCTCGTCACCGGGACGACGGGGTTCTCGGAGGCCGACGTCGCGGCGCTCGAGGAGGCGAGCACAGAGACGCCGATTCTCGTCGGCGCGAACTTCTCGCGCGGGGTTCAGGCGCTCCTCGACGCCGTCGAGAGCGCGGTCACGGACCTCCCCGAGTACGACGTCGAACTGATGGAGACCCACCACAACGGGAAGCGCGACGCGCCCTCGGGCACCGCGAAGATCCTCCTCGACCGAATCGAGGGGGCCCGCGAGGGCGCGAGCGAGCGCGTTCACGGTCGCGAGGGCGAGGCGCCCCGTGACGAGGGAGAGATCGGCGTGCACGCGCGCCGTGCCGGCGACATCACGGGCGAGCACGACGTCCTCCTCGCGGGGAACCACGAGAGCCTCGAGCTCACGCATCGCGCGGGCTCCCGGAGCGTCTTCGCGGAGGGCGCGCTCGACGCGGCGGCGTGGCTCGCCGAGCAATCGGCGGACTATTACCGCTTCGAGACAATCGCCAGCCAACTGTGAGCCGAAGCTACGACGCGCTCGAATCCGACGTAGAGGACCTCTGGGAGCGCACGCAGAACGATTCGGTGTCCGCGAGCGACCTCACCGCCGACGACGCCGACACCATCGACGCCTTCCTCGAGGCGCTCGAGGAGGGCGCGGTGCGCGCCGCGGAGAAGGTCGAGGGCGAGTGGGAGGCCGTCGAGTGGGTGAAGCGCGGCGTCCTGCTGAACTTCTCGCTCCGCGAGACCGAGGCCCGCGAGTACGGCGGCGTCACCTACCACGACGTCCTCCCGCTGCGCGACACCGCCGACCTCGGCGAGCGCGGCACCCGGAACACGCCGGACGGCACGACCATCCGACGCGGCGCGTACGTCGGCAGTGATGCGATCCTGATGTCGCCCGCGTTCGTGAACATCGGCGCGCACGTCGGCGACGGAACGCTCGTCGACTCCTGCGATACGGTGGGGTCCTGCGCGCAGATCGGCGACGACGTGAAGCTCGGCGCGAACACGCTCATCGGCGGCGTCCTCGAACCGGTCGAGGACGCGCCCGTCGTCGTCGAGGACGGCGTCTCGCTGGGCGCGGGCTGTCGCGTCACCTCCGGCTTCGTCGTCGGGGAGAACTCCGTCGTCGGGGAGAACACGCTGCTGACGCCGCGCATCCCCGTCTACGACCTCGTCGAGGAGGAGGTCATCTACGGCCACCTCCCGCCGGAGCGCCGCGCGTTCACGCGCTTCGTCGAGTCCTCCATCGGCGAGCACGACCTCTTCGACGGCGGCGCGTACAAGCCGGCCGTCGTCGCCACCGACCTCGAAGCGAGCACGCTCGAAGCGAGCCAGCGCGAGGAGGCGCTCCGGGAGTGAGCGGGGACGGAGACGCGTCGGGCGCGTCCGTCCGCCGGCTCGCCGACTGGGACGCCGAGGACCTGCGCGCGCTCGCCGCCGAGTTCGGCACGCCGCTCTACGTGGACGACCTCGCGCGCGTCCGCCAGAACTACGCGCGACTCGCCGGCGCGTTCCCGGACGCCGAGGTGTTGTTCGCGGTGAAGGCGAACGCGGGCCGACACGTCCTGCGGACGCTCGCGGCGGCCGGTGCGGGCGCGGAGTGCGCGAGCGCCGGCGAACTCGCGCGTGCACTCGACGCCGGCTTCGACCCCGCTGACGTCCACTACACGGCCGTCAACCCGCCCGCCGAGGACCTCGACTACGCCTGCCGTATCGCCGCCGAGCACCCCGCGCTCACGGTGACGGCGGGCGCGCGCGACACCGTCGAGCGCCTCGCCGAGCGCGGCTTCGCGGGTCGGTTCTGCCTCCGCGTCCACCCGGGCGTCGGCGCCGGCCACAGCGAGTCGGTGTCGACCGGGAAGGACGCGAAGTTCGGGGTTCCCGCCGCGGACGCGACGGCGGTGCTCGCGGACGCCGCCGAGCGCGGCTTCGACGTCGTCGGCCTCCACGCGCACGCGGGCAGCGGCATCACGAACGACCAGATCGAGGAGCACGAGGCGGTCGTCTCGACGCTCGCGGACGTCGCGCGCGAGACCGACCTCGCCCTCGAGTTCGTGGACGTCGGGGGCGGCTTCGGCGTCCCGTATCGCGAGGACGAGGACGCCCTCGACCTCGAACGCGTCGCCGCGCGGACGCGCGCGGCACTGGACGGCGTGGACGCGACGCTCACCGTCGAACCGGGGCGCTACCTCGTCGCGGACGCGGGCGTCCTCCTCACCGAGGTGAACACAGTCAAGCGCGTCGGCGACACCACCATCGCCGGCGCGGACGCGGGGATGACGACGCTCGTCCGGCCCGCGATGTACGGCTCCTACCACCCGATCCGCTCGCTCGTCGCGGAGGAGCGGGCGACCGAGAACGTTTCCGTCGTCGGGCCCGTTTGTGAGAGCACGGACGTCCTCGGCGAGGACCGCGACCTGCCGGCGCCCGAGCGCGGCGACCTGCTCGCCGTCGGGAACGCGGGCGCGTACGGCGTCGAGATGGCCTCGCAGTACAACTCGCGCCCCCGACCGGCTGTCGTCGCGCTCGACGGCGACGACGCCGAGGTGGTGCGACGCCGCGAGACGCTCGCGGACGTGACGCTCGCCGAGGACACCGCTTCGGACCCCTATCCATGACGACCTACGACGTCTACCACGGCACCGGCAACGACTTCGCGGTCGTCGACGCCGCGGACGCGAGCGACCCCGACGCGCTCGGCGTCGCGCTCTGCGACGCGCTCGGCGTCGACGGCACGCTCTTCGTCGACATCGCGGCAACCGAAGGGCGCCGCGAGACCGCGAGCGGGGAGGGACGACCCGCGAGCGACGGGCAGGACACGACACCCGACGGAGAGCGAGAGCGCCGCGATACCGGGAGCGACGCTGAGAGCACCGCCGATACTGACGACGGCGTGCGCGCGACGATGACGCTCGTCCAACCGGACGGCTCGCGCGCCGCGATGTGCGGGAACGGCGCGCGCTGTGCGGCGCGCTGGGTCGCGGAGCGAACGGGCGCGTCGGTCGTCACGCTCGAGACGGGCGCGGGCCCGCGACGCTGTACGGTCGACGGCGAGACGGTGACCGTGGAGATGGGCGTCCCGTCGTTCGCGCCCGACGACGTCCCGCACGCCCGCGAGGGCGAACTCGTCGAGAGCGACCTCGCCGGGTGGTCGGTGACGGCGCTGAACACGGGCGTCCCGCACGTCGTCGTCTTCGTCGACGACGTCGATAGCGTCGACCTCGCGGCGATGGCGCCCCCGCTGCGCCACCACGACGTCTTCCCGGAGGGCGCGAACGTGAACCTCGCCGCCGAGGACGACGGGGGGTTCGCCCAGCGGACGTTCGAGCGCGGCGTCGAGGGCGAGACCGAGGCCTGCGGGACGGGCGCGGTCGCCATCGCCGTCGCCGCGGCGCGCCTCGGGATGGCCCCCGAGACCGGGACGGTGACGGTGTCGCCGCCCGGTGGCGACCTCGAGATCGGCCTGCGCGCGGACGGCGCGACGACGCTTCGCGGCCCGACGGCGTACGTCGAATCGGGCGAGACGGACGCGACGCTCGGCGAGCACGGCGTCGACGCCGACGCGGGGGCCGCCGATGAGTGACGTCGACTCCTTCGACCCCGTCGCGTTCCTCGAGCGCGCCGTCGGAACGCCGTCGCACGAGGACGTCGCGGCGATGCGCGAGCTGCTCGTCGACGCGCTGGCGACACACGGCGTCGAGGCGACCGTCGACGACGCGGGGAACACGCTCGCGTCGAAGGACGGGAGAGAGAGCGGCCCGCACGTCGTGCTGAACACGCACATCGACACGGTGGTGCCGCACATACCCCCAAAACGCGACGGCGACGTCCTGCGCGGGCGCGGGTCGTGCGACGCGAAGGGCCCGCTCGCGGTGTTGCTCGCGGCGTTCCTCGCCACCGACCCCGAGCGCGGCCGCGTGACGCTCGCGGTGACGCCGGACGAGGAGACGGCGTCGACGGGCGCACACTACCTCGACCTCGACGCGGACTGCTACGTCGTCGGCGAGCCCACCGAACTCGACGTCTGCACGGCCGCGCGCGGGCGCTTCCAGGGGACGGTGACGCTCACCGGGTCGGCAGCGCACGCCGCCGAACCCGAGTCCGGCGTCTCCGCGATTCAGGGCGCGGCGGCGGCGCTCCGCGCGCTCGACTCGTTCGACGATTCCCGTGGGCCGGGCGTCCACGACGCACTCGGCGCGCCGACGCTCACCGCGACGACCATCGAGGGCGGGGAGGCGACGAACCAGATCCCGGCCGAGTGCTCGTTCGTCGTCGACCGCCGCTCGGTGCCGCCGGAGACGGCGGACGGGTTCTTCGACGGCCTGCGCGCGCACCTCCGCGCTGCGGTGCCCGACGCGGTCGGCGTGACGGTCGACCCGCAGGAGCGCACGACGCCGTTCCTCGAGGCGTTCGCCACCTCCGAGGACAGCGACGTCGTGCACGCGCTCGCCGACGCGGGCGCGGGCGACGTGCGGCCCTTCGGCGCGGCGACGGAGGCGTCCTACTTCGCGCGCGAGGCGCCCACCGTGGTCTTCGGACCGGGGTCTCTCGCGGACGAGACGGGCGCGGTCGCGCACGCCGAGCGCGAGTACGTCGACCTCCCGGAGGTCGAGACGGGGGCGCGCATCGCGACGGCGGCGCTGCGCGAGTTGCTCGCTTAGCCGAAGAAGACGTCCGCGAGGTCGCTCCCCCTGTTTCCGACGTCCTTGTACAGCTCGGTGTAGCCACACGACGCGCAGGTGACGGTCTCGAACCTGTTCGTCTGGACGTCGAACATCTTCGAGAGGCCGGAGCCGGTCGTGGAGATGGAGCCGGTGGTCACTTCGTCGTGGCCGCACTTCGGGCAGCCCGATGCGTCGTCGCTGGAGGCGTCAGGGCGGTCGGACATCGCGTCCGTGCGTCCCGAGCGAGTGAGTAAAAGTCTTCTGTGCGTCCGCGCTCAGGCGTCGCGCGCGATGTCGGCGGCGACGCCCGTGTAGCTGGCGGGCGTGAGCGCGCGCAGTTCCTCGCGGACGTCCGCGGAGACGTCGAGGTCGTCGAAGAGGTCGCGGAAGTCCTCGAGGGTGACGCGCTCGCCGCGCGTGAGGGCCTTCACGCGCTCGTAGGCCTCGGTGTCGCCCTCGCGGCGGAGGACCGTCTGGACGGCCTCGCCGATGATCTCGGGCGTGGACTCGAGGTCGTCGCGCATCACCCGCTCGTTCGGGACGACCTTCGCGAGGCCGTCCTGCAGTTTCGTGTATCCGAGCAGGCAGTAGGCGAACGCGGCGCCGACGTTGCGCTTGACCGTGGAGTCCGAGAGGTCGCGCTGCAATCGGGAGGTGGGGAGGTAGTCGGCGAGGAAGGCGAGGTCGCTGTTGGCCTTCGAGAGGTTCCCCTCCGAGTTCTCGAAGTCGATGGGGTTGACCTTGTGCGGCATCGTCGAGCTCCCCGTCTCGCTCTTCGCGGCCTCTTGGCCGAGGTAGCGCTGGGAGACGTACGTCCAGACGTCCCGGTCGAGGTCGAGGAGGACGGTGTTCGTCTCGCGGAGCGCGTCGAAGAGTTCGGCGAGGTCGTCCGAGGGGTTCACTTGGGTGGTGGGCTCGGTGTACGCGAGGCCGAGGCCCGCGACGAACTCGCGGGCGAACGCGCGCCAGTCGACGTCGGGGTAGGCGGCGTGGTGGGCGGCGTAGGTGCCGGAGGCGCCCGCGAGCTTCCCCGCCAACCCGTCCGCGGCGGCTTCGACGCTCGCGAGCTTTCGGCCGAGGCGGGCGGCGTAGACCGCCATCTCCTTGCCGAACGTCGTGGGCGTCGCTGGCTGGCCGTGGGTGCGCGCGAGCATCGGCGTCTCCGCGTAGTCGTGCGCGAACCCGACGAGTTCGTCGCGGACCTCGCGGAGCTCGGGAACGAGCACCTCGGTGACGGCAGGCTTGAGGAGCAGGCGGTAGGCGAGGTTGTTGACGTCCTCGCTCGTGAGCGCGAAGTGGATCCACTGGTGGACGCGCTCGGGGGCGTGCTCGCGGACGAAGTACTCGACGGCCTTCACGTCGTGGTTCGTCGCCGCGTACTCCTCGGTTCCCTCCGTCTCGATGCGCTTGACGAGGGCGGCGGACTCCTCGTCGAAGGACTCGTAGGCGTCGCGGAGGGCGGCGCGCTCGGAGTCGGAAAGGGCGAGCGGCGTCGCCTCGAGGTCGGCGAGCGCGCAGAGGTACTCGACTTCGACGCGGACGCGAGCACGCATGAGCGCGGCCTCGCTCGCGTAGTCGGCGAGCGGGGCGGTCCGGGAGGCGTAGCGGCCGTCGAGGGGTGAAACCGCGTAGAGCGGGTCCGGCATACCCGCCAGTCCCGTCGCGCGGCCCAAAAGCGTGCCGGTCCGAATCGCCACGTGCGTGTATAGACGAAGCGCACCGGAGCGGAATACCCGCTGTATCTATGCTCGTCTGTGCATACTTCCCCTCGAAGAACCGCAATCCCTTTCGGCGTGCGGTGCGCGAGGCCGCGTATGAAGCTAGCCGGCATGGCCAGCAACCGTGGACGGAACCTGCTGCACATCGCCGACCGGGCGCCCGGCGACGCCGAGTTCTCGGTCGTCCTCACGAACGACGCGGACGCCCCCGTCTTGGAGGCGGTCGCCGAGCGCGACATCCCCACCGAAGCCGTCGAGCGCGAGGAGGGCGAGGCCCGCGAGGCCCACGAGGAGCGCGTCCTCGAACGCCTCGCGGACTACGACGTCGACCTCGTCGTCCTCGACGGCTACATGCGCGTGCTCACCGAGACGTTCCTCGACGAGGCGCCCACGACGCTGAACGTCCACCCGAGCCTCCTCCCCTCCTTCCCCGGCATGGACGCCCACGAGCAGGTCCTGAAGGCGGACGTGAGCGTGACGGGCGCGACCGTCCACGTCGTCACCGAGGCGGTGGACGCCGGCCCCATCGTCACGCAGGAGCCCGTCCCCGTCTACGCGGACGACGACGAGGCCGCGCTCAAGGACCGCGTTCTCTACGAGGCGGAGTTCGAGGCCTACCCGCGCGCGATCCGGTGGTTCGCGAACAACGACGTCGAGGTCGCGGACGACGAGGTCCGCGTCGAGGCCGACGCGAACGAGGAGTTCCCCGTCCGCCGCATCGACGGCGCCGACCGCGAGGCCGACCTCCGCTACGGCGAGAACCCCCACCAGGACGCCGCCGTCTACGGCGACCTCGGCAGTACGGAGCCGAGCGTCGTCCACGCCGACCAGCTCAACGAGGGTGCAAAGGCGCTCAGCTACAACAACTACAACGACGCCGACGGCGCGCTCAACCTCATCAAGGAGTTCGAGGAGCCCGCCGCCGCCGTCATCAAGCACACGAACCCCGCCGGCTGCGCGACCGCCGACACGCTCGCCGAGGCCTACGCGGACGCGCTCGCCACCGACCCGATGAGCGCCTTTGGGGGTATCGTCGCGCTCAACCGCCCCTGCGACGAGGCGACGGCGGAACTGATCGTCGACTCCTTCAAGGAGGTCGTCGTCGCGCCCGGCTACACCGACGCCGCCCTCGCCGTCCTCACCTCGAAGGACAACCTCCGCGTCCTCGACGTCGGCGGCGACGAACTCGGGCCCGACGTCGTCTCCGAGCGCTTCACCGAGCAGTCGCTCGTCGGCGGCAAACTCGTTCAGGAGCGCGACACGTGGGCCCCCACCCCGGACGACCTCGAGTTCGTCACCGAGGCCGAACCCGACGCCGAGCAGGTCGAGACGATGTGCTTCGCGTGGAAGGTGCTGAAGCACGTGAAGTCGAACGGCATCCTCTTCGCGAAGGGCACCGAGACCGTCGGCGTCGGCATGGGACAGGTCTCGCGCGTCGACGCCGTCCGCCTCGCCGCGATGAAAGCCGACGAGCACGCCGAGGGGAAGGGCGCGCAGGGCGCCGTCATGGCCTCCGACGCGTTCTTCCCGTTCCCGGACGGCATCGAGGAAGCCGCCGACGCCGGCATCGAGGCCGTCATCCAACCCGGCGGCTCCGTGAACGACGATGACGTCATCGAGGCCTGTGACGAACACGGCATCGCGATGGCGTTCACGGGCAACCGGACGTTCCGGCACTCGTAACTCCGAGCTTCCCCCGCCGGCGAACCTTCTTCACGGGGAACGCGTCCACCGCGTCGTATGCGCTGACACCGTGGTGAGCGGGCCTCGCGACGCGACGGCACACCCGCTCACTGGCTCGATCAGGTGCCGTCCGCTCGCTATCGCTCCGAGAGCCGTGGGTCCGAGAGTTCGCCGCGAACCTGCGGCGCTCGCGGGTCCGTGACGAACTCGACGCGGGTCCCGCCGTCCGCCGCGTCCGTCACCGCCACGTGCCAGCCCTGTCGGGCCGCGATTCGCGCGACCACCGGGAGGCCGTAGCCCGTCCCGCCCTCGACCGTCGTGCCGCCGAGTCTGAGGACGCGCTCGCGCTTCTCGCGCTCGATTCCGGGGCCGTCGTCGGCGACGTAGAACCCGGATTCGCCCCCGCGCTCGAAGGCGTCGACGGTCACCGCCACGTCCGGGCCGGCGTGCGTCAGCGCGTTCTCGAAGACGCGCTCGAGCGCGTCCCTGACGAGCGCGGCGTCCCCGGTGACCGTCCCGGGGTCGCGGACGTCGAGCGTCGCGTCGGCGGGCTCGACGGCGCTCCACGCCGTGTGTGCGAGCGCCGCGACGTCCACGGGTGCGACCGCGATGCCGGCGCGTCCGACGCGGAGGAACTCGACGGCGTCCACGACCGTCGCGTCCGCGCGG
The DNA here is from genome assembly GCF_014647455.2 of Halarchaeum grantii. Lineage (NCBI taxonomy): Archaea > Methanobacteriati > Methanobacteriota > Halobacteria > Halobacteriales > Halobacteriaceae > Halarchaeum > Halarchaeum grantii. Next base: position 164,528 of record NZ_BMPF01000002.1, on the reverse strand, counting down.
TCGATGGCGTTCGCGACGCGCTCCTTCGGGTTCGGGCCGTCGCCCTCGTCGTCCGGGAGCATGTCGAGCCAGCCGCTCGCGACCGTGAGGCGATTGCGGAGGTCGTGATTGAGCACGGCGGCGCTCGACCACAGCGCCTCGTCGCGCTCGCGCACCGCCGCCTCGGCGACGACCTGCTCGGTGACCGTCGCGTGTTCGGCGCGAACGTAGCGCTCACCGTCGGCATCGAACGCCGCCGCGCGGAAGCGATACCAGCGTCGCGTTCCGTCGGCCGCGCGCTCGTACTCGGCGTGCGCCGACTCGTCGCCGTCGAGTACCGCGCGGAGCGCGTCCGCGACGCGCGCGCCGGCCGCATCGGTGGCGGCCACGGCGCTCACGTAGTCGGTTCCGGCGTCCGCGGTGGCGCCGAAATGCGCGAACGACGCCCACTCGTCGTTTCCCGCGACGACGACGCCGTCGGCATCCAGCACCGCGAGCGCGTCGCTCGCCGCGTCGAGGGCGCCGGCGGCGACGGCGTGGGGGATGTCCATGCACGACCCGTTCGAGCGGTCGGGCCATAGGCGTTGGCCTGTCGGGACCGAGAGGGGCGAACCCACCGAGCGCGGTGCGCGCCGCGTCGTCCCACCTGTCCCGGTGGCGTGACGCCCGCTCCGGCATCCGACACGCCTTTGACCGCCCGAACGGAGGTGTCTGTATATGCGCTACGACGAGGCCGCGAACTTTCTCCTCGACCTCCAGCGGTTCCGCCCGCGCGCCGGCACCGAGGGGGTCGCGGACCTCCTCTCGGCCCTCGACGACCCCCAGCGAGGCCCGACGTACGTCCAGATCGCGGGGTCGAACGGGAAGGGGAGCACCGCTCGGATGGTCGAGTCCGCGCTCCGCGAAGCCGGCCTCGACGTCGGACTCTACACGTCGCCGCACTTCGACGACCTGCGCGAGCGCGTCCGCGTGAACGGCCGCAAGGTCTCCGAGGCGGCGGTCCGTGAGTACGTCTCCGAGATAGAGGAGTACGTGACGGAGCGCGCCGCGACGGGCGACTCGCCGACGTTCTTCGAGACGATAACGGGGCTGGCGCTCTGGCGCTTCGGGACCGCCGACGTCGACGTCGCCGTCCTCGAGGTCGGCATCGGCGGGAAATACGACGCGACGAGCGTCGTCGACCCGGCGGCGTCCTGCGTGACGAGCGTGACGCTCGAACACACCGGCATCATCGGCGATACGGTCGCCGAGATCGCGACCGATAAGGCCCACGTCGCGCCCGCCGACGCGCCGCTCGTCACGGGCGCGCGCGGCGACGCGCTCGACGCGGTCCGGGACGTCGCGGGCGACGTCGTGACGGTCGGTCCCGAGGCGGAGCGCGACGTCCGCGTCACGTACGAGGGCGCGGTTTCGCCCGCGGAGGCCGCCGTCTCCGTCGCGGACGCGTCAGGGACGCTGAACGCTCGCATTCCCTTGCTCGGCGAGCATCAGGCGTCGAACGCGGGCATCGCCGCGACGCTCGTCCGGCAGCTCGTCGACGTCGACGACGCGACGCTCGCGCGCGGCCTGCGGAAGGCCTACTGGCCGGGGCGCTTCGAGGTGATGGGCGAGGACCCGCTGGTCGTCCTCGACGGCGCGCACAACCCGGGCGCGTGCGAGGCGCTCGCGGACACCCTCGCCGAGTTCGACTACGACGACCTCCACCTCGTCGTCGGCGCGATGCACGACAAGGACCACGGCGGGATGGCGGGCGCGCTCCCCGACGCCGCGACGGTGCGGACGTGTCGCCCGGATTCCGGGCGCGCGGAGGACCAGGACGCGCTCGCCGTCGCGTTCCGCGAGGCGGGCGCGGGCGAGGTGACGGCGATGAGCTCCGTCGAGGCCGCCGTCGAGCGCGCGCTCGAGGCCGCCGAGGCGGGCGACGCCGTGCTCGTCACGGGGTCGCTGTTCACCGTCGCGGAGGCGCGCCAGCGCTGGACACGCACGACCGTCGAGAAGCGCGCGGACTCGCTGGCGGAGTCCCGCGAGCACCTCGAACGCGCGCACGTCACGCCGGCGGGCGCGTGGCGGATGCGCGGAAAGGGCGTCCACCGCGTCGTCCGCTCGCGCGTCCAGAAGCGCCAGGCGCAGTACCTCAAAGAGGAGCTGTTGAGCCTCGGCGGGGAGTGTGCAATCTCGGGACTGAACGACCAGACGCGTGGAATGCTCGACGTCGTGATGATGGGGACGCTCGCGCAGTTCAAGCGCCTGTGTGCCAAACTCGACGGCCAGCCCTACGGGCTCTCCGTCTACGCGGACGAGCTCCGGGAGACGCTCGACATCGAGACGTCGGACGAGGGGACGGAGTACCCGTGGAGCGGCGACTCGACGGCCGTGATGGGCATCCTGAACGTCACCCCGGACTCGTTCCACGACGGCGGCGAGTACGAGGCCGTCGAGGACGCCGTCGCGCGCGCCGAGGAGATGGTGGCGAACGGCGTCGACGTCATCGACGTCGGCGGCGAGTCCACTCGCCCCGGTGCCGACCCCGTCCCGGCCGCCGAGGAGCGCGCGCGCATCGTCCCCGTCATCGAGCGCATCGCCGACCTCGACTGCCTCGTCAGCGTGGACACGATGAAGGCGGAGGTCGCACGCGCCGCCCTCGAGGCCGGCGCGGACATCCTGAACGACGTGACGGGCCTCGAGGACCCGGAGATGCGCTTCGTCGCCGCCGAGCACGGCGCGCCGCTCGTCGTGATGCACTCGCTGAACGCGCCCGTCGAGCCGGGGGCGGACGTCCACTACGACGACGTCGTCGAGGACGTCATCGACGAACTCCGCGAGCGCGTCCTGCTCGCGGAGAAGGCGGGACTGCCCCGCGAGAAGATCATCGTCGACCCCGGCATCGGCTTCGCGAAGTCCGTCGGCCAGAACTTCGAGATACTGAAGCGCGTCGACGAGTTCCACGCGCTTGGCTGTCCGGTGCTCGTCGGCCACTCGCACAAGTCGATGTTCGGCGCTATCGACCGGTACCCTGATCGGGGCGGGCACGCCACCGTCGCGGGCACGGCGGTCGCCGCCGAGCGCGGCGCGGACGTGATCCGCGTCCACGACGTCGCGGAGAACGTCGCGGCGGTGCGGACCGTCGAGGCCGTCCGGTCGGGGACGCGACTCGACGGGGCGGACGACCCGGAGCCGGCCGGTGACGGCGCGACGAACGGGGGTGAGGGCGATGAGTGACGATCCGGACGACCGGACGGTGCGCGACGACGACTTCCCGGAGGCGGACGGTCGCGCCTCCTACCTGCACGCGGTCCGCGAGGGCTACGACGAACTCGCGCGCGTCCACCGCGAGGCCCGAACCGCCGTCGGCGAACCCGGTATCGACCACGTGGACGCCGTCGCGCGCGACCTGCCGGACGGCGCGCTCGTCCTCGACGCGGGGTGTGGCGCGGGCGTTCCCGTCCTCTCGCGTTTCGACCTCGCGTTCGACGTCGTCGGCCTCGACCTCTCGCGCGAGCAACTCGGGCGCGCGCACGAGCGCTCGCCGACGGCGGGGCTCGTGCAGGGCGACATGAGCGCGCTCCCGTTCCGCGACGGCGTCTTCGACGGGCTGGTCGCGCTCCACTCCATCATTCACGTCCCCCGCGAGGCCCACGCGTCGGTCTACGCGGAGTTCCATCGCGTGCTCGCGGACGGCGCGCCCGCGCTGGTCACCACGGGAACGGACGCCTACGAGGGCGGGACGCCGAACTGGCTCGGGAGCGGCGTCGAGATGCACTGGAGCTTCCCCGTCGCCGAGGAGACGCTCGCGAGCCTCCGGGACGCCGGGTTCACCGTCGAGGAGGAGACGCGGGTGCCGGACGAGCACGGCGGCGGCGAGTTCCTCTTCGTCCGCGTTCGGGCCTAGACGGCGCCGAGGTCGCGATAGAGGGAGAGGTAGCGTTCGAGGAACGCGCGCTCGTCGTGGGCGGCGTACGACTCGTCGATGTCGAGGCGCTCGACGTCGGTGGCGTCGCGCAGGCAGTCCACGAGCTCCTCGTCGCTCGTCGCGAGGAAGCCCCGCGCGTCGCCCTCGACGAGTTCGTGTGCCGCGGAGTCCGCGTGGTACTCGACGACGCCGACGCAGCCGCAGGCGAGCGCGCGCAGGAGGTCGGTCGGGAAGCTCGTCCGGTAGGCGGTCTGCGCGTAGACGTGTGCGCCCTTGAAGAGCGCGAGGCGGTCGTCGAGGGACTGCTCGCCGACGAAGGAGACACGGTCCGCGATGCCCATGTCGCGCGCTTGGCGCTCGTAGTTCGCGCGCTCCGGGCCGTCGCCGACGACGGTCGCCGACCAGTCGTAGTCGCGGAACTCCGCGAGCGCGAGCAGCACCGACTCGAGGTTGGCGTCCGCGTCGAGCGTCCGCGAGTAGACGACGTCACCGGCGTCCGGGTCGGCCGCGACGGCGCGGACGCGGTCCATCTCGACGGCGTTCGGAATCCGGTGGAGCGCCTCGTCGGGGACGCCGGCCTCCCGGAGGGCCGTGCCGACGAACGCCGAGGGGACGACGACGGCGTCGCTCGCAGCCGCCGCCCACCGCGTGAGGCGGTCGTCGGACGGCGGGTCGTAGTACTCGGTGACGACGGGCGCGCCGAACGCGCTCGCGAGTCGCGCGCCGAAGACGAACCCCGGGCGGGGGTCGGCGACGTGGACGACGTCCGGGTCGAACGACCGGAGCGCCGGGAGGAGCCGGAGCGGCGCCCACCGCTCCTCCGGTTCGGGTTCGAGGGCGCGATACGCGACGCCGTCGTGCTCGAAGGCGTCGTGGTCGCCGTCCCACCACTGCGCGCAGAAGACGGTGACGTCGTGGCCGCGTCCGGCGAGGAGGGCGCGAAGCGAGTCGAGGCGCTCGGCGGCCGGACCCGCGTCCGCGTGGTGGACGGTCCGGGCGGAGACGAGCGCCACGCGCATGTCTTCGGGTGAGTGTGACGCCGGCAAAAGCCTTCCTCCATCGCCCGCGCCGGGTCGCGGAGGCCGGCGCGCTACTCGACGGTGAGGGTGACGGTGGCGTCCGCGCCGGCGGCGAGGGCGTCGACGAGGCCGTCATCGAACCCCTCGGCGGCGAACTCGGCGTCGAGCATGACCGTGCGGTCGTCGACGTACGTGCTGGTGCGTCCGACCATCGAGCGCTCGCTCTCGTACGTGAGGTCGGGGTCGCCGCGTCCCGCGACCGACACCGTGTGGCCGTCGGCTTCGACGGTGAGAGTGACGGTGGCGTCGGCGTCCCGCACCGCCTCGACGAACGCGTCGTCGAAGTCGGCGGGCGCACGAGCGGCCTCGACGGCGAGGATGCAGTCGCCCGCCGGCGTGAGGTAGTCGTCGGTGGTGACTTCGAACGTGCTCGCGTGCGCGGCGCTGACGTTCTCGTGGCCGCGTGCGTGGACGACTTCCCGATGCATACCACGGCGTAGCTCGCGGCCGTATATGAGGCCGTCCGTTTCGCCGCCCGTTTAAGTCACTATGGGAACGAAACACATGGGCCGACGTGTGCGAATACGCGGGGTATGCTAACTGTTTACAGCGGTTTGGGTGGCGCAAAATTTAAATGTAGTACTCCCCTACGTTGAGTCACCAGAACGCTGCGGGCGTTCGCCAGCACCGCTCGAGAATGAACCGACGCTCTCCTTACGACGGGCAACAGGACACCACGAGCGGTCGCCGTACGCGACGCTCCGGCGGTATGGAACCGAGGATCAAACAATGGTAGAGGAAGCAACTCTCGAAGTATCCGAAGCGGACGAACTGATCACCGACGAAGAGCTCCAGGAGAAATCCAAGGGGCAGCTCATCAAGAAGGCGGGTCAGTTCCGCGACCGACGTAACGAACTCAACCAGCTCGCTTCTTCCCGCGCCTCCGACCGCGACGATCTCAACGCGAAGACGCGCGAGAAAGTCGACGAGGCCCAGGAACACCGCGAGAAGCGCGACGAGCTCAACGAGCGCGTTCAGGAGCACAAGGAACAGCGCAACGAGCTGAACGCGAAGGCCAACGAGCTCTTCGACGAGGTCGACGAGCGCAAGGGCGACCTCGAACTCGACGAGGGCAAGGACCTCGACGAGCTCAAGGAGGACATCGAGCAGCTCGAGTTCAAGCAGCAGACGGAGGTCCTGTCCCCCGAGGACGAGCGCGAGCTCATCGAGAAGATCGAGAACAAGCGCGAGGAGTACCAGCAACGCAAGGAAACCCTCGAGGACAACGACGACCTCGAGGGCCTCGTCGAGGAGGCCGAGGAGGTTCGGGCGGAAGCCTCGAACCACCACGAGAAGGTCACCGAGCTCGCCGACGAGGCGCAGCAGCACCACAATCAGATGATCGAGGCCTATCGCGAGGCCGACGACATCCGCGACGAAGCCGACGAGATGCACGAGAGCTTCGTCGAGGCCCAGGAGTCCGCTGACGCCCACCACGAGGCGTTCGTGCGCGTCCAGAAGCGCCTGCGCGAACTCGACAAGCAGGAGGAAGAGGAGCGCAAGGGCGAGCGCGCCGCGAAGCAGGAGGAGGCCCGCGAAGAGGCCGAGGAGATCTACGAGCGCTTCAAGGAGGGCGAGACGGTCGACACCGAGGACCTCCGCAAGCTCCAGAAGTCCGGTCTCCTGTAAACGGGCCGTCACCGACGGCCGGGCGGCCACGAGGCCGCGTCTTCTCTCTCTTCTCTTTGGTTTTCACGCCGCGTAGCCACCGCGCGATCGTGCGCTCGTCGTGCGCCCGAGCGTTTACGTAGCGGGCACCACCCTCTAGGGTATGGATACGCTCGGAAACCGACTCGGGCAGCTCGCAGTCGTCGTCCTCGCGGCGCTCGCCGCCGTCGTCGTCGGCTGGACGGTGTTCGTCCTGCTGCCGGGCGACACCGCAGAACTGCTCGGCGTGGTGCTCACGATCGCGTTCGCGATCGGCGCCGTTCGCGGCGCGGCGCGACTCGCGCGCGGGTGGTTCGCCGACTACAACGTCGCGGAGGTCGCCGTCGACGGCCCGATCACGCGCGACGGAGCCGGCGACGGGCTCGCGGGCGGCGTCGTGACGCCGCCGGCGGACGCCATCGTCGAGCAGATCGAGGCGGCGGACGGCGACCCGAACGTCGCGGGCCTGCTCGTGAAACTGAACACGCCGGGCGGCGAAATCGTCCCGAGCGACGACATCCGCCTCGCCGTCGAGCGCTTCGACGGCCCGGCGGTCGCGTACACGACCGACCAGTGCGCGAGCGGGGGGTACTGGATCGCCTCCACGTGCGACCGGCTGTTCGCCCGCGAGGGCAGCCTCGTCGGGAGCATCGGCGTCATCGGCTCGACGGTGAACGCGAAGGAGCTCGCGGAGGAACTCGGCGTCTCCTACGAGCGCTTCGCCGCCGGGAAGTACAAGGACGCCGGCCAGCCGCTGAAGGAGCTCGACGCGGACGACCGCGACTACCTCCAGGGGCTCATCGACGACTACTACGACGCCTTCGTCGAGCGCGTCGCGGCGGGCCGCGACCTCGACCCGGCGGCCGTCCGGGACACCGAGGCGCGCGTCTTCCTCGGCGAGGAGGCCGTCGAGCGCGGTCTCGTGGACGAGATCGGCACCGCGCGCGACGCCGAGGACGCCCTCTCGGAGTCGCTCGGCGTCGAGGTGGCCGTCGAGGAGTTCCGCCCGTCGCCCGGGCTGATGCGGCGGCTCCGCGTCGGCGCGCAGTCCGTCGCGTACGCGGCCGGCGCGGGCGTCGCACGGACGCTGGCGGGCGAGGACGGCGTGGACGTCGAGTTGCGCTGACGCGCCCCCGAGAGCGCAGTAGCGGGTCTTTTTACGCGCCGACCGCGACGGTAGGGACGTCCGATGCGTACGCTGGTCGTGTGTGTCGATCGCGCGGGTGACGTGGCGCGGAAGGCCGACGTCGACCCGCCGATCGCGGGCCGCGAGGCCGTCGAATCGCTCGTCGTCGCGCTCGGGATGGACGACCCCGAGGACTCGAGCGTCAACTGCCTCCTCGAGGTGCTCCGCCTCACGGACGACCTCCGCGCGGAGGGCGACGACGCGGTGCCGGCGGTCGTCTCCGGCGTCGCGGACACGGCCGTCGGCGCGGACCGCTCGGCCGCCGCGCAACTCGACGAGCTCGTCGCCGCACACGACCCCGACTCGGCAATCGTCGTCGTCGACACCGCCGAGGACGAACGCCTCGTTCCGGTCGTCGAGAGCCGCCTCCCCGTGGACGCCGTCGACCGCGTCGTCGTCCGGCAGGCGCGCGACATCGAGAGCACGTACTACCTCCTGAAGCAGTTCCTCGCGGACGAGGAACTCCGCGAGAGCGTGCTCGTCCCGCTCGGGGCGGTGCTCCTCGTCTTCCCGGTGTTGCTCACGGTGACGCGCAGTCTCGCCGCCGCCGTCGCCTCCATCACCGCCGTCATCGGCGTCTTCATCCTCTACAAGGGGCTGAGCGTCGACGAGTACCTCGCTGACCTCCCCGGGCAGGCGCGCGACGCGCTCTACTCGGGGCGCGTCTCCATCGTCACGTACGTCATCGCGGCCGGCCTCGCGCTCGTCGGGACGTTCGCGGGCGCGCTCGGCGTCTCCGCGCTCGGCGACCCGGGCGTGCTCGTCGCCGCGATGGCGTTCGGCTACCGCAGCGTCCCGTGGCTCGCGCTCGCGGCGCTCGCGGGCGCGACCGGCCGCCTCATCGACGAGTACATCCGCGACGAGACGCTCGGCGCCGCGCGCCTCAACCTCCCCTTCGGCGCGATCGCGGTCGGTCTCGTCGTCCGCGGGTTCACGGGCTACTTCGTGGAGCGCGCGGGCGTTCTCGCGCCGCTCCACACGCCGCCGCTCCCCCTCATCGGGGCGGCCGTCCTGACGCCGGAGGAGCGCCTCGCGTCGTTCGTCCTGCTGGGCGTGCTCGTCAGCCTCGTCGGCATCCGCGTCTCCAGTCACTTCGCGGCCGGCGACGAGAGCACGGACGCCGTCAGGCGCTAGCGCGGAGTCTTTAGCCGTCGGCGCCCACGGGCGTGTATGAGCGATTTCGACGCGGGCGAGGGACGGTGGGTGTCGCTGTTCTCCGGCGGGAAGGACTCGAGCTGGGCGCTCTACCGCGCGCTCGAATCCGACTTGGACGTCGCGTGCCTCCTCACCGTCCACCCCTCGGCGGACTCCTACATGTACCACGTGCCGGCGACGGAGCTCACGGGTCTCGCGGCCGAGAGCGTCGGCATCGAGCACGTGAACGTCGAGCCGGCGGACTTCGAGGCGGCGAACGCGACGGACGCGGGCGCGCAGGGCGACGCGGAACTCGAACCGATGGAGCGCGCGCTCGAACGCCTCGCCGACGACCTCGACGGCGGCCTCGCGGGCGTGACGGCGGGCGCGATCGAGAGCGAGTTCCAGACGTCGCGCATTCAGGCGATGGCCGACCGCCTCGGCTGCGAGGTCTTCGCGCCGCTCTGGCAGAAGGACCCGCTCGAACTCGGTGCGGCGATGCTCGATGCGGGCTTCGAGATAACCATCCTGCAGGTCGCGGCGTACGGCCTCGATGAGTCGTGGCTCGGGCGGACGCTCGACCGCGACGCTCTCGACGAGCTCGCGGCCCTGAGCGAGGAGTACGGCGTCCACCCGCTCGGCGAGGGCGGCGAGTTCGAGACGTTCGTCACCGACGGCCCGCACATGGCGCGCGCCATCGACCTCGACTACGAGCCGGTGTGGGAGGGTGACCGTGGGCGCGTCGAGATCACGGACGCGCGACTCGCCTGACGCGCCGTGCACTCCGCGCCCGACACCGCCTTCGAGGGTGTGTCCCGTCGGGGTCGTTCCGCACGGCCGGGACGAGGGCCGCGAGGCGAGAACGCTTAACCCGCCCGCTCGCCTAGTCTGCCGTAATGGGGAACGCCGCCGAGTTCGTTCGGAGCGGGGGGTCTCTGCGCGACGACGACGAGTTCCTGCGCGCGCTGATCGAGAACACGTCCGAGGGACTGCTCACGATCGACGAGGACAGCGTCATCGTCTTCGCGAACCCGGCGATGGAGCGCATCCTCGGCTACGCGCCCGAGGAACTCGTCGGGAGTTCGAAGATGAGCATCATTCCGGAGCGCTTCCGCTCCGCGCACGCGAACGGTCTCGACCAGTACCTGCAGAGCGGCGAGCGGCACATCGACTGGGACGGCGTCGAGCTGACCGCGCTGCACGCCGACGGCCACGAGGTCCCGGTGTCGGTGAGCCTGCGCGAGCACGAGTACGACGGCGAGCGCGTCTTCACCGGCATCATCACGGACATCACGGAGCGCAAGGCCCGCGAGGAGACGCTGCGCGAGCAGAAGGCCGAACTCGAGGAGTTCGCGGACGTCCTCTCGCACGACCTCCGCAACCCGCTCGCCGTCGCGAAGGCACAGCTCTCGCTCGAGCGCGATCGGCGAGACAGCGAGTACCTCCGCACCGTCGATGAGTCCATCGACCGCATCGACCAGATCATCGAGGACATGCTCGCGCGCGCTCGCCGCACGGACGACGCGGACGCCGTCGACACGCTGCTCGTCCACGCCGTCGCGCAGGCGGCGTGGGACACCGTCGCGACGGGCGACGCGACGCTCGACCTCCCGGACGGGGTGTGGCAGGTGCGCGCCAACCGGAGCCGCTTTCGCCAGCTCCTCGAGAACCTCTTCCGGAACGCCGTCGAGCACAGCGGCCGCTCGGACCCGACGGTGACGGTCGGCGTGGTCGGGGACGGGGACGGGTTCTACGTCGCGGACGACGGCACCGGGTTCTCGGACGAGGTCATCGCGCGCGACGTCGGCCGTTCGCTCGACACCGAGAGCGGCCACTACGGCCTCCACATCGTCGGGACGATCGCGTCCGAGCACGGCTGGTCGATGCGTCTCGAAGCGGGCGCGGACGGCGGGGCGCGCGTCGAGTTCCGCGACGTGACGCTCGTGGGGAAGGCGGACGCCGCCGTCAGTTCGTGATGCGGGTGTGCGCGCCGACGAGCGCGCCCGAGAAGTCGATGTCTTCGAGGTGGGTGTCCTCGTCGATGATGGAGTTGCGGACGTCGCACTCGTGGAGCGTCGCGTCCGGGAAGACGACCGCCCGGTCGAGGTTGGAGTCGACGACCTCGGCGCCCGCCATCACGTGGACGTCCTCACCGAGCGTCGTGTTCTCGACGGTGGCGTCCTCGTGGACGAGGTTCTCGCCGTCGAGCTGCCACGCGACGGCGTCGAGGTAGCTCTCCGGGGTGCCGATGTCGAACCACGCGCCCTCGAAGGTGTAGGCGTGGACCCCGGTCCGGGACTGGAGCCACTCGACGAACCAGCCGGGTTCGTCGGGGTTCTCGCCGGAGCCGAGGTACTCGTCGAAGCCGGACGTGACGACGTCCTCGGGGAAGGCGTAGCAGGCGATGGAGACGAGCGTGCTCTTCGGGTTCTCGGGCTTCTCCTGGAAGTTGATGACCTCGTCGCCGTCGAGCTCGACGAGACCGTAGGACTTCGCGCGCTCGTAGCTCCCGACGTCGTAGGCGGCGATGGTCGGGGTCTCCTTCGCCTCGAAGAAGTCGACGAACTCCGAGATGTCGAAGCTGATGAGGTTGTCGCCGGCGATGACGAGCGTGTCGTCCGTGACGCCCTCGCGCTCGAAGAGCTGGGCGAGCGCGCCGACGACGCCGAACTTCTCGTCCTCGGCGCTCGTGTCCTCGACGGAGAGCGTCGGCTTCTCGTAGTCGGACTCGCGGATGTGCTCGCGGAACGCGTCCGCGAAGCGCTCGTTCGTGGAGACGAAGACCTCGTCGATGCGTTCGTCCGCCTCGATCTCGGCGAAGATTCGGTCGATGACCGTGGAGTCACCGACGGGGAGAAACATCTTCGGCCGGTTCTTGGTGATGGGCCAGAGACGCGTCGCGTACCCACCAGCCAGCACGACGGCTTTCATACGTGAACCCTTCCCCGCAGTCCCTAAGTCCTTTTCCCCTCCGACGCCGGCGGGCGACACACCCCCGCAGTACGGGGCCACCGAGGGAGCTAAATCCCGAACAACCGTACGGGTGCGTATGGAGTCACGAACGACGCGCGAGCGCATCGCGGACGCCCTTCGGGAGGGACCGGAGACGCCGAGTTCGCTCGCCGAAACGTTCGAGGTGACGCCCCACGCCGCGCTCGGGCACGTCGAGCACGTCGCGGAGTCCGTCCGCGGGTCCCCGGAGGAGGAACTGCTCGTCCGGCCGCCCGCGTGCCGCGAGTGCGGCTTCGACGGCTACGACGACCCGTTGAACCTGCCGTCGCGCTGCCCGGAGTGCAAGCACGAGGGTATCGAGGAACCCGCGTTCGTCGTGGAGTCCTAGAAGCCGAGGCGCTCGCCGGGGTTCGTCGAGCGGTCGCGCTCCGTCTCGGCCGCCCCGACGCGCACGAACTCGTAGTCCTCGTCCACGAGGTAGACGCCGCCGTCGCGAACGGCGACGTCGACGCCGGTGAGCGACGACCCCTCGGGCGGGCCGAAGTCGCAGTCGCCGCTCTCACAGCCGAACGTCGCGCCGTGCTTGGTGCAGACGAGGTCGCCGTTTCTGACCTCCGCGCCGCTCCCCGAGTCGAAGCGGACGTCCGTCCAGTGCGGGCAGACGTTGTGCCACGCCCGAACCTCCTCCTCCGCGCCCTCGCTATCGCCGCCGTCGGCGCGCACGAGGACGAACTCGACGTCCTCGCCGGCCTCGTCGCGGAGGGTGACGAGCAGGCTCGACGCGTCGGGGACGTCCGCGAGTGGCGCCATCCGCGTCCCGGAATCCATGCTGTTCCGGTATCGGCCCCGGCGAGTTGAACGCGTCGCTTCCTCAGTAGTGCGTCGCCTCGACGCGCCGGTCGAACGCGTCGCGGAGGCGCTCGGTGACGGGACCGACCGGGAGCGCGGCGTCGCCGACGGCGACGAGCGGGCGGACCTCCCACGTCGTGTTCGTCAGGAACGCCTCGTCGGCGTGTCGGAGCGCCCCGGGCTCGTAGACGCCCGTCTCGACGTCGATTCCCGCGTCGGCCGCGAGTTCGAGGACGACGCGACGCGTCACGCCCGGGAGGACGTCCCCCGCCAGACTCGGCGTGTGGAGGGTGCCGTCGCGCACCCAGAAGACGTTGCTCGTCGCGCCCTCCGCGAGGTGGCCGTCCGTGTCGCGGAGGAGCGCTTCGTCCTCGCCGTCGAGTTCGGTCCGGGCGAGCACGCCGTTCAGGTAGTTGTGCGTCTTCGCGCTCGCGGGGAGTGCGTCGCTCGGGACGCGGCGCGTTTCGATGACGCGCGCGCTCGCGGGCGCGTCCCAGACGTCCTCGCCCGCGACCCCTCCTCGCGGGAGCGGCTTCGCGACGACGACGACGGTGGGGTCCGCCGGGCCGGGCGTGAGCTTCCCCCCCTGTGCGCCGCGCGTGACGGAGACGCGGACGTAGGCGTCCGCGAGCTCGTTCGCGGCGAGCGTCTCGCGGACGCGCTCGCGGAGGTCCGCCGCGTCCGGGTACCGGTCGAAGCCGAGCGCGTCGAGCGTGCCCGCGAGCCGGTCGGCGTGGTCGTCCCACCGGAAGACGCCGCCGCCGTACGCGCGCAGCGTCTCGAACCCGGCGTCGCCGTAACGGAACCCCCGGTCAGCGACGCTCACGGTGGCGTCGGCGGCGTCCACGAGCTCGCCGGCTACGTGATAGCGCATCCGGCCACCTCCGTGAGGAAGTTCGCGACGAGCGCCCGGCCGAGGTCGAGGTCGGCGGGGTCCTCCGGGCGGCCCGTGAGGACGCTCTCGGGGTGGAACTGGACGCCGACGTGCGGGCGCTCCGTGTCCCGAACCGCCATCACGATCTCGGCGTCGCCGTCCGCGTCGCCGGCGACGGTGTGCGCGCTCTCCACCAGCCGCGCGGGGAGCGTCCCCTGCTCGACGGCGAGCGAGTGATAGCGCCCGACCGAAATCGTCTCCGGGAGGCCCGCGAAGACGCCCGCGCCGTCGTGCGTGACCGTCGAGGGCTTCCCGTGGATGACCGCGGGCGCGCGCACGACATCGGCGCCGCGCGCCGCACAGAGCGCCTGATGGCCGAGACACACCCCGAGTATCGGGTACTCCGTCTCCGCGAACAGCGCCGTCGAGACGCCGGCGTCGGCGGGCGTCCCGGGACCGGGCGACACCACGATGGCGTCCGGGTCGAGCGCGCGGACGTCCGCGACGGTGATGGCGTCGTTGCGCTCGACGGCGACGGCCTCGCGGCCGACGTGCGCGGCGACGTAGTCGACGAGGTTGTAGACGAACGAGTCGTAGTTGTCCACGACGAGCACGCGCGCGCTCATCGCTCGACCTCCAGATCGGCGTCCGCGAGTGCGCGGTCCACCGCGTCCACGAGCGCTTGGGCCTTCGCGAGCGTCTCGTCGTACTCCGATTCGGGGTCGGAATCGTGGACGACGCCCGCGCCCACGCGCAGGCCGTACTCCGCGCCCGTGCGGACAAGCGTCCGGATGACGATGTTGAGCGTGGCGTCGCCGTCGAAGCCGATGGCGGCCATACTCCCCGTGTAGGGGCCGCGTCGCGTCGCCTCAACCTCGTCGACGAGCGCCATCGTTCGCGGCTTCGGCGCGCCCGTGATCGTTCCCCCGGGGAAGAGCGCGCGGACGGCCTCGCCGAGCGTCGCGCCCTCGCGGAGCGTCCCGGAGACGAGTGAGACGAGGTGCATCACGCGCGAGTAGCGGTCGATTCGCCTGTACTCCTCGACGGCGACGCTCCCCGCCGTCGAGACCTTCGCGAGGTCGTTGCGCTCGAGGTCGACGAGCATCGCGTGCTCCGCGCGCTCCTTCTCGTCGCTCGTCAGCTCCGCCTCGTAGGCGGCGTCCGCGGCCTCGGTCTCGCCGCGCGGCCGCGTGCCCGCGATTGGCTCCGTGAGCAACTCGTCGCCACGACGCTCGAGCAGGAGTTCGGGGCTCGCGGAGACGAGGTCACAGCCCGGGAACTCGAGGAGGCCCGCGTACGGCGCGGGGTTCACCTCGCGAAGCGCCGCGTACGCCCGCACGGGGTGGACGGCGGCGGGCGCGCGCAGGCGCTGGCTGACGTTCGTCTGGAACGTCTCGCCCGCGCGTATCTCGGCCTTGATGCGCGCGACGCGCTCGGCGAACGCCTCCCGCCCCGCGTCGCTCTCGAAGGTCGCGTCCGTGCCGGGCGCGGGCGGCGTCTCGTCGCCGTACGCGCCCTCGGTCGCGCGCTCCGCGAGGGCGAGCGCCCGCTCGCGCGCGTCGGCGTACGCGGCCTCAACGCTCGCGTAGCCCTCGAGTCGCGGCGTCGCGACGACGCGGAGGTCGTCACCGGCCGCGAAGGGGTCGCGCCACGCCGCGAGCACCTCGAACGTCGCGAGTTCGAGGCGCGGAACGCCACGGTCGTCCGTCGTCGTCTCCGGGATGGCCTCCGTCTCGCGCGCGGCGTCGTAGGAGAGGTAGCCGAAGAACCCGCCGGGGTAGGGGACGTCACAGCCCGCGCGCACGAGCGTCTCGCCCTCGAAGAGGCGGTCGATGGCGTCGAAGACGCCGGTCTCGTCGGGGCCGACGGTCGTGGTCGCTACCGGGTCGACGCCGAAGTAGCCCCAGCCGTCGCGGCCGCCGCCCGTCTCGTAGAAGACCGCCGCTTCGTCGTGCGCCTCGGGGGCGTCGTCGGAACGCCCCGTACCGCGCGCGCGACGATAGGCGTCGAAGGGGTCGTCGACGGCCACCCGGACTTCGACGGGGACGCGCGCGCCGGGCGGGGCGTCACGCGCCGCAGCCACGAAGGCCGCGCGCTCCGTTCGCACGTCTGCGTCGCTCATAGCCGTGAAAGGGCGCCCGACCGGGAAACGCGTTTCGGGGCCGGCGGCGGACGAACCGGACGCCACCGCGCCGCCCCGGTCGCCCTACGCCGCGCTCACTCCTCGCGCTCGTTCGCGCGGTCGATCCAGCGCTGGACGCGCTTCGGGGAGAGGTCGATCCGCTCCGCGAGGTCGTCCGCGTCCGCGCTCGCGAGGTCGTCCACCGTCTCGACGCCGGCGTCGCGGAGGCGCTCGGCGTACGCCGGGCCGACGCCCTTGATTATCTCGACGTCCTCGGCGCCCTCGGTGTCGGCGACGGCGTCCTCGTCGGCGTCGGGTTCGACGTCGGCGACGTCCGTCGTCACGTCCGCCTCGCTCGGCCCCGCCGCCTCCGCCGGCTCGGCGGCGTCCGCGCTCGACTCCGGTTCGGCCTCCTCGACGGCGTCGTCGACGAGCGATTCGGTGGAGGCGGCGGCCTCCGTCTCGGTCGCGACCGGTTCGTCGACGGCCGTCTCGTCGGCGTCGTCCGACACGTCGATGTCCGTCTCCATGTCCGCCTCGTCCGGGCCGGCGGCTTCGGCGGGTTCGGCGGCCTCCGCCGGCGAGTCGGCGTCGCCCTCCTCGACGGCGTCGTCGACGAGCGATTCGGTGGAGGCGGCGGCCTCCGTCTCGGTCGCGACCGGTTCGTCGACGTCGCCTTCACGCTCTGTGCCGCGTTCGCGCTCGACCGTGACGCTGGCGTCGCGCTCGCGTCCGCTCCGGTTCGACTCCATGCCGAGAAGCGACTTCAGTTTCGAGATGAGACCCATTGGACGGCGTAACGACCGCGAGGGTCTTAAAGCCCCTCGCGGAGCGCCGCGTTCATCGCGTCCACGGGCGCGTCCGAGCCGGTCCAGCGCTCGAAGGCGACCACGCCCTGATAGAGGAGCATCCACGCGCCGTCGATGGTGGTCGCGCCCGCCTCGGCGGCCTCGCGGAGGAGTCGCGTCTCGAGCGGCGAGTAGACGGCGTCCAGCACCGCGAGGTCCGCGTGGAGGGCGTCCGCCGGCACCGGCGAGACGTCCTCCTCCATGCCGACGCTCGTCGCGTTCACGAGCACGTCCGCGCCCACGAGTAGGTCGGGGAGCGCGTCCAGCCCGAACGCATCCGCGCCCACGTCGGCGGCGAGCGCCCGCGCGCGCTCGACGGTGCGGTTCGCGACGGCGACGTCCGCGCCGGCCGTGACGAGCGCGACGGCCGCCGCCCGCGCCGCGCCGCCCGCGCCGACGATCACGGCGTCCGCGCCCGCGAGCGGGACGTCGAAGCGCTCGAAGGCGCGCTGGACGCCCGCGACGTCCGTGTTGTGGCCCGTCGGGACGTCGCCCGAGAAGTCCACGGTGTTGACGGCGCCGACGCGGCGCGCGAGGTCGTCCGGCTCGACCGCATCGAGCACGTCCTCCTTGAAGGGGATCGTGACGTTCAGACCGGCGATACCGAGCGTCTCTGCGGCCTCGACCGCCGCCGCGCCGTCCGACGCGTCCGGTTCGAAGGTGACGTAGCGCGCGTCCATGTCGAGCGCCGCGTAGGCGGCCTCGTGCATCGGCGGGGAGAGCGAGTGGCCCACCGGGTTCCCGAGGAGTCCGTAGACGTCCATACAGGGCGAGGCACGCCGTCGAGCAAAAATCCCCTGTTCGGTGCGTCAGTGCGCGCCCGCGTCGATGCCGAGGACGACGACGAAGTAGACGAGGAGGGCGATGAACGCCGCGTAGAAGACGCCGCCGACGAGGAAGGGCTTCGGGTCCATCGGCTCCTCGTGCGCGGAGCGCGCGCGCAGGTAGAGGATGCCCCCGGAGAGGACGGCGAGGACGACGGAGACGGCGTTCAGGAAGCCCGTGGTCCCCCACGCGAGCGAGAGGTCCCAGTCCGTGAAGACGATGCCGAGCGTGACGGGGAGTGTGCCCTGGAACGCCATCGCGCCCGTGATGTTCCCGAGCGCGAGCGTGTCCTTGTCGCGGCTGATCCACAGCACGGAGTTGAACTTCTCCGGGAGCTCGGTCGCGAGCGGCGCGATGAGGAGCGCGACGATGGCGATCGGGATGCCGAGCACCTCCTTGGAGAGCCACTGGACCTCGCTGACGAAGAGGTGCGCGCCGCCGATGATGAGGCCGAGCGCGAACAGGGTCTGGAGGGCGACGAAGACGAACCGCGGGTTGTCGCCGTACGAACGCGGGTCGTAGCCGGCGCGCGCGGCGACGCGCTCGATGAGGAGGCCGAGGTGGAGCGCCTCGATGCCCTCGCTCTCCGCGAGCTCGCCGCTCTGCAGGGAGCGCACGAGGTAGAGGAGGTAGAGGCCGACGAGCAGGGCCGCCATCGCGTACTCGAGGAGGCGGTTGTGGGCGAACGCGGCGGCGAACGCGATGACGTAGCCGACGAGGAAGAAGGAGAGGTCGCGGCGGGTCGCCATCTCGTTGAAGTGCATCTCGTCGCCGAACACCCGCCGGTCGCGGAAGTGGTAGACGCTGACGCCGACGAGGAACATCGCGATGGTGGCGAGCATGAACGGCGCGCCGAGGATCGCGCCGACGCCGACGTGCGCCGATTCCGCCCCGCCCTGCAGGATGGCGATGACGGGGATGAGCGTCTCCGGGAGCGCGGTGCCGACGGCGGCGAGGATGCTTCCGGTCGCCGACTCGCTGACGCCGAGGCGATGTCCGAGCCACTCCACGCCGTTCGTGAACACTTCCGCGCCGGCGAGCAGGAGAGCGAACGACCCGAGGAGGAGGAGCGTCCGGTCCGCCGCCGGAGAGAGGAGTGCCGGTGCGAGGCCGTCCATACCACGGCTGTCTCCCACGATACTTGTAAGCGCACCCATTCGGTCACGGGGCGTCGACTCGGCGCTCTCCGACACCTCGGCGGCGCGTCCGGCGACGGTCGCGCCTTCCGACGGCTTTTAGCGGCGAGAGGGGCGACTGCGAGTATGACCGTCGGAATCGTCGTGAGCCGCGCCGACTCCGCGTCGCGCGCCATCGGCGAGCGACTGCTCGCCTTACGGGACTGGGAGCGCGCGGACGACGACGCGAGCGCCGCGCGCTATCGGTGTGGTGGCTTCGAGCTCCGCGAGTTCGAGGACTGGCACCTCGAACTCGAGGGGGTCGCGTCGGCGTTCGACGACCCCGCGTTCGTCGTCTTCGCCTCGCGGCACGCCGGCTCGAGCGGCCCGCTGCTCACCGCGCACTTCACGGGGAACTTCGGGGCCGCCGAGCACGGCGGTGCCGACCGCGACCTCGCCGAGGCCTGCCCGAACGCCCACCGCGCCGTCGTCTCCGCGTTCGCCGAACACGCGCCCGAGGACTACGACGTCGGGATGGAGTGCACGCACCACGGCCCGACGGCCGTCGGCACGCCCTCGATGTTCGTCGAGCTCGGCTCCTCGGAGTCGGAGTGGGCGGACGAGTCGGCGGCCGAGACGGTCGCGCGCGCCATCCTCGACCTGCGCGGCGTCGACGCGCACGCCGAGCGCACCGTCGTCGCGTTCGGCGGCGGCCACTACGCCCCGCGTCCCACCCGAATCGTCGAGACGACCGACTGGGCGGTCGGGCACGTCGGCGCGGACTGGTGTCTCGACGACCTCGGTGACCCCCGCGAGCACCGCGACGTGGTCGCGCAGGCCTTCGCGGAGAGCGGCGCGACGCGCGCCGTCGTCGACGGCGAGCAACCGCGCCTCCGCGAGGTGGTCGCCGACCTCGGCCACGACGTCGTGAGCGAGACGTGGCTCCGCGAGACCACGGGCGTCGACCTCGGTCTCGCGACCGACCTCGAAGCCGAACTCGGGCGCGTGGCCGACGGTCTCCGCTTCGGCGACGCCGCCCGCGAGGGCGCGCCCCGCGAGTACGTCGTCGTCGACCACCCGGACGGCCTCTGGGCGGACGCGCACAGCGTCGACGCGGACGCCGCGCTCGCCGCCGCGAGCGAGCACGCGCTCGCCTACACCACCGAGGAGAACGGGAACCGGGTCGCGGGCGACATCGCGTTCCCGGACGCGAACGCCCACGACGCGTACGTCGCCGCGCTCGCGAGCCTCCTCGACGAGAAGTACGACGCGGTCGAGCGCGACGCCGACGCCGTCCGCGTCACCGACGAGTCCTTCGACCCCGGGAAAGCCAACGCGCGCGGCGTCCCCGAGGGCCCGAAGTTCGGGCGGCTCGCGAGCGGCCACACCGTCGAGGTCGACGGGGAGGAAATCCGACCCGAGGACGTCGCGAGCGAGCGCGCCGAGGCCTATCCGCGCGGGGCGCGTGAGACGGTCGTCCGACGCGAGGGGGAAAGGTAATTAAACGACTCTCGTATAGAGTATAGGCAACATGGACTCCATCGTGCAGGACGCTATCGACGAGGCCGAGGAGGGCGCCGAGCCCTCCGAGGGCGTCTCCCCCGACAGCGGCGGGGGGACCGCCAGCTCCGGCCGGATGTCTGACGAGGAGCTACTCGGCGTTCTCGAGGACCTGCAGACGAACATCACCGTCGTCGGCTGTGGCGGCGCGGGCTCGAACACCGTCAACCGGATGCACGAGGAGGGCATCCACGGCGCGAAACTCGTCGCCGCGAACACCGACGTCCAGCACCTCGTCGACATCGAGGCGGACACGAAGATCCTCATCGGGCAGGAGAAGACGCGCGGCCGGGGCGCCGGCTCGCTCCCGCAGGTCGGCGAGGAGGCCGCTCTCGAGTCCCAGGAGGAGATCCGCGAGGCCATCTCCGGCTCCGACATGGTCTTCGTCACCGCCGGTCTCGGCGGCGGCACCGGCACGGGGAGCGCCCCCGTCGTCGCCAAGGCCGCCCGCGAGGCGGGCGCGCTCACCATCAGCATCGTCACGACGCCGTTCACTGCGGAGGGCGAGGTCCGGCGGAACAACGCGGAAGCCGGCCTCGAGCGCCTGCGCGACGTCTCCGACACCGTCATCGTCGTCCCGAACGACCGCCTGCTCGACTCCGTGGGGAAACTCCCCGTCCGGCAGGCGTTCAAGGTCTCCGACGAAGTCCTCATGCGCTCCGTGAAGGGGATCACCGAACTCATCACGAAACCCGGCCTCGTCAACCTCGACTTCGCCGACGTGCGGACCGTCATGGAGAAGGGCGGCGTCGCCATGATCGGCCTCGGCGAGTCCGACAGCGACTCCAAGGCCGTCGACTCCGTCAAGAGCGCCCTGCGAAGTCCGCTCCTCGACGTCGACATCGGACAGGCGAACTCCGCGCTCGTGAACGTCACGGGCGGCCCGGACATGAGCATCGAGGAGGCCGAGGGCGTCGTCGAGGAGATCTACAACCGCATCGACCCCGACGCGCGCATCATCTGGGGGACCTCCGTCGACGAGGACCTCGACGGCGAGATGCGCACGATGGTCGTCGTCACCGGCGTCGAATCCCCGCAGATCTACGGGCAGAACGGCGACGAACAACCAGAGACGAGCGCAGAGCGCGACATCGACTACGTCGAGTAACTCGCTCTTCGTTCTCGCTCCGTAGAAGCCTCTATAGTCCTCGCGTCGAAAGCGACGGCCATGACCGACGTGCTGTGTCCGCTCGTCACGCCGTTCGACGCCGAGGGCGACGTCGACCTCGCCGCGCTCGACGCCGTCGTCGACGGCGTGCTCGAGGCGGGCCTCGACGGCCTCGTCCCCTGTGGCACCACCGGCGAGTTCGCGAGCATGACCCGCGCGGAGAACCGCGCCGTCCTCGACCGCGTCCGCACACGCGCCGGCGACGACACCACCGTCATCGCGGGCGCGGGCGCCACCTCCGTCGCCGACACCCTCGACGCCCTCGCGTTCGCCGACGACGCCGGCGCGGATGCCGGCCTCATCGTCCTCCCCTACTTCCACACCGCGAACGCGCCCGCCGGCGCCGAGCGCTTCCTCCAGCGGGTCGCCGACGACAGCCCGCTCCCGCTCTACCTCTACAACATCCCGGCGTGCACGGGCGCCGAAATCCCCGTCGACGTCGTCGCCGACCTCGCCGCACACGACGCCGTCGTCGGCCTGAAGGACTCCGGCGGCGACTTCGGCTACTTCACGGACGTCCTCGCCGCCGTCCCCGACGACTTCGCGGTCTACCAGGGCGTCGACGGCCAGCTCGTTCCCGCCGGCTTGATGGACGCGAGCGGCGGCATCAACGCGCTCTCGAACGCCGTCCCCGAGGTGTTCGCGGCGGTCCGCGACGCCCTCGACGCCGGTGACGACGAGCGAGCGCGCGACCTCCACCGCGAGTGCCTCACGCCCCTGTTCGCTCACTGCGCGGAGCACGGTTTCGCGCCCGCGACGAAGGCCGCGCTCGCCGCGCGCGGGCGCCTCCCGAACGCGGCGGTGCGCCCGCCGCTCGTCGAACTCGACGCCGACGCCCGTGCGGACGTCGCGGCCGCCGTCGACGCCGCCCTCGAACGCGTCGCGTAGCCCGGCCGTCGCCGCCCCCGACCGGCGGTGCGAAAGACAGAAAAGGAGCGGTGTCGAAAGCACGCTATGGACGTTCCCCTAGAGCTTTCAGCGTACACGCGGGTGCTGAAACTGGCCAGCACCCCCGGATGGGAGGAGTTCTCCCAGATCGCGCTCATCGCCGGCGCCGGCATCCTCCTCGTCGGCCTGATGGGCTTCATCATCTTCCTAGTCATGGGCGTCGTTCCGGGCACGGGGATCTGAGATGAGTGTGTACGCCGTCAAGACGACCGCGAGTCAGGAGCAGACGGTCGCGAGCATGATCGCGAACCGCGAGGAGAACGAGATCCACGCCGTCCTCGCGCCGGACGCGCTCACGAGCTACGTGATGGTGGAGGCGGACAACGACGCCGTCATCTCGCGTGTGCTCGAGGAGATTCCGCACGCCCGCAGCATGGTGCCGGGCGAGTCCTCGATCAGCGAGGTCGAGCACTTCCTCAGCCCGAAACCGGACGTCGAGGGCATCGCGGAGGGCGACATCGTCGAACTCATCGCCGGCCCGTTCAAGGGCGAGAAGGCGCAGGTCCAGCGCATCGACGAGGGCAAGGACCAGGTCACCGTCGAACTCTACGAGGCCACCGTCCCGATCCCGGTCACCGTTCGCGGCGACCAGATCCGGGTGCTGGATTCCGAGGAACGCTAACGCGCGTCTCTGGCCTCCCGTTCGTATCGCTCACGCGGACACCGAGGAGCGATCGCTCCTCGTCAGTCGAACGGCGCACTGTGCCGTGAGACGACTCGAAGAGCGATAGCGGAAGGCGGTTCTTCTACGCGATTCAGCGCGCCCCGCGACGCCCGACGCACCGTCGGAACGTGCTGGGGTCGCTACGCGACGACGCCGTCCGCAGTGACGACTTCGCTCCCGTTGTGGCGGACGGTGACCTCGAAGGGCGCGCCGCTCTCGACGCCGGAGAAGTCGAAGGTCGCCTCGAACGACCCGCCCTCGGTGACGTTCGCGGTGTCGGTCTTGAGGAAGGGCGACTCGCCGCCCGAGGACTGCACGCGGACGGTGACGTTCTCACCGGCGTCGAGCGTCGTCACCCCGCTGATGGTCTGTTCTGCGGCGGACTGGACGGTGACGTTTTCGCCGTCGTGCGCAACGTATGGTGGCGTCGGCGTCGTGTCGCCGCTCGGCCCGCCGAGTCCCGCACAGCCCGCGGTGGCGACGAGGCCGACGGCGAGGAGGGCGAGCGCGACCGGTCGCCACCTCATCGGGGTCCCTCCGTCGTGTCGGCTGTCGGTGAACGGATGCGTCGCGGTACTCTCGTGGTGGAGGGTGGTCGGGGTTCGGTCGAGACCATGCGCTCGCGTCTAGCCGGTGCAGCGAGATAATCGCACGCCACGGTGAAGTGCCGATTTCACCGTCCGGCGGCGGGGTCGCATCCCGTCAGTGCTCGTGTGGAACGAGCGACGCGCGCGTAATCTCGCGGGCGTCGGACTGCTCGAGTGCGGTCTGTGTGTCCACGAGGTCGAACTCGGCGTCGATGAGGTCGTCGTAGGGGTATTTCTCGACGGTGCGCGAGAGGAATTCGAGGCCCTTCTTCAGGTACCACGGGTCGTAGCGCATCGTCGGCGTCACCTCGATGTTCTTCCGGGTGAAGAGCGCGGGGTCGATTTCGGCGGTCCGACCGGGCGTGATGTTGCCGATTTCGAGGTAGCGCGCGCCGTCGCGGAGGAGGTGTGGCCCCTCCGCGAAGGCGTCCGGGACGCCCGCGACCTCGACGCCGACGTCCGCGCCGCGCCCGTCCGTGAGCTCGGCGACGCGCTCGCCGCGCGCCTCCACGGTGTCGTACTCGCGGAAGTCCACGACGTGGTCGACGCCGAACGACCGGGCGCGCTCGATGCGCTCGTCGACGCCCTCGACGAGGATGGTCTCCGCGCCGTACTCGTTCGCGACGGCGATGGCGTTCTGCCCGAGGCCGCCGCCGCCCTGAATCACGACCGTCTCGCCGTAGGAGAGGCCGACCTCGTCGAGGCCGAAGAGCACCTGCGTGAGCGCGCAGTTCGCCGCCGCCGCGACGCCGTCCGGGATGTTCTCGGGGACCTTGTAGAAGTGCTGCTCGGGGTGGACGTAGTAGTGCGTCGCGAACGTCCCGTGGAAGTGCGGGAACTCGTCGGGGTGCTCGAGCCAGTGCTGGAGGGCGTTCTCGCAGGAGCGGAACTCCCCGCGCCCGCAGTACTCGCACTTCCCGCAGGCGACGAAGTACGTCGGGGCGATGAGGTCGCCCTCTTCGATGGGCTCGCCCGCGTAGTCGGTCTCGACGCCGTCGCCGACGTCGGTGACGCGACAGAGCGCTTCGTGGCCGAGGACCATCCGGTCGAGGACGGGGTGGATCCCCTTCCAGATGTGGAGCTCGGAGCCGCAGACGTTCGCCTGCACGACCTCGGTGACGAGCGCGCCCGGTTCGGGGTCGGGCACCGGATACTCCCGAATCTCGACGGACTGCTCGTCCCGGAGGTAGGCGAGGCGTCCCGTAGTGGACGTCATCGTGTGCGTTCAGGACGCCCACGGACCATAGGCGTTCGCGTCGCGGACCCCATCAGTCGATGTAGCCGAAGACGTCGTCGCCGAACTCGGCCGTCGCGTACTCGCGGCCGCGCTCGGTGAGGCGGTAGTAGTCGCCCGCGTCGAGCGACTTCACCATGTTCCGGTCGGCCAGTCGTTCGAGCGCGTCCTCGACGGCCGCGACGTCGACGTCCTCCCGGAGGAGCCGCTCGATGTTCGCGGCGATACCGCCCGGGGAGACGCCGAGCCCGGTCTGTGCGAGGACGCGCAGGACAGCCTCGACGGCCTCCGTCCGCCACTCCTCGGTCATACTCGACGGGTGCGGCGCCGAGCCGGAAAAACCGTCCGGCCGATTACGCGTCCGTCACGCCATCCGTCCCGTCCGTGTCGTCGGCGTCGTTCGTCCCGTCCGTGTCGACCACTCCGTCCGTGTCGTCCGCTTCGTCGGCCTCAACCGCTTCCCCGGTGCCGTCCTCGCGCGCGTCGAGGTCGAGGCGCTCGCGGACGGCGGCGACGTCGACGGCGTCCTCGACCGCGCCCTTCACGTCCTCGCGAACGCGGATGTCGTCCGCGTCCGCGTCGTACGCGCGCACGTAGTCCGCTCGCGTGTGCGCGTCGAAGGCGTGCGCGATGGCGAAGAACCCCTCGGGGACGACGGCGTTACAGACGCGACACTCGTGGCGACCGTGGCCCTCCACCTGATGGGCGAGCAGGTCCGTCACGTCGTCGTACGTCGCCGCACAGTCGCCGATGGCGCACTCCCAGCCGGGCATACGCGTCCGGTACCGCGAGCGCCCCGATAAAGCTTGTCCGGGTACGCCCGTCGCGGCGCGCGAAACTGCAACCGCTAAAACCCCGCCGCGCCTATCGCGGGGCGTGACGGAGACACGGGTCGACCCCCACGTGAAGATACTCGATCAGGGCGTCGCCGAGCGCGCGAAGGCGCGCGGCATCGACGTCCTCGTGTATGCGCCGCATTTCGTGCGTCTCCCCGAGATACGCGAGCGCGCGGCGGCGTTCAGCGACGACGAGTTGCTCGTCGTGCCCGCCCGCGAGGTGTTCACCGGCCCGTGGCGGGAGCGCAGGCACGTCCTCGCGCTCGGCCTCACCGAGCCCGTCCCGGACTTCATCACGCTCGAGGGCGCCTTCGCGGAGTTCGCCAGACAGGACGCCACCGTGCTCGCGCCGCACCCGGAGTTCGCGACGGTGAGTCTCGGCGCACCGGAGTTCGAGCGCTACGGCGACCAGCTCGCCGGCGGCGAGGTCTACAACCCGAAACACCTCCCGTGGCAGAACGAGCGCGCGCGCGAGCTCGTCGAGGCCTACGGCCTCCCGCCGTTCGGGTCGAGTTACGCTCACCGGCGCGCGACCATCGGGGAGGTGTGGACGACGTTCGAGCGCGACATCGGGAGCGAGGCCGACCTCCTCGACGCGCTCGGATCCGGCGCGCCTCGGCGCGTCGAGCATCGACGCGGGTGGCGCCACACGCTGCGCTGTCGCCTCGAAACGCTCGACCTCGCCTACGAGAACACGTACAAGAAACTCGACCGCGTGCTCCTCTCGGGCATGGAGCCCACGCACCCCCGGCACATCGCCTACGAGGGGCGCTTCGAGGACGTCCGCGTCTACTAGCCCACGAGCGTCTGGAGGCCCTGCACCTGCGAGGCGACGTCCACGTTCGGGATGACGCCCGGCAGGTAGTGGATGAGCGCGTAGATCGCGACGAGCTCGACGAGCGTGATGACGACGGTGATGACCGTCGCGTACTGCGATGACGTCGTGACGCCGACGGGCGTGCCGAACTCCTTGTCCCAGAGCGGGTAGAAGAGCGCGATGCCGCGCTTCGAGCCGAGGACGTCGAGGACGAAGTGCGTGAGGACGCCGATCCACACCCAGTAGAGGTTGCCGAGGAAGTAGGTGTAGCCGTAGAGGAGCGCGACGACGAAGACGTTGTGCAGGGTCTTGCGGTGCTTGCCGAACTCGGTGTCGATGTCCGGGAACAGCGCGCCGAGAACGACCGGCACGAGGACGGCGGCGACCGTGACGAGCGTCTGCACGCTCCCCTCGGGGTGGAGGACGAAGCCGAGGCCGATTCCCAACAGCAGACCGTTCAGGATGTGGTCCTTCTTGTTCATTCGCGTGCCTCCATCGCCGCGAGGGCGTCGACGAGCGCCTGCCGCGCGATCTGCTCCTTTATCTCGTGGCGGTCGCCGTCGAAGACGTAGCGCTCGACGGTCGTGTAGGTGTCGTCGGCATCCCACGCACCGGCGTGCGCGACGCCGATGTAGACGGTGCCGACTGGTTTCGCCTCGCTCCCGCCGGTCGGGCCGGCAATCCCCGTCGTCGAGACTCCCCACGTCGTCCCCGCGGCGTCGCGGACCGCGCGCGCCATCTCGCGCGCGACGGGTTCGCTCACCGCACCGTGGGCGTCGAGGGCCTCACGGGAGACGCCGGTGTCGAGCTTGGCGTCGTACGTGTACGTGACGTACGTCCGGTCGAAGTAGTCCGAGGAGCCGGGGACGTCCGTGAGGAGCGACCCGACGAGCCCGCCCGTACAGGACTCCGTCGTCGCGATGGTCTCGCCCGCCTCCCGGAGCGCGTCACCGATGCGTTCCTCCACGGGCGGATCGTCGGCGTACTCTCGCATGCCGTGTCGTAGAAGCGGCGGCGGTATTGCGTTTGTGGGTCCGCCGCGTCGCGACGCTCAGACCGTGTCGCGGTCCGTGTAGGTGTGTCGGTGGATGATGAAGCCCTCGTCGTCGAACTCGTGGAAGTCCGCGAAGCCGAAGGCGACGCGCTCGCCGTCCTGCACGCCCTCGAAGGAGCCACGGACCGCGACGGTATCGCCCTCCGCGACGACCGTGTGAACGGTGTGCTCGCCCTCCGAGAGCGGTCGGCCCGTCTCGTAGAACGCCCGGAGCTCCGAGAGCCCCTCGATGGGGGGCTGGCCGGGACGCTCGTAGACGACGTCGGGGCTGAAGAGGCCGACGAGGCCGTCGTAGTCCTCGTCGTCGACGAGCTCATAGTAGCGACGCGCCGCCTCGGGGTCCGCGTTTCCGACCATACGTCGAGTGGGTGGCGCCGCCGACGTAAGCCGTTCGGCTCCACACCCTGCCCGCTCGCGGGACGACCGCTAGAGGAAGCGGAAGGTCTCGAGGTTCTTCGGGGCGAACGTCCGCATGTTGTAGTCGTGGTAGAGCGCGCTCGAGAGGTCCTGCGTGGAGCGCTCGTCGCCGTGGACGCACAGCACTTTCTCGGGGCGCGGGTTCATGGTACGCACGAAGTTCTCGAGGCCCTGACGGTCGGCGTGACCGGAGAAGCCGTCGACGGTCGCGACGTCCATGTTGAGCTCGAGGTGCTGGGTGCGCCCGCCGGAGCCGCCGACGGGAATCTCGTCCCAGCCGGACTGGATGCGCCGGCCGAGGGTACCCTGTGCCTGGTAGCCGACGAAGATCATCTGGTTGTCCTCCTGCGGGCCGAGATGTTCGAGCCACGACATGATGGGGCCGCCGGTGACCATCCCGGACGTGGAGAGGATGATGCACTCCTCGCCCTCGGCGACGTCCATGCGCTCGTCCTCGCCGCCGTCGATGTGGTTGAACTGCTCGGCGAGGAAGGGGTTCTCGTCCTCGTGGAAGATCCGGTCGCGGAGCTCGTCCCGGAGGTACTCGGGGTAGGTGGTGTGGATGGCGGTGGCCTCCCAGATCATACCATCAAGATGGATGGGCATGGTCGGGATCTTGTCGTTGCGCATCGCCTCCTCGAGAACGAGCATGAGTTCCTGCGAGCGCCCGACGGCGAACGCCGGGATGACGACCTTGCCGCCGCGCTCGTAGGCCTCGTTGATGACCTCGATGAGTCTGCGCTCGGAGTCCTCTTGGTCGGTCTGGTAGTCGTTGCGACCGCCGTAGGTGGACTCGAGGACGAGCGTCTCGACGCGCGGGAAGTCGTTGACGGCGCCGTTGAACAGGCGGGTGTCCTCGTAGTGGATGTCGCCGCTGAAGGCGACGTTGTAGAGGCCGTCGCCGATGTGGAAGTGCGAGACGGCGCTCCCGAGGATGTGCCCGGCGTTGTGGAACGTGAGCTTGACGTCGGGCGCGATGTCGGTGACGTCGCCGTACTCGAGGGTGATGCAGTGCTTGATGGCCTCCCGAACCATCTCGGAGTCGTAGGGCGGCGCTCGGCCCTCCTTCGAGGCGACGTTGAGGTAGTCGAGGGTGAGCAGGCCCATCAGGTCGCGGGTGGGTTCCGTGCAGTAGATGGGGCCGTCGTAGCCGTACTTGAAGAGGAGCGGGATGAGCGCGGAGTGGTCGAGGTGGGCGTGCGTGAGGACGACGGCGTCGATGGTGTTCGCGCCGGCGCCGAGCGCCTCGGAGACCTGGAGGTAGGGCACCTCGTCCTCGCTCCCGGGCTTGTCCCCACAGTCGATGAGGATGCGCGTCTCGGGCGTGCTGAGGATGAAGCTCGCGCGCCCGACCTCGCGACAGCAGCCGAGCGTGGTGATGCGGACGTACTCGTCGTCGGTCATCTCCTCTCGGTGGATCTGCCGGCCCACTTTTTCCAGTATATCGCGGCGGTCCTCGCGCTCGGTCTTCAGGAAGTTTCGGACGTTTCGGACGGTGGAGGACTCGATGGGGGGCGTGCGGACGACTTCGGGCGTCCAGCCGGCGCGCTGCGTGATCTCGCGCAGCGTCGAGCCGTGGCGGCCGATGACCATGCCCGGCTTGCTGGCCTCGATGACGACTTCGCCGGTGTCCTCGTGGAAGTCGAGGTCGCTGACGCCGGCGTCCTCGGGGACGACGTCCATGATCTCCTCGCGGGCGTCGCGCGGCGGCGAGAGGACGTCCGGGTCGGGCCGGACGGTGATGCGTTTGCGGAGTTTGGAGGCGAGGCGTCGGATGAGGTCGCCGTTCTCCGCGAACTTCTTCGGATCGCGGGTGTAGACGACGAGTTCCGGGCCCTCGTACTTGACCTCGGTAACGGAGATGTCGGGCGGTACTTCGTCTGTGATCGTCTCTTGGAGTTCCTCGAGTTGTTTGTCTACGGAGCTCATAGTGGAACGTGGCGGGCTTCGTCGGAACGTCCCGTGGCGTCGACGTCGCGGAACGCACTACCGGCCGCGCGTCGAGTCGTCAGGGACTGGCCGAGGGATGTCATCGTAGTGAGAGCGGAGGGTCGTCGGGCGGTGTCCGGCGACTCCGCGGGGTAGCAGTCGTGGAAAACCCGCTTACTCGCCACTATACCCGTCCGGTTATAAAAGACCTTCGCAAGGTAGACGGCGTTGGGCCGCGCGAGACGACCGTATGGACGTGACGCCGGCGACGGTACGCGAGGAGCACGACCGCCTCCGAGAGCGCGCGGACGCCGTGGTACCGGTGGTGAACGCGGTGCGCGCGGAGCTCGGCGCGGCCTTCGACACGGAGGTGGCATCGATCACGGTCGGGGAGTACCGGGACGCCATCGACGCCGTCTTCGCGGACGGCGACCGCGCGGTGAACGTCGCGGGCCTCGCGATGTGCTTGCGCGAACTCGACGTCCACGAGGACTACCCGGGGTTCGTGGTGGACGAGCTACTGGGCCGCGAACTCGCTGGGGTGCTCGCGGGCGAGCAACCCCTCCGGCTGCTCGCGGAGGCGACGTTCCACTACGCGGACGTAGCGGCGGTCGCGGACACCCGCGAGCGGGCGGGCCTCGACGACTTGGACGCGGCGCTGGCGGCTGGCGTCCAGACGCGACTCCCGGGGTGGGAGTGGCGTGAGCGACCGAACCCCTTCGAGGAGGGATGAGAAGCAGGGCCGTAGCGGTCGGGACTAGTCGCCGATCGAGAGTTCCGCGCTCTCGGGCTCCGGCGGCTCTTCGTCCGCCCGGAGCTCACGGTACACTTCACGCTCGCGACGCTGCTGACGCTTGCCCGTCCCTTTCCGCTCGCGACCGCGTTTCGTGTCTCCCATTACATCATGGTATGGGGTCGCATGCCACTTAAGCCTGTCTTCCACGGATAGCCTTTGTGTTCGTGGCAGAATATCGGGCGCCCTTCAGGAGATTTAAGGCCGCTGTCGGCCTCGTTCGGGGCATGAGCGAGGACCAGGAGCTCGGCATCACCGAGCAGAAGGAGTACAACCCCGGCGAGTGGTACGCCGAGGTCGTCGAGAAGGCCGAACTCGCGAGCTACGGCCCCGAGGGGATGGGCGGGTTCATCGTCACGCGCCCGCGCGGGTACAGCCTCTGGGAGAGCGTGCAGGAGAACCTCGACGGCTGGTTCGACGAGACCGGCGTCGACAACGCCTACTTCCCGCTGTTCATCCCGGAGAGCTACCTCGAACGCGAGAAGGACGTCGTCGAGGGCTTCGACCCCGAGGTCGCGTGGGTGACGCAGGGCGGCCACGACGAGCTCGAGGAGCGCCTCGCCGTCCGGCCGACCTCCGAGTCGATCATCGCGCCCTACATGGCGCAGTGGGTGCGCTCGCACCGCGACCTGCCCCTCAGACTCAACCAGTGGTGTAGCGTCGTCCGCTGGGAGGCGACGGACACGAAGCCGTTCTTCCGCACGAAGGAGTTCCTCTGGCAGGAGGGCCACACCGCCCACGAGAGCGAGGACGAGGCGTGGGAGGAGACGCTGACGCGCCTCGACCAGTACCAGCGCCTCTACGAGGAGGTCTTCGCGATGCCGGTGATGCGCGGCGCGAAGCCCGACCACGACAAGTTCCCGGGCGCGGACACCACGACGACGGTCGAGGCGCTGATGCCGGACGGCAAGAGCGTGCAGGGCGGGACCTCCCACTACCTCGGCCAGTCGTTCGCGGAGGCCTTCGACCTCACCTTCAGCGACGAGGACGAGGAGGAGCGCGTCGCGCACACGACGTCGTGGGGGCTCTCGTGGCGCGCGCTCGGCGCGCTCATCATGACGCACTCCGACGACCAGGGGCTCGTGCTGCCGCCGACGGTCGCGCCCGAGCAGGTCGTCATCGTCCCCATCTGGCAGGAGGAGACGAAGGAGGACGTCCTCCAGTACTCGGCCGAAATCGCCGCCGAACTCGAGGAGGCGGGGGTTCGCGTCCACCTCGACGACCGCGACGGGCGCAACCCCGGGTTCAAGTACAACGAGTGGGAGCTGAAGGGTGTCCCCCTCCGCCTCGAAATCGGCCCGAACGAGGTCGAAGACGAGGAGGTCACGGCCGTCCACCGCCCCGACGGCGAGCAGGAGACGACGGACCGGGCGACGCTCGTCGAGGACGTCGAGGACCACCTCGATACGGTGTTCGCGAAGCTCTACGCGGCCGCCGAGGAGACCCTCGAGGAGAACGTTCGGGAGGCCGACAGCCCCGAGGAGATCATGGGGACCATCGGCCAGCACGGCGGCTACGTTCGCACGCCGTGGTGTGGCGACGAGGCCTGCGAGGAGGCGATCAAGGAGAAGGTCCACGCGGAGATCGTCGCGGTCCCGCTCGAGGAGTCCGACGCGGCGGGCGAGCACCGCGCGAACGACCACCGCGCGGAGGCGATTCACGAGGCGGGTGACGACTGTACGGTCTGTGGTGAACCGGCGGTCGAGACGGCCTACTTCGCGCAGTCGTACTGACGGCGAACCCGCACGTTTTCTCCGTTCGTTTCCCCCGCCGAGATCTGAGAGCGGCGCCACCGCACGGGCAGACGTTTTCAGCAGTAATACATCCTTATATTGACTAAGGCTGTGGTAATATGGCCTAAGGCTTTGATGGAAGGTGTTTTATGCACCGAGGTGTGTCTTCCAGTCACAATGACTGAGTACGACGCACGGAGCGGCGGCCGGCGCCTCGCGGACCCGGCCGAGGCACGCTCGAACTGCGGTGTCGGGGTCGTGATGGACCTCGACGATCAGGGCGGCCACGACGTCGTGTCCGACGGTCTCGACCTCCTCGCGAACCTCGAACACCGCGGCACGACCGGTGCGGAGAAGAAGACCGGCGACGGCGCGGGCATCCTCCTGCAGACGCCGCGATCCTTCTTCGAGGACGAACTCGATCTCCCCGAGACGTACGCCGTCGGCTCGCTCTTCCTCCCACAGGACGCCGACGAGCGTGCCGGGTGCAAGGACGCGGTCGCGGACACCCTCGGCGAGCACGGCCTCGATGTCGTCGCGTGGCGCGACGTCCCGACCGACAACTCCGACCTCGGACAGACCGCGCTCGACTCCGAACCCCACGTCGCGCAGGTCTTCGTCACCCCCGAGGAACCGATCGGTGACGAGGAGTTCGACCGCGCGCTCTACGTCGGGCGACGAGCCATCGAGAAGGCCGTCGACAACGAGCGCTTCTACGTCTGCTCCCTCGACCGCCAGACCCTCGTCTACAAGGGCCTCCTGAAGGGCGATCAGGTCCGGGATTACTACCTCGACCTGCAGGACGAGCGCCTCGCCTCGACGTTCGTCCTCGTGCACGCGCGCTTCTCCACGAACACCCTCGGCGCGTGGCACCTCGCACACCCCTACCGGAACATCGTCCACAACGGCGAGTTCAACACCATCAAGGGGAACGTCAACTGGATGCGCGCCCGCGAGGGCGACATCGAGAGCGAGCGGTTCAGCGAGGACGAACTCGACACGGTCCGCCCGGTCATCCCCGACCCCGACCAGTCGGACACCGCGAGCGTCGACAACGCCCTCGAACTCCTCATGCAGGGCGGCCGCGACCTCCCCCACGCCCTCCGGATGCTCGTCCCCGAAGCGTGGCAGGGCGATGAGGCGATGGCCGACGAGCGACGCGACTGGTACGACTACCACGCCTCGCTCGTCGAGCCGTGGGACGGCCCCGCCCTCGTCGTTGGCACCGACGGCGACCGCGTCGGCGCCGCCCTCGACCGCAACGGCCTGCGCCCGTGTCGCTACGAGGTCACGACGGACAACACGCTCGTCATGGGCAGCGAGGCCGGCGCGATCGAGACCGACGCGGAGAACGTCGCGAAGCGCGGGCGCCTCCAGCCGGGCCAGCTCTTCCTCGCCGACCCCGAGGAGGGCCGCGTCATCCCGGACGACGAGGTGTTCGACGACCTCACCGACGAGAAGTACGGCGAGTGGGTCGACGAGCAACAGACGCGCTATCAGGGTCACGCCGACGACCCGCTCCCGTCCGGTGACGGGGACGCGCTCCGCGCGCGACAGGCCGCCTTCGGCTACACGCAGGACGACCTGAACGACGTCCTCGAACCGATGGTCGAGGCCGGGAAGGACCCCGTCGGCTCGATGGGCGACGACACCCCGCTCGCGGTGCTCTCGAAGTTCAACCTGCCGCTGTTCAGCTACTTCCGACAGCTCTTCGCGCAGGTGACGAACCCGCCGATCGACTACATCCGCGAGGACGTCGTCACCTCGCTGGAGACCCGCCTCGGTCGCGAGCGCAACCTCCTCGACGAGTCCCCCGAGCACGCCGCGCAGGTCGTCCTCGACTCGCCCGTCCTCACGGACGAGGACCTCGGACGCGTGCGGGACACGGACGTCCCGGACGTCACGGTCGACATCACCTACGACCCCGAGACGGACCTCGAATCCGCCGTCGAGCGCGTTCGGGCGGACGTCGAGGCCGCGATCCGCGACGGCGCGGAGATCGTCGTCCTCTCCGACCGGGCGGTCGGCGCCGAGCGACTCGCCATCCCGAGCCTGCTCGCGACGAGCGCCGTCCACCATCACCTCGTCCGGGAGGGCCTGCGCACGCGAGCCGGCCTCGTCGTCGAGTCCGGCGACCCCCGCACCGTCCACCAGCTCTCGACGCTCGTCGGCTACGGCGCGGGCGCGGTCAACCCCTACCTCGCGATGGAGACGGTGACGGACATCACCGCCGGCCCCGACGGCATGGACGACACGGAGGCCGTCGAAACGTACGTCGACGCCCTCGAACAGGGCCTGCTGAAGGTCATGTCGAAGATGGGCATCTCCACGGTGGAGTCCTACCGTGGCGCGCAGATCTTCGAGGCGGTCGGCCTCGACACCGACCTCGTCGACGAGTACTTCTCGGGCACCCCGAACAAGACGAGCGGCATCGGCCTCGCGGAGATCGAGGAAGACCTCCGCGAGCGCCACGAGCAGGGCTTCGGCGAGGGCGAGGAGGAGCCGAGCCTGGAGCGACAGGGCGAGTTCACGAACACCTCGAACGGCCGCTTCCA
This sequence comes from Halarchaeum grantii, assembly GCF_014647455.2. Taxonomy (NCBI): domain Archaea; kingdom Methanobacteriati; phylum Methanobacteriota; class Halobacteria; order Halobacteriales; family Halobacteriaceae; genus Halarchaeum; species Halarchaeum grantii. The sequence goes on along the minus strand of NZ_BMPF01000002.1, from coordinate 129,713 downwards.
CCAGTGGAACCCGCAGACGGTGAACGCCCTGCAGGCCGCCGTCCGCGCGGACGACTACGAGCAGTTCGGCGAGTTCTCCGAGCTCATCGACGACCAGACGAAGCAGCTCCAGACGCTGCGCGGCCTCATCGACATCGAGACCGAGGAGCGCGAGAGCGTTCCTCTGGAAGAGGTCGAACCCGTCGAGGAGATCGTCGAGCGCTTCTCGACGGCCGCGATGAGCCTCGGGAGCCTGAGCCCCGAGGCCCACGAGAACAACGCGGAGGCGATGAACTCCATCGGCGCGAAGGCGAACACCGGCGAGGGCGGCGAGCCGCCCGAGCGCTTCAACACCGAGCGCGAGTGCAAGATCAAGCAGGTCGCCTCCGGGCGCTTCGGCGTCACCTCCGAGTACCTCTCGGAGGCCGAGGACCTCCAGATCAAGATGGCGCAGGGGTCCAAGCCCGGCGAGGGCGGCCACCTCCCCGGCTCGAAGGTGAACGAGATGATCGCGGGCGTCCGGTGCTCGACGCCGGGCGTCGGCCTCATCAGCCCGCCGCCCCAGCACGACATCTACTCCATCGAGGACCTGAAGCAGCTCATCTACGACCTGCGCTCGGGCAACCCGGACGCCCGCGTTCACGTGAAACTCGTCTCCGAGGCGGGCATCGGCACCATCGCGGCGGGCGTCGCGAAGGCGAAGGCGGACTGCGTCCACATCTCCGGGCACTCCGGGGGGACGGGCGCGTCGCCGAAGACGTCCATCAAGCACGCGGGCCTCCCGTGGGAGCTCGGTCTCGCGGAGGCGAACCAGCTCCTCCGCGAGACGGGGCTGCGCTCGCGCGTCACCCTCCGCGTGGACGGCGGCCTGAAGACGGGCCGCGACGTCGCGGTCGGCGCCCTCCTCGGCGCCGAGGAGTTCGCGTTCGGCACCGCGAGCCTCGTCACCTCCGGCTGTGTGATGGCCCGGCAGTGCCACGCGAACACCTGCCCGGTCGGCGTCGCGACGCAGGCGGAGAAGCTCCGCGAGCGCTTCCCCGGCCAGCCGGAGCACGTCGTGAACTTCGTGACGTTCATCGCGATGGAGCTCCGCGAGATCATGGCGGAACTCGGCTTCACCAGCGTGGACGAGATGGTCGGGCGCACCGACCTGCTCGGCCAGCGCGAGGTCGACCACCCGAAGGCCCGCAGCGTCGACCTCGACCGCGTCATCGCGGACCCCGTCCCGAACGACGACCGCTACCGGACGCGCGAGCAGGACACCGAGCACGACGAGCACTTCGACTGGGACGTCCTCGAGGAGGTCGGCGACGAGATCGAGGCCGGCGAGGACGTCTCCCTCTCGATGGACGTGACGAACGTGGACCGCGCGGTCGGCGGCGTGCTCTCGAACGCGGTCTCGAACGCGCACGGCGGCGACGGTCTCCCGGACGACACGGTGTCGCTCGACCTCGAGGGCATCGCCGGGCAGTCCTTCGGCGCGTGGCTCGCGTCCGGCGTCTCGCTGAACATCACGGGCGCGGCGAACGACTACGTCGGGAAGGGCCTCTCCGGCGGCAAGATCGTCGTGAACACGCCGAGCGATGCGCCCTTCGACCCCTCGGCGAACACGCTCATCGGGAACGTCGCGCTCTACGGCGCGACCGACGGCGAGCTCTACGTGAACGGCGTCGCCGGCGAGCGCTTCGGCGTCCGGAACTCGGGCGCGAAGGCGGTCGTCGAGGGCGTCGGCGACCACGGCTGTGAGTACATGACGGGCGGCGTCGTCGCGGTGCTCGGCGAGGTAGGGCGGAACTTCGCGGCCGGGATGAGCGGGGGCGTCGCGTACGTCTACGACCCCGAGGACGAGCTCGCGGACAAGGCAAACACCGGCATGGTGACGCTCGAGTCCGAACTCACCGAGCAGGACGAGGCGATGCTCCGGCGGCTCGTCTCGAACCACCGCAGCTACACGGACTCCAGTCGGGCCGAGGAGCTCCTCGAGACGTGGAGCGCGGCGCGCTCGGACTTCGTGAAGGTGATGCCCGACGCGTACGCGGCCGCCATCGAGGAGCGGCCGGAGAGCGACGCGCGCAAGTCGCTCCCCGCGCCCGCCGCCCGCGAGGCCGAGGCGGACGCCCGGGCCGACTGAAACGCGCGTTTTCGTCCACCGAACCCCTTTCTTCTCGCGTCGCGTCTCCCGGAGTATGAAGCAGACGCGACGCCGCGTGCTCGCCGCGCTCGGCTTCGGTGTCGTGGGCTCGCTCGCCGGCTGTACGGGTGCGTCGAGTGCGCCCGACGAGGTGACGACGGACGAGACGACCACGACGCCCCCGGACTTCTCGGGCTGTCCGTCGCTCCGCGAGACCGCGGACGAGACGGTGTGTGCGGCGACGGCGCCCGCAGACGCGCCCGTCGTGCTCGCACCCTCACGCGCCGATGTCGCCGCGCCGGGCACGCTGCGCTTCACGCTGACGAACGACTCGGAGGCGTCGCTCGGGTTGAACCCCTACGACTGGGCGCTCCACCGCGAGACCGACGGTGGCTGGGAGCGCGTCGCGCCGGACGCGGTGATACAGCCCTGGTTCACGCTCGCGCCCGGCGAGTCGCGGACGTGGGAGCTACAGATCGGCGGGGGACACTCGGCGCCGCAGAACGACTCGACCGTCGTCGCGGGGCCGCTCGACCTCGAACCCGGTACGTACGCGTTCAGCGTCGTCGCCGTCGGCGAGGCGCGGACGGCGTACGTCGCGCGCTTTCGGGTGCGCTGACCCGCTACTTCTTTCGGTGCGTGGCGAATCAGAGCGGATATGCAGAGCGCACTCGTCGTTGGGGGCACGCGGTTCATCGGCCGCCACACCGTCGCGGAACTCCTCGAGCACGACTACCGGGTGACCGTGTTCAATCGCGGGGAGCACGCGAACCCGTTCAGCGACCACCCGGACGTCCACCACTACGAGGGCGACCGCGCGAACGACCGCGAGCTACTCGCGGCGAAACGCGAGGTCGAACCGGCCGTCGTCATCGACTGCGTCGCCTATCAGCCCCGCGACGTGCGGAAGGCGACGGAGATATTCGCGGACGTCGAGGCCTACGTCTACGTCTCCTCGGGCGCGTCGTACGCGGTGGACGACGTCCCGAAGCGTGAGGGCGTGACGCCGCTTCGGGAGTGCTCGGCCGATCAGGCGGCGGACGATTCGCCGGAGACCTACGGGAACCGGAAGGCGGAGGGCGACCGGATGGTGTTCCGGGCGGCCGAGCGCGGCGCGCCCGCGATGGCCGTCCGTCCGACGGTCGTCTACGGCCCGCACGACTACTCGGAGCGCCTCGACTACTGGCTCCACCGCGTGAGCGAGTACGACGAGGTGGTGGTGCCGGGCGACGGGACGAACCTCTGGCAGCGCGTCTACGTCGAGGACGTCGCGTCCGCGCTCCGCGTCGTCGCGGAGGAGGGGACGCCCGGCGAGGCGTACAACGTCGGCGACCGGAACGCGCTCACGCTCGAGGACACCGTCGAACTCGCCGCCGACTGCCTCGACACCGACGTCGACATCGTCCACGCGAGCGACCGCGAGCTCTCGACGGCCGGCCTCTCGCTCGGCTCGTTCCCGCTCTATCGGCCGGCACCGCACCTCCTCGACACGCACAAGCTCGAAGCGCTCGGCTGGGAGTCCACGCCCGTCGAGGAGGCGATGGCGCGGACCGCGGCGGACCACCGCGACGCCGAGCGCACGGGCGAGTCGGAGGGCCCGGAGCGCGCGGCCGAGGAGACGGTGATCGGCGTCCTCGAGACGATCTAGCGCTCGGCCGCGCCGTCGCGGTCGGCGTCGCGGAGGACAACCGCTTTGTCGCCCGACGCCGACACGCCGATATGTTCACGAAGACGTCATGGATCAAGCTCCCGCGGAACGTCGTCGTCGGCCACGACGTCCTCGGGGACGTCCGCGAGGTGGTGGCGGACACGCACCTCCGCGGGCGGCCGCTCGTCGTCACGAGCCCGACGCCGCGCGAGGTGGCGGCCGCCGAGATCGTCGCGCAGTACGAGGACGCGGGCGTCGACCCCGCGCTCGTCGAGGTGGCCGAAGCGAGCTTCGACGCGGTCGAGACCGTCATCGACGCCGCCGAGTCCGCCGGGGCGGACTACCTCGTCGGCGTCGGCGGCGGGAAGGCCATCGACATCGCGAAGATGGCGAGCGACCACTGCGAACTCGGGTTCGTCTCCGTCCCGACGGCCGCGAGCCACGACGGCATCGTCTCCGGGCGCGGCTCCGTCCCGGAGGGCGACACCCGCCACAGCGTCGCGGCGGACCCGCCGCTCGCCGTCATCGCGGACACGAGCGTGCTCGCGCAGGCGCCGTGGGAGCTCACGACGGCGGGCTGTGCGGACATCATATCGAACTACACCGCCGTGAAGGACTGGCGGCTCGCGAACCGCCTGAAGAACGTCGAGTACAGCGAGTACGCGGCCGCGCTCTCGGAGATGACGGCGGAGCTGCTCGTCGAGCGCGCGGACAGCATCCGGCCCGGCCTCGAGGAGTCCTCGTGGATGGTGGTGAAGGCGCTCGTCTCCTCCGGCGTCGCGATGAGCATCGCGGGCTCCTCGCGGCCCGCGTCGGGCGCCGAGCACCTCATCAGCCACCAGCTCGACCGCATCGCGCCCGGGAAGGCCCTCCACGGCCACCAGGTCGGCGTCGCCGCCATCGTCACGGAGTACCTGCACAGCGGCGAGCGCGGCGACTGGACGGCGGTGCGGGACGCGCTCGCGTCGCTCGACGCGCCGACGACCGCCGCCGACCTCGGGGTGGGCGAGGACGAGCTGCTGGAGGCGCTCACGACCGCACACGAGATCCGCGACCGCTACACCATACTCGGCGACGGCCTGAGTCGCGAGGCCGCCGTCGAGGCCGCGACGAAGACGGGCGTGCTCTGAGGGAAAGACTCACAACGACCGCGCGGCGACGGGACGCATGGTCACGCCACTCCTCGAATCGCTTCCCGAACTGCTCGAAGTCGCCGTCTTCGGTATCGGAAGCCTCCTCCTCTCGGTCGGCGGCCTCGCCCTCGAACGCTTCGCCCTCGTGGCCGCCGAGAGCGGCCGCCTCCCGATCGGCGTCTGGGCGACGGTGCTCGGTCTCGTCGCCATCACCGTCGCGTACCTCGTCGCTCGCGACCGGGTCCGGCCGCGCGTCGCGGCGCTGCGCTGACGCCCGTTCGTCGGCCACCAACGGACCGAAGTGCGCTTGGGCGTCGCCCGCCTCCCGCCGGTATGAGCGACGTGAGACTCCGCCTCGCCGAGGCGTCGGACGCGACCGCGGTCCGGCGGATCTACGCCCCGTACGTCGAGGAGACCGCCATCACGTTCGACGCGGACCCGCCGTCGGTCGCCGCCCTCCGCGAGCGCATCCGCTCGAAACTCGACGACTACCCGTGGGTCGTCGCCGAGGCGGACGGCGACGTCGTCGGCTACGCGTACGCCGGCCCGGTCCGCGAGCGCGTCGCCTACCAGTGGTCGGTCGAGAGCTCGCTCTACGTCGAGCGCGACGCCCACCGCTCCGGGATCGGGAGCGCGCTCTACGAGGCCCTGCTCGCGCTCTTGGAACGCCAGGGCTACGTGACCGTCTACGGCGTCGTGACGCTCCCGAACCCGGCGAGCGCCGCGATTCACGAGGCGTTCGGCTTCGAGCGCGAGGGCACCTTCGAGCGGATGGGGTACAAGCACGGCGAGTGGCACGACGTCGGCTGGTGGTCGCTCGCGCTCCGCGAGCACCCCGCGGAGCCCGAGGAACCGACGCCGCTCTTCGAGCTCCGCGAGCGCGCGGCGTGGAACGACGCGCTCGCGGCGGGCGACCTCTCGATGGGGTGACGGACGACGCTCGCCGCCCACGCGTCACGGTGGTCTCTCCCGCCCGCCTCAGACGTGCTCGTCGAGGAACTCGACGACCGTCCGGTAGGCGGTGATGCGGTTCTCGAGCTTGGAGAAGCCGTGGCCCTCGTCCTCGAAGACGAGTTTCTCGACGGGGACGTGTTCGGCGGCCTCCTCGGCGATCTGCTCGGCCTCGCCCACGGGCACGCGCGGGTCGTTCGCGCCGTGCAGCACGAGGAGGGGCGCTCTGATCGAGTCGATGTTGTTGATGGGTGAGATCTCCTCGAGGAATTCTCTATCGTCTTCGAGGCTCCCGTACTCGGCCTCCCGGTGCTCGCGGCGCCACTCCCCGGTGTTCTCGAGGAAGGTGACGAAGTTCGCGATGCCGACGACGTCGACGCCCGCCGCCCAGCGCTCGGGGTACTCGGTGAGCGCGGCGAGCACCATGAACCCTCCGTAGGAACCCCCGTAGGCGACGATGCGCTCGGGGTCGACGTCGTCGCGTGCGGTGAGCCACTCGACGCCCCGATCGACGTCGGCCACCGAATCCATGCGCTTCTCCACGTCGTCGAGGTTCATGTAGCGCTTCCCGTAGCCCGAGGACCCCCGGACGTTCGGCTCGAAGACCGCGTAGCCGTTCGCGACGAAGTACTGGCGGAGGGCGAGGAAGTAGGGGCGGCGCTGTGACTCCGGGCCGCCGTGGATGTCGACGATGACGGGGTGTGGTCCCTCGTCCTCGGGGAGCGTGAGGAACGCCGGAATCCGTTCCCCGTCGACGCTCTCGTAGTGGACGAGGTCGGGTTCGCGGAAGGTCTCCGCCGGGATACCCGCGGTGGAGGCGTCCGTCCAGCGCTCGCTCGCCCCGCTCTCCACGTCGAAGACGTGGACGTTCGTGTTCTCGGTCGGCGCGGAGACGGCGGCGGCGACGCGCTCGCCGTCGGGACCGACGGAGAGGCCCATGAGGACGCCCTCCGGGAGGTCGGGGTCGGCGAGTTCGCGTCGCCCGCCGTCGGCGTCGAGGTCGTAGAGCGTGAGGTCGCTGTACCCCTCGACGTTCCGAACCACGGCCATCGTCCCCGAGTCGGCGTCTACCGCGACCGAGGAGACGTTCCACTCGCCGCCCTCCTCAACGACGGAGAGCGCGCCCGTCACGGGGTCGAGTTCGAAGAGCGCGAGCGTGTCGCGTCCGTGGTCGCTCGTCACGTAGAGCGTCTCGCCGTCGGGCGCCCACGCGACGGAGCCGTAGCGGACCTCGCCGTCGTGGTCGGCGCTGAGGTGCGTGACGTCGCCGGAGTCGAGGTGGCAGACGTAGAGGTCGTGGTCGCGATTCGAGTGCATCTCGTGGAAGACCAGCCGGTCGTCGGCGGGACTCCACCCCGCGACGGTGAGCCAGTCCTTCTCCCGACCGTCGAAGACCAACTCGGCGGCCCCACCGGGCTCGTCCCGGCGCTGGACGTAGCCGTCGAAGCTCCCCTCCTCGCGGCGGTTCGCGGTGTAGGCGATCCGCTCGCCGTCGTGGCTCCAGCCGCCCCACTGGTGAATGCTCTCGGGGTCGTCGGTGAGCGCGACCTCCTCGCTCCCGTCTCCGGCGAGCCGGAAGAGCTGGGTCTTCTCGTTCCCGCCCCGGTCCATCCCGAAGGCGAGCTCGTCGCGCGTCGGCGAGTAGGAGGCGAAGCCGATGGACTCCTCGTGAAAGGAGAGCTGTGCCGGCCACTCGCGCGGACCGTCGAGGCGCCAGACCTGTCGGACGCCCGTCGTGTCCATCGAGAACGCGAGCTGGCCGTCGGGACCGAAGGAGGGGCCGCCGGCGCTCCGGACGTTCAGGTACCGCTCGATGTCGTAGGCCATACTCGCTGGTGTGCGGGCGCGTCGAAAGAGCTTCCGGCGGAGGCCTCGCACGCCGCCTCGCGCGCTCGGGCGCGTCGCGGACGCCCCCCTACAGCCACTCGTCCGCCCACGACTCGATCTCGTCGAAGACCGGGCAGAGGGCTTCGCCCTTCTCGGTGAGCGTGTAGTAGGTGGCGACCGGGGCGTCCTCCTCGACGCGCCGGGAGACGAGGCCGGCCTCGCCGAGGTCGTCGACGACGCGCGAGAGCGTGCGGGCGTTCGCGTCCGTCGAGCGCTTCAGCTCGTTGAACCGCTTCTCGCCCTCCTGGAGGTCGTGGAGGACGAGGAGGCGCCACTGCGAGCCGACGAGTTGGAGGGAGTCGACGACCGCGCACGCCTCGCCGACCTGCGCGTCCGCCTCTGTGTCTACTGACATGAGTGTTACCTACTGACGCCTACGTCCGCGAGCCGTTAAGTAGTTCACTATCGTACCAGGTATCGTGACACAACCAGATGTCCTCGCAGCGACGGACGACCCGAGTACCAGTGCCGCCGACGAGGTGTCGGCCTGATGGCGTTCGAGACGCCGCTCGCCGCCGAGTTCTTCCTCGTCGGCCGCGTCCTCTTCGGACTCGTCCTCGCCTACATGGGGCTCAACCACTTCCAGGCCGCCGACTACCTCGCGGACTACGCCGGTTCGAAGGGCGTCCCCGCCCCGAAGGCGGGCGTCCTCGCCTCCGGCGGACTGCTCGTCCTCGGCGGCCTCGCCGTCGTCGTCGGCGCGTTCCCCGTCCTCGCGTCGGGCGGCCTCGCGCTCTTCCTGCTCGTCTCCGCGGTCACCATCCACGACTTCTGGGCCGCGCCCGCCGAGCAGGCGCAGGACGAACAGACGTCGTTCCTGAAGAACGTCGGCCTCGCCGGCGGCGCGCTCCTCCTCCTCTCCGTCGGCGGCACCGCGTGGCCGTACGCCCTCGGCGTGGGGGTGTTCTGAGATGAGCGCCGACGACCCGCACGCGGACGCCGGGTTCGCGACCGCGGGCGTCGACCCCGAGGACGCCGACGTCGGCGCCGTCCTGATCCACGGGCGCGGCGCCACCGCGCAGAGCGTCCTCGGCCTCGCCGAGGAGTTCGAGCGCGACGACGTCGCCTACCTCGCCCCGCAGGCCGCGAACCGAACGTGGTACCCGCAGTCCTTCCTGGCCGCGACCGACGCGAACCAGCCCCATCTCGACTCCGCGCTCGGCGTCCTCTCTCGCGCGCTCGACCGCCTCGCGGACGCTGGCATCGACGCCGAGAACGTCCTCCTGCTCGGCTTCAGTCAGGGGGCCTGCCTCACCACCGAGTACGCCGCCCGACACGCCCAGCGCTACGGCGGGCTCGCCGCCTTCTCGGGCGGTCTCATCGGCGAGGCCGTCGAGCGCGAGCGCTACGGCGGCGACTTCGACGGCACGCCCGCGTTCGTCGGCTGCAGTGACTCCGACCCCCACATCCCCGAGGAGCGCGTGCACGCGACCACCGACGTCCTCCGCGACCTCGGCGCGGACGTCGACGAACGCATCTACCCGGACGCCCCGCACGGCATCTTCGAGGACGAAGTCGATGCCGTGAACGGTATCGTGAACGGCCTCGGCGAGTAACGAGCGCCGGGCCGCCCCGCTTTTACCGTCGGCCGGCCAACCCCCGCGCATGAGCGACGACGAACCCGCCGAGAACATCTTCGGCGGCGCGGCCGGCGGCGGCACCGAGCGCGCCTTCGCGTCCGGCGACCACCCGGAGACCCCGCTCGTCGAGCGCGTCGTCGACCGCCTCGGCGAGCGCTACTGGCAGAAGACCTACGGCGGCCGGGACGCCTTCGAGTGCCTCGTCCGCACGGTCCTCTCACAGAACACCTCCGACAAGGCCAGTCAGCCCGCCCACGACTCGCTGATGGCGCGCTACGGCGAGGGGGACGGCGACCTCGCGGACGCGCTCGCGGACGCCCACCAGCCCGACCTCGCCGAGACCATCTCGGCCGCCGGCCTCTACAACCAGAAGTCGGAGACGCTAATCAGGCTCGCCGAGCGCGTCCGCACGGAGTACGGCGGCGCCGACGCGTTCGACGAGTTCGTCCGGGACGCCGACTACGAGGAGGTTCGCGCCGCCCTCCTCGACATGAAGGGCGTCGGGCCGAAGACCGCCGACTGCGTCCTCCTCTTCGCCGGCGGGCGCGACGGCGTCTTCCCCGTCGACACGCACGTCCACCGAATCGCGCGCCGCATGGGGTTCGCGCCGCCGGACGCCGACCACGAGGGCGTCCGCGAAGCCATCGAAGCCGACCTCCCGGCCGAGAAATGCGGCTTCGGACACACGGCGATGATCCAGTTCGGCCGCGACTTCTGCACGGCGCGCGCGCCTGCGTGCCTCGACGACCCCGAGGCCTGCCCGATGGCCGACTGCTGCGAGCAGGTCGGCGTCTACCCCGCCACCGGCGACGTCGTCGACCCGAGCGAGGCCGCGGACTGACGCGGCGCCGTCACTTCGCTCGGGCCGCGCCGCTCGCGGGTCGCTCCTCACGGTTCCACCGTTCGGTTCGCGGCCCCATCCCGTCGGGACCGCGTACACCCCGTTCGCCTCCTCGCGGTTCCTCGTGTCGCTCGGAACCGCGTTTACTCACGGGTCGTCCCTCCCCGTTCGTCTCGCCGTGGTTCTTCGCCACGCTCAGAACCACGTTACTCGTCCGCGCCGATCTCGGCGGCGAGGCCGTCGATGACGTGCTCGGCGGACGCGATGTTCGTCGCGAGCGGGATGTCGTGGACGTCGCAGATGCGCAACAGCGCGGAGATGTCGGGTTCGTGGGGCTGGGCAGTGAGGACGTCGCGGATGAAGATGATGGCCTCGCAGTCGCCCTCCGCGACCTCCGCGCCGATCATCATGTCGCCGCCGAGCGGCCCGGAGGCCTTGCGCTCCACTTCGAGGTCCGTCTCCTGCATGATGCGCTTGCCCGTCGTGCCGGTGCCGATGAGGTCGAACTGCCGCAGGCGCTCCTCGTGGCTCTGCGCGAAGTCGATGAGGTCCGGCTTCTTCTCGTCGTGTGCGATGAGTGCGATACGCATACGCACAGTCCACGGAGGACGCCCAAGAAGCTAGCGGACGCGCGGACGCCCGCGCCGCCGCGTTTTTTCACCCCGCGCGTCGAAGACCGCAGTATGCATTCTGTGCGCGTGGCCGGGGTCGGATCGACGCAGTTCGGGAAGCAACCCGAGCGGGCGAGTCGCGACCTCTTCGCGGAGGCCGGCGCGGGCGCGCTCGCGGACGCCGGCGTCCCGCACGCGGACGTCGAGTTCGTCGCGTACGGGAACTTCGCGGGCGAGGCGGTCGAAGGGCAGGGCCACGCGGGCCCGCTCGCCGCCGACGCCCTCGGTGTGGACGCGCCGGCGACGCGCTACGAGGCCGCGTGCGCGTCGAGCGGCGTGGCGTTCCGCGAGGGCGTCCGCGCGGTCCGCGCCGGCGACGCCGACGTCGTCGTCGCGGGCGGTGCCGAGCGCCTCTCACACCTCGACACCGCGCACACAACCGAGGCGCTCGCGTCGGCCGCCGACGAACTCTGGGAGGGCCGCGCCGGCGCGACGTTCCCCGGCGTCTACGCGCTGATGGCGGACGCCTACTTCGGCGAGTACGGCGGGACGCGCGAGGACCTCGCGCACGTCGCCGTGAAGAACCACGCGAACGCGATGGGGAACCCGCACGCGCAGTTCCAGCGCGAGGTCACCGTCGCGGACGTGCTCGACGCCCCACCGGTCGCGGACCCGCTCGGTCTGCTCGACGCCTGTCCCATCACGGACGGCGCGAGCGCGGTCGTCCTCGCGAGCGAGGCGTACGTCGCCGAACACGACGTCGACGCGCCCGTCGCGGTGACGGGGTCCGGACAGGGCGGGGACCGCCTCGCGCTCGCGGACCGCGCGCACCTCGCGCGGACGCCCGCCGCGAGCGCGGCCGCCGACGCCGCCTACGCCGACGCGGGCGTCACGCCCGCCGACGTGGACGTCGCGGAGGTCCACGACTGCTTCACCATCGCGGAGGTGCTCGCGCTCGAAGCGCTCGGCTTCTACGGGCACGGCGACGCCATCGGCGCGGCGCGCGCGGGCGAGACGACGCGCGACGGGCGCCTCCCCGTCAACCTCTCCGGCGGCCTGAAGGCGAAGGGCCACCCGGTCGGCGCGACGGGGACGAGTCAGATCGCCGAACTCACGGCGCTCCTGCGCGGCGACCACCACAACGCCGACGCGGTGCCCGACGCGGAGGTCGCCCTCGCGCACAACGCCGGCGGGACGGTGGCGAGCGCCGTCGTCCACGTCCTGGAGGTGGCGGAATGACCGACGCGGCCACGTCCGCCGACGTCCTCGACGCCGTCGAGAACGGCGCGGGGTTCTGCCTCGTCTGCGCGAACGGCCACGGTTCGCTCCCGCCGCGAACGGTCTGTCCGGCGTGCGGGTCGCGCGCCCTCGAACGCGAGGCTCTCCCGGAGACGGGGACGGTTCGCGCCGTCACGACCGTCCACGTCGGGCCGCCCGCGTTCGCCGACGAGACGCCGTACGGCCTCGCCATCGCGCGCTTCGGGCCGGTTCGACTCACCGGCCACGTGCGCGCGGACGCCCTCGACGGCCTCGCTCGCGGCGACGACGTGACGCTCGGCGTCGGGACGGCCGGCGACGAGCGCCACCTCCGCTTCGAGTAGTCAGGGGAGGTCGGCCGCGACCGCCTCCCGGAACCGCTCGGGGTGGTCGTCGTGCGGGAGGAGTTTCGCGTCGTCGAGGACGACGAGGCGGGCGTCCGCCGCCGCCGCGAGTTCGCGTCCCCGCGAGAGCGGAGTGGTCGTCGCCTCGCGACCCCAGACGAGCGTCACCGGGACGTCGCGCGCACCGAGCTCCGCGCCGAGGTCGACCGCCGGGTCGAGGAGTCCGCCGACGAAGGACGCGGGTGCGAAGCGCGCGTTCCGCTGGTGTGCGCTCGTCCACTGGTAGTCGACGACGCCGTCCGGGACGGGGCCGGCGTACGCCTCGCGCGCGTCGAAGTACCGGAGCGACGGCTTCGAGACGAGGCAGTCGAAGGCCGCCTGCCCGACGACGGGCGCGCGGAAGAGGTCGCACAGCCACTCGCGTCGCGCCGCGGTATCGGCGGTCGGGCAGACGAGGAGGAGACGCGACACGTCCGCGTCCCCGGCCGCGATCGCGGCGTACGACCCCGTGAGCGAGGACGCGATGACCGCCGGGTCGTCGAGGCGCTCGATGGCCGCAGCGACGAACGCCTCGTAGAGTGCGGCCGTGTACGTGACCTGCGGGCGGTCGCTGCGGCCGAACCCGGGGAGGTCGGGCGCGACGACGTGGTACTCCTCGGCGAGCGCCTCCCACACACCGCGGAACTCGCGCGACGAGGCGGCGGCGTGGACGCCGTGGAGCAAGAGGACGTCCGGGTCGTCGGGGTCGCCCACCTCCGCGTACGCGACATCGAAGCCGCGCCAGCGAACCGTCTCCTGTCGCCCGGGGAGGGCGGGCCCGAGCGGTCCGGCGAGCGCGGAGAGCAGTCCGTCGGCGGCGACCGTCGCCCCGCCCGCACCGATGAGGCCGGCGACCGTCTTCCGAAGGCTCATGCCTCTCGCGTCGCCCGCCGACCGGTTAGGCGTTGTGCCGGCGCACCCCCCAATCGCACACCATAAGGGCCGGGCGCGGGAACGGACGCGTATGACCATTCGCGGCTACGCCCACGCACACCCGCGCCGCGTCACCGCCGTCGTCTCCGCCGTCGGGTACGCGCTCGTCCTCGGGACGTTCGCCGGCGTCCTCCCGATCTTCCCCGCCATCGGCGAGCGGACCGTCCTCCTGCTCTCCGACGCCATCGCCGTCATCAACACGTGCGCGCTCAGCGCACTCCTCCTCGGCTACTACTTCGTGAAGCGCGGGCGGATACGCGCCCACCGCGCCGCGATGCTCACCGCGTTCGCGCTCATCCTTCTCTTCCTCGTCGCCTACCTCTGGAAGGTCGGGGGCGGCTTCGAGAAGGAGATCGTCATCGAGCAGGGCCAGTTCCTCGCCGCGTACGCCGACGTCGTCTACCCGCTCTACCTCGCGATGCTTGCCATCCACATCCTCCTCAGCGCGCTCGCCGTCCCCGTCGTCGTCCACGCCGTCGTCCTCGGCCTCTCGCACGACGTCGCCGAACTCCCCGACACCGACCACCCGCTCGCCGGCAAACTCGCCGTCGCGTCCTGGTCGCTCAGCCTCGCGTTCGGTGTCGTCACCTACTGGCTCCTGAACCACGTCTACTCGTGGGTGCCCCGCTGATCACTCCGTCCACGGGATGAGCCACGCGCCGACTGCGAACGCGACGACCGCGAGGACGAACAGGACGGCGTAGTTCGCCGCGACCGACCCCGGCCACCCCGCGTGGCTCCCCGGGTAGGTCGCCGCGCGCACCCCGTACGCGAAGTAGCTGAGCGGCGAGAGGTCCGTGACCGGCCGGAACCACGACGGGAGCGATGCGGGGGAGAGGAAGGTGTTCGAGAGGAACAGCAGGGGGAGCGCGACGCCGTTCGACGCGGTTATCGCGCCGTCCTGGCTGTCCGCGAGCGACCCGAGCATCGCACCCACGCCACAGAAGAGCACCGACGCCGTCGGGACGAAGAGGACGAGCCACGGCGAGAGCCGGAACGACGCGCCCGTCGCGGCGAGCAGGCCGAGGAGGACGGCGCACGCGAGCGCGATGAGCGCAGCGTTCACGAGCGTCTGCGCGAGCAGCCACTCCCAGCGCGTCATCGGCGACGCCGAGAGCTTCTCGAAGCGGTTGCCCTCGCGGAAGCGCGCGACCTCGCTCCCGAGTCGCGAGAGCGGCGTGAACAGCACGACGACGGCGAGATACCCCGGAACGTAGTAGCCCGGCGGCTGGCTGAAGAGGCCGGTGCCGCCCCCGCCGGTCCGCACGAGGCCCGCGAAGATGGCGATGAGCAGGACCGGGAAGAAGAACGTGAAGAAGACCGCGACGCGCCGACGGACGAACGACCTGTAGGCCGCGCCGACCTCCGCCGCGATACGCCCGGAGCGACTCACGCGAGCCACCCCCAGTGGCGAGTGTGAGCCAGTCGGACCGCAGGTCCGACGCGGCTCGCGTGTCGCTCACGGTCGTTCGCTCCCGCTCGTCTGGGCGCGGTGCCCTCCCTGCGGTCAGTTACCGCGTAACTCACGCCACCACCTCCTCGTCGGCCTCGACGACGCCCGGGTCGTCCGCGAGACGGAGGTAGACGTCCTCGAGGTCCGGCTCGCTCCACGAGAGCGCGTCGAAGGCGACGCCGCGCGCGTCGAGGGCGGCGGCGACGTCCCCGATGGCTTCCGGCGCGACGTCGAGGACGCGCACCTCGCCGTCCGCGCGCTCGACGTCGTAGCCGATGCCGTCGAACGCATCGGGGTCGGCGGCCGTCTCGACGGCGAGGTACTGCGTGCCGCCGTAGGCCGCGACGAGCTCCTCGGGCGTGCCCGTCGCGACGAGCTCGCCGTCCGCGAGCAGGCCGACGCGGTCCGCGAGCCGCTCGGCCTCCGCCATGTAGTGCGTCGTGAGGAACACGGTCGTCCCCGCGTCGGCGAGCGCCTCGAAGACGTCCCAGAGCGCGCGCCGGCCAGCCGGGTCGATTCCCGTCGTCGGCTCGTCCACGAAGAGGACGTCCGGCTCGTTCGCGAGCGACGCCGCGACACAGGTCCGGCGCTTCTCCCCGCCGCTCAGCGACTCGTACCGGGTGTCGACGGCGGGGTCCATCCCGACCTCGCGGAGGAGGGCGGCGGGGTCGCGCGCGTCGTCGTAGAGCCCGGCGTAGTAGGCGACGAGTTCGCGCGGCGTCAAGCGCTCCGGGGGCGTGAAGTCCTGCGGGAGCAAGCCGAGGCGCTCGCGCGCGGACTCGCCCGGCGGCTCGCCGAGGAGGGAGACGCGCCCGTCGTCCGGCGTGCGCGTGCCCGTGAGACAGCGCGTGAGCGTCGTCTTCCCGGCACCGTTCGGCCCGATGAGCGCGAACACCTCGCCCGCCTCGACGGCGAGCGACACCCCATCGAGCGCGACGGTGTCGCCGTAGCTCTCGTACACGTCGTCGGCGACGATGACCGGCGCCATGTACAGCCGTCCGCGACGGTGCTCGGTAACGCTTCCGCTTCCGGGACGAGGCGAGTCGCACAACTGTATCGAGCCCGCGCGCAGTCAGCGCGTCGGTCGCCACGAGAGCGCGAGTACCGAGACGACGAAGACGACCGTCGAGATGCCGTACGCGCGCGTCATCGCGACCGACGTGAGCGCCGACGCGCTCCCGAAGAGCCCCGTGGCGACCGTCGCGAGGACCGGCCACGTACAGGAGACACAGGAGACGAGACCGAGGACGCCCGAGAGCGCGGACGCCGAGGCGTCGCGCACCGTCACGGAGACGAGGTAGGCGAGCGCCGCGTACCCGCCGAGCTTGAACGGCATCGCCACCACCGTCGCCGCCGCCGTGCTGTAGACGAGCGTCGGCCCCCAGCCCGGCGGGAGCCAGTGGACGGAGAGCCCGAGCCCCGCCCCCGAGAGGTGGTAGAGCCCGCCCGCGTAGGCGACGACGAGGAAGTACGCGACGCCGATAGCGGCCGCGAGCCAGCGCACCCGCCGCGACGTCGGCGTCGGGCGCGCCCGCACGACCGCCCACCCCGCGACGTTCAGCCACACCCACGGGTAGACGTAGGTGAGCGGGTTCGTCGGCGTCCCCGAGGAGAGCACGACGTAGACGAGCGTGAGGAGTATCTCCGCGTTCAGTATCGCCGCCCACGCGAGGAGCGTCCCGGTGTCCGGCGACGGGAGGCGGCGCGTGACGGTCGCCATCTCAGATCACGAGCGCGTCGAGGACGACCGCGAGGAGCGTCGCCCCGAGGAAGGCGTTCGACGCGTGGAACGAGCGCATCGCCGCCGGGCGGTCGCGCTCGTAGTGGAGGCGGACGACCGCCCAGAGGAAGACCGCGCCGACGGCGACGACGGTCACCGCGTAGAGCCAGCCGAGGTCCGTGACGCCCGCGAGCGCCGCCGCGCCGACGAGCGTCGCGCCGAGCCAGCCGACGATGTGCTTTCGCGTCACCGCCGCGCCCCGCACGACGGGCATCATCGGGAAGCCGCCGCGCTCGTAGTCGTCGCGGTAGGCGAGCGCGAGGTTGTAGAAGTGCGCGGGCGTCCAGAGGAAGATGACGCCGGCGAGCGCGAGCGCGGGCACCCCGAGCGTCCCCGTCACCGCCGCCCAACCGATGAGCGCGGGGAGCGCGCCGGCCGCGCCGCCGATGACGGTGTTCTGGACGGTGTTCGGCTTCAGGACGAGCGTGTACACCACCGAGTAGAAGATGATCGCGACGAGACCCAGCCCGGCCGCGAGCATGCCGACTTGGAGGAACGACGCGACCGACGCGGCCGCGAGCAGGCCGCCGAAGGCGAGCGCGTTCCGCTTCGGGATCGTCTCCGTGGCGAGCGGCCGGTCGCTCGTCCGGTTCATCTTCTTGTCCACGTCGCGCTCGAGGACGTGGTTGAACGTGCCGCTCGCGCCGATGGAGAGCACGCCGCCGAGCAGCGTGAACCCGACCGTGCGCGCCGAGAGGTCGGGGCCGGCCGCGAGCGCCATCCCCGCCGACGCGACGAGGCAGAGCAGCCACATCAGCCGCGGCTTCATCATGCGGAAGTAGGCGTGGGCGGTCGCGAGCGGGCGGGAGCGCGACGCGCTATCGGCGTCCGACCCCCCGCTCGACCCCTTCGGGTCGCCCGCCCACTCCGCCGACGGCTCGTTCGCGGTCTGCGCTTCGAGCGTCCACGCGAGCGCGAGCACGAGACCAGCGAAGATGACGACGCCGAGACCGAGGTGGAGCGCCGGGACGTACGTGATCGAACCGATCGCGGCGAGCGCGCCGACGCCGACTTGGACGGGATAGAGCGCGAGCGAGACGCAGATCGACGCGACGACGCGTCTGTCGGCGTCCGAGACGACGGCCAGCACGGCCGTCGCGAGGACGAGCAGGCCGACGACGGCGGCGGCGATGCGGTGCGCCCAGACCACCTCGAGTGCGAACGAGGAGAGCGCGAACCACCGGCCGTTACAGGCCGGCCACGTCTGGCAGGCCGACGCGGCGCCCGTGAGCGCCGTCGTCGCACCGACGACGAGGAGCGCGTAGACGCCGAGCGCCGTGGCGACGAGTGCGTGCGTGAGTCGGGGGCGTGTCGTGCGCACGAGGGTACCTCTTAGCGGCGGTTAGGGCGGGGCGTACTTATCCTGTCCGACTCGCCCGCAGACCCCGAGTCGGTACTTATTTGCCCGCCACCTCCCAACCGTCGCGTAGCAATGTTCCGGAAGCGGCTCGCGTCCGTCCTGGCGATGGGGCTGGTAGGGCTGGTGGTATTCGCCGTCGATCCGGCCGCCGCGGCGAGTTCGATCACCGACCAGTACATCGGCAACGTCAGCAACCTGCTGCTCGCCGTCGCACTCCCCATCACCATCATCGTCGAGGGAATCCTCTTCTACGCCATCTGGAAGTTCCGGAAGGCCGACGAAGCGAAACCCACTCAGGAGAATCGCCGCCTCGAGATCACGTGGACCGCCGCGACCGCGGTCGTCCTGCTGTTCGTCGGTCTCGCCGCCTACGGCGCGATGGGGTCGCCGTACGTCATGGCCTCCGACCAGCAGTACCAGCAGATGATGGAGGAGCCGAACACCGAAGTCGTCCACGTCGACTCCTACCAGTGGTCGTGGCAGTTCCACTACCAGCACGAGGGGACGAACTTCACCGCGAACAAGCTCGTGCTCCCCGCCGACCAGCAGGTCGTCCTGAAGATCACGTCGCGAGACGTGCTCCACGCCGTCCACATCCCCGCGCTCGGACTGAAGAAGGACGCCTTCCCCGGACACGCCACCTACCTCGCGACCGAGATCGACCCGAGCACCGTTCAGGACGAGCCCTACGTCCTCTACTGTGCGGAGTTCTGTGGCGCCGGCCACTCGAACATGCTCGCCGACGTCGTCGTGATGGACCAGAGCGAGTACGACCAGTGGGCGAGCGAGCAGGCCCAGCAAGCCAGCCAGTCGGAGAGTTCGAGCAGTGGCTCGGATGAGGGCACGAACGCGACCGAGACGAACACCACCGACGCGAACGCGACCGCCGAGTCCGTCGCGGCCCCCGCGCTCGCCGCGTAACCCCTCTCTTCTCGTCTCCCTCGACGCCCGTGGAGCGACGGCGCCGCCGCCGAGGCGCGACCGCAGTTGGGAGGTTTTTTAGTCTGTCCCGCGCTACCCGCGAGTATATGGCTACGGAGGAAAGCGAAGACCACGGGCATCACTTCCTGCCCGCCGTCCGCGACTGGCCGCGCGGCTACGGCGAGGCGAGCTGGTGGCCGTTCTTCACGGCACTCGGGCTGACGCTAGTGTATCTCGGCGCGACGCTGTTCGTCGTCGCGCGGACGACCGACCTCGTCGCGTCGCCGACGATCGGCGTCGGCGTCTTCGTCGGCGGATGGGTCGTCAGCATCGCCGGCATGATCGGGTGGATCTATCAGGCGTTTATCGTCGACTTCTGGGACCGGGGCTCGCACAACGGCGGGGCGTCGCTCCGCCTCGGGATGCTCCTGTTCCTCGCGACCGACATCGCCACCTTCGCCGTCGGCTTCGTGTACTACTTCTTCATCCGCACGGGCGGGTGGAGCGGGGAGTACCTCCCACACAGCGGCATTCTCACCGGCGTCCTCGTGCTGAACACGCTCCTGCTGGTCGCCTCCAGTTTCACCATCCACTGGGCGGAACACGAGCTCCAGAAGGGCAACCACCAGCGCTTCGTGCAGGGTCTCGTCGTAACGCTCCTGCTCGGCGTCGTGTTCATGGGCGGGCAGGTCTACGAGTACTACGAGTTCATCGTCCACGAGGGCTTCACGCTCACCTCCGGCATCTTCGCGAGCGGGTTCTTCGGACTCACCGGCCTCCACGGGATGCACGTGAGCTTCGGGGCGATACTCATCGGCATCCTCGTCGTCCGCGCCCTCCGCGGCCAGTACGACCAGGACCGCCACGTCTCCGTCACCACCGTCTCCTGGTACTGGCACTTCGTCGACGCCGTCTGGCTGTTCCTCGTCGCCGTCGTCTACATCGGGTCCGTCTACGGCACCGAGTTCAGTCCCTTCTAGGCGTCCTCGGAGCGATACGCTTCTTATCCCCGCGTCCCAACTGGTGAGCATGGAAGAGCAACCCGGCCTCAGCGAGCGATACGTGACCGCGAGCCCATGGCCGCTGTTCGTCGCGCTCGGTCTCGTTCTCACCGAGACCGGCGTGTTCCTCGGCGGCGCCGCCCTCCCGATCGGCGTTGGCGGCGTCCTCCTGCTGGAGGCGAGCATCGTCGGCATCATGCGCGAGTCGGGCTACGTGCGTACGCTCTGGGGCACGTCGTTCGGCGTCGGCGCCATCGCCGGCACCGCCGGGACGGCACTCCTCGTTTTCACGCCGTACACGGCGCGCGCGCTGACGATCGCCGGCGGGGGTCTCGTCGCCGTGCTCGGTGCCGTCGCGCTCTTCCTCTACGAGTCCGGCTACCTCTAAGGCGGAAACCCTCAACATATATTTGGGCGCGGACCGCACACTCCCACAATGAAATCACACTCCAGCGTCTTCGAGAAGGACGTCCTCTTCGACATCGCGGTGAACATCATCCCGCTCGCCATCATGGTCGCGTTCGCGGCCGTCTTCTGGGTCGTCGACCCGTGGGCGGGCGACACGCTGTTCAGTCGCGTCCTCCAGTACGCGCTCATCGTCGTGCCGTTCATCGGCCTCGCCATCCTGACCTACGTCGCCGCCAACCGAATCGAAGTCGTTGAGGACGTCGAAGTCGGTCCATAACCTAACCGGCGGCGGACGAACCCGTACCTTTCTTTACGGTGGGTCCCCCACCATCGGACATGGCAGTCTCCCCCGAACTCATACTCTCGGTGCTGATGGGGCTGCTGCTCCTCGTCGTGGCGGGATGGCTGACCCGCCTCGAAGACTGGCAGGCGTACGCGCCTGTCGGTGGGGGCGGCTACGGCGAAAGCACCGGGCACGGACACGAAGAGAAACCGGCAGGATTGACTCGCTGGCTGACGACCGTCGACCACAAGGACCTCGGTATCCTCTACCTCGTGTTCGGCGTCGTCGCGTTCGCGTGGGGTGGCATCACCGCGCTGCTGATGCGTCTCGAGCTCACCACGCCGTCGATGGACCTCCTCTCCAGCTACGGCGGGTTCGGGCTCTACAACGCCCTCCTGACGACGCACGGCATCACGATGCTGTTCCTGTTCGCGGCGCCGATGATCTTCGCCGTCGGGAACTACATGGTGCCGCTCCTCGTCGACGCCGACGACATGGCGTTCCCGCGCATCAACGCGATCGCGTTCTGGATCCTCCCGTTCTCCACGATCCTGATGTGGGCGGGCTTCTTCCTCCCGGTCGTCGGGATCGACATTCAGGCCGCGAAGACCGCGTGGACGCTCTACACGCCGCTCTCGACGTCGATAGAGGGCGTCGGTGTCGACGTCTTCCTCCTCGGTTTCCACCTCTCCGGGTTCTCCACGACGATGGGTGCGATCAACTTCATCGCCACCATCGTCGCCGAACGGAACACGGAGAAGGTGCCGTGGTCGAAGCTCGACATCTTCAGCTGGACGATGCTCACGCAGGGCGGGCTCATCCTCTTCGCGTTCCCCATCCTCAGCGGCGCCGTCCTCATGCTCCTCCTCGACCGGAACTTCGGCACGATGTTCTTCGCCGCCGAGGGCGGTGGTGCGCTCCTCTTCCAACACCTCTTCTGGTTCTTCGGCCACCCCGAGGTCTACATCCTCGTGCTGCCGCCGATGGGGCTGGTGAGCCTCATCCTCCCGAAGTTCGCGGGCCGCAAGCTCTTCGGGTTCAAGTTCATCGTCTACTCGACGCTCGCCATCGGTATCCTGAGCTTCGGCGTGTGGGCTCACCACATGTTCACGACGGGTATCAACCCGCGACTCACCGCCTCCTTCATGGCGATCTCACTCGCTATCGGCGTGCCGTCCGCCGTGAAGGTGTTCAACTGGATCACGACGCTCTGGAACGGGAAGCTGCGCATGACGGCGCCGATGCTGTTCGCCGTCGGCTTCGTGCAGAACTTCATCATCGGCGGCGTCACCGGCGTCTTCCTCGCCGCGATCCCGTTCGACCTCGTGATGCAGGACACCTACTACGTGGTCGGCCACTTCCACTTCATCGTCTTCGGTGCGATCGGCTTCGCGCTCTTCGCCGGCCTCTACTACTGGTTCCCGATGATGACCGGTCGGATGTACGACCGTCGCCTCGCGCTGTGGCACTTCTGGCTCTCCATCATCGGCGGGAACGTGACGTTCATCGCGATGCTCATCCTCGGCTACGGCGGGATGCCGCGTCGCTACGCCACCTACCTCCCGCAGTTCATGACGTGGCACGCGGTCGCGACGCTCGGCGCGCTCGTCATGACGGTCGCGCAGCTCGCGTTCCTCTGGAACTTCTGGCAGTCCGCGAAGTACGGCAAGCGCATCGACTCCGGCGACCCGTGGGACCTCAAGGAGATCGACCAGTTCACCCACGAGTGGGACTGGTACGAGCAGAAGCGTGAGCGCCTCCTCGCCGACGGCGGCGAGGAAGAGGACGGGGCCGAGACGGCGAACTAGACCGGGTTACTCGCTTTTCGCGTTCACTACGAGACGGCGACGGCGATGGCGGCCGCCATCATCACGACCGCGATACCGAAGAGCATGACGAGGAGTTTCTCCTTCTCTTGCATGGCCGTTCGTACGGTCGACAGCGCAAAAGGCTAATCGCTCCGGGCCCAAACGCCGCCTATGTCCTTCGCCACCGGCGGTCGTCGCGTCGTCTTCACGATCTACGGCGCGGCGGTCGCGATCGCGGGCCTGTTCGGGTACGCGCTCGGTTACGTCATCCAGCCGAACCTCCTCGACGGCCACGTCGGCTCGCTCGGCCCCGTGACGTTCGCGCTGACGCCGCTGAACCTCGCGATTTACGGGATGGTGATGGTCGGGGCGATGCTCGGCGTCCTCCTCCTTCTCGTCTCCTACGTCTCGCGTTTCGACGACGCGACGCCCGTCGAGGTCGAGTAACTAGAGGGCGTCGGCGAGCGCGGCGAGCGAGTCGACTTCGAGGTCGGCGTCGCCGCCCACTCGCTCACGCGGTTCGTTCGCTCTGTTCACCCACGCGGTCCGCATGCCGGCGGCGCTCGCGCCCGCGACGTCCCACGCGTTCGAGGAGACGAGCCGACAGTCCGCGAGCGCTCGCCCGCGTTCGCGCGCGACGTGCTCGTACACGGCCGGCGTGGGTTTGAGTGCGCCCGCGCCGTCCGCGCTCACGAGGCCGTCCACGTGCGCGTCGATGTCGGTGTTCGCGGCGAGCGCGTCGAGCATCGCCGGCGTCCCGTTCGAGAAGACGACGGTCTCGTAGTCGGCACTCAGCGCCTCGAGCGCGTCCAGCGTGTCCGGGTACGGGTCGAGGTCGTCGTACGCGTCGACGAGCGCGTCCGCGACGCCGGCGTCGAGGCCGTAGTAGTCGAGCGCGTACTCGAGCGCGTCGCGCGTCACGACGTCGAAGGGCGCGTAGCGCTCGGTCGCACCCCGGTGAAAGGCGTACTCGAGTTGTTTCTCGCGCCAGAGCGCGTCGACGTCCGCGGCGATGGCGGCGGGGACGTCGAACTCGGATTCGATGGCGTCCGCGACGCTGGAGACGTCGCAGAGCGTCCCGTACATGTCGAAGCAGAGCAGTTCGTCGTCGGCCATACGTGCGTCCGGGGTCGCGACGCCCCTAAGCCCCCCGGTCGCGGGGGTGTCCGTCGCGACTCGCGCGAGAACCGAGCGGACCGTCGTCCCTCAGTCCCCGCTGTGGACCTTATCGCGGATGTCGCCGACGATGTCGGGGTTCTGGAGGGTCGAGGTGTCGCCGAGTTCGGCTTCGTTCGCGATGTCCTCGAGGAGGCGGCGCATGATCTTCCCGGAGCGGGTCTTCGGGAGCTCGGGCGTGAAGACGACGGATTCGGGGCGTGCGATGGGGCCGATGGCGTCCTCGACGCCCTCGACGATGCGCCCGCGCATCTCCTCGTCGCCGTCGTAGCCCTCTTCGAGGATGACGTAGGCGTAGACGGCTTCGCCCTTCAGGTCGTGCTCGCCGCCGACGACGGCGGCTTCCGCGACGCCTTCGACGCCGACGATGGCGGACTCGATCTCCATGGTTCCGAGGCGGTGCCCGGAGACGTTGATGACGTCGTCGACGCGCCCGAGGACGGTGATGTAGTCCTCGTCGTCGATCTTCGCGCCGTCCTCGGGGAAGTAGACCCAGTCCTCGGGGTCGTCGGAGTCGGTGTCCGAGTACTCGGCCCAGTACTCCTCGATGAAGCGCTCGTCGTTCTGATAGAGGGTGCGCAGCATCCCGGGCCACGGCTTCTGGACGGTCAGGTAGCCCGCGCGGCCGGGTTCGACCTGCTCGGCGTTCGTGTCGACGATTTCGACGTCGAGGCCGGGGAGTGCGGGGCCGGCGCTCCCGGGCTTCATGTCGTTGACGGCGGGGAGCGTCGTCACCATGTGGCCGCCGGTCTCGGTCTGCCACCACGTGTCGACGATGGGGCACTCCTCGTTGCCGATGTGCTTGTAGTACCACTTCCACGCGCGCGGGTTGATGGGTTCGCCGACGGTCCCGAGGAGGCGGAGACTGGAGAGGTCGTGGTTCGCGGGGTACTCCTCGCCCCACTTCATGAACGAGCGGATGGCGGTGGGCGCGGTGTAGAGCTGGTCGGCCTCGTACTCCTCGATGATCTGCCAGAGGCGCTCGCGGGTGGGGTAGTCCGGGGTGCCCTCGTACATCATGGAGGTGGTGCCGAGCGCGAGCGGGCCGTAGACGATGTAGGAGTGGCCGGTGATCCAGCCGATGTCGGCGGCGCAGAAGTAGGTGTCCTCGGGCTTGATGTCGAGGACGGCCTGCGAGGTCCACGCGGTCCACGCGAGATAGCCGCCGGTGGTGTGTTTGACGCCCTTGGGTTGGCCGGTGGTGCCGGAGGTGTACATGAGGAAGAGCATGTCCTCGGCGTCGCGCTCGACGGGCTCGACCTCCGCGCCGGCGTGGTCGGCGACGAGGTCGTCGTAGTCGTACTGGTCGTCGCCGAGTTCGTGGCCGAAGTCGTCACCGTTCGGACCGAGGCGGTCGACGACGACGGTGTCGACGTCGTGGTCGGCGTCGGCGAGGCCCTCGTTGGTCTTCCCGAGGTGGTCGAGGGGGTCGCCGCGCCGGTAGTAGCCGTCGCAGGTGACGAGGTAGTCGGAGTCGGCGGCGTTCAGCCGAGTGGCGAGCGCTTCGGCGGAGAACCCGGCGAAGACGACGGAATGGGGGGCGCCGATGCGCGCACACGCGAGCATGGCGACGGGGAGCTCCGGAATCATCGGCATGTACATCGTGACGACGTCGTCCTCGCCGACGCCGAGGTCGCGGAGCGCGGCGGCGAACTCGTTGACCTCCTCGTGGAGCTCCTCGTAGGTGATCGAGCGGTTCTCCTCCTCGACGGGCTCGCCGACCCACTCGAGCGCGACTTCGTCGCCGCGCTCCTCGAGGTGGCGGTCGACACAGTTGTACGAGGCGTTGAGCTTCCCGTCGGTGAACCACTCGTAGAACGGCGGGTTCGAGTCGTCGAGCACCTCGTCGTACCCCTCGTCCCAGCTCAGGAGGTCGGCGGCGCCCTCCCAGCACTCCGGCCAGTTCTCCTCGAACTCCTCGTAGATGTCCTCGTCGGTGACGTTAGCCTGCTCCACGAAGGACGCGGGCGGCTCGAATACCTCCTGCTCCGCGAGATGTGCCTCCAGTTCCACGTCTTCGGGGTCTGCTTCGCCAGCCATGTTCATCTACACAGTAACCCATGAACGCTATAAATCTTGCCGATGGATAGTGATAGATAACTCTTACCACGCCCCTCGATCGCCGCGCCGTGGCCGTCACGTCTGGCGATTCGACGGCCCGCCGACCGGCCGCGACGACCGGGGCGTTACTGGAGGCGCTCGGTCGTCTCGACGAGCGGATGGCGCGCGTAATCGACGACGTTCACGTCCTCCACGGACTCGAGGCCCTCGTTGCGTGCCGTACGCGCCATCCCGAGGTCGACGCGCTCGGCGAGCACGATCACGTACGCGTCCATCTCCTCGACGTCCGTCGTGTGTGCGGCCATCGCGCGATGGTGGCCGTCCGCGAGCAGGAGGTCGCCGGCGTTGTCGATGACGACCAGCGGCTCCGTCAGCCCGTGCTCGAGTTCGTAGCGCCGTCCCTCGAGCTCGTCCGCGTACACCTTCCCCTGCGTCGGCACGAGGTCGTCGATTGCGACGCGCCGGCGCTCCTCGTCCGCGCGTACGTCGTGGATCGTCTCCAGCGTTCGCAGGAGCTTCCCGACCTTCTCGGGCGTCGCGCGCTCGATCTGCGAGCGGATGACGTCCGCGTTCGAGATGATGCCGACGAGCGTCCCCGCGTCGTCCACCACGGGGAGCTTTTGGATGCCCGAGCGGAGGATGACGCGCGCCGCGTCGTTCACGTCCATCTCCGGGTGCGCGACGATCAGGTCGTCCGACATCACGCGGAACATCGGGGCGGCGTCGTCGGCGCGCAGGAGGTCGCGCGCCGTCACGAACCCCTCAACCTTCCGGCCCTGCGCGACCGGGAAGCCGTTGTGGCCGTCGCTCTCCACGATCCGCCGCGAGACCTCCCCGACCGTGTCCTCCGGGGCGACCGTCGCGACGTCCCGCGTCATGTAGTCTCGCACCCGTGGTTTCCCCTCGGTGCTCGCGTCGAACGGCTCGTCCATTACGCACAGGGAGGCGAGCGACGGACAAAAAGCCGTTGCCGCCGCCTCACACGCCGCTGTCGTCGTCCACCGCCCCCTCCGTCCCGCCGTCGCTCCCGCTGTCGCCGTCCCGGCCGCCCGCCGGTACCGTGCCGCTCGTCGCGGTGCGCCCGCGCTTGCGGACGGCGTCGAAGAACCGTGGCGTGATCGTGTCCGCGAGGACGGACGCGAGCGTCTCGCCCTCCTCCTCCTGGAGCACGTCGAAGATGCCGAGCGGGATCTGCGCGCCCGCCATGTCCGTGTGGCCGCCCGCGCTCCCCATCCCGTCGAACGCCGCGCGCAGCGCCTCCCCGAGGTCGACGTCGTTTCCGCGACCCCGCGCGGACGCGTAAATCGTCCCGTCCGTGAACCCGTAGACGAACGTCACGGTCACGCCCTGGATCGCGAGCAGGCGGTCGGCGGCCTGCGCGAGCGCGTCTCGGTCGGCGATCTGGCCGACGCAGGAGGCGAGCACGGAGCCGTCGAGCTCGCGATTGCGGATGCCGCGCGCCACCACCTCGAAGGTGTCCGCGCTGATCGACGGGCTCTCGATGCGCTCCAGCACGTCGACGTCCGCGTCCGGCAGGAGCGTCGCCGCCGCCTCGAAGTCCTGCTGGGTGATCTCGCGGCGGAAGTCCTTCGTGTCGATGCGGATGCCGTAGAGGAGCGCCGTCGCGATGTCGCGCTCGACGGTGACGCCGAACCGCTCCAAGTACTGCGTGAGGATCGTGCTCGTCGCGCCGACGTCCTCGCGGATGTCAGAGAAGCGCGCCGTCACCGCGCCCTTCGGCGGGTGGTGGTCGACGACGACGTCCACCGGCGTCTCGGGGTCGAGTTGGTCGTTCACGCCCGGCGCGGAGTGATCGACGAGCGCGACCGCGTCGAACTCGCGCTCCTCCTCCGGGTCGAGGCGTGTCAACTCCAACTCGAGGAGGTTGACGAACGCGCGGTTCTCCTGGTGGCTTATCTCCCCGAAGTAGCACGGTTCGGCGTCGACGCCCACGGATTCCGCGATGCGACAGAGCGCGACCGCGGCCGCGATCGCGTCCGGGTCGGGGTTGTCGTGTGCGAGCACCGTCAGCGTCCCCTCGACCGATTGGAGGGTCTCGCGCAAGCGCCGGACGCGCGTGTCCATCCCGTGCTCGAGAACGGCCCCGACCTCGTCGAGTATCGCCGCGCCCGCCGAGCAGACGCGGTCCGCCGTCTCGGTGAGCGTTCGACGCTGGTCGGCGGTCGCACCCGTCCCGGTGTACGCGACGAGGTACGTCCCCGGGAAGGCCTCGGCGGCCGCCTCGGCCGCGAGTACGTTCGTGGTCGGGTCGTCGCCGCCGACGAATACGACGTCCGGGGCGCCCCCCATCCGCCGGAGGTCCGTGGCGTCGGTGACGTCCGCGACCTCGGCGGCGACCTTCTCGTTGCGCAGCGACTCGATGCGGCTCTCGTCGGGGTCGAGAACAAGGAGGTCGCCGGACCGCTCGCGAACCGTCTCGAGGACGGCGTGACAGACCGTCCCGCTACCGAGCACCAGCCGAGATACCATCTGCTCCGAACATCGGGCGGGTGGAAAGTAAAGTGTGCCGTCTGTGACTCGCGTTCAGGCGCCGACGAGGACGGACGCGGCGGAGAACGCGGCGTCGGAGACGACGCCGAAACCGACGAGGAGCGCGACGGTCGCGACAGCCGCGACGATGACGGCGGCGTAGATGCCGGTCGGCCGCTCGCGGATGTCGAAGTCGCCCTCCGGTTCGTTCACCCAGACGGCCTTCACGAGGCGGCTGTAGTAGAACAGCGAGAGTGCGCTGTTCACGACGCCGAGCGCGGCGAGCCACCAGAGCCCCGAGTCGACCGCGCCGAGGAAGAGGAAGAGCTTCGAGAGGGCGCCCGCGCCGACGGGGATGCCGGCGAGGCTGAAGAGGAAGACGGCGAGCGCGGCGCACGCCACGGGCGCTTCGCGCGCGAGGCCGTTGTAGTCCTCGAACGTCCGCCCGACGCCCCACTGCTCGGCGAGCGCGACAACGAGGAACGCCCCCGTGTTCATGAACCCGTAGACGAGCAGGTGCGCGAGCGCGGCGCCGACGACGAACGTCTCCGCCGGCCCGCCGAGCGCGGCGAGCGCGATGAGCACGTAGCCGGCGTGCCCGATGCTCGAGTAGGCGAGCATCCGCTTGACGTTCTCCTGTGTCGCCGCCGCGAAGTTCCCGAGCGTCATCGTGACCGCGGCGAGCACCGCGAAGACGACCGGCCACGGGACGCCGACGTCGGCGAGCGTGCCGGCGGGGAGCGCGAGCGTGAAGACGCGGAAGGCGAGCGCGAACCCGGCGGCCTTCGAGGCCGACGAGAGGAACGCGCTGACGGGCGCGGGCGCGCCCTCGTAGGCCTCGGGCGCCCAGAAGTGGAACGGGACGCTCGCGGTCTTGAACGCGAACCCGCCGATGACCATGACGATACCGACGCCGAGCAACTCGACGTGCTCGTTCCCGGCGACGGCCGACGCGAGCGCGTCGAAGCCGAAGACACCGGTCGCGGCGTAGATGAGCGCGATACCGTAGACGAGCACGCCCGAGGAGAGCGCGCCGATGAGGAAGTACTTCAGGCCGGCCTCGACGCTCCCCTCGTCGTGTTTGAGGTACGCGGCGAGCGCGTACGCGGGGAGGCTGACGAGTTCGAGCGCGACGAACCCGGTGACGAGCGAGTTCGCCGCCCCCATCAGCGACATCCCGGCGGTCGCGAGGAGGACGAGCGAGTAGTAGGCGGCGCGATGCGGCTCATCGCGGACGTAGTCGTAGCTCGCGAGCGAGACGAGCGCCGCGACGCTCCCGACGATCACGGTGACGAAGAGCGCGAACTGGTCGACGGCGAGCGCGCCGTCGAAGCGCGACAGCGGCGTCACGCCGACGCCGGCGGCGAGGAACCACGCGGCGATACCGGCGCTCCCCGCGCTCGCGAGCGTCGCGATGCCGGCGAGCAGGCTGTTCTTGCGGTCCGTCGGCCACAGCGCGTCCGCGGCGAGCACGAGCAGCGCGGCGAGGCCGAGGACGTACTGCGGTGTGAGGGCTGGGAGTTCCATCTAGAGACCACCTCCGAGGACGCCGACGAGCGCGCCGGCGGCGTTCTGAATCATCCCCATGAGCGTCCCGGGGGCGACCCCGAGCAGGATCGAGAGGAGCACGAGGACGACGGCGGGCGCGAGGTCGCGTCGCGACACCGCCGACACCGACTCGGGCGCCTCGAACGGTCCCATGAGGACGCGCTGGAGGAGCCTGAGGAGGTAGCCGGCGACGACGACGATGCCGAACATCGCGACTGCCGTGACGAGCGGGGCGTTCGCGTAGCCGGCGGCGAACGAGCCGGTGAAGACGAAGAACTCGCCCGCGAACCCGCTCATGAGCGGGAGGCCCATGTAGCCGAACGCGCCCGCGACGAGGACGGCGGCCGCGACCGGCATCCGGTCGGCGAGGCCGCTGACCTTATCCAGCATCCGCGTGCCGGTCTCGTTCTCGACGTAGCCGACGCCGAGGAAGAGTACGCTGACGAGCAGGCCGTGGCTCACCATCTGGAAGGTGGCGCCGGCGACACCGTAGCTCGTCGTCGCGACCAGCCCGAGGAGGACGAACCCCATCGACGGGATGGACGTGTAGGCGACGAGGCGCTTGGCGTCGCGCTGGGCGAGCGCGGCGAGCGAGCCGTAGAGCACGGTCACGACGGCGACGACGGCGAGCGGGAGCGCCCACTCGCGCAGGAGGTCGGGGAACATCGTGACGTTGAAGCGCAGCAGCGAGTACGTCCCCATCTTCGTGACGACGCCCGCGAGGAGCACCGTCACGGCCGTCGGCGCTTCCGTGTAGGCGTCCGGGAGCCACGTGTGGAACGGGACGAACGCGCTCTTGACGGCGAAGCCGAAGAAGAGCGCGAGGAACGCGACGGCGGTGATCGTGCTCCCGGCGAGGCCGAACGCCGAGCCGACTTCGCCGGCGCGGACGGCGGCGGCGATGGCGCCGAACTCGAAGCTCGTGACGGGCGTCGCGACGACGAGCGCCATCAGCCCGACGAAGAGCACGAGGCTCGCGACGTTCGTGTAGACGAAGAACTTGATCGCGGCGTAGCGCCGGCGCGGGCCGCCGTACACCGAGACGAGGAAGTACATCGGCACGAGCACGAACTCCCAGAAGACGAACCAGACGAAGAAGTCGAGCGCGGAGAAGACGCCGAGCAGGCTCGCCTCCGTGAACAGGAGGAGCGCGTAGAACAGCGACTTGCGCTCCGAGACGTCGCCCCACGCGGCGACGACGGCGAGCGTCGTCAGCACGGTGGTGAGGAGGACGAGCGGCAGGCTGATACCGTCGAGACCGACGTGCCAGTCGATGGTGTAGGCACCGGCCTGAATCCACTCCGCTGTCGTCTCGAACGCGGGCGTCCCGCCGAGGACGGCGTTACCGCTCGCGTCGAACGTCGCGTACGCGTAGAGGCTCCCGACGAGCGGGAGCAGGCTCAGCGCGGCGGCGAGTCGACCCGCGTACTTCTCCGGGGCGAGCAACACCGCGAACGCGCTGGCGAACGTGACGGCGAGTAGGGCTTCGATGAGCATTTAGAACCACCTCCCGAGCAGCAGGACCAGAACGAGCAGGACGACGAGCCCGAAGACGAGCTGCGTCGCGTACGTCGTCACGACGCCGGTCTGGGCGCGCCGAACGCGGTCGCCGGCGGTGAGGCTCACGGAGGAGACGCCGTTGACGACGCCGTCGACGATACTGCCGTCGAAGACGTCGACGCCGCGCGCGACCGGTGCGGCGACGCCTTCCGCGAGCCACGTCTGGAACTCGTCCTGGTAGTAGTTGTTGTACAGTACGGTCTTCGCCGGGCCGAGCGCGTCCGTGCGCTCGCTCGGGTTCGGTACGTTGTACCACGACCACGCGAGCATGACGCCGAGCAGCGCGACGACGAGCGTCACGCCGGCGGCGACGAGCGGACTGAGCGACGCCGCGTGGAAGCCCGCGACGTCGACGACGAGTTCGTGGTAGTGCTCGGCGGTGTGCCCGGCGAGGCCGGGGAGTTCGCCGTCGAGCCATCGCTCGAGGAAGAGCACCTGACTGCCGACGAGGCCGCGGATCGCGTCGACGTTCACGAGGCCGACGACTGCGGCACCGACGCCGAGCACCGCGACGGGATAGCGCATGTTCGCGGACGCCGGCGTGGCCTCGCGCGCGGCGTCGCTCCGGGGCTCGCCGTGGAACGTGAGGAACACCATCCGGAAGGTGTAGAGCCCCGTGAAGAACACCGCGAGGAGGCCCATGGCGTAGGCGAGCAGGACCAGCGGCTGCCCGCCGAGGCCGACGGTCAGGGCGTGGTAGAGCACGGCGTCCTTCGACCAGAAGCCCGCGAACGGCACGATGCCGGCGAGCGCGAGCGACCCCGCGAGGAACGCCCAATAGACCGTGGGCATCCGCTCCTTGAGGCCGCCCATCTTCCACATGTCCTCGTCGTGGTGCATCGCGACGATGATGGCGCCGGCGCCGAGGAAGAGGAGCGCCTTGAACGTCGCGTGCGTGAGCAGGTGGAAGACGCCGGCGACGTACCCACCGGAGCCGAGGCCGAGCATGATATACCCGTACTGACTGATCGTCGAGTAGGCGAGCACCTGCTTGATCTCGCGTTTGACGAGGGCCATCGTCGCGGCGAACAGCGCGGTGAAGCCCCCAATGAGCGCGATGACGGTGAGTGCGGTCGGGGTGAGCGCGTAGAAGCCGTAGATGCGCGCGACGAGGTAGACGCCGGCCGCGACCATCGTCGCGGCGTGGATGAGCGCGGAGACGGGCGTCGGGCCCTCCATCGCGTCCGGGAGCCACGTCTGGAGCGGGAACTGCGCGGACTTCCCGATGACGCCGCCGAGGATCAGGAGGCCGAGGAGCGTGAACCACGTCTGCGGGTCGAACCCGAACGTGTTCACGGACGCCTCGCCTTCGAGGGCGGCGTGCGCGAGCGCGGGGAAGGACTCCGCGCCGGCGAACGCGGCGGTGCCGAACGTCCCGAGGACGCCGACGAGGCCGACGAGGAGGAAGTAGTCACCGAAGCGGGTGACGAGGAACGCCTTCTTCGCGGCGGACGCCGGGCCGGGCTCGCGGAACCAGAAGCCGATGAGCCACCACGAGCAGAAGCCGACGAGCTCGAAGAAGACGAACGCCTGCAGGAGGTTCGACGCGAGCGAGAACGCGAGCATGCTCGCGGTGAAGAGGCCGAGGCCGGCGTAGTACCGGGGGAGGCCGCGCTCGCCCTCGTCGTTCATGTAGCCGAGGCTGAAGACGTGGACGAGCAGGGAGACGCCGGAGACGATGACGACCATCAGCGCGGAGAGCGGGTCGACGAGCACGCCGAACGTCAGTTCGTACGCGCCGTTCGCCGCCGGCACCCACGTCCAGACCTGCGAGTACGTCGTCTGGCCGACGCTCACCGCGAGGAGCGCCCACGCGGAGAGGGCGAGCGAAACCGCCGTCGCGGCGATTCCGACGAACGCGCCGCCCTTCGGGAGGGCGCGCGGCCGGTAGTGGCCGACGAGGAGCGTGACGAGGAACGCCGCGAACGGCAGCAGCGCGATCATCGCGAAGGAGAGTGCACCCGACATGTTACCACCTCATAGCCGTCGCTTTCGTGACGTCCACGCCTTTGAACTTCCGATACACCACGAGCACGATGCCGATGCCGACCGCGACTTCGGCGGCGGCGAGCGCCATCGTGAACAGGCTGAACACCTGCCCGCTGATGGTGCCGTACTGGCCGCTCGCCGCGACGAAGACGAGGTTCGCGGCGTTCAGCATGAGCTCGACGCTCATCAGGAAGATGAGCGCGTTCCGGCGCGCGAGCACGCCGAAGACGCCGATGCAGAACACCGCCGCCGAGAGCACGAGGTAGTACTCGAGGGGGACCATCAGGCCTCACCCCCGTCCCGGCGTGCGAGCGTCACCGCGGCGACGAGCGCGGCGACGAGCACGAAGTCGACCGTCTCGAACGCCGCGAGGAACCCATCGCTGACGAGCGGCGTCTGCGCGCTCATGTCGAAGAGCGCGTAGCCGATGCCGGCGGTGATGGACGCGCCCTCGGGGTACCACGCCGCCGGGCCGAACTCCGTGAGGAGGAACGCGCCGGCGAGCACGACGAAGAGGACGAGCGCGCCGAGGCCGCGCGCGAGGTTCGCGTCCGTCGCGAGCGACGGGCGCGTCGTCATGCGGCCACCTCCTGCTCACCCTCGGTGAGCATGACGGCGAACGCGAGCAGCACGAGGACGCCGCCGACGTACACCAGCACCTGCATCGCGGCGACGAACTCGGCGTCGAGCATCACGTAGTGGATGGCGACCGTGAAGAGCGCGCCGCCGAGCGAGAGCGCGGAGTGCCACGCCTCCTTCGCGAGCACGACGCCGAGACTGAAGCCCACCGTCGTGAGCGCGAAGAGCGCGAACGCCGCGAGTTCGAGCGTGGAGCTCACTGGTAGTCGACCTCCCCGTCACCCTCGCCGACCCACGCGCCCCGGTCGGGCTCGCGGGCCGCCAGCGGGTCGATGTCCTTGTACCACGGGACGTTCCCGAGCTGTTCTTTGTTGTAGACGAGGTCGTGTTTCGTGTCGCCGTTGAACTCGAAGTTCTCCGTGAGGAGGATGGCGTCAACGGGACAGACCTCCTCGCAGAGCCGGCAGTAGATGCACTGCGCGACGTGGAGGTTGTACTGTTCGCCCTGCCGTTTGTCGTCGGTGACGATCTGGATGGTGTCGTTCGGACACACCTTCTCGCACTGGCGACACCAGATACAGCGCTCCTGGCTGAACTTGTGGATGCCGCGGAACCGCGGGGAGACCTCCGGGGCCTCCTCGGGGTACTCGACGGTGAACGTCTTGCCGTCCAGTGCGTGCTTCATCGTCGTCGCCATCGACTTGAGGAGTCCGATCATGCTATCACTCCCACGATGATGGCCGTGAGAACCAGGTTCGCGAAGGAGAGGACGAGGAGTCCCTTCCAGCCGATTTCGAGCATCTGGTCGATCCGTACGCGCGGGACCGCAGAGCGACACCACTGGGTGAAGAGGAAGACCGCCCAGATCTTCACGACGAACCAGACGATGCCGAGCCACGCGGGGCCGGGCCCGGCGGGGCCGCCGAGGAAGAGCGTCGTGATGACGGCGCCGCTGAGGAAGATGTGGAGGAACTCACCGAGGAAGAAGAGCA
Source organism: Halarchaeum grantii (assembly GCF_014647455.2). Taxonomy (NCBI): domain Archaea; kingdom Methanobacteriati; phylum Methanobacteriota; class Halobacteria; order Halobacteriales; family Halobacteriaceae; genus Halarchaeum; species Halarchaeum grantii. Next base: position 94,970 of record NZ_BMPF01000002.1, on the reverse strand, counting down.
CGAAGTAGATGCTCGAGTACTCGGTGATGTAGCCGCCGACGATCTCCGTCGCCGCTTCGCCGATGTCGAAGGGGTTGCGCCCGACCTCGGCGAGGCTTGCGACGAGGAAGAGCGCGAGCGCGAACGGGTTGAGGAAGCCGTACCACGCGGGCACCGCGATGGGCCCGAGCGCGAACAGCGTCCCCTGCTGTGCGGCGACGATTTCGCTGAGCTGGAGCGTCCCCGTGAGGAGGACGATGGAGGCGGCGGTGACGACGAGCGGGATCTCGTAGGCGATGCTTTCCGCGACCGAGCGCATCGACCCCAAGAGCGAGTACTTGCTCCCGGAGGCGTAGCCGCCGACGACCATGCCGACGCTCGCGATGCCGGAGACGGCGAAGACGTAGACGAGGCCGATCTCGGGGTCGGCGAGCTGGAGCCCGCTTCCCATCGGGATGACGGCGAAGCCGAGCAGCGCGGAGAGCGGGAGGATCGCGGGCGCGATGTCGAAGGCGGGGCGGTCGGCGCCGTCGGGGATGATGAGTTCCTTCGACATCAGGCGGACGGCGTCGGAGACGATGGTGAGGACGCCGAACGGCCCGATGCGGTCGACGGCGATGCGGTCGGTGAACATCGCCGTGATCTTCCGCTTCGCCCACGGGCCGGCGACGGCGGACGTGAGCAGGAGGATGGTGACGATGACGCCCGCGACGAGCGCGTCGAGCACGAGCTCGAGCCAGAGCGGCGGCGTCGCGTAGCCGAGCCACTCCGCGAGCGCGACGGGTGCCGTCGTCATTACCGGTCCACCTCGCCGAGGATGATGTCGAGGCTCCCGAGGGTGGCGACGAGGTCGGGGATGTACTCGCCCTCGGCCATCTCGGGGAGCGCCTGCAGGTTACTGAAGCAGGGACTGCGGATCTTGAAGCGCGCGGGCTTGTCCGTCCCGTCCGAGCGGACGTAGATGCCCAGTTCTCCCTTCGCGCCCTCGACGGCGCGGTAGGCTTCGGTGTCCGGGTCCGGGTTGAGGGTGCGCGGGACGTTCGACTGGATCTCGCGGTCGTCTTCGTCCCAGTCCTCGAGGAGGTCGACGCACTGCTGGATGATGCGCGCGGACTGTTCGACCTCGCGCATGCGGACGAGGAGCCGGGAGTAGTTGTCCTTCCCGTCGTCAGTGACGACCTTCCAGTCGAGGTTCTCGTAGTAGCCGTAGGGGTCGTCGCGCCGGAGGTCGTAGTCGATGCCGGAGGCGCGCGCGACCGGCCCGGTCACGCCGTAGTCCTTCGCGACGTCGGGTTCGAGGACGCCCGTGTTCACGGTGCGGGCCTGGAAGATCTCGTTCTCCGTGATGAGGTCGTGGTACTCCTCCATGCGACCGGGGAGCTGGTCGAGGAACTCCTGGACGGTCGCGAAGAACTCCTCGCGGGGCTCGGGGACGTCCCAGACCACACCCCCGAGACGGAGGTAGTTGAACATCATCCGCTGGCCGGTGAGGTCCTCGAGGATGTTCTGGACGACTTCGCGGTCCCGCATCGCGTACATGAAGATGGCGGTGAAGTCGCCGTAGATGTCGAGGCAGAACGTCCCGAGCGCGAGCAGGTGGGCGGCGATGCGGCAGAGCTCGGCGCTCATCGTCCGCACGACCTGCGCGTACTCGGGGACCTCGATGTCGTTCAGGTCCTCGGCGACGCGCGCGTACGCCCACTCGTTCAGGATGCCGGCGGAGCCGTAGTCCCAGCGGTCGGGGTACGGCATGATCTGGTGGCGATACGTCCCGGACTGGGCCATCTGCTCCTCGCAGCGGTGCAGGTAGCCGATGTCGGGTTCGACGTCCGCGACCTGCTCGCCGTCGAGGATCGTCTTCAGGTGGAGGACGCCGTGCGTGGCGGGGTGGTGGGGCCCGATGTTGAGGAGCATCGTGTCCTCGTCGCGGTGGTCGTCCGCGAGCGGGTTCTCGTGCTCCTCGAACGTGACGATCTGCGGTTTGTCCTGGTTGTAGTCGCGCCCGAGCGGGTGGCCCTGCCACGTCTCCGGGAGGAGAATGCGCCGGAGGTCGGGGTGCTCGTCGTACTCGACGCCGACGAGGTCGTAGGCCTCGCGCTCGTGCCAGTCGGCCGTCCGAAAGACCGGCTCGGCGCTCTGGCTGACGGGGTCGTCGCGCGTCGTCGGCACCACCACGGAGACCTCCTGCGTGGGGTCGTCGTACTTCTTCAGATGGTAGATGGACTCGAAGCGGTCCGCGTACTCCTGTGCGGAGACGTTCGAGAGGTGGTCGAAGCCCGCCTCCTGCTTGAGCGTCGAGAGGGCGTCCTGCACGCGGTCGGCGCGCACGACGAAGCCCTCGGCGTTCGTGTGCGTCTCGCGACGCACCACGGCGTCGCCGAGGAGCGCCTCGATGGCGTCGTAATCGACGCCCTCTACGGGGACGCTCTCGGGGTCGATCTCGGCGTCCTCGGCCGGGTCCTCGGTGGCCTGACTCATGGCGAATCAGCCCAGTTGTAGCGCATGACGAGGTCGTCCTCGTCGATCTCGGCGGCGAGTTTCTGGACGAGCTCGTCCTGTTCGAGGTCGCCGAACTCCTCGAGCTCGTAGGGCTTGACGGTCACGGGCGACGTCTCGCCGTTCTTGATGCGCTCCTGGAGCTTGACGACGCCGTAGACGAGGGCTTCGGGGCGCGGCGGGCAGCCGGGGATGTGGATGTCGACGGGGATGACCTCCTCGGCGCCCTTGACGACGTTGTAGCCCTGCTGGAACGGGCCGCCGGAGGTCGAGCAGCTGCCCATGTTCACGACGAACTTCGGCTCGGGCATCTGGTCGTAGACGCGCTTCATGCGCGGGGCGAACTTGGAGACGATCGTCCCGGGGACGATCATCACGTCCGCCTGCCGGGGCGACGCGCGCGGGACGCCGGAGCCGAAGCGGTCGAGGTCGTGCTTGACGGCGTACGTGTGCATCATCTCGATGCTGCAGCACGCGATGCCGAACTGGAGCATGAACATGGAGGAGCCGCGAACCCAGTTCATGAACTCGTCGAACTTCGTGAGGATGAACGGCGTGGAGCCGAAGGCCTCCCGGAGCGTCGAGTTGAACCGGGAGTCGACCTCGCCCATCCGGTCCTCCCGTGTCTTCGTCTGCGGTGCGGTCGTGTCGATGATGTCGTCTCGGGGGTGGTCGCTACTCATGTGTTGAACTCCGATTTGGGTGTGCTCGCCCACCGGATGGCACCGGTGCGCCAGGCCCAGACGAGACCGACGACGAGGACAGCGATGAAGGCCAGCATCGGGTAGAGCGCTGCGCCGAGACCGACGGCGCTGACGGCGTCCTGATAGATAACGGTCCACGGAAAGATCAGGACGGTCTCGATGTCGAAGACGAGGAAGAGGAGCGCGACCAGGTAGTACTGGATGTTGAAGTTGAGCCGCGTCCCTCCCGTCGGGACCTCACCGCTCTCGTAGACGGTTTCTTTCCCTTTCTCCGGCACGCTCGGCCGCAGCAGCTTCGACGTCTGCACCATCACGGCTGGTATCGAAGCGGCCACGACGGCGAACACGCCGACGGCGATCCATTCGTTCATCGTCCGTATCACGCGGCACTTCACCCCCCATGCGTATAAACGTTGATTCTTCCGGATAGGTCCTAAAACGCCGTATTCCGGCGCTTCAGGCGTCCTTCTCGAATCCGGGCGTCCCTCTCTCGTGCAGGCGACGGGAGACGTCGCCGACGCCGTCGCGCTGCTCGTCGTGGAGGGCGACGAGCCGGTCACGGAGGTCGTCGTGTTCGCGGGCCAACACCTGTGCGGCGGAGAGCGCGGCGTTGTAGGACTTCCCGGCGTCGACTGCGGTGATAGGCGCGCCGGTCGGCATCCCGAGGACGGAGTCGACGGACTTCTCCTGCACGGGGACGCCGACGACGGGCACCGGGTAGGCGATGGACGCGGTCATGTTCGGGAGGTCGGCGGACTTCCCGCCCGCGCCCGCGACGATGACGTCGAGGCCGCGCGCTTCGGCGGTCTCCGCGTACGCGTACATGAGGTCGGGCGTGCGGTGGGCGGAGACGACGTACGTCTCGAAGGTGAAGCGCTCCTCGGGCGGGTCGTCGTAGTCGGTGACCTCGGCGAAACCGAGGTCGGTGAGCGCCTCGTAGGCGCCGCGCATCGTCGGGAGGTCCGAATCGCTCCCCATCACGATGCCGACGTCCGGGGTCCGCTCGCGCTCGCGGTCGGCTTCCTCCCGGAAGGTCTCGCAGAGTTCGTCCACGCTGTCCTGCACGTCGTCGGGGTCGGAGAGGCTGGTCATGGTCGGATCACTCGAAGTGGAGTTCGTCGCGCGCCTCGTTCGCGCGCGCGCTCGCTTCGTCGACGTCGTCGCCGAGGGCGGTGACGTGGCCCATCTTCCGCAGCGGGCGCACGTCGCGCTTGCCGTACCAGTGGAGCGCGGCGGTCGGCACCGCGAGCGCCCCGGGGACGCCGCCGAGGTCGGCGCGCTTCGTCTCCTCGACGTCGCCGAGGACGTTCACCATCGCGGTCGGCCCTCGCAGCGAGGGGTCGCCGAGCGGGAGGCCGAGGACGGCCCGGACGTGCTGTTCGAACTGGGAGGTGACGGCGCCCTCGATGGTGTAGTGCCCGGAGTTGTGCGGGCGCGGGGCGATCTCGTTCACGAGCACCTCCCCAGAGACCTCGAAGAGCTCGACGCCGTAGACGCCCCGGCCCTCCAGGACGTCGAGGACGTCGCCGACGACGTCGCGGGCCGTTCGAACCACGTCCGAGTCGGCGGCGGGCGGGACGCGCGTCTCGCGCAGTATCTCCGCCTCGTGGACGTTCTCGACGACGGGGAACTGCGCGTCCTCGCTCGCGCCCTTCGCCCCGATGACGGAGAGCTCGCGCTCGAAGTCGACGAGCTCCTCGGCGACTAACCCCTCGAGGTCGTCGAAGTACTCCTCGGCGTCCGCGACGCTCTCGGTGACGTGGTTGCCACGGCCGTCGTACCCCCCGTGGCGCGCCTTCAGCATGAGGGGCGCCCCGAGGTCGTCGAACGCGCTCTCGAGGTGGGCGGCGTCGTCGACGCACCGGAACGCGGGGACGGGGACGCCCGCCTCGGCGAGCGCCTCCTTCTCCGCGAGTTTGTCCTCGGTCGTGCGGAGCGTCGCGGGCTTCGGATGCACCGGAATATCGACGTCCGCGAGGAGGTCGGCGTCGGCGAGTTCGATCTCGAACGTGAGCGCGTCCGAGCGCGCCGCGAGTTCGGCGAACGCCGCCGGGTCGTCGAAGTCGCCTTCGATGTGGTCGGCGGCGGGCGTCGACGCGGAGCAGTCCGGTGTGGGGTCGAGGACGACCACGTCGACGCCGAGCGGTGAGGCGGCCTCGGCCAGCATCCGACCGAGTTGGCCGCCGCCGACGACGCCGAGCGTGGTCCCGGGTGGCGTCTGCATACGCGAGGGATGTGGACGGGAGTGTATAAGGATTGCCGAACCGTTCGCTCAGGTACGCACGAACGTGCTACCCCGCGGTGGATGCGGGCGCGGGTGCGGCGGGGAGCGTCGGCGTCGCGGCGCCCGCCGCCGACGCGTTCGCGGCCGCACCCGGACTCGCGTTCGCCGCGCTCGCGTTTCCGGCACCGCTCTGACGGACGAAGAACACCGTCGGCGTCCCCGCCGAGGTGAGTTCGTACGTCGTCGCGTCGTACCCCTCGAGACGGGGGGCGACCTCGCCGTAGTTCGACGCGCGCGTTACGACGACCGGCGGCGTCGACCCGTTCAGCGCGGCGAGGTCGGTGGTACTCGCCGTCTCGGCGCCCATTCCCTCGAAGTACCACGGGAGCGGGAGGCGCCACGTCCAGTGGCCGGGTTCCGAGAAGTTCTCGTCGGGCGCCGGCGAGGGCTCGCTCGCGGCGTAGAAGTGCGCCCCGTAGTAGAGGACGTCCGGGCCCGACCCGCCCTGATGGGCCTGCACGGCCTCATCGATCTCGGCGAGCGTCGGGTGGAGGTCGCCGTTCGGCTGGCCGTACTGGACGAGCGGCCCCGGCTCCTGTGGGTGGACGAAGGCCGCCGTGACGCCCGTGAACGCCATCCAGCCGACGACGGCGGCGACGAGGACGAGCGCAATGGCGGTGCCGGCGTCGTCGCCGTCGTGGCGCGTCGAGCCGACGGCCGAGAGGAGGAGGCCGCCGCCGACGGCCGCCGGCACCGCGAGCGGGACGACGACGTGAATCATCGCCCACGGCGCCTGAATGTCGGAGACGGCGGGGTAGATGACGAGCGAGGCGAGCGCCCAGTAGCCCGCGAAGGAGACGAGTGCGCGCGGGCGCTCACCCCGGTAGCGGTCGTGGACGAAGCCCGCGACTCCGAGCACGCAGACGGCGGCCGCGCCCGCGACGAGCGTCTCGACGTCCCCCACGAAGAAGTCGACGTAGCTGTGCGGGTGCCCGCCCACCCACGTGCTCGCGAACTTCTCGACGGAGCTGACGGTGGCGCGCCGGACGACGTCACCGAACAGGACGGGGGTCGAGAACGCGCGCCAGAGCTCCGGGCGCGGCGCGTAGAAGAACACGACGACGGCGAGGAAGAGGAGGGCGCTCGCGGCGACGTCGCGCGCCCACGCCCGGAGGCCGCGTGCGGTCGCGAACAGCCGCTCGGCGAGGACGGCCGTCGGGTCCTCGCCGCGCTGTCTGGCGGCGAGGAGCGCCCAGTCGAGGAGGAGGACGAGCGCGCCGACCCAGCAGGCGACGTAGACGAGGACGTTCTCCTTGGTTGTGAACGCGAGCGCGAGCGAGAGCGCGCCCGCGTAGAGGTGGCGCCGACGGCCGGTGTCGTGCGCGCGGACGAGGAACGCGAGCGCGGCGAACGCGAACGCGCCGACGAGCACGTCGCTGCGCATGAACCGCGAGTAGTAGAGGAGGAGCGGGTTCGCGGCGAGGAGGACGGCGAGCGAGACGGTCTCGGCGGGCTTCAGTCGGTCGCGGAGGAGCCACGCCGTCGCGGGGAGGAGGCCACCGATGAGCGCGACGACGGCGCGCATCGACGCGTCGCCCGCGCCGACGAGGTCGAAGACGACGCCGTTGACGTGAAAGAGGAACGGGCCGTGAACGATCGGGTGGTAGGTGTATTGGCCGGTCTCGACGTAGCGTAGCACCCAGTAGCCGACGCGGCCCTCGTCCCAGTGGGCGACGCGGGCACCGAGGGCGACGAGGCGGGCGACGAGTGCGACGGCGGTCGCGGCGGCGACGGCCGCGGCGACGCGGCGGTCCGAGTCGGGCATCTATCCCTGTAGTTCGGGGGGACCCATACGGGCTTTTCGGAGAACGGTAGCGTTTTGACGGCGCGCGTGAACGAATCCGGTATGGTATCCCTGGGTCTGGTCGTCGCCGAGTTCAACCGCAGCGTCACCGGGGGCATGGAGGAAGCCGCGCTCTCGGCCGCCGCGGACGCCGACGCGACCGTCGCCGAAACCGTCCGCGTCCCGGGCGCCTACGACGCGCCGCTGGTGGCGGACCGACTCGCTCGACGCGCGGACGTCGACGCCGTCGCGGTGCTCGGCGCCATCGTCACCGGCGACACCGACCACGACCAAGTCATCGGCCACGCCATCGCAGAGAAGCTCACGGACGTGAGCCTCGAGCGCGACGTCCCGGTGACGCTCGGCGTCATGGGTCCGGGGATGTCCGGTGCGGAGGCGCGCGAGCGCGTCGAGAAGGGCGCGGACGCCGTCGTCGCCGCCGTCGACCTCGCGGAAACACTGGAGGACCTCTAACAATGGAATTCGCAGACCGAGTCACGCGTGTCGAACCGAGCGCGACGCTCGCGGTGAGCAACCTCGCGAAGGAACTGGAAGCCGAGGGCCACGACGTCGTCGACCTCTCGGTTGGTGAGCCGGACTTCGAGACCCCGGAGAACATCGTCGAGGCCGCCGAGGAGTCCGTCGAGCGCGGCGACACGGGCTACGCGCCGTCGAACGGCGTGCCCGCGCTCCGCGAGGCCATCGCGACGAAACTGCAGGACGACGGTCTCGACTACGAGGCCGGGAACGTCATCGTGACGCCGGGCGCGAAGCAGGCGCTCTTCGAGACGTTCCAGACCGTCGTCGACGAGGGCGACGAGGTCGTCCTCCTCGACCCCGCGTGGGTTTCCTACGAGGCGATGGCGAAGGTGGCGGGCGGCGACCTCACGCGCGTCGACCTCTCGCCCCACGGCTTCCAGCTCGAACCCGCGCTCGACGACCTCGCGGACGCGGTGAGCGACGACACCGAGCTCCTCGTCGTGAACTCCCCGAGCAATCCGACGGGCGCCGTCTACAGCCGGGCGGCGATGGAGGGCGTGCGCGACCTCGCCGTCGAGCACGACATCACCGTCATCAGCGACGAGATCTACCAGCACATCAACTACGGCCCCGAGCACGTCAGCCTCGCCGGCCTTGAGGGGATGTACGAGCGCACCGTCACCATCAACGGCTTCTCGAAGGCCTACTCGATGACCGGGTGGCGTCTCGGCTACCTCGCCGCGCCCGAGGACGTCGTCGCGGAAGCCGGGAAGATCCAGTCCCACTCCGTCTCCTCGGCGACGCACTTCGTCCAGTACGCGGGCGTCGAGGCCCTCGAGAACACGGACATCGCGGTCGAGGAGATGGTCGAGGCGTTCGCGGAGCGCCGCGAGTTCCTCCTCGAGTTGCTCGCCGAGCACGGCGTCGAACCCGCCACGCCCGAGGGCGCGTTCTACATGATGCTCCCCGTCGACGAGGACGACGAGTCGTGGTGTACGAACGCCCTCGAGGACGCGCACGTCGCCACCGTCCCCGGGTCGGCGTTCGGCGCGCCCGGCTACGCGCGCATCTCCTACGCGAACAGCAAGCAGCGCCTCGCCGAGGCCGTCGAGCGCCTCGCCGCCGAGGACTACCTATAAGCGCGCCCGCCCCGACGCCGCCCTGCGAAACCACACCACGGCGGCGACGTTCCGACGTGTATTTCTCCGCGAGCCGACTCCGATAGCGCGTGCTCTGGCTCTTCGTCTCCCTGCTCGGCGGCGGCGTCGCCGGCCGTCTCGCGCCGGACGCGTGGCCGGTGGCGCGCGTCGCGGACCGCGCGCTCGAAGCCGGTCTGCTCGTCCTCCTCGCGATGATGGGCGTGCGCCTGGGCGCGAGCGAGCGCGTGCTCTCGAACCTCGGACCGCTCGGACTTCGTGCGGTGGCGCTCGCCGCCGGGAGCATCGCGGGGAGCGTCCTCCTCGTGGTGGCGGCGGGCCGCTACCTCCCGTCGCTCGAACCCGACGGCGGGGCGTCCGCGACGCCGGACGCCACCGACGAGGGCGCGACGCTCCCCGCGCTCGTCCTCGCCGCGCTCCTCGTCGGCGGGGTCGTCGGCTGGGTCGCCCCCGACCGTGTCGTGGCGCTCGTGGCGGCGGCGACGACGCCCACGCTCTACGCGCTCCTCGTCGCAGTCGGTGCGACGCTCGCGGCGGGCGCGGACGTGTTCGCGTCCGCGCGACGCCTCGGACCCACGGTGCTCGTCCTCCCGGCCTGCATCGCGCTCGGCAGTCTCGCCGGCGCTGTCCTCGTCGGGTCGGCGTTCGGGATGGCGAGCGCGGAGGCCGCCGCCGTCGGTGCGGGCTTCGGGTGGTACTCGCTCTCCGGCGTGCTCGTGAGCGACCTCCACGGCGTCTATCTCGGGTCGCTGACGTTCCTCGCGAACGTCCTGCGCGAGCTCCTAACGTTCCTCGTCCTCCCGTTCGTCGTGCGCCACTTCGGCCGGGCAGCGGGCGTCGCGCCCGGCGGCGCGACGGCGATGGACGTCACCCTCCCGGCGGTGCGTCGCACGGCCGGCCGCGAAGCGGTGGTGCCGGCGGTCGTGAGCGGCGCGACGCTCAGCCTGCTGGTGCCGATACTGATTCCGTCGCTCGTCTAGCCGTACTCGCCCGCCCGGCGACGAAACGGCCTTCCGGGGTGACGCCGTTCGGTTCCGTATGGCCGATCGCGTCACGAGCGAGGGCGTTCGCACCGTGGAGACGACTCTCGAGCGCTACGGACCGACGAACCGCCCGCAGCTACGGGTGGGTGACCCCGACGCCGTCCCCGTGGGTGAGGTGGTTCGCCTCGTCGTCGACGGGACGGAGTATCGCGCGCGCGTCGAGTCGAACGCGGACGGCGAACCCGTGCTCAGGGGGGCGTTCGAGACGCCGCGGCTCGCGCGGACACCCGGCGAGGGGGGGAACCACCTGCGGGCGTGGCTCGACGACGTCGGCCTCGATTACGGGCGGACGGTCCACCTCGACGTCGTCACGCCCGACTACAAGTACGGGGTGCGAGCGCCGGGCGAGCGCGCGACGTACGCGGCGACGGAGACGCCGGATTCGGGGCTGGCGTCGATCGCGCGCGACCTCGACGGCTAGACGCCGGTGGCGTCGCGGCCGACCGCGCTCGGCGCTGACCGACGCGTGCCCCCGTTCTCCACCGATCTTCCGTGGCCGGGAAGAAAGACACATATAGGTCTACCGGAGACCCCATCGCGTATTAGGTGGGCCAAAAACAACCGCGAGTGTACACGTCACGCACGCTCCGTCCCTATTGGTACTAGATAACACACGTTACATTGGCGAAAGGTTTAAGTAGGTTACGGCCTTATCTGTGGTTAGGAAGAAGCGGGTCGGAGGCCTTTATACGTTCCTCCTCCACCCGGTCCCAGAGTACCCCATAATGAGCGACACCAGCATCCGCACGTTCACCAGCGACCGCCAGCACACCGAGAGCACCGTCGAGGAGGAGTCCGAGACGCGAACCGACACCACGATCTGTCCCGAGTGTGGGGGCGACCTCCGCACCGACGAGGGGCACGGCGAAACCGTCTGTTCGGACTGTGGCCTCGTCGTCGAGGACGACGCCATCGACCGCGGGCCCGAGTGGCGGGCGTTCAACTCCCAGGAGAAGGACCAGAAATCGCGCGTCGGGGCCCCCACCACGAACATGATGCACGACAAGGGCCTCTCGACGAACATCGGCTGGCAGGACAAGGACGCCTACGGCAACTCCCTCTCGAGCCGCCAACGCCAGAAGATGCAGCGCCTCCGCACCTGGAACGAGCGCTTCCGCACCCGTAACAGCAAGGAGCGAAACCTGAAGCAGGCGCTCGGCGAAATCGAGCGCATGAGCTCCGCCCTCGGCCTCCCGAAGGAGGTCCGCGAGACGGCGTCGGTCATCTATCGCCGCGCGCTCAACGAGGACCTCCTCCCCGGGCGCTCCATCGAGGGCGTCGCCACCGCCGCACTCTACGCGGCGGCGCGCCAGATGCAGACGCCGCGCTCCATCGACGAGGTCGCGACCGTCTCGCGCATCGACGACATGGAGTTCAAGCGGACGTATCGCTACATCGTCCGCGAGCTCAAGCTCGAAGTCGCGCCCGCCGACCCCGCGAGCTACGTCCCGCGCTTCGTCAGCGAACTCGACCTCAACGACGAGGTCGAGCGACGCGCACGCGACCTGCTCAAGACCGCCGGCGACAAGGGCGTCACCAGCGGGAAGTCGCCGGTCGGCCTCGCCGCCGCCGCGATCTACGCGGCGAGCCTGCTCGCCAACCAGAAGGTCACCCAGAGCGAGGTCAGCGCCGTGACCGACGTCTCCGAGGTCACCATCCGCAACCGCTATCAGGAGCTCCTCGAGGCCGCCGAAACGGTCCAGTAAGGACCTCCCGGCGCGGATTCTGGTGTTCTTCTAGGGCGCTCGCTCGCCCGCTCGTACCGGTACGCTGACGTGGTTCTTTTCCGGTGGAATGACGCACGCGAAGCCCTCGTTGTACGCGCAGAAGGGGCTGTACGCGGTGTTGAAGTCGACGGCGACGTCGTCGCCCGTCTCGAACGTCTCGACGTCGAGTTCGAGATAGCGCCCCTTCCCGTAGGTCTCCTCGCCGCTCGTCGCGTCCGTGAAGGGCACGAAGAGCCCCTCCTGTGACGGCGCGGCGTACGCCTCTAAGACGTGGTGCTCGTCCTCGAGCGTGAACCCGAGCGTCGCGACCCGCTCGTACGTCCGGTCGGGGCCGCTCGTCGTCTCCAACTCGACCTCTTCGATCTCGCTCGGCTCCTGGATGCGCGCGACCACGCGGTATTTGGGGTCGGGCGCGTAGTAGTCGAGGCCGTCGAAGTCGTCGCGCTCCTCGGGCGGAATCGGCGACTGGGGGTGCTCGGCGAGGAACTCGTCCTTTTCCGCGCGGTACTCCTCGATACGCTCGCGCCACGCCGGCTCGTCGAAGTCCTGCTCGGGCATGGGTCGTCCTCGGGGAGCCGTGGCGGTAAGGCTACTGGATGCGCGCGAGTCCCCTCGGGTCCACCACGTCGAACTCGCGGCCGCGAACGCCGACGTTTTGCCTCCGACGCGCCTCCGGGCGGGCATGATGTCGGTCGACGGCTCGATGGGGGGTGGCCAGCTCGTCCGGACGGCCGCGACGTTCGCGGCGCTCACCGGCGAGTCCGTGGAAGTGACGGACGTCCGCGGGGCGCGCGAGGAACCCGGCTTGAAGCGCCAGCACGTCGCGGCGCTGGAGGCGGTCGCAGCGGCGTGCGACGCGGACCTCGCGGGCGCCGAGGCGGGGTCCGAGCGCGTCGCCGTCGACCCGGGCGCGCTCGATGGTGGCGAAACGCGCGTCGACGTCGGGACGGCGGGGAGCGTGCCGCTCATCCTCGACGCCGTCCTCCCGCTCGCGGCGCGCCTCGAGGCGCCCTATCGCGTGACGGTGTCGGGCGGGACGGACGTGCAGTGGGCGCCGCCGCTCGACTACCTCACCGACGTGAAGCTTCCGGTGCTCCGCGCGCACGGCCTCGACGCGAGCGTGACGCCGACCCGTCGCGGGTTCTACCCGGCGGGCGGCGGCGCGGTGACGCTGACCGTGCGGCCCTCAACGCTCACTCCGCTCGACCTCCGGGAGCGCGGGCGACTGCGACACCTCGCGGTCGAATCGGCGGCGAGCGAGTCGCTCCGCGAGGCCGACGTCGCCGAGCGGCAGGCGGACGCGGCCGTCGAGGCGCTCCAGTCGACGGCGGCGGTGCCCGTCCTCCGCGAGTCCGCCTACGACGAGACGGCCTCGTCGGGGTCGGTGGTGACGGTGGTCGCGGCGTACGAGCACGCTCGCGCGGGGTTCTCGGCGCTCGGGGAGCGCGGGACGCCGGCCGAGGCGGTGGCCGAGGGCGCCGTCGAGTCGTTCCGTGCGTTCGACCGGACGCCGGCGAGCGCCGACGCCCACCTCGCCGACCAGCTCCTCCCGTACCTCGCGCTCGCGGGCGGGGTGTACACGACGCCCGAGCGGACGGCACACCTCGAGACGCACGCCGACCTCCTCGGGACGTTCGGGTTCGACGTCGACGTCGCGGACGCGGACGGGGTCGTCCGCGTCAGTCGGTGAGGCCGTAGCCGCGCTTGAAGAGGTAGACGTCGACGGCGAGCACGACGACGGTCAGTCCCGTCAGGACGCCCAGCGCCTCGTTCACGGGGATGTCAGACACTCCGAGGACGCCGTAGCGGACGCCGTTCACCATGTAGACCATGGGGTTGAGGTAGGAGGCGGTGAGCGCCGCGCCTTCGAGGGCGTCCAGCGAGTAGAAGACGCCGCCGAAGAAGACGAGCGGCCGGAGGATGAACTGGTTGAGGACCGTGAGGTGGTCGAAGTCCTCGGCGACGAGGCCGCCGATGACGCCGAAGCCGGCGAAGAGCACGGTGATGATGAGGAGGAACGCGACGGCGTACGCCGGGTGGGCGAGCGAGTGGACGGGCGTGAAGAACGCGCCGATGACGGCGATGAGGACGCCGATGATGATACCCCGGAGCGCCGAGGAGGCGACGTAGCTGAACACCATCGACCGATAGGAGAGCGGGGACGTGAGCGGTTCGTGGATGTACTCGTTCCAGCGCCCGTGGAAGATGGAGAACGAGGCGTTCTCGAAGGCGTTCCCGATGGCGCCGAGGACGACGAGGCCGGGGAGGATGAACTGGATGTAGGGGACGCCGCCGACCTCGCGGATGCGCGCGCCGAGGATGACGCCGAAGACGGAGAAGTAGAGGACGTTCGTGATGAACGGCGGGAGGAAGGTGTTCCACGGCCGGCGGAGGAAGCGCAGGATCTCGCGCTTCGTGAGCGTCTTCAGTCCCGTCGGGAACAGCGCACTCATCGCTGTGTCTCCGCGACGGCGCGCTCCGCGTCCGCCGCGTCGTCCTCGCCGTCGGTGTCGTTCGATTCGCGCGTCTCCTCCTCGTCGCGGCGCGTCAGCTCGACGAACACCTCCTCGAGCGACGTGCGCTCGATGTCGATGTCGACTGCGGTGTAGCCCTGCGCGTCGAGTTGGCGGACGACCTCGGGGACGAGTTCGCTCGCCGACGGCGTGCGGACCACGAGCTCGTCGCCGTCGAGTTCGAGGCTCTCGACGCGCTCGTCGTCGATGTCCGGTACGTCGTCGGGTTCGGCGTCGAGCGCGACGGTGAGGGTGTCACCGCCCTTCTCGGTGAGTTCGTCGGGCGTCGCGACCGTCACCTTCCGCCCGGAGTCGATGATCGCGACCTCGTCACAGAGGCGTTCGGCCTCCTCGATGTAGTGCGTGGTGAGGAGGACGGTGGTTCCCTCGTCGTTCAGGTCGGTGATGACCTCCCAGAGGTCGTGGCGCAACTCGACGTCGACGCCGGCCGTGGGTTCGTCGAGGATGAGGAGGTCGGGGTCGGTGACCAGAGCGCGCGCGAGCATGAAGCGCCGCTTCATCCCGCCGGAAAGCCAGTCGAAGCGGACGTCGCGCTTGTCGTAGATGCCGACGCGCTTCAGCGCGCGCTCGGCGCGCTCGGCGGCCTCGTCCTCGGGGACGCCGTGGTAGCCCGCCTTGTGCATCAGCACCTCGCGGATGGGGAAGAAGCGGTCGACGTTGAACTCCTGTGGCGCGAGGCCGATGGCGTCGCGCGCGCCCTGGTAGTCGTCCTCGACGTCGTGGCCGAACACCTCGGCGCGGCCGCCGCTCTTGCGCACGAGGCCGACGAGGACGTTGATGAACGTCGTCTTCCCCGCGCCGTTCGGCCCGAGGAGCCCGAAGAACGACCCCTCGGGAACGGTGAGGTCGAGGCCGTCGAGCGCCCGGACGTCGCCGTAGTCCTTCTCCAGGCCCTCGACGCGTATCGCTGGTGGCATTCGTGGTCGGGACGACGCCGCGTACGGGATTAAGGCCGACGGAACCCGAACGCCGGGCCGAGAACCGCGAGACGGAGTGACACGCTCGCCGTCCGGTGGTCGGCGGGGCCTCGCGTCGCACGGGTCGCTCGCGGGTCGTAGGCTCCCCGCTCGCCGTCCGGCGGGCCCTCGCTCCGCTCGGTCCCGCCGACCGCCTACCCGGTGTTCTTCATGCCGGCGGCGATCCCCTTCACGCTCAGGCGCAGCGTCTGCTCGGCCGCCTCGGTGCGGTGGCTCTGCCGGAGGAGGTCCACCTGCAGGAGGTTGAGCGGGTCGACGTAGGGGTTGCGGCGTTCGAGGCTCTCGGTGAGCCACTCGCGCGTGATGAGCGCGTCCGCCTCGGTGATGTCGAGGACGGCGTCGCTCGAGCGCCCGTACTCGGACTCGATGGTGGGGAAGATGCGCTCGCGGAGGTCGGGGTCGGCGAGGTCGGCGTACTCCTCGGCGATCTCCATCTCGGTGCGCGCGAGCGCCATGGACGCCCGGTCGAGCATCGTCCGGAAGAACGGCCACGCCTCGTACATCTCGCGTAGGGTCTCGACGTCACCGCCGGCGTCGAGATAGGCCTCGATGCCGGTGCCGACGCCGAACCACCCGGGGACGATACAGCGGCTCTGCGTCCACGAGAACACCCACGGGATCGCCCGCAGGTCCTCCACGGAGCGCTCCTTCGAGCGGCTCGCGGGCCGCGAGCCCATGTTCAGCTCCTCGATGACCGTGATGGGGGTCGCCTGCTCGAAGTACTGGACGAACCCCTCGGTGCCGAGGAGGTCGACGTACGCGTCGCGGGCGGCGCTCGCCATCGTCTCCATCGCCGTCTCCCACTCGGCGTCGATGTCGGAGCCGGGGTCGTCGAGGGCCGTCGAGTCGCCCCGGGAGACCGCGTCGTGGCGCGCGCGGATCTGCGCGTTCAGCATCTGTTCGAGGTTCCGCTCGGCGATGTAGGGGTTGCCGTAGGTTTCGGCGATGGACTCGCCCTGCTGGGTGAACTTCACCTCGCCCGTGACGGTCTCCGGCGGGAGCGCGAGGAGCGCCTCGTTCATCGGGCCGCCGCCGCGGGAGATGGAGCCGCCGCGACCGTGGAAGAGGCGCAACTCGACGCCGAGGTCGTCCGTGATCGCCGCGAGTTTGCGCTGGGCCTCGTTGAGCGCCCAGTTCGCGGCGAGGAAGCCGTTCTCCTTGTTCGAGTCGCTGTAGCCGAGCATGACTTCCTGAACGGTGCCCCGCGCTTCGAGGGCCGCGCCGTAGGCGTCGTTGTCGAAGAGGGTCTCCATGGTCTCGCGGGCGTTCGCGAGCGCGGACTCCGTCTCGAGGAGGGGGACGACGTCGAGCCCGCAGTGCTCGGGGAGGTCGACGACGCCCGCCTGATCGGCGAGGAAGAGCACTTCGAGGACGTGGCTCGGGCGCTCGGTCATGCTGATGCAGTAGGTGTCGATGGCCTCCTCGCCGTACTCCTCGTGCCAGCCGCCGAGCGCGTCGAAGCGCGAGAGCACGCGCGCGGCCTCGTCGCTCAGGTCCTCGGTGTCGGTGAGGTCGAGGACGTTCTCCGTCTGGAGCGTGGCCTCGGTGAGGAACTCGACGCGCTCGTCCTCGTCCATACTCCTATAATCGACGCCCTCGCGCTCCAGTGCCTCCTCGAGCGCGCCCGTGTGCATCTCCTGGTGGTCGCGGAGGTCGAGGCTCGCGAGGTGGAAGCGGAACGTCCGGACCTGGCGCTCGAGCGGGTCGATGTACTCGTCGGCGATGCGGTCGGCGTCGTTCGCGCGCAGGGCGTCCTCGACGACGTCGATGTCCGCGAGGAACTCCTCGTAGTCGTCGTAGCCGCCGGGACGGACGTCGGTGATGCGCCCGAGCCGGCGCCACATCACGAGCACCTTCTGGCGCAGCGGCTCGTCGGGGTAGCGCTCGCGCGCGCCGGAGACGAGCGAGGGGACGCGCTCGGCGTCCCGGTCGAGCGACGCCTCGACGCTGGCGAGGTCCATCCGCGTCGCGTCCTGACTGAGGACGCCCGAGACGTCGTCGAGGGCGTCGCGGTAGTTCTCGACGACGAGGTCGCGCTGGCGCTCGAGGGTCTTCGTCGTCACCTCCGGGGTGACGAACGGGTTACCGTCCCGGTCGCTCCCGGCCCACGAGCGGAAGTCGAGGATTTCGGGGACGGCCGGCGGCTCCTCGTAGTGCTCCTCGAGGGCGTCCTCGAGACGCGCGTACATCTCGGGGACCTGGTCGAAGATGACGTTCGCGAGGTACCAGTGGACGTTGCGCGCCTCGTCGAACGGCTCGGGGCGGCGCCCGCGGACCTGCTTCGTCGTCCAGAGACTCTCGACGAGCGCGTCGAGGCGCGCGAGTTTGTTCGCGCGCTCGCGCTTCGTGAGGCGGTGCTGGTCGAGTTCCTCGAGGAGGTCGGTCACCCGGACGAGCGTCGCCTTCACCGTCTTCCGGCGCGCTTCGGTCGGGTGCGCCGTGAACGTCGGGACGACGCGAACCGCCTCGAGGACGTCCCGAACGTCGGACGGAGCGGCGCCGTCGTCGGCGAGGCGCTCGACGGCGGCGGGGAGGCTGTCGGCGAGCGTGCCGTCGTCCTCGTCCTCGCGGAGCGAGCGGACGCGCTCTCGCTCCTCGGCCAAGTTCACTAATTCGAAATACGTCGTGAACGCCCGGGCGACGGAGGCGTTGACTTCCTCGTCGTTCTCCGCGAGGACGTTCCGGAGTTCGTCGCGCGTCGACGTCTCCCCCTGACGATAGTCGATCGCGGCGGTTCGCGCGTCTTCGACGGCCTCGAAGGCGTCTCGGGACGCGTGTCGTTCGACCGCTTCACCCAGGAGGTCGCCTAACTCCCGTACGTCCTGCCGGACGCTCCGTCCGTGTAAACCCATGCCTCGACATTACGTACCACTGTAGTTAAATCCCAGGAAGCGCGCAAATCGTTTCCGATAGGCGGGACGAATTCCCAATGCGTTCGCTCATGTAGAACGAGGCTGTGTGGTAGCGTGCAACGACCACGCCGCCGGGCTCCCCCCGGATCGCCGTCCGCGATGCCGACACCGAGGGCCGCGCTTTCGGGTGTCACGGCGTGCGTGCGCGCGATCGAGTGCCCGTCAACTAGGCCACAAGACTATACCGTCACGCCACCCTACCCACCAAGCGACGACCGAGTCCCCCCACTATGATACCCGACTCCCCGGCCGACGGCACACCCTCCGGCGTCGACACCACCGAGGAGGACCGACCGACCGTTCTCGCCGTCGACGACGACGAGGACCTCGCCGACACGTACGCCATCTGGCTCGACGGCGACTACGACGTCCGAACCACCTACGACGGGGAGAGCGCTATCGACGCCGTCGACTCCGACGTCGACGTCGTCCTCCTCGACCGCCGCATGCCCGACATGTCCGGCGGCGACGTGCTCGACGCCATCCGCGAGCGGGGCTACGACGTCCGGGTCTCCATGCTCACCGCCGTCGAGCCGGACGAGGACATCCTCGACATGCCCTTCGACGAGTACCTCGTGAAGCCCGTGACGCGCGACGACGTCGTCGACACCGTCGAGAACCTGCTCGCGCGCTCCGAGTACGACGACGACCTGCAGGCGTACTTCGCCGTCTCCGCGAAGCTCGCCACACTCGAGGCCCAACTCACCCCCGACGAGCGCGACGAGAGCGCCGCCTATCGGGACCTCCAACGCCGCAAGGCCGACCTCGAAGCGCGCGTTCAGGACTCCCTCGACGACGTCGAGGGGTTCGAGGACGCCTTTCGGGAAGTCGAGAACTAGTTACGCGACGCCGGTCGACGGATCGACGGGGATCTGACTCCCCGTCGCATTCTCGAACTTGATGGCGTTCGCTGACGCAGTCACGTCGTCGATGTACGCGATTTTTCCGTTTTCGTTTACGTAGACAAGCTCGGGGCGGCCGTCACCATCCACGTCGAATCCCGCCATCGGTGCGGTGAGCGCTAGGTCGTCGACGAGCGACTCGGAGTCGAGTCCGCTCGCGTCTCCGAGATATATGTGGGACGACTGCACGACCGGTATCTTCGCCCGTCCGTCCCCGTCGAAGTCTATCGGCGGACCGACGCCGCGTCCGCTCGGATTTCCGTCGTTTGTATACGCCTTGAACATCTCCCCCTCCGCGGTATCGTACTTACCGCTTGGGTCATGGTACGTGACGATTCCGCTATTGTCGACGAAGACTAGCTCGTCCTCCCCGTCTCCGTCGATGTCGCCGATCCCGGAGACGGCAGAGACACCGTCGTTATCCAGATCGGCGAACAGTCGCTCAGGTGTGTCCATTGAGGGATTGACCCGATAGACGTAGTCGTTGTTACTGCCCGCGTAGAAGACCGATGGACGACTCCCGTTCCAGCTTCCGACTGCGAGGAGCGAGCCCGATTGCTCCGCATTCTCAGCTATGACGAACGACCCGCTCTCGTTCGCGAGCCGGACGTCCCCCGAATCGTTCACGTACGGCGTGTCGAGCACGTCGTCGCCCGTGAAGTCGTACTCGCGCGGGCCGATGACGGTGGCGTTCGTCGGCGCGAAGCGCGTCACGCCGCCGAGCGCGTCGACGGTGGAGAGGTTCGTCGGGTCGTTCGCGTACGTGAAGACGACGCGATCCGCGAGCGGGACGACGCCGTAGCGCGGTCCCTGCGGGGCGGCGTCCGGTTCGAGGCGGACCTGCGTCTCGTATTCGATATCGGGCGCGCGGTAGGTGAGGTTCAGCGTCGCGGCGTAGACGGCGTCGAGCGCGTACGGCGACGGCGTGTCCGCCGTGTAGTAGTGGTCCGTGTAGCTCCCGCTCGCGTAGAGGTCGCCGGTCGTGGCGTTCGCGACGACGACGTAGCGGCCGGTGACGGCGTCGCCGTTCGTGAAGGCGATCTCCTCGACCGTCCCGCTCGTGAACCCCTCGAGCGCGGCGCAGTGCGCGCCGTCGACGCTCGCGCTCGAGAAGTCGACGGTGGCGGGCGCGGGCGCCGAACAGCCGCCGTCGACGGTGACGTTCGAGCCGGTGTCGACGTCCACGCTGTGCGTCGAGCCGTCGGCGAACGTCGTCGTGACGGTGAGCGTACCGGACCGGTCGTCGGTGAGGTTCATCTTGAAGCGCCGCGCGCCGTCCGCGTCGTCGAAGAGCGACCAGTCCGCCGCCCCGCTCCGGTCGGTGAACTCGCGCACGCTCGCCTGATGGATCCCCGTGCCGTTCGTGACGTCGTGTATCGCGACGCTCGTGAGCGTCCCCTGGGCGGCGTACTGCCGGAGCGTGAGGTTCGCCCACTCGGCGGTGTCGTCGCGGAAGGCGGCGTCGAGCGCGCCGTGGCGGACGTACTCGCGCTCGTTCGCCTCCGCGAGGACGCCGCCGACGCCCTCGACGACGACGTCCTGATACTCCATGGCGTCCGCGCCGCTCGCGGAGGGGCGCGTCGCGAGGTTGTGCGTGAAGACGACGCTGTTCACGACGAGCGCGAGCGCGACGAACGCGACGGCGATACCGAGGCCGGCGACGAGGAGGAGCTGACCGCGGTCGCGTCGCTGGTCGGTCGCCGCCTCAGAGGGTGGCCCACGCTGCATTCGCCTCCCCTTCCGGCGGCGCGCGGAAATAGTTTCGCTCGCCGACGAGCGCCGAGCGTGCTCCGACGGCCGCCGAATGGACGGGTACAAGCGGGCGGCGCCGCCACCGTCGGGTATGCGTATCGGCGTGCTCGGCGCGGGGTCGATGGGGTCGCTGTTCGCGGGCCTGCTCGCGGCGAGGGAGACGGAGACGGTACTGTTCGCGCGGGAGAGCGACCACGTCGCGGCGCTCCGGGAGTCTGGGCTGCGCGTCGTCCACGCTGACGGGACGGCCGAGACAGTCGACGTCCCCGTGGTGTGTGACCCCGGCGCGGCGCCGCGCTGTGACTACGTGCTCGTCTGCGTGAAGAGCTACCAGACGGACGACGCGCTCGCGACGTGGGCCGGGGCGTTCGGGGACGCGGCGGTCGCGACGCTCCAGAACGGCCTCGGGAACGCGGAAGCGCTCGCCGCGTACGTCCCTGAGGAGCGCGTGCTCGCGGGGGCGACGAGTCACGGCGCCCACGTGCCCGAGCCGGGCGTCGTTCGGCACGCCGGGCGGGGCGACACCCGCCTCGGGAGCTACTTCGCGCTGAACGACGCGAACGTGCGCGCGCTCGCGACGCAGCTGTCGCTCGCCGGCATCGAGACGCACGTCGTCGACGACGTCCGGCGTGCCATCTGGCGGAAGGCGCTCGTGAACGTCGGCATCAACGCGGCGACCGCGCTCGCGGGCGTCGAGAACGGCGCGCTCGCGGCGACGGCGCCCGGGACGCGACTCGTCCGGCGGTCGGTCGCGGAGGCCGCGCGGGTCGCGCGCCACGAGGGCGTCGACACCGAGGGAGTCATCGAGGAGACGCTGACGGTGGCGCGGCGGACCGCGTCGAACGTCTCCTCGATGCGCCAGGACGTCGAGGCGGGACGCGAGACGGAGGTGGAGGCGATTCACGGCGCCGTCGTCTCGCGCGCGGAGGACGCGGGGCTGCCGGCGCCAGTGAACCGGACGCTCGCGGACCTCGTGCGGCTCGCGGACGCCTAAGGCTCCGAGGGGCGCGGACAGCCGTAGGTGTCGCGCATCGTGTCCGCGTACGTGCCGCCCTTCTCGGCGACGAGCGCGACGAGGACGAACTGGTGAGTGGCGGGCCGGAGGACGAACACCTCGTTCGGGGCGTCGAAGTCGGAGTCCTCGCGGAAGCGCGCGAGGAGCGGTTCGAGCGGCGCGGTGCCGTCGCGGAGTTCGGCGTAGACGTCGCGTTCGCCCTGCTGTTCGGCGAACGTGTAGACGGCGCCGTTCGGGTCGCCGCCGGTGTCGTAGGTCGGGCGGGCGTTCACGCCGAGGCCCTCGTGGCGCGCCTCCTCCCACGTGTCGAGGGCGACCTCGAAGAGGTTCGCGACGCCCTCGGCGTACGCGAAGAGCGTCCGGTCCTCGACGGTGAAGTCGGTGAGGCGGGCGTCGCCGTCCTCCCACGCGAGGTCGCCGGTGAAGCGATAGCCCGGTCGGAGGCCGTCCGCGGGCGCGACGTCGACGGCCTCGCCGTCGTCGAGGTCGACGCAGCGAAGCGTCCCCTCGGGGCGTCGCGAGCGCACGCGGTAGGTCCCGGTCGTCGTGGGTGTCACGCCTCCGAGGAGGGGCCGGAGGGAGAAAAGCCACCCGACACCGCGTCAGGCGAGGAGGAGGAGGACGGCGACGGTGGCGGCGACGCCCGCACCGAGCAGGCCGTAGTTCGCGAGCGCGTTATCGGCCGTCCAGAGCGCGAGCGAATAGCGGGTGTCCCGGAGCGGCCAGAGCGGCCTGATGCCGGCGGGCGTGAGGACGTCGCCGAGGAGGTGGGCGACAACGCCGAGGGCGCCGACGCCGAAGCCGAAGCTGGCGAGCGCGAGGCGCTCCGGGCCGGCGGCCGGGAGGAAGAGGGTGAGGCCGGCGAGCGTCGTCCCGACGAGCCACGCGAAGACGAGCGTGTGGGTGACGCCGCGATGCGTCACGAACGGGACGCGCTGGTCGTAGTCGGGGAGGGGCGCGAGCGCGAGCATCGCGGCGCCGCCGACGAGCGCGGGGACGCGGTAGCCGGCGGCGAGGAGGGCGGCACCGAGCGGAGCGTACACGAGCAGGGAGACGCCGTAGTGCCCGGTGCGGTACATACGGTGGATGGGAGGGCCGACGCGCAGTTAAACCCACCACCCGAGCCGGGGCGTCAGTCGGTGAGGCGGCCGGCGACGAGCGCGCAGGCGACGCCGGCGGCGACGCAGACGGCGAGGAGGTTCCAGCCGGCCGCGTAGCCCGCCGTATCGGCGAGCCACCCGAACGTCGGCGGGACGAGGAGGCCGCCGAGGTTGATGGTGGTCTGGCCGGCTGCGGTCGCGGCGCCGGACTCCTCGTCGCTCGCGAGCGCGACGAGCGCGCCGTGATAGAGGCCGGTGACGCCGAGGAGGCTCACGCCGAGTATCGCGAAGCCGGCGGCGGCGCCCGGCATCGCGAGGAGCGGGATCGCGGCCATCGCGAGCGCGCCGACGCCGGTCTGCCAGTTGAAGACGCGGATGGACGCGCGCGCGGCCGTCCCGCGAACGCGGTCGGCGACCCAGCCGGCGCCGATGCGGCCGACGCTCCCCGTCACCTGCGTGAGGCCGAGGACGACGCCGGCGGTCGCCTTCGAGGCGGTGGTGTCCGCTTCGAGGTAGGGGACGGCGTAGCCGGTCGTGGTGAAGATGGCGGCGCCGACGAAGAAGCCGCCGGCGGCGAGCGCCATCAGCGCGCGGTTCCCCCAGAGCGCGCGGACGTCCGGGAAGCCCACGTCGCCCGTCCCGCCGGTGCCCTCGTAGGCGACGAGGAAGCCGAGCGCGACGACGCCCGCTGCGCCCGCCGCGACGAGGAAGCCGAGTTGCCAGCCGAGCGCGAGCGCGGCGAGGCCGGCGACGACGAACGCGGCGAGCGCGGAGCCGGCGGTGACGCCGACCTGCTTCACGCCGACGGCGAGGTTGTACGCGCCGCGCGGGGCGCGCTCGGCGACCGCGATGTTCGTCGCGGGCATCGCCGTCGAGTACGCGGCGCCGAGGACGAACACCGCGAGGAGCAGGGTGAGGTAGCTCGTCGCGAGCGAGACGCCGACGGCGCCGAGCGCGAGGCCGACGAGGCCGGCGACCATCGCGGGGCGGTCACCGTAGGCGTCGACGAACGCGCCCGCCGGGAAGAGGAAGAGCGTGTAGCCGAGCGTGAGCGTCGTGATGACGAGGCCGACCTGCACGCCGGTGAGCCCGAAGTCCGTCTGGAAGGAGTCCGTCGCGGGGAACGCCGAGTAGTAGCAGAGGCTCGCGACGACCTGCCAGAGCGCGACGGCGAGGACGCCGCGCCAGCTCCCCTCGCTCACTGCCGCGCGGCGCCGACGATGGCGATGCCGACGACGAACGCGAGGACGTACGCCGGGTGGGTGCTCGCGTACCCGCCGAAGCCGCCGGCGGCGAGGGAGAGCTGGCCGGCCTGCAGGTCGGCGAGCGCGCGCGTGCCGTCGCCGTTCGCCGCCCACGCGGCGAAGTGCAGGAGGCCGACGCAACTGAGCGCGACGCCGAGGAGCTCCTGGACGCGGGAGCTCACGGCGCCGAGGAGACGGGAGGCGAGACCGGAACTCATCGCTGGAGAATCGGGCCGGCACGAGCAAAAACGTGGCGGGCTCGGGTCGCGGACGCCCGCTCGCAGTCGGGCGGTTCTCCCGCCGGCGTGTGTCCGGCACGGCACTTTCTTGCTCGCTCGCGTCCACGTGGCGGTATGTCCGAGACGCCGTTCGAGCGCCGCACTCGCGACGCACAGGCCCGCCTCCGCGAGCGCGGGGCGAGCGCGCTCGCGCTCTTCCCGAGCCCGAACACCTACTACCTCGGCGGCTTCGAGGAATCGCCCGGCGAGCGTCACTTCTTCCTCTTCGTCCCGGCCTCGGGCGACCCGGTGTTCGTCGTGCCCGCCCTCTACGGCGCGCAGGTCCGCGACGCGACGTGGGTCGCGGACGTGCGGACGTGGGCGGACGGGGACGACCCGCTCGCCGTCGTCGCGGACGCGCTCGCCGACCTCGGCGTCGCGAGCGGCGAGGTGCTCCTCGACCCGACGATGCACGCGCGCTTCACGCTCGACCTGCGCGACTGCCTCCCCGCGTGCGAGTTCGGCCTCGCCGGCGCCGTCCTCGACGCCCTCCGGGTTCGCAAGGACGCCGCCGAACTCGACGCGCTCCGTGCGGCCGGGCGCGCGGCGGACGCCGCGATGCGCGACGTCCGAGAGCTGGGCGCGGACGCCGTCGGGATGACCGAGACGGCGCTCGCGCGCTACGTCGAGGAGCGCCTCGTCGCGCACGGCGGGACGGGCACGTCCTTCGAGCCCATCGTCGCGTCGGGGCCGAACGCCGCGAACCCGCACCACGGGCACGGCGAGCGCGAGATACGCGCGGGCGACCCCGTGACGCTCGACTTCGGGACGCGCGTCGAGCAGTACCCGAGCGACCAGACGCGCACCGTCGTCTTCGCGGGCGACCCGCCCGAGGGCTACGCGGAAGCGCACGACGCGGTCGTCGAGGCCCAGCGCGCCGCCGTGGACGCCGTCGAACCCGGGGTCGAGGCGCAGGCCGTCGACGCGGCCGCCCGCGACGTGCTCGAGACGGCGGGCTACGGCGACGCGTTCGTCCACCGGACGGGCCACGGCGTCGGTCTCGACGTCCACGAGGAACCCTACATCGTCGCCGGGAACGACCGCGCGCTCGAAGCGGGGATGGTGTTCAGCGTCGAACCCGGCGTCTACGTCGAGGGCGAGTGGGGCGTCCGCGTCGAGGACCTCGTCGTCGTCACCGAGTCGGGCTGTGAGCGGCTGAACGACACGCCGCGCGGGTGGCGCGTCTAGTCGCCGTCTCGACGCGCGAGGAGCGCCGCACCGGCGAGCGCGAGGACGCCGGCGACGAGGCCGAACCCGGGCGAGTCGCCGACCGTCGTCCCACCGCCGGTGCCGTCGGTGGTCGTGGTCGCGTTCGTCGTCGTGGTGGCGCTCGTCGTGGTGCTCGTGGTGGTTGTCTCGCTCGCGCCGTTCTCGCCGGGCGCCGTCGCGGTGCTGTTCGCCTCGCCGCTCGCCGGAGCGGAGGCCGCGAGCGTGACGGTCGCGTCGTCGCGGACGCCCGTGTCGCCCGCTATCGCGGTCAGGTCGTAGCTCCCGCTCGCGAGCGCGGACGCGTCGAGGTCGAGGGTGGCGTTCGCGCCCACGTCACCGACGAGGACGCGGCCGTCGCGAACCGCGCTCGCGGGGACGAGCGCGTGGAGTTCGTCGGTCGTGAGCGCGTCGGAGCGGAGGACGAGCGGGTAGTCCGCGCGGTTCGACGTGACCGTGAGCGTCCCCTCGGAGCCCGTCGCGTCGAGCGACTGGCGGGCGACGCTGAACGCGGCGGCGTCGGTGGCTGTCAGCCGGTAGTCGCCGACGTCGAGTGACGCCGTCTCGAGGGTGACGTGCCCGTCGTCGGCGGCGAGCTGGCGCACGAACGCGCCGTCGCCGGTTCGAAGCGTGGCGTCCCCCTCGACGTCGAAGCGGAGCGTGAGGCCCCGCCAGTAGACGCCGCCGTCCTCGGCGTCGACGGTTCGGTCGAGCGGCGCATCGGCCTCGGACCCGGCGCGCTCGTCGGCTGTCGTGGTGGTCGGAGTCGTCGTGGTCGTCTCGTCCACGCCGTCGACGGTGAACGAGGCGACGACGGTGCCGTCGGCGTCGACGAGTCGGTACGGGCCGTCGAGGTCGCCGGTGTCGAACGCCACCGTCCCGCCGTCGGCGGCGAGCTGTCGCACGAACGCGCCGTCGCCGGTGCGGAGGACGTACTCCTCGCCGGCGACGTCGCGAGTGAGCGTCACGCCGGCGTCGTGGGTGGCGCCGTCCTCGAGCGCCACCGTCTCGCCACCGTCGTCGGTGTCGTCGGTCGTGTTCGCCGTCGTCGTGGTCGTCGTGGTCGGCGCGCCGTCGACGCCGAAGGCGAACACCGTCGCGCCGTCACCGTTCCTGAGCGTGTAGTCGCCGTTCCGGAGGGCGCCGGTGTCGATCAGTACGGTTCCGTTCTCGGCGGCGAACTCCGCGACGAACGCACCGTCGGCGTTCCGGAGGACGTGGCTCTCGTTCGTCGAGACATCGACGGCGATGATGGTGCCGTGGTCGTAGGTGGTTCCGTTCGTCGCCTCGACGGGGTCGGCGGCGACGGCGGGGCCCGCGAGGAGGGCGGCCGTCACCCCGACGAGGAGGAGCGATCCGAGCGCGAGTGCGTGTGGAGGGCGCATCGTCACGGCTGTTCGACAGGTCCGCCCATAACGGTTCGGTAGGGTACAGTCGCCGCTTCACGGCCCGCCGGACGCGGTGGCTCTACCTGCCGCCGTCGCGGGATTCATTGCCGTCCACATCCACGCCAAGGTATGGCACGCGTCGAGGAGACCTATATAGAGAACCGGAACCGGGTTCAGCCGAACCACGCGAACAACTACGAGACCGTCCACGGGGGGAACGTCATGAAGTGGATGGACGAGGTCGGTGCGATGAGCGCGATGCGCCACGCGGGCGAGACGTGCGTCACCGCGAGCATCGACCACATGGACTTCATGCGCCCCGTCCCGGTCGGCGACATCGTCGTCATCGAGGCCTACGTCTACGACGTCGGCCGGACGAGCGTGAAGGTCCGCCTCAGGGCGTTCGGCGAGAACCCGCGCACGGGCGAGCGCCACCAGACGACCGAGTCCTACTTCGTCTTCGTCGCCGTCGACCAGGACGGCCGCCCGACCGAAGTGCCGGACCTCGACGTCGAGACCGAACGCGACGAAGCCCTCGTCGAGGCCGCACGCGAGGGCGAGAACGGCGAGGAGTGAGCGCGCGAGCGGGTGACGCCGACTTTTTGTCCGCGCGCGTCCGACGCGTAGCTATGGTACCACCGCTCGCCGTCGACATCGACGGCACGCTCACCGACGGCGACGGCGCCGTCGACCCGCGGATATTCGCGGCGCTCCAGTCGTGGGGGGCGCCGGTCGTCGTCGCGACCGGGAAGGCCTTCCCGTACCCGGTGGCGCTCGCGCACTTCCTCCGCATCGAACGCACCGTCATCGCCGAGAACGGCGGTATCTCGCTCGTCGGCGACGACCTCGTCGTCCACGGCGACCGCACGGGCGCACAGGCCGTCGCGGACGCCTACCGCGAACGCGGCCACGACCTCGGCTGGGGCGAGTTGGACCTGACGAACCGCTGGCGCGAGACCGAGGTCGCGGTGAGTCGCGACCGGCCGCTTGAGCCCCTCGAAGCGCTCGCCGCCGAACAGGGCCTCGAAGTCGTCGACACCGGCTACGCCTACCACGTGAAGGACCCGACGATAAGCAAGGGCCGCGCGCTCGCGAGCGTCGCCGACCGCCTCGGCTACGACGTGACCGAGTTCGCGGCCGTCGGGGACTCACAGAACGACGCCCACATGTTCGAGACGGTCGGTGTCGCCTACGCCGTCGCGAACGCGGACGAGCACGCCAGCGCGGCCGCCGACTACGTCACGGACGCCGCGTACGCCGACGGCTTCCTCGAAGCCGTCGCGGAGATCGAGGCGGCGAGCGAATAGATGGAGGAGATCGAGGCCCGACTCGCCGAGTCCCCCGCAGTCACCGTGACGTGTCTGCCGGACGGGAGCGTCGACCGGCGCTACGCGGTCGAGGACGCCGCCGGCCACGTCGAGTCCCGCGCCGACCTCGGCGAGCGCATCGCGAGCGGGCACGCGAAGTCCTTCCTCGTCGACCACGAGACGACGGAACCGGGCGGGCAGGCCGTGAACGCCGCCCGACAGGCGCACGCGCTCGGCGCCGACACCGCGCTCTACGGCCACCTCGACCACGCGGTCTTCGACGCACTCGACTGCGAGACGCACTCGATGGGCCGGCCCGCCGACGTCGCGGTCTTCGAGTTCGAAGACGACGCCGTGATGTTCACCGAGGAGTCGCCCGACATCGCGGACTGGGCGCTCGCCGACCTCGACCGCGTCGCCGACCTCGACGCCGCCCTCGGCGCGGACGCCGTCGTCTGGACGAACTGGGCGTCCGTGCAGGCCGGGACGCTCGCCCTCGACGCGCTCGCCGAGCGGGCCGCCGGCGACGGGGACTGGCTCGTCGTCGACCCCGGCGACGTGACCGTCCGCGAAGCGCGCGCCGTCGCGCCGTTCCTCGACGCGCTCGCCGGCCTCGAGGAATGGCGCGTCGCGCTCAGCGTGAACGACGACGAACTCGCCTTCCTCGCCGAGGCGGTGTCGGACGCCGAGGAGGCGCCGGCCACGCGCGCCGACGCGTTGGCGCTCCTGCGCGGCCTCGGCGCGCTCGACGTCGCCGTCCTCCACGCCGAGGACGCGGCCGTCGCCGCCGACGCCGCCGGCGTCACGCGCTGTCCGACCCTCAGCGTGGACGCCGTGCGCTACACGGGCGCGGGCGACCGGTTCAGCGCCGGCCTCGCGTACGCGCTCGCCGCCGGCTGGCCACTCGGTGAGGCGCTCACGCTTGCGAACGCCTGTGCGACCTTCTACGTCACGCACGCGCGCTCCGGCGACCGCGAGGCGCTGGCCGCTTGGCTCGCCGAGCGCCGTTAACCGACGTGCTCCGGCGTGCACCCGTGGCCGCACGCCGTACACCGATAGGAACCGAGTCCGCGCGTCCGTACCGCGTCCGTCCGCCCGCACGCCGGACGGGGGATGTCGAGGACTATCACGGCCGCCATACGCCTCCGGCGGCGACGAACCGCTCGCCCGCTACCGGAGCACGCTCGGGATGAGCGAGCGGACGTAGCCGAGGACGCCCGCCGCCCCCGACTGGCGCGCGTCCTCGAGGACCGGATGGAGCGCGTTCAGGAGGTCGCGACGCGAGTCGAAGCGCTCCCGCTCGGTGCGTTCGAGTGCCGTCGAGAAGGCGATGGTGCGACCGCGCGTGTCGATGGGCACCTCGGGGTCGCCGGTCGCGGCGACGAGCGCCTCGCGGTCAACGGGATACGTGATGTCGGCCGCGTCGAGGAACGATTCCGCGGCCGGGATGCCGAACTCGACGACGTCCGGTCCGTCGTCGTCGTCGCTCGTTGGCGGGCGTGCAGCCATGCGCGTAGATAGCTGTCTGCTCCGCCGAAAGCGCTACGGTATTCGCGACGACGCGCGGGAACCGCCGTCGTCCCGGCGGGCCGACCGGTCGGGGGCGACTCAGCGGTGCGGGACGAACGTCTCCTCGTGGAGGTCGCTCGTCACCCGGTCGGCGAGCGCGCGGAGGTTCTCCGCGTCGTAGCGGTTGTACGTGACGAGTCGGTCGAGCGCCGCCTCGTCGTTCTCGCGCTCGTAGCGCTTCCAGAGCCGGACGGCCTCGCGGCCGTCCACGTCCTCGACGCCGTCGCGCTCGAGGCCGAGGTCGGACTCGATGGCCTTCAGCCCGCCCGAGAGGTCGAGCTTCTTGCAGGTGTACATGAGGTCGAGGTGCGGCGTCGTGACGTCGAGGTCGAAGCTCTGCGCGAGGAACGGGACGTCGAAGCGCTTGCCGTTGAACGAGACGAGCAGGTCCGCCGAGTCGAGTTCC
Organism: Halarchaeum grantii; assembly: GCF_014647455.2. Lineage (NCBI taxonomy): Archaea > Methanobacteriati > Methanobacteriota > Halobacteria > Halobacteriales > Halobacteriaceae > Halarchaeum > Halarchaeum grantii. Next base: position 64,727 of record NZ_BMPF01000002.1, on the reverse strand, counting down.
GCGCGGACGGTCTCGCGCGTCAGGTCGTCCCCGCGAACGAGCGTCCGCGTCCCGTCCGAGCGGTGGAAGCTCACCGTCGTCACGTCGTTCGTCGCGGCGTCCAAGCCCGTCGTCTCGATGTCGAAGAAGCACGCGCCGTCCGCGAAGTTCTCGTACGCCCGCCAGAGCTCGCCCGACGGGAGCGTCTCCGCGAAGAACGACGCGTCGCCCGATTCGAGGCGCGCGCGGCCCGTCTCGATGTAGTCGGCGACTCGCCGGCCGGTCTTCTCGCCGAGGTAGTCGGTGTCGAAGTCGTCCCAGTGGTGGACGCCGTCCGCCCAGAGCGAGCGCTCGGTCGCGGGACCGACGCCCTCGGCGGCGATGAAGGAGTTCTCGACGCGCATACCCGTCCGTGGGCGTCGAGGCGTATGAGTCCTCCGTCAGGGCGCCGTCGGGCGAACGGAGGGCGGGCGCTACCCGAGCGCGGCGCCATCGCCGGAGAGAAACGGCTTTCAGTCGCCCGCCCCCCCACACGGGTATGCAGCGGACGGTCGCGGCGGCGCTCGCGTGCGTCGTCCTCCTACTCGCGACGCCGGTCGGGGCGGCGAGCGGCGGGTTCGCCGCGCTCGCCCCCGGTGGCGTTTCGCCCGACAGCGTCGACCTCACCGTCGACGTCGCCGAGAACGGGTCGGCGACGTGGACCGTCACCTATCGGCTGGCGCTCGCGACGGAGAACGAGACGGCGGCGTTCGAGGACCTCCAGCGGGACGTCCGGGCGAACCGGAGCGCCTACCTCGACCCGTTCGCCGAGCGCATCCGAACGACGGTGCGGACGGCCGAGAACGCGACCGGCCGGCCGATGAACGCCACGGCCTTCTCGGTGTCGACGCGCGTCCAGTCCATCGGCTCGCAGTACGGCGTCGTCGCCTACCAGTTCACGTGGCACGGGTTCGCCGCCGTCGACGGTCGGACGGTGCGGGCCGGGGACGCCATCGCGGGCTTCTATATCGACGAGGACACCACGCTCACCCTGAGCGCGCCCGAGGGCTACCGCGTGGCCTCGGTGTCGCCGCCGCCGACGACGCGGAGTGAGACCGCGGTCGCCTGGGAGGGCCCGGTGACGTTCACGGACGAGCAACCGCGCGCGACGTTCGCCCCGCCCGCATCGCCGGTCCCGTGGCCGCTCGTCGCGGGCGTCGTCGCCCTCCTCGCCGCCCTCGCGGGCGCCGGTCTCTGGTACCGGCGTCGCGCGCGGGCCGGCGGTACTGCGGGGAGCGACGGGGAGGCGGATGGCGAGGCGGACGGGACGGCCGCGGGTGGCGCGAATGCGGGGAGCGGGTCGGACGCCGCCGCGTCGGACGCCGAGCCGGACGCGGCCGCCGGCGAGCGTGAGCGCGACGGTGCGGACGAGCGACCGCCGGCGGAGCTGTTGAGTAACGAGGAGCGCGTGAAACGCGTGCTCCGCGAGCACGGCGGGCGCGCGCGCCAGCAGGAGGTCGTCGCCGAGACCGGGTGGACGGAGGCGAAGACGAGTCAGGTCGTGAGCGGGATGCGCGAATCCGGCGACCTGGAGTCGTTCCGGATCGGTCGCGAGAACGTGCTGAAGCTTCCCGACGCCGACGAGGGGGTCGAGGAGTCGTGAATCGCCCGACTGCGTACGGGTCGAAACCGTTCAAATCCGGCTTAACCGTTCGAAATTCGAGTCAACGGTCTGCCGAGTATATGGTCCCCACCGACCTACGGAGGACTGCATGGTGACGACCCGTGTCCGTCTCGTGGTGCTCGCGCTGGTCGTAGCCACGGCCGGGGTCGGTCTCCCGGCCGTGGCGGCACAGCCGGGCCCGTCGAGTACGACGACCACAGCGTCGAACGCGAGCGCGAACGCCGTCGCGCCCGGGGCACAGCTCGCCGGCGCAATCGGCGCGCAGGGCGCGACCGTCGACGGGGCGCTCGAGTCCCGAGCGTTCGACCACGCGCTCGCCACCATGCAGTCGAACGCGTCGAAGGCGCGACTCGTCGCGTCGCGACAGGCGGCCCTGAGCGACCGCGTCGACGCGCTCGCCGACCAACGGGCCGCGCTCGTCGCCGCCCACCGTAACGGGTCGCTGAGCGACGGCGCCTTCGCCGCGCGAATGGCGGCGCTCGCCGCACGCGGTCAGTCCGCGAGCGCGCTCGCCGACCGGGCCGCCGCCGCCGCGGACGCGCTTCCCGCATCCGTCCGCACCAGCCACGGCGCCGACCCGCAGGCGCTCCGCGCGACCGGCGCACGGGCGCGCTCGCTCGCCAACGTCACCGAGTTCCCGGGGGCCGACGCCGTCGTCACTCCCCCCACTCCCCCCATCGCGACCTCCGGGAACGCGAACGCCACGGGCGCGCTCGAACGCGCGTCGAGCGCCGTCGAGCGCCTCGACGCCGCCGTAAACGCGACGCCCGACGCGAGCGCGGACGCCCGCTCGGCACTCGAACGGGCGCACACCGCGCTCGAGGCCGCCCGCGACGCTCGCGAGGCCGGGAACGAGACCCGCGCGGCCCGCCTCGCGACGCGGGCGGTCGTGCGTGCCGAGACGGCGCGCTCGCACCTGAACGCGAGCGCCGACGTGGCCGTCGGAACGGGGGCGGTCGACACGACGACCGCCGACTCGGATGGGAACGCGACGGCCACGCACACGTCGACGGCGGCGCCCGACGGCGCGCCGTCCACCAGCACCGCCTCCGTCGGTGACGTGGTGAACGAGACGGTGAGCGCCACGCGGGACGGCGTGCTCGACGCCGCGTCGAACACCACCGACGCGGACGCGAACGAGACCGTCTAGAGGCACGGTGTCTCGTCGACGCACGTCGCCCGCCGGTTCTACGTCTCGAAGTACGTGAGGAGGCCGACCGTCACGAGCACGAGGAAGCCGAAGCCGCCGAGCGAGAACCAGAGGACCGCCACCGTCGGTCGCGCGACGACCGCCGGGGCGAACAGCCAGACGCCCGTGAGCAGGCCGACGACGACGAGGGAGGCGACGTAGAGCGCGACGACCCGATAGAGAAGGCGGCCCGCGTCCATGCCCGTCGATGCGCGAGTCGGTGGCATAAGCGTAGGGGAGGGCGGATCGGATACCGGAAGTTGAAGGCTTTTAGTCGGCGGGTATAGAGGAAGTGGTATGAACCACGTAGACGTGGCCGTCGTCGGCGGTGGGCCCGCCGGCACCGCCGCCGCGGAGCGTGCGGCCGACGAGGGCGCCGACGTCGTCGTCTTCGAGAAGGGCGTTCCGCGTGCCGACCGCGACCGACTCGGCCCGGACTCCACGGACGCCGCCGGCTTCCTGAACTACTGGGTGGACATCGCGCAACTCGACGTCGAGGAGCTCCCCGAGGGCGTCGTGCAACGCGAACTGAACGCGGCCGAGTTCATCGGCCCCGAGGAGTCGGTCGTCGTCGACCGCACGGGCATCGACTCGACCTACGAGGGCTTCGGCTTCACCTTCCAGCGCGCGCGCTTCGACGACTGGCTCCGCGAGCGCGCGCAAGAGGCGGGCGCGGACTACCGCGTCGGCGACAGCGTCCTCGACGTCGAGACGGACCTCTCGGACGGTCACGAGCACACGCTCACGCTCTCGAACGGCGAGGAGTGGACGGCCGACTACGTCGTCCTCGCGGACGGCCCGCAGCGCCGCATCACCATCCCCGTCCTCGACTCCTTCCTCCCCGAGGACAAGCCGGCGAGCGAGCGCCTCAGCCCCCCCGAGACGAACCACATCGCCTACCAGGAATACCGGAAGTTCCCCGAGGGGGCCCTCGAACAGGACCGCATCAAGTTCTGGTGGGGATGGATGCCGGGCGAGACCGCCTACCCGTGGGTGTTCCCGAACGCCGACAACGTCGCGCGCGTCGGCCTCACGATGCCGATCGGCATGGACATCGACGACTTCGAGAAGGGCGACTATCGCCTCCTCCGCGAGGACGACGACGCCATCCCGAAGGGCGCCGAGTACATCCGCCGGCTCCTCGAGGAGCTCTACGGCGACGAGTACGACGTCGAGGAGGACTTCCCGGTCGTCGAGGAGGGCTACGGGAAGTCGAAGGGGACGGAGACCTACTCCATCTCCTCGACGCGCCCCATCGACTCGCCCACGGACGCCGGAATCGCCGTCGTCGGCGGCGCGATGGGTACCACGTCGGCGTTCCACGAGGGCGGCGACCACGTCGCGCTCCGCACCGGGAAGCTCGCCGGCGAGCTCGCCGCGCTCGGCGAACTCGACGCCTACAACGACGCGTGGAAGGACGCCATCGGCGACGAGATACTGCGCAACGTCGCGATCGCCGACGTCGTCGAGGAGTACGGGCCCGGCGAGTGGGACACGACGTTCCGCGTCGCCAGCAAGATGCTCGACGCCGCGGACTCCGGGAAGATACTCACCCGGCAGAACGCGAGCGTCGGCGTCGACGGCCTCCGTCTCTACAAGGACTACAAACAGGCGAAGTTCCGCTACCGCAAGGGGAAGTACGTCCAGCTGCGCGAGGCCGAGTACCGCTACTAGTCGAGGCGGACGGCCGCGCCGGATTCGCTGGAGCGGTAGATGGCGTCGATGACGCGCTGGACCTGCAAGCCCTGCTCGACGGTGTTGCGCTCGGGCGCCTCGCCCGCACGCACCGCGTCGAAGAAGCACTCCTGTTCGGCCTCGTGGATGTCGACGTCCCGAGTCTCCACGACGGTGTCCTCGTGGTGCGGTGCGCCCTCGTCGCTCGTCTCGTGGACGGTGAGCTCGCCGCTCTCGCGGTCGAAGGACGCGCCCGCCTTCGTGCCCTGTATCGAGAACTCGTTCTTCGGCGGGCGGTTCGCCGCCCACGCGACCTCGAGGGCGATACTCGCGCCGCTCTCGGTGCGGAGGTAGGCGGTCACGGAGTCGTCGACGTCGAAGGAGATCTCGGCCTGATCCTCGCCCCACATCTCGAGGTAGGTGTAGTCCTCGCGGCCGCCGAACTCCGCGCGCGTCTCACCGGAGACCTCGACGACCTCCGGGAAGCCCGCGAAGTGCAGCGCGAGGTCGATGATGTGGACGCCGATGTCGATGAGCGCGCCGCCGCCCGAGATCTCCTTCGTGGTGAACCAGCCGCCGCGTCCGGGGACGCCGCGTCGCCGTACCCAGTTCGCCTCGACGTGCATCACGTCGCCGAAGCGGCCCGCCGCCTGCTCGGCCTTGAACACCTCGACGCCGGGGTGGAAGCGGTTGTTGAAGCCGACCATGCAGAAGCCCTCGGCCTCGCGGGCGGCCGCTGCGATGCGCTCCGCGGATTCGAGGGTGTTCGCGAGCGGTTTCTCGAGGAGGACGTCGACGCCCGATTCGAGGGCCTGAACGGCGTACTGCTCGTGGAACTTGTTCGGGGTCGTGACGATGACGGCGTCGATGCCGGCCTCGTAGAGGTCGTCGTAGCTCTCGTAGGTCGGGACGTCCCAGCGCCCGCTGAACGCGTTCCGGGCGTCCTCGACGACGTCGACGCCGCCGACGAGGTGCTCGCCGAGGTCGGTGAGTCGCTGCGCGTGGTGGTTGCCGATGCCGCCGAGTCCGACGATGCCGACGCGGACTCGGTTCTCCGTGTCTGTCGTGCTCATTGTAGCTAGTTCGTACGGGAGTCAGTTATCAATACGGGTGCGCACTGAGGGGCGCCGATGGCGTTCCGCACGGCGGCCGCGCGGCCGCCGCTAGTAGAGTTGCTGTTCCTGCTCTTCGCGCTCGCGCTCGGCTTCCTCCTCGGCCTTCGCGCGCTTGCGCTCGCGCCAGAGCGTGCGCACGGCCGGCACGAACTTGTTCTTCACGTCGAGGACGAACGACACGATGCCGTACGCCCAGAAGAAGAACAGGAGCGTGCCGCCGATGAGGTAGACCCAGCCGAGCGTCGTGACCATCCCTATCGCCCCCCGAGTCCGTGTGTGATGGCCTCGCCGGTCTCGACGTCGAAGAGGTGGAGTTTCGAGCGGTCGAGCACGACGGTGAGCTCGTCGTCCTCGCTGATGTCGCTGTCCGGGTCGACGGACATCAGGAGCTGGTTCGCGCTCGACTCCGCGTCCATGCTCGGGCGTTCCTCGGTGCCGCCGAGCAGGAGGTAGACGAAGATCTCGTCACCCATCGGTTCGAGGACGTCCGTCGTCACCTCGATCTCCGTGCTCGGTCGGTCGAGGTCGGCCGCCTCCTCGGCGGGATAGACGTCCTCGGGGCGGATGCCGGCGCGGACGCGGTCGCCGACGGAGACGCCGGCGCCCTCGGGGTCGACCGCGAGCGTGAAGTGCTCGGAGACGAGGCCGTCCGCCGTGACCTCGGCGTCGAGGAAGTTCATCGACGGGCTGCCGATGAAGCCCGCGACGAACTCGTTCGCGGGCTCGTTGTAGCAGACGAGCGGCGGGTCGATCTGCTGGAGCTCGCCGCCGTCGATGATGGCGATGCGGTCGCTCATCGTCATCGCCTCCGCCTGATCGTGCGTGACGTAGATGATGGTGGTGTCGAGCTCCTTGTGGAGGCGCTGGAGCTCCGTCCGCATGTGGACGCGGAGCTTCGCGTCGAGGTTCGCGAGCGGCTCGTCCATCAGGAACGCCTCGGGCTCGCGGACGATGGCGCGCGCGATGGCGACGCGCTGGCGCTGGCCGCCGCTCATCTCGTCCGGCATCCGGTCCATCATCCCTTCGAGCTGGACGATTTCGGCGGCGCGCTCGACGCGCCGGTCGATCTCGTCCTTCGGGTAGTCCCGGAGGCGGAGACCGAACGAGATGTTGTCGTAGACGTCCATGTGCGGGAAGAGCGCGATGTTCTGGAAGACCATCGAGATACCCCGGTCCTTCGGCGGGAGCATCGTGACGTCCGTGCCCGCGATGTCGATGGTGCCGGAGGTGGGCTTGGTCAGGCCCGCGATGGTCTCGAGCGTGGTGGATTTCCCGCACCCCGAGGGACCGACGAGCGTGACGAACTCGCCGTCCCGAATGTCCAAGTTCATGTCGTCGACCGCGACGACGTCGCCGTACTCCTTCGTGACGTGTTCGAGTGTTACGTTACCCATAGATTACTCCTTGAGTGCGCCCTGCGTGAGGCCGCTGACGATTTTCTCCTGTGCGACGACGACGAGGATGGCGACCGGAAGGACGCCGACGATGCTCGCCGCAGCCATGAGGTTGTAGAACTTCTGATACTGTCCCTGGTACTGGATGATCCCCTGCACGAGGGGCGCCCAGTGGTTCTGCGAGCTCGCGATGCCGGCGAGCGTGGCCGGAATGAGGCCGTCGGTCATCAGGAACGAGAAGAAGAACTCGTTGTAGACGCTGATGAACGTGAGGACGCCGGCCGTCGCGACGCCGGGGGCGGACAGCGGCATGATGACGCGGAAGAGCGCGCCGATGCGCGTCGTCCCCTCGATGCGGGCCGCGTCCTCCAGTCCGTCCGGGATCTGCCCGTAGAACGTCGCGAGGATGAAGATGCTCAGCGGCATGAACAGCGCCGTGAACGGCAGCATCATCGCCCATGGCGTGTTGTAGAGCTCCGGTGAGCTGACGCCGAACAGCACGATGTTGCCGTTGAACAGGCTGAACAGCGGCAGGAGGAACGCCGCCGGCGGGAAGTACGAGATGGCGAGCACGCCCAGCATGAGCGGCGCGCGCCCCGGGAACTCGAGGCGGCCGAAGACGTAGCCCGCGAGGCTCGCGATCAGGAGGACGATGACCGTCGTCCCGATTGCGAGGATGAGGCTGTTGGCGACGTAGATGTGGAACGGCAACACCTGGAAGACCTCGATGAAGGCCGCCGGGTTGAAGCCGTTCGGCAGCAGGCCGACGTGGTAGATGAAGCGGTTCGGCGTCAGCGCGAGGACGAGCAGCCAGTAGAACGGGAAGAGCGTCGTCACCATGAAGAACGCCGCCGCGACGTAGAACATGGCCCGGTAGACGTTCCCGGGGTTCTCGATGGCTCGCCGCGTCCAGCGCTGGAGGACGTTCCGGCGCGGTCCCTCCTCCTCTTCCTCCTCGGTGTCCAGCGGCGTGTCGGCGCTCGCGGACATCTCAGAGATCACCCGAGTCTGCGAATTTGATGATGTACACGGATACGAACAGTGCGATGATGAACGCCGTCACGAACGCGAGGGTGGCGGCGCTCCCGTAGCGGTGTTGGCTGAACGACGAGACGACCATACAGGACAGCGACGGGACGGTGCTACACGAGGAGACCGTCTCGATGATCCCGTACACCCGCATCGCCGCGATGGTGCGAAAGAGCATCGCGACGATGATCGACGGCAGGACGAGCGGGAACGTGATCAGCTTGAACTGCTGCCACTTCGAGGCGCCCGCGACCTTCGCGACGTCGTAGAGCTGTCTGTCGATGCTCTGGAGGCCGGCGAGGATGATGAGCGCCATGAACGCGCTCGTTTTCCAGACGTCGGCCACGGTGACGATGATGAACGAGTCGACGCTGTTCGAGAGCGGCGTCGAACTGAACAGGCCGATCGACTGCAGCGGCGCCGTCAGGAACCCGATCTGGGGCTGGAAGAGCAGGTAGAAGATCATCCCCTGAATGACGATGGGGACCGCCCACGGGAGGATGACCGCGACCCGCACCCAGCGGCGCCCCCGGAAGTCCTGGTCGAGGACGAGCGCCTGTCCGAGTCCGATTATCGTCTCGAAGAAGACGGAGACGACGGTGAACAGGAGCGTAACGGTGAGCGCGCTCTGGAACGGCTGCGAGAGGTCGAAGAACGGCCTGACGAGCAGCGGGTCGAGCTCGCCGGTGAGCAACCGGCGGTAGTTCTGGAGGCCGACGAACTCCCCGACCTGATTGTTGGTGAGGAGCGCGTCGGCGTGGAGCGACATCTTGAGCGTCTCGAAGAGCGGCCAGACGGCGATGATGAGCAGGATGGCTATCGCTGGCACGAGCAGGAGATAGGCGAACCCGGCTTCACCGAGGTTCTCTACCCGTCTCGCCGCGAGCGTCAGCGGTCCCGCCGACCCCTGCCGAACGCCGTCTGACGGTGCATCAGTTTCTGTCGACATGCTAAAGAATGAGGGTGAGCGCGTTTAGACGCTGCTCTCGATGGCCTCGAGGGACTGCTTCAGCGAGGACATCGCGTTTTCGGCGCTCTTTTCTCCGCTGAGTGCGGCGTTGGCCTCCTGGGAGACCTTCGTGGACTCCTGCGGCCAGACGGCGGTGACGGGGCGCGGAACGGCGTTCTCGCCGGCGACCTTCAGCTGCTCCGTGTAGCGGCCGATGACGTCGACGCTCTTCGCGCGGTCCGTAGTGAGGTGCTCGGGCACCGGCGGGATCCAGCCGATGATGCCGAACATGTCGAGCGCGAAGCTCTCCGTCGCCATCGCCTGAATGATCTCGACGGCGGCGTCCTTGTTCGCCTCCGGGGCGTTCGGGTTCATGGTGACGTGCCAGCCGCCGAGCGCGGAGACCGGGCCACCGGTGCCGTCGTACTTCGTCTCCGAGGGCTCCTTCGCGTAGGGGATCGGCATGACGCCGAGGTCCTCGCCGAAGACGTCGTCGGCGCCACAGATGTTGATGGAGTACGGCCAGTTGCGAAGCGCGACGGCGTTGCCGTTCTGGAACGGCGCGAGCGAGTCGTCCTCGACCCACTGGAGACAGGAATCGGGCGAGATCTTGCCCGCGTAGTCGCCCTCGAGACCGGGGTCGAAGTCGTCGTCGAGGAACGAGCGCACCATCTTGAGGGAGTTGACGACCGGCTCCTCCTCGACGGTGATGGGTCGGTCGCCGATGGGGCCGAAGAGGTTGTCGTGGTCGCCGAAGTAGGCGCCGCCCCACGAGGTGAGCCACTCGTTGAAGTCACAGCAGGAGAGGCCCTCGTAGACGGAGGCCTGGAAGTTGTACCCCATGTCGACGTCCGGACTGTCCATCGTGTCCGAGACGACGTGGGAGAACTCGTCCCACTTCATCGATTCCGTGGCCCAGTTCTCGCTCTCGGGGTTGTAGCCGGCGTCCTCGACGAGGTCCTTGCGGTACTGCATCGTCGGGAAGTCCGGGAAGAGCGGGACGCCGTAGAGCGCGTCGGTCTGGGGCGCCTGCGCGGTCGCGACGCTCGCTTGGTAGTAGTCGTCCTTGACGTGGCTGAGGAGGTCGGAGGGGAGGACGTCGTCGAGCTTCTGGAGCTGTCCGCGAACGATGAACGGAATCGTCCACCCGGAGTCCATCATCAGCAGCGTGGGCTGTGAGCGGTTCGCGGAGAGCCACTGAGTGTACTGCTGTTGGCGGTTGTCGGTGACCTGCGAGCCGGCGAGGATGGACACCTCGATGTCCTGTGAGAGGCCGGCGTTGTGGAGCGCCTCGTTGATGGCGTCCTCGTTGTCGGCCGCGCGGGAGTCGGCCGCGAACTGGATCGTCGTCGTGCCACCGCTTCCGCCGCTCGACGTCGTGGTCCCGGTCGTCGTGCTGCCCTCGCCGCCGTTCCCACCACAGCCGGCGAGACCGGCCGCGATGCCGGTCGCTCCGACGGTCTTGACGAAGGTTCGACGCGAGAAGTCGTCCCTGCCTGGCGTGTTCGATGCCATACTCGTTCCTCAGTGATGGACACTATTTATAATTTAGGACAGGTACAACTACTGTTGTAGTACACGATTGTCAGCCGGTCGTGCCGTGGCGGAGTCGGCACAACCCTGAAACCGGCGTGTAGCCAACCGACCCCCATGTCACTCCGAGACCGCCTCGTCCGCGAGGAGTACGTCGGCGCCAACCGCTGCTGGCCCTGTACGGCCCTCAACGGCGCTATCGTGGCCGTCGTCGCGCTCGCGCTCGCGCTCGTCTGGACGCCGCTCGCGGTCGTCGCGGCCGGCCTCGGTGGTGCCGCCATCGCCTACCGGGGATACGTCGTCCCCGGCACCCCCCGGTTCGCCCCGCGACTCGCCAAACGGCTCCCGTTCTCGTTCGGTCATTCTGAACGGTCGCCGACGCGCTCCACGACCGACGGCGCGAACCGTGGGCCGGACGAGCGCGGCGGCGAAGCGGGCGCCGACCCCGACGCCGCCGCGACCGACTCAGACTCCACCGACGGGGACGCTGTCTTCGACGCGCTCCGAGACGCGGGCGTGCTCGTCGGAAGCGACGCGGACGTCGCGCTCGACGAGGCCTTCCGAACCGCGTGGCGCGAACGCATGCGCGACGTCCGCTCGGGCGACGTCGTCGCCGCCGTCGGCGAGACGCGCCCGAACGCGGTCGTCGAGCGCCAAATCGACGAGTCCGGCGACGAATGGGTCGTCGTCGGCGCCGGGACGCCGGACGAGTCGTGGCTCGCGCCCGCCGTCGCCGTCGCCGACGTCGCCGCGGTCGACGCGCTCGCGAAGTACGGCGTCCCCCGCGAGAGCGCGCTCCCCGCTGCGAGCGCACTCCGCGCGTTCCTCGAGCGGTGCCCGAGCTGTGACGGCGAGCTCGCGTGGGAGACCGAGGGCTGCTGTGGCGGCTACGGCCCCGACGGCCCCGACCGCCTCCTCGCGTGTCAGGCCTGCGGCGCGGCGGTCTTCGCCGAGTGACGGGTGTTCGCGGCGTCGAAGGCGCACATTCAAGAGCGTCGGCGTGACACACCACGCCATGCGACGACGCGAGCGACTCGACGCCTACCTGGACCGCACCGACAACGAGGCCGTCTGGTTCGCCCGGCCGAACGGGTTCGCGTGGCTGACCGGCGGCGACAACGTCGTGGACCACGCGGGGGACGTCGGCGTCGCGGCGGCGGGCTACGATGGCGAGCGACTGCGCGTCGTCACGGACGACATCGAAGCCGAGCGCCTCGCGGCCGAGGAACTGCCCGAGGAGGCCGTCGTCGAGTCGTTCCCGTGGTTCGCGGACGGCCTCGCGGACGCGCTCGCCGAGCGGAGTCCGACGCCGGCGGCCGCCGACTTCGACGTCCCGGGCTTCGCGTCCGTCGACGCGACGGAGCTGCGCCAGCCGCTCACGGACGCGGACGTCGAGGCGTATCGCGAACTCGGGGCGGACGCCGCCGAGGCCGTCGAGGCGGTCTGCCGTACCGTCGACGCGCGAACGACCGAGTCGGAGGCGGCGGCGGCGCTCACGAGCGAACTCGCGGAGCGCGACGCCCGCGCGCCCGTCGTCCTCGTCGGGAGCGAGGAGCGCGCCCCGAAGTACCGCCACTACACGCCCCAAGACGTCGAGCTCGACGGGTACGCGTTGCTCTCTGTGACGGCGGAGCGCGACGGCCTCTGGGCGAGCCTGACGCGCGCGGTGCGCTTCGACGCGCCAACGTGGTACGACGAGCGGCAGACGGCGGCGGCGCGCGTCGCCTCCACGGCGCTCGCGGCGACCCGGCAGGTCGGACGCGACGGCGGGACGGCGGGCGACGTCTTCGCGCACGTGCAGGACGCCTACGCGGCGGCGGGCTACGACGGCGAGTGGCGCCGACACCACCAGGGCGGCGCCGCCGGGTTCGCGGGCCGCGAGTGGATCGCGACGCCCGACCTCGAGCGGTCCGTCCACCTCCCGATGGCGTACGCGTGGAACCCGACCGTGCAGGGGACGAAGACGGAGGACACGTGGCTCGTCACCGAGGACGGCTTCGAGTGCCTGACTGCGGGCGACGTCGCGCGCGAGCCGGCGACGGCGTTCGACTTCGACGTCGAGCTCGCACACCCGGTGGCGTTCGAGCGCTGACGACGGCCCTATACGCGCGGGCCACCTCTCTCGCGGCATGGAGTGGCACGAGCAGTCCGCCGAGAGCGGCGAGCGCTGGGAGCGCGAGGACGGATACGCCGTGGTGTGGGTGCGCGAGACGGCGGCCGGCGACTGGGCGGTGACGTACGACCGTCTCCGACAGGCGCCCGGAGGGTCGGCCTATCGACACCGGACGGTCGCGACGGAGGCGGACGCCCGCTCGCTCGCCGCCGAGTGGCGCGGCGCCGAGTCCGCGGTCGAGTCCTGAGCCAGCCCGGGTCGTCGCTCCGAAACACCCGTCCCGCGGGTGTGAGTGTCTGGCACGCTTTTCTCCACCGGCCCCAAGCCATTTACTTTACCGAGCCGTCGGTCGAAACGACACATGACTAGAGCGTTCTCGCGCAGCGTCCTCGCTGCACTCCTCGCACTGACAGTCGTCGCCGGCACCGCCGGTCTCGGCGCCGCCGCCGGCACCGCGACGCTCGGCGCGGACCCCGCAACGCCCGGCGACACCGCGACGCACACCGTGACGCAGACGGTCGGTAGCGACGTCGCGAGCGCGTCGTGGACCGGCTACGCGGTGACCTACACCGACGGCGGCACCGACGTGAGCAACGTCACGACCGCCGACGTCGAGGCCATCGGCATCGACCGCGGGAACGACGCCAGCGGCGCGACGGTCGACGTGAACGTCTCCGACGACCTCGACGGCGTCACCGCCAGCAACAACGGCGGGACGCTCACGCTCAACCTCGGCGGCTCCTACAGCCTCAACGAGAGCGATCAGGTCGTCGTCGTCTACGACAACGCGACGAACCCGAGCGAGGCGGGCGACTACAACGTCTCCGTCGACATCAACCCGCAGTCCAGCGGCGGGGAGTCCACCGCGACGCTGAGCATCGCGGCGTCCTCCGAGACGACCACGACGTCTACCACGACCGAGACGACGACCACGGAGACCACCACGACGACCACGGCCTCCACCACCGAGGACACCACGACGGCCGAGACGACGTCGACGACGACGGCGGCCGGGACGTCCACGACGTCCGGCGGGTCGCCCGGCTTCGGTGCCGGTCTCGCCATCGTCGCGCTCGCCGGTGCGGCGCTCGTCGCCGCCCGCATGCGCTAAACAGCCCTCCGACTCTCCTCTCGTCCCTCGTTACTCCGGCCGATACGTGCTGATCGCGATGCCCTCGCCCAGCGGGACGAGCGCCGTCTCGAAGTCGGGATCGTCGCGCACCGCCTCGAGGTAGGCCGCGACGCCGACGGCGGCCTCCGAGGGGGCCTCGGCCTCGCCGGTGAGCGCGGCGCGCACCTCCTCGGGCGTCACCGGGCCCTCCATCACGTTGTCCGCGACGACGACGGCGCCCGGGCTCAGGTCGTCGCGAATCAGTTCAAGAGCCTCCGGATAGCGGTCCTTGTCGTGGTCGATGAGCACGGCGTCCCACGGTCCCTCGTGGCGCCCGTAGCTGTCGAAGGCGTCGCCGACCTCGTAGCGGAACGTCGGCGGATAGCTATCCTCGAGAAATCCGCGGGCGTCCACGAGGTTCGACTCGTCGAAGTCCGTGAGCACTATCTCGCCGTCCTCGGGGAGGGCGGCCGCCCACCACGCCGCCGAGTAGCCGAAGCCGGAGCCGAACTCGAAGACGCGCTCCGCGCCGTTCGTCGCCGCGAGCGTGCGGAGGAGCTGGCCGACCGCCGGCCCGACGAACGGGAACCCGCGCTCGCGGGCGTGTGCGGCCATCTCTTCGAGGAGCGACTCGGGCTCGGGGTTCGCGGCGGCGAGGAGCGCCGCGACGTCGTCCGTGAGTACGTCCGCCATATCGGGGCGTGCGCGCGCAGCGAGTTAGCTCTAGGCTTAGCGGTTGCGGCCGACGGGGAACGCGACGCGGTCGGGGTGGTCGTTGAAGCGCGCGATGATGCGCTGGTAGAGCTCGTTCTTCGTCCGCTGGCCGCGCTTGGGCGAGACGAGGTACCGAAGGCGGAGCGTCACGAACGTGTTCTCCGGCTGGACGTTCACGCTCGGGCGCTCGTTCACCTCGAGCTCGACCGGCGTCTCCGCGAGCAGGTCGCGGTAGCGCGAGACGGCGCGCTCCATCTCGTCGCCGAGGAACCCCTCGGCGGCCGCGCGCATCTGCGCGCTCGCGAACTCCAAGTCCGTCTCGTAAGCGACCTGCACCTCGACCTCGTTCCAGACGTACGGGAAGTCGTCGTGCGAGAAGTTCGTGATCTGCGTCGAGAGCACGACGCTGTTCGGGACGGTGACGTGCCGGCCCGAGGGCTGGTTCGAGGAGACGAGCTCGCCGTTCACCTCCCAGAGCGTCGTCACGAGGAAGTCGACGTCGATGATGTCGCCCTTCGAGCCCTCGATGGCGACCCGGTCGCCCACCTGATAGGGCTCCTTCACCATGATGTAGACCCAGCCGAACAGCGAGAGCAGCGGCTGCTGGAGCGCGAACGTGATGGCGAAACCGACGACGCCGAGGGAGACGAGCGCGGGCACCCAGCGGTCGGTGGCGACGCCGAGGACGGCGAGCGTCCCGAGCGTGATGAAGAGCAACTGCAGGATGGAGACGGCCTTGTGTCGAGCGACCTTGTCCGTGGTCCGATGGACGAGGAAGCCACGTGCGAGCGCGTACGCGCCGTAGAAGCCGGCGACGACGGCGACCGTGGCGAGCGCCTTCCCGGCGATTTCACCCACCGCGTAGCCGTAGAACATCGTCGTCGCGAGCCAACCGCCGGCCTGGAGGACGACGCCGCCGAGGAGCGCGAAGCCGACGGCGAACGCGAGCGCGACGTACCCACGGTTCACTCGGACGACTGCGTCGCGACGGCACAAAAAACCGACCGGTCGGGGGCTGGTGGTGGCCGGCCGACGGGGCGTGGTCGGCCGGCGGCAGTAGTCGGGGAGCGGTGGGGCGGACGCTCCCCGGCAGAGGCACGGTGCCTGTCGAGCAGGCGTATGCGACTGCGTTCCTCTCCCAGTTACGGCCTCTGCATGAATATTCCTGTGTTTAAGTCGGTGCCCCGGCTATCGGACCCAGTAGGGTTCGGGGCCGGTGAGGAAGCGCCCGAGGTCGGACTCGCGCCGATAGTCGCGCTCCATGAGTTCGGCGAGCGACTCCGCGAGCGCGCGGCCGTCGCCGTCCGTCCACTCGCGCGGGTCGCGGACGGGGACGACGAGGAAGCCGCTCCCGTAGACCTCCTCGCCGTGGAGGGCGGCCATGTCGGTGGTGTCGACCTTCTCGCGGCGCGCCGTGTACTGCCCGAGGACGTGCTCGGTGGCGTCGCGTCCGACCGGGAGGAGGACGTGCGCGGTGATCGCGCGGAGCTCGGCGTCGAAGAACATCTCGAGGTCCGCGTACTCCGCGGCCGTCGGCTCGCGCTCCGCGTCGAGGACGCGCATGTGCCGGTAGGAGAGGAAGCAGTTGTCCACGGCGGGTTCCTCGCCGGGGTCGGTGACGAGGCCGACGGCGGCGAGCGCGTGCTGGAGGCGGACGCCCGCCTCGGTTCCGGTGAAGGGGACGCCGGTCTCCGCGCCGCCGTGCGCACCGGGGTGGTCGCCGACCACGTGGAAGTCCGCGTTCGCGTCCCCGTAGCCGTAGACGTGCGCGTCGCCCGCCGGCTGCATGCCGAACGGGTTGCACGTTCGGTCGGTCACGTTCTCCATACGACTGCGAAGGGGATTCGCGGATAAGAGTCGTGTGCTTCCCCGAACCGCCGGCGGTCGCGTCTCCTTGTTACCGCGTGACGAGCCCGCTACACGGCTTTCACGCCCCAATCGCGCGTGCGGTCGCGACACCCGACTACCGTAACGTAACCCCCTTTCTAGACGTAATCCTTTTTGACGGTGCGCGCCCCACTAGGGGTGTGTCCGAAACCGACAGCCTTCCGACGAGCTGTCCCGGGAACGAGTGGTGCTCGATCACCGCGACGGCGTCGCTCATCGGGAAGAAGTGGCACCCCGTCATCATCCACCGCCTCCTCAACAACGGCTCCGCCGGCTTCAACGAACTCCAAGAGCAGGTCGACGGCATCTCGAGCAAGGTGCTCTCCGAGAGCCTCGACGACCTCGAGGAGAAGGGCCTCCTCGACCGCGAGGTCATCGAGGAGAAACCCGTCCGGGTCCGCTACTCGCTCACCGAGACGGGCGAGTCGCTCGAGACGGTCGTGCGGGCGCTCGCGGAGTGGGGCGACGAGCACCTCGAACCGGCCGAGGACGGCTCGACGCCGGCGTGACCCGACCGCGTCGCTCGGCGGCCTGAGGTACGATCGCGAAAAATCCCGGTTCTGCGCCGTCGTTAGTCGAGGAGCGCCGCGCTCTGCTCGGCTTCGGCGTCCGTCTCGACGTCGAGCTGGTAGAGGTTCTGCCGGGCGTCCGGGATGTAGATGTCCTTCTCGACGATATCGTTCTCCTGAAGCCGTTCGAGGGCGTCGCGGACGGTCCGCTGGGAGAGACGGGACTTCTCGACGATCTCCTTCTGGGTCAGGCCACCGTTGTACTCGAGTACCTTGAGGACGAGCTTCGCACTCGGCGGGAGGTCCTGGACCGTCTCTTCGTTCATCGTACCAAAACGGAGGGGCGCCAGCACTATAGTACCTCGGTAACGGCCGCGTGACGGGGTTACGTGCAGGTAACCGGCATCAGTCGTCGGCCGGCGTGACGGCGTCGTCGACGTACCCCTGCTCCCACGCGCGCCGGCGCTCGATTCGCTCGCGGCCCGCGTCGGTGAGCCGATAGTAGTTCGTCCGCGAGTCGCGCTCGCCCTTCTCGATGAGGCCTGCCTCGTGGAGGTCGTCGAGGTTCTGGTAGACGCGGGCAGGAAGGACCGACGAGCCGTAATACTCCTCGAGCTCGTCCTGTACGCGCATCCCCTTCGGATCGCCGAGACCCGCGACGACGTAGAGAATATCGCGCTGAAATCCCGTTATTTCGTTCATTCCAAGGGTGATATATACGGATTCCACGGATAAACCATCCACCTAAAGGAAAGGGAGGTTACACGATTCGGCGCCGTCGCCTCACTCCTCCGTCTCGCCCATGGGTTCGCGCTCGACGACCTCGGCCTCGTACCCGGCTCGATCGACCTTCCCCAGCAGTTCGTCCGCGTCGGTGTCGCCCTCAACGACGGCCGTGCCCGCCTCGAAGTCGACGTCCACGTCGCCGGCACCCGGCACCTCCGAGAGCGCGTTCGAGACGATATCGGCGCAGCCCTCACAACCCATGCCACTGACGCGAAGTCGTGTCGTCACCATACGCTAGCCTTCGGGTGGCGGCCCTTAGGGCGTTGTGGCGTCGGCGGTGGCGTCTCGATTCGCCGGGGTTTATGCCGTTCCCCGGGCACGAATCGGTAGATGAACACGCAGCGGCGCCGCGCGGCCGGCTACTTCGCGCTGCTCGTCGTCGTCGCCGTCTCCTACGCCCTCGTCTATCAGTGGGGGATGGCGCACCTCGAAGGGCGGCCCGTCACCTTCGTCCACGCCCTCGAGGTCACCGTGCAGTCGTTCACCTCCACCGGCTACGGCGAGGACGCCCCGTGGACGACCGCGCCGATGCACGTCCTCGTCATCGCGATGCAGCTCACCGGCCTCGTCCTCCTCGTCCTCACCCTCCCGCTCTTCGCCGCGCCGTGGGTCGAACGCCGCCTCGAAGTGAACCCGCCGACCAGCGTCGACACCGACGACCACGTCGTCGTCGCGGGCTTCTCCGCGCGCGGCGAGACGCTCGTCGACGAGCTCGACGCCGCCGGCGTCCCCTACGCCGTCCTCCTCGACGACCGAGAGACCGCCCGCGACCTCTACACCGACGGCCGGAGCGTCGTCGTCGGCGACCCCGAAACCGCCGACGGCCTCGAGGCCGCGAACGTCGCGCGCGCCCGGAGCGTCGTCCTCGACGACTCCGACGAGCGCAACGCGATGATGGCGCTCTCCGTCCGCGCCGTCGACGACGACGTCCGCATCGTCAGCTTCGCCGAGGACCGCGACGTCGCCACCTACCTCGAGTACGCGGGCGCCGACGAGGTGCTCAGCCCGAACGACATCCTCGGGCACAGCCTCGCCGACAAGGTCACCTCGGCAGTGAGCACCGACCTCGGCGGGACCGTCGACATCGGCGAGGACTTCGTCGTCGCCGAGATGCCGATTCAGTCCGACTCCGACCTCGACGGCGTCACGCTCGCCGAGAGCGCCGTCCGCGAACGCACCGGCGTCCACGTCATCGGCGCGTGGTTCGAGGGCGAGTTCGCGGGCAGCCCCGATCCCGACCGCGTCATCCACCGCAACACCATCCTCCTCGTCGCCGGCCCCGAGGACGCCCTCCGCGACCTGAAGGAACTCACGCTCGCCGAGCACCGCGTTCACACCCGTGGCCCCGTTGTCGTCGCCGGCCACGGCGAGGTCGGCTCCACCGTCAGAGCCGTCCTCGACAGTCAGGGCGTCGAAAACACCGTCGTCGACATCGAGGACAAACAGGGCGTCGACGTCGTCGGCGACGTCTCCGACCCGAGCGTGCTCTCCGAGGCCGGCGTCGCCGACGCCACCGCGCTCGTGCTCGCACTCGGCGACGACACCACCACCGTCTTCAGCACGCTCGTCGCGCGCGAGGAAGTCGAGGAACTCGACGTGGTCGCACGCGTCGACGAAGCCGACTCCGCCTCGAAGCTCTACGCCGCCGGCGCCGACTACGTCCTCGCGCTCGCCACCGTCAGCGGCCGGATGCTCGCCGACACCATCCTCGGCGAGGACGTCATGAGCCTCGACACCGGCGTCACCATCGTCCGCACCGCCGCACCCCGCCTTGCCGGGCGCACGCTCGCCGGCGCGGACGTCCGCCGGCGCACCGGCTGTACCGTCATCGCCGTCGAGCGCGACGGGGCCGTGCGTGCCGACCTCGACCCGGACTTCGAGTTCCGCCGCGACGACACGCTCGTCGTCGCCGGCAACGACGACTCCGTCGCCACCTTCAACGAGTTCGTCGGGAACGAGACGACGCCCGCAAACGCCGACGCTCGGCCGGGAGCGAGCGGGCCGTAACCGGTCGGGGTGAGGACGGAGCCATCCCGCACATACTTAAGTTGGCTGGGCATAGACGAACCAAGGACGGCACCGAGAGGAGATGTCGGTTCATCCAGCAATGCCATACAAGATTGACGACGTCCTCCCGCCGGAGCTGCTGACGGAGGTCGATCCGGGCACGAACCTTCTCGTTAGTGGTCCGGCGATGTCGGGGAAACGCCAGCTCCTGCTTCAGTTGCTCGCACGCGGTACGAGCGAGGGGGAGGGCTCCGTCGTGGTCACCTCGCGCAACCCCGCCGAGGACGTCACCCAGTCCTACCGCGACGTCCTCGACGGCGACTTCGGCTACTTCCGCATCATCGACTGCGTCAGCTCGCGCAGCGGTGCGGAAGTCGACGGCGCGCGCGTCCACGAAGTCTCCTCCCCCGGCGACCTCACCGGCATCGGGATCGAGTTCTCCGAAATCGCCCGCGACGCCGAGGCCGCGGACATCGAGCGCCTCCGCGTCGGCTTCGACTCCCTCTCCCCGCTCCTCATGTACGTCGACCTCCAGCGCCTCTTCCGCTTCCTCCACGTCTTCACGAGCCAGATCCAGTCGCGCGACTGGCTCGGCCTCTTCGCCATCGACCCCGATAGCCACGACCAGCAGGAGGTCAACACCATCAGTCAGCTCTTCGACGGCATGATCGAGATCCGCCTCGGTGACGACGGCCGCGAAGCCCGCGTGCGCGGCGTCACCGACGCACCCACCGACTGGGTCGCGCTCGACGAGTGAGGTTCCCGGCGCTCAGCGCCGCGTCTCGTGTTCCGCACGCGCGACCGCCGCGAGCGTCGCCCGCGCCGGGGCGTACGCGAGATGGCTCTCGCAGTCGCAATCGGACGCACCGAGCCCCGCGAGCGCGTCGCCCGCGTCGTTCAGTGCCCGTGCGACCGCGCACTCGCGGTCATCGCCCTCGCTCACGTAGACGGCGTCGAGTTCCGTGTCGGAGTGGCCGGTGAGGTAGTCGACGTGCCAGTGCCGGACGTCGTGCTCGCCGCGCGCGACCCGCCGGTGGCGCGCCACGCGCGAGAGCCCGCCGGGCCCGAACGCCGACCCCGTGTAGGCGTACCAGCCGGCCTCGAGGTCGTAGTCACCCGCCGCGCCGAACGTGACCGTGGCCGCCGCCGGCAGTTCGAGTAGGAGCGTGTACGTGCCGTCGGGCATCACTCGACCCGACGTGTGGCACCGGCATGGCTCGTTCGGAAGCCGACTCCGACACGCGTTTCTCGTCGACGCACTACCCCCCACTGTGAACTACGTGAAGTGGGCGTTCGTCGCGCTCGCCGGCTACACCTTCGTCGCGCCGCTGATGAAGGTCGCAACCGCGCCCGGCGGCATCCCCGCCACCGTCGCCGCGCTCGTCGCGAACACCGTCCTCGTCGTCGCCTCGGTCGGCGTCGTCCTCTACTCCGGCATCCCCGTCCTCGAGTACGCCACCCACCCGCGGATGCTCTACGTCCTCGCCGCCGGCGTCTGCCTCGCCGTCGGCATCCTCGCCTACTACGAGGCGCTCTCGCGGGGTCCGGTGAGCGTGGTCGTCCCCGTCTTCGGGATGTTCCTCGTCACGAGCTCGCTCGTCAGCGTGCTCTGGCTGGGCGACGACCTCACGCTCCGCAAAGTCGCCGGCATCGGGTTCGCCATCGCCGCCGTCTACCTCACCGCCGGCCCGCGCGCGTGACGCCGCCGGTCGGTCTTCACCATCGCTCAGAACGGCGGTTACTCGCGGCTACCGCCGCTCGTCGTTCGGTCGTCCCGGAGGGACGACCCTACTCGTGCCCGGACACCCGCACCGGCTCGTAGGGCTCCTCCAAGTACGCGATGTCGCTCTGCGAGAGCGAGAGCTCCGTGGCCTCGACGGCGTCCTCGAGGTGCTCGACGCTCGTCGTCCCGACGATGGGTGACGTCACCCAGTCCTTGTGGAGGAGCCACGCGAGGCTTATCTGCGCCATCTTCACACCCTTCTCGGCGGCGAGTTCCTGCACGCGCTCGTTCACCTCGGGGCCGCCGCCCTCCCGGTAGGGGTGTTCGTACATGTGCTCCTCGCTCGCGCCGCGCTCGGTCGCGTCGATGTCCTCGTGGGGGCGCGTGAGGTAGCCGCGTGCGAGCGGGCTCCACGGGAGCACGCCGACGTCTTCTTTCTCACACAGGGGAAGCATCTCGCGCTCCTCCTCGCGGTAGACGAGGTTGTAGTGGTCCTGCATCGTCGCGAACGACTCCACGTTCAGCGAGTCGCTGGTGTGGAGGGCGTCGGCGAACTGGTGGGCCCACATCGACGACGCGCCGACGTAGCGCACCTGTCCACGGCGGACGGCGTCGTCGAGGGCTTTCAGGGTCTCCCCGATGGGCGTCTCCGGGTCCCAGCGGTGGATCTGGTAGAGGTCGACGGTGTCCATGCCGAGCCGTTCGAGAGAGTTCTCCAACTCCTGCTCGATGGCCTTCCGGGAGAGCCCCTGCTTGTTCGGGTCCTCGCCCATCTCGCCGAACACCTTCGTCGCCACCACCTGCTCGTCCCGGTCGTAATCATCGAGCACGTTTCCGAGGATCTCCTCGGACTCGCCGGTCGAGTAGACGTTCGCCGTGTCGAAGAAGTTGATCCCCAGGTCGATCGCCCGCTCGATTATCTCCCGTGACTCCTCCTCCTCGAGCACCCACGGCCGCCAGTCGCTCGACCCGAAGCTCATACAGCCCAGACAGAGCTCGCTCACCGACGTGCCCGTGTTCCCGAGCGTCGTGTACTCCATGCAGGGGCCCACGCGCGGCTCCGGCAAAAGCCTACGCGCCGCCCGCGCGGGCTGCCGCGACTCGAGCCGCCGCGTAGCCGGCGACGCCGAGCGCGAGCGCGCCGGCGACGGAGAGCCACGTGACGGTCGTGGGCGAGCCGATGGCGAGCTTCGCGACGACGTTCTGCGGGCTCTCCGGGAGGAGGCTCGCCGCGCCGAACGCCGCGAGCGCGCCGAAGGAGTAGACGAGTTGGGCCTCGCGGCGCTTCGGCGCGAGGAGCGCGGTGGCGATGCCGGCGCCGACGAGCACCGCGGAGACGGCGGCGACGAGGCCGAGCACGGCGACCGGGTGGCCGAGCGGCGTGCCGTTCAGCGCGAGGAACGCGAACCAGCAGGCGGCCTGCGCGGGCGCGATGGCGACGAACGCGAGCGCCTTCCCGTCGACGATGTCGGCGACGGAGAGCGGCGCGACCCGGAGCAGCTCGAACGTCCCGCGGTCGAGTTCCTCCGCGACGCTGTCGGCGGCGATGGAGCCGCTGATGAACGCCGGGAGGAAGGCGAGCACGGGCACGAGCACGGTGTAGGTGAACCCGAAGTATGGGTTGCCGCCGCGCTCCGGCGGGAGATCGAGGGGCTGTCTGTCGAGGCGGTCGGCGAGCTCCGCGCGGCGCTGGCGCTCGTAGTCGGTGAGCGCGTCCTTCAGTTGGGTGACGACGAGCGTCGTCTCGAAGGAGCCCTCGGGCGCGACGGCGTCGACGTGCGTCCGGCCGGACGGGGCGCGCTCCGCGACGACGTAGGCGTCCACGGTCCCCTCCTCGAAGGCGGCGCGCGCGAGTGCGGGGTTCTCGTACTCGATGGCGGTCCGCGCCCCGCCCGCGTCGACGACGGGCGCGAGGTCGCCGCTCGCGTTCCCGGCGACGCCCACGGTGACGACGTACGCGCCGGCGGTCGCGCCGGGCGCGTAGAGGCTGACGAGGCCGACGACGAGGAACGAGCTGAAGGCCGCGACGAAGAGCTGGATGGCGAGCGCGAGGACGATGGTCTTCTCGCGGCCGAGCGACGCGAGCTCCCGTCGCGCGACGACGAGGCGGCTATCCAAGGAGCACCACCACCGCGTAGTCGTAGGCGACGTGGAGGAGTATCGCCCCCGAGAGGCCGGCGGCGTACCAGCCCCACGAGCGCCGCGCGCCGAGCGCCGCGACGACGGCGGCGGCGACGTGGAGGGCGAGCGGCGCGAGGAAGAGCGCGGGGGAGCCGACGCCGAGTTCCGCGCTCCCGAAGGCGGCCCGCCCGACGGTGAGGTCGGGGAGGCCGACGAGACGCGTCAACAGGAGGAGCTTCTCGCCGAGGAAGAAGCCGACGCCCGAGGCGACGCCGACGGCGACTGCGATGCGGTCGCGGCGCTCGAAGCGCCCGCCAGCGAAGCCGGCGTACGCGGGGAGGCTCTTCGCGCCCTCCTCGATGACGGCGACGAGGGCGAGGAGCGCGGGGACGGCGAGCGCGCCGGGGACGACGAAGAGGACGGCGACGCTGAACAACTCGGCGACGAGGACGAACGGGATGAGGAGCGCGCTCCAGAGGCCGACGCGCCAGACGGACGACAGCGGCGCGGCGAGGGCGTCGAGCGCCTTCGCGGGGAGGCGTTTCTGCGTGAAGAGGTCCTCCTCGCGGTAGACGCCAGTGCCGAGCGCGTAGCAGACGGCGGCGGCGGTCCCCACGGGAACCGTCGAGAGGAGGAACCCGCCGAGGGCGACGGGGTCGCCCCGGACGTCGCGGACGACGACGGAGAGCGGCGAGATGGCGGCGATGGGGTGGACTTCGGTGAACACCGCCGGCACGAAGGCGTAGGCGGTGAGGCCGACACTGACGGCGACGGTGACGAAGGTGAGCTCCTTGTAGGAGCGCGCGAAGAGCGCGCCGAGGAACGTCACGCCGAGGAAGAGGCCGGCGAGCGGGAGGACGGCGAGGACGGCCGAGAGGCCGGCGCCGACGCCGAGCGCGATGACGGCGGTGATGGCGGCGGCACCACACAGATACGGGAGGGTCTTCCCGGCGACGATGTCGCCCCGGGAGGCGGGAGAGACGAGCAGCGGCTCCCCCCGTCGGCCGATGCGCTCGTCGATGACGCTGGAGCCGTAGGACTGGATGACGACGTTCAGGGGGAGGAGGAACGCGAACGCGAGCACGAGCGATTCGAGGGGGAACGGCGGGGAGAGGCCGCCCGGCGTCGTCGGGCGCACACCCGCACCCGAGCCGGCGTCGGGGAGCGTCGTCGCGGGCGCGCCGGCCGTGTCCGTCGTCGTCTCGCGGCCGGTGTCGCTCGTCGTGGCGTCCGCGCTCGTCGTGTCCATTCCCGTGGTCGCCCCGCCGTCCGCGACGGTCGTCGTGTCGCCGCCGGTGCCGTCCGCGACCGGCGTCGTCCCGCGCTCGACGTACGCGAGGTCGACGGTGACGGGGAACGCGGCGGCGGGGTCGTCGTCGAGCGCCATGCGGCGGTCGTTGTACGCGGCGACCGCGCTCCGGAAGTCGGCGAGCGCCGCGCGCCCCTTCTCGGTGTCGGCGACGCGGAACGCGCTCCCCGCAACCGCGACCTCGGCGCGGCCGCCCGCGACGGCCTCGCTTCCGGGCGGGACGGCGCGCAACTGGTCGTCGGCGGCGACGGGCGCGTAGTACGGACTCGACTCGGCGACGCTCACGCGATAGACGCCCTCGCCGGGCGCGGGCGGGGACGCGACGAGGGCGGGCGCGAGCGCGGCACACGAGAGGATGACGACGGCGAGGACGGCGGCGGTCCGCCGGTCGAGCGCGCCCGCGCCGCGCGTCACCTCCCAGCGCGCGATCCGCAGGGTCCTGCGCGGGCTCACGGCTCGCTCCCCGTGACGGCGAGGAAGACGTCCTCGAGCGTGGACTCGCGCGTCCGGACGTCCACGACGTCGCCGCCCGCCGCTCGCGCGCGCTCGCGGAGCGCGTCCATCCCCGCCATCGACTCGACGGTCGTTCGGTGGCGTCCCGGTTCGACCTCCTCGCTCCCCTCCAGTGCGACGTCCGTGAACACCCGGTACTCGACGCGGCCGTGTTCCTCGCGGATCTCCGCGAGCGTCCCTTGGGCGGCGATCTCTCCCGCCGAGAGGATGGCGACGCGGTCGCAGACGGATTCGACGTGGTGGAGGTCGTGCGCGCTGAAGACGACGGTCTTCCCGCGCTCGGCGAGCTCGCCGACGTACTCCACGACGACGTTCGTCGTCGTCGGGTCGAGGCCGGACGCGGGTTCGTCGTAGACGAGGACGTCCGGGTCGTTGACGAGCGAGCGCGCGATGGCGACCTTCCGCTTCATCCCCTTCGAGAAGTCGCCGACGGGCCGATCGCGGGCGTCGAGGGCGAGGCGGTCGAGCGTCGCGGCGATGCGCTCGTCCGCCGTCTCCCGGTCGACGCCGTAGAGATCCGCGAAGAAGCGCAGGTACGAGCGCGGCGTCATGTCCTCGTAGAGCGGGGACTCCTCGGGGAGGAACCCGAGGGTGTGGCGCATCTCGGGGTCCGTGGAGTCGTAGCCGTTCACGACGACGTCGCCCGCGGTCGGTTCGAGGAGGCCGGCGAGCGTCTTCAGGGTCGACGTCTTCCCGGCGCCGTTCGGGCCGACGAGGCCGAACACCTCGCCGTCGGCGACCTCGAAGTCGACGCCGCGAACGGCCTCAACGTCGCCGTAGGTCTTCCGGAGGCCGGAGACGGAGAGCACGCCCTAGCGCGTGGGCTCGACGCCCATGGTCGTTGCGGGGGCCTCGGTGCGTGAGTCGGCGTCGGACCGTGGGTCGTCCTCGGGGTGTGGGCGGGGACGCGACTGACGGACGTAGCGTCCCGGTCGAGCGCGACTACGACGGCGCGACGCTCGCCGGCCGCCGGGTCAGGTGAGCACGGTGGCGTCGTCCCCGAGGTCGTCGAGCCGGGTCTGTGCCCACGCGAGCGCGTCGGCGGTGTCGTTGACGAGGAGTTCGTCGACGCCGTGTGCGCCGTAGGCGAGAGCGGTGACCTGCCGGCCGTCGGCGAGGTCGAAGCGCGCGAAGTCGAAGCGGTAGTCGGCGGTGGTTTCGGCGACGGTGACGCGGCTGCTGTCGAGGACGCGCGTCGCCGTCTCGCTGTGGTCGGCGAGGAGCGCGTCGAGGGCGTCACCGTTCAGGTAGGCGTCGACGGTGAGGCCGTCCTCGATGCGGCGTGCGATGGCGTCGACGACGGTCGGGAGGACCATCGTGGCGTAGAGGTCGACGTGGACGGCGTCCTCGACGAAGTCGACGAACGCGGAGACGGGCTGGTGTGGCGCGCCCGCCGAGGCGGTGACGGTGGTGGCGCCGCGAACGACGTCGAGCGTGACCGGCGTGTCGGCGTCGAGATGGGCGAGGCCGTCGCAGCCGGTGAGCGAGTGCAGGTCGGTCTGGAAGGCGTCGTAGGCGGTGAGCGCGAGGCGACCGACGAGCGTGAGCGTGACGGTGCCGTCGCGACGCTCGACGGCGCACACGGATTCGAGGTCCCGAACGGCGCGGTCGACGGTGGAGCGCGAGACGCCGAGGTCGTCCGCCAGCTCGGCTTTGCTCGCGTTCGCGGCGGCGAGCGAGTGGAGGACCGGCGCGCGCTGAACGAGCAGTCGGGCGAAGCGCTCGGGGTCGCCGGTCATACGCCTTCGTGGTGTCGGGCCGCGTATAAATACTCGCTTGTGTCACGACCAGCCCCCGACAGTATATAAAAGACAGGCAGTTTTATTACGTACGACGAGTTGGTGGTTCCGCCCGCAGTACGTGAGTTAATACGGGTCGGCCACAATGGTACGCGTGCTGGTGCACACGCACCGGCTGTGCCTCTGAACTGCTCTCGGTCGCCATCCGGCGACCGATGGGCGTTCGTCGCGAGACGCCGCGTGCGACGGTGCTTCGGCGATTTTCACGGCCCCATCGAACGGCTCTGAGTCGCGGCTTCGTTCGCGAACGCGACCGGGCGCTCCGATACGGTGGTCCATCGGTCCTCCTCGCACTCCCTGGGTACGGCAAGCGACGGACGCCGACGACGCCTTCGGACGCGACGGGGACGCCCCCGTCGTCTCCCGCGTCGAGGTCGGCTATCGCTAGTCGGCGCTCGGTTCCACCCGGCGGTCGACCGACCAGAGATAGGCGGCCGCGCCGCCGCCGAGCGACGTCGTCAGGAGGAAGCCGCCGACGCGATGGACGGCGACGACGGCCGCAACCGTCGACGCGGGCACCGGGGTCGCGCCGGTGAGCAGGAGGACGTGGACGGCCTCGATAGCGCCGAGGCCACCCGGCGTCGGTGACGCGCTCGCTATCGTGCCGATGGGGATGACGAAGAGCGCGATGTAGATGGGGATGGCGGCGCCGAACGCCCGGAACGCCACCCAGAGCCCGACCGCTTGGCAGAGCCAGCCGGCCGCCGAGAAGCCGAGCGCGAGCGCGAGGCGTCGCGGGCTCGTCGCGATGCGCTCGATCGCGTGGAAGAACCCCTCGATGCGCGCCTTCACGCCCGCCGGCGTCGGGGGCGAGAGCCACGGGAGCGCGGCGTCGAGGCGCGCGAGGACGGGCGCGCTCGCGCCGAGGAGGGAGGCCTCGACCGTGTAGCGATAGCGCCAGCCGACCGCGAGGAGGGCGGGCGCGGCGATCGCGAGCACGAGCACGCCGGTCGCGACGGTTTCGAGGCGTCCGGTGAGCCCGACCTGCGTCGCGTAGTACGCGACGCCGAGGACGGCGAGCAGGATGGAGGGCACGAAGTTGAGCGCGTCCGTGCTCGCGATGGTGGCGAGGCCGCGCTCGTACTCGACGTCAGCGGTGTCGGAGATGAGGAGCGCGGTGATGGGTTCGCCGCCCGCTTGCCCGAACGGCGTGACGTTGTTCGCGAACGTCGCGGCCGCGTAGACGAGCAGCGAGTCGCGGACGGAGAGCGTCTGGCCGAGCGCGCCGAGGACGGTACGGAGGACGACCGTCCACGCGCAGAGCCACGCGACGGCCATCGCGCCGACGAGCGCGACGAGGCCGAGGTCCGCGTCGGCGAGCTCCGCGAACACCTCGGCGGCGCCGACGTACCAGAAGAGCCCCGCGAGCAGGAGCGCCGCCGCGAGGAACCCGACGCCGGCGGCCTGACGACGGTTGTCGAGCATGGCGGCTCTTGGGTGAACGGGGACGTGAACCCCACGGCTTCGTCCCGCCGTCGCTGATTTGCTATCGCGGTATCGTGTTTATCGGTGGGGTCACGTCGGCGCTCAGACGCGTTCGACGAGCGCCGGCCGGTCGTTCGCGGGGTCGTTCACCGCCCGGGAGACCGGGTGGGCGGAGACGTCGAGCGCGTTCTCGCGCTCCCGGACGTCGAGATCGCCGTCGAGCCAGCGCGTCTCCTCGGTGCGCGAGAGGACGACGGACTCGCGGTGGTGGTAGTCGGCGACGACGCCGGACGCCTCGGTGGTGAGGATCGCGAACGAGTGGACGGCGTCGGCCTCCTGGTCCGGTCCGCCGGCGTCCGCGAACTCCCCGAGGCCGGTCTGTTTCGTCTCGGGCTCGTAGCGCGCCCAGATGCCGGCCATCGCGAACGGCGCGCCGTCCGCGCGCGCGAAGAAGTAGGGCTGGTTCGTGCCGCCCTCCTCGCGCCACTCGTAGAAGCCGTCGCAGGGGACGAGGCAGCGCCGCGTCTCGACGCTCTCGGCGAACGTCGGCTTCTCGTGCGCCGTCTCGACGCGGGCGTTGATGGGGCCGGGGTCGGCGTCGCCCGCCCACGACGGCACGAGGCCCCACTGGAACGACTGGAGCACGCCGGGGTCGTCGTTCGTCACGACGGGGAGCGACTGGGAGGGCGCGGCGTTGTACGTCGGATCGTACTCCGCGACGGTGACGTCGAAGCGGTGGGCGAGCGTCTCCGAATCACTGAAGAGCGCGTAGCGGCCGCACATACGTCTCGATACGCGCGGAGCGCCTAAGCCTCGCCGGTCCGCTCGACTCGTTCGGACCGGGAGAGTATAGTGGATGCCGCGATACGAAAGACGAGGACTACGACCGGAGCGCCTCGACGGGGTTGCGGTTCGCGGCCTTCCACGCGGGGTAGAGGCCGCTGAGGAGGCTGGTGACGAACGCGAACGCGAACGCGGCACCGAAGTAGCCGAGGTTCGCGGCGCTGAACGTGAACAGCGGGTCGCCGAGGACGACCTGATTGATGACGAGGCCGGCGGCCATACTGAGGAGGACGCCGACGCCGCCGCCGACGATGCCGAGGAGGACGGCTTCGGCGAGCATGATGATGAGGACGTCGCGTTTCTGGTAGCCGACGGCGCGGAGGACGCCGATCTCTTGGCGGCGCTCGACGGCGCTCATCAGCATGACGTTGAGGATGCTGACGCCGGCGACGACGAGCGAGATGGAGCCGACGCCGATGAGGAAGGTGTTGACGACGCCGAAGACGTTCGATATCTGGCTCGTGAGCGACGCGTACTCGAAGACGCTGACGCGCTCTTGGCGGTCGTTCAGGCGCTCGCGGATGTTCTGTGCGGAGGCGTTCGCGGTGGCGGCGCTCTCCGCGCGGACGACGACCTGGTCGTAGCCCGCGTGGTCGACGGCGCTCGGCGGGACGACGAGGCCGCCCCCGGGATTCAGCGCGGTGATACCGCCCTGCGATTCGAGGACGGCCTTCACGCGATAGGTCTTCCCGTCGACGCTGAGCGAGTTCCCGGCGTGGACGTCGAGGCTGTCCGCGAGCGTCGACCCGACGAGGACGCCGCTACGCAGGGGCGAGGGGATGCGGCCGTCGCGCGCCTCGAACAGCCGCCCGGGGCGTTCGATCCCGTACAGCGCCACCGCCGTCCGCTGTCTGCCGTAGGTGACGACGCCGCGGTCCTGCTTGACGGGGACGACGGTCTCGGTGGTGACGGCGCGCTCGATGTCTCGGACGTCCCGGTCGCTGAGGTACCGCTCGCCGGTGTCGGCGGCGGGCGAGACGGTGACGTCGTTGCCGACGTCGCCGAGGTTCTGCGTGACCGAGTACTGGAGCGTCGTCCCGAACACACCTAAGGAAGCGATCGCGAGGACGCCGATGACGATGCCGAGCGCGGCGAGCGCGGAGCGGACCGGGGTGCGCGCGACGTTCCGGCGCGCCATCAGTAGCCACGGGAAGCGCTCGTAGAGCGGGTTCATCGCGTGAGTTCACCGTCCACGATCTCGACCGTGCGGTCCACGTACTCCTCGAGGAGTTCGTCGTGCGTGACGGCGATGACGGCGACGCCCTCCCCGCAGATGCGCTGGAACTCTTCGAGTATCTTCGTGCTCGTGGTCCGGTCGAGGTTCCCGGTGGGTTCGTCCGCGAGCACGAGACGCGGGTCGTTGATGAGCGAGCGCGCGATGGCGACGCGCTGTTTCTGCCCACCGGAGAGCTCGTCCGGGGTGTGGTCGAGGCGCTCACCGAGGCCGAACTGCGTGAGGAGGTCGGCGGCGCGCTCGGCGGTGTGGGGGTCGTGCTCGAGGAGTCGCGGCACTTCGACGTTCTCCTGTGCGGTGAGCGTCGGGATGAGGAAGAACTGCTGGAAGACGAAGCCGATGAAGCGCTTGCGGGTGCGGGTGCGCTCGCGCTCCTCGAGCGCGGTGGCGTCCTCGCCGGCGACGTAGAGGTCGCCGGCGGTCGGCTGGTCGAGGAGGCCGAGCATGTTGAGGAGCGTGGTCTTCCCGCTCCCGGACGGGCCGACGATGGAGACGAACTCGCCTTCCTCGACCGCGAAGTCGACGTCGACGAGGGCGTCGACGGTCTCGGGGCCGGACTCGTAGGTCTTCGTCAGGCCGCGGGTTTCGATGACGGCCACGAGCTACTCCCCGCGAGCGTAGTTCGTCCATCCGACGTAGACGGCGGCGGCGACGCCGGCGACGACGAGGAGGCCGACGAGACCGGGGACGAGCCAGCCGCCACCGCCGTCGCTCGATTCGGTGGGTTGGGTGGCGGGTCGGGCGTCGTCGATCGGCACCTCGACGGTGGTCGTCTGTCGCGCGCCGTCGGTGAGGTAGGTGACTTCGAGCGGGACGCTCGTCGCGTTCGCGCTCGTCGCCGCGTAGACGTCGAAGCTCACGAAGTCGCTCTCCGGGACGGTGCCGACGAAGTACTCCTTGCCGGGGTAGGCGGGCTGGACGCCCTCACCGGGGAGGACGCTGACGACGACGCTGTCGACGGCGCCGAGGCCGACGTTGCTCGCGCTCCCGGTGATGTGGAGGTCGCCGTTCTCCCGTTCGAGCGCGAGGCCGGTGAGTCGGATCTGCCCGGGGTTCGCGGCGACGGTGGCGTCCGCGCTCACGGTTCCGCTCCGGGTGTCGGGGCCGTAGTCGTAGCTGGCGACGACGCGGACGGGCGTCTCGCCGCTGAGGCCGCTCGCGTTCACGACGGCCGTCCGGGTCTCGCCGGCGGGAACGCTCGCGAGGGTGGCGCCGGTGACGGTGGCGCGCTCGCTCTCCCCGCGAATCGAGACGTCGCGCAGGGCGGCGTTCCCGAGGTTGGTGACGGCGACGCGGAGCGCGCTCCCGTCGCCGACGCGCTCGGTCGTGAGCGCGACGTCCTCGCGGAGCGGCGCGAACGTGACGGGGACGGTGTAGGTGGTTTCGCGGTCGGCGTCGCTCGTGCTGTAGTGGACGGTGGCACTGAGGTCGTGGACGCCCGCGTCGGCGGCGATGGCGTCGAAGGTGACCGTCTCGCTCGCGCCGGACTCGACGGTGGCGGCGACGCGCCGTGGTTGGACGACGCGCACGCCCTCGCCCGAGAGGGTGACGCGGACGTTCCTGACGGCGGTGTCGAGGCCGTTCGCGACGGTGACGTCGACGGGGGAGGCGGCGCCCGCGACGGCGTTCGGCACGTCCACGTCGACGGCGGGACCGCGTTCGCCGACGCGCACGACGACGGGGTACTTCACGGTCTTCTCCTCGCCGGTGTCGGTGGTGCCGTGCGCTTCGACGCGGAGGTGGTAGGTGCCCGCCGAGTCGAAGGTGGTGGTGAGCGGGACGCCGATTTCGCTGCCCGGTGCGAGCGTGCCGAGGTCGCCCGCGTACCCGCGAACGCGCCCGGCGTCGGTCAGGAGACGGACGTAGTCGATGCTGAAGCCCGACCCGCTCGACGCGAGGTTGCGGACGGTGGCGTCGACGGTGACGGTGTCGCCGGGCGCGGGCGACCCTGGCGTGACGGTCGCGTCCGTGATGGAGACGTAGGTCGCGCTCGCGCCGATGGCGGGCGCGACGGGCGCGACGAGAAGGGCGAGCAGGAGGGCGGCGACGACGGCGGTCCGCGAGCGCGAGCGGGTCATCGTCGCCCCCTCGCGTCGGGTGTGAACGCGCGTTCAATCATGTGCGTGACGTGACGCGCCAGCGCTAAAACGCTGCCGCCACCGGTCCGCGGGTCACAGCCGAAGGTACGAGGAGAGTTGGTAGAGCGCGTAGAGGCCGACGGGGACGAGCACCGAGATCGCGGCCTGCCGGACGTCGAGGTCGCGCGCGTGCTTCAGCGCGAACGTCCAGACGAACCCCGCCCAGAGGAGGAAGACGACGCCGACGGCGGTGGAAACGAGGAATATCGGGCGCTGTTGGAGCTGCTGGACGAACGCCTGATACTGCGAGGCGTCGCTCGGCGGCGTGAGCCCGCGGAGGCCGACGTAGGTGAGCGCGAGGCTGACGACCGAGCCGAGCAGCTGCGGGAGGTAGCCCCAGCCGACGTACGCGAGCGTCTTCTTCAGCGACCCCTCGCCGTCGAAGAGCGCGCTGAGGGCGAAGAAGACGACGGCGAGGACGCCCCAGATGAGGACGGTGCCGACGAAGGCACCGAGCGCGCCGACGACGCCGATGAAGGCGCCGACGCCTTGGGCGTCCTCGGGGAGGGCGCTCACCACGAGACTCGTCATCAGGTAGGCGGAGGCCGCGCCGACGACGCCGGTGGCGGCGACGAGGAGCGCGGGACGGAGGAGTCCCCACTCCTCGGCGTCCTCCTTCGCGGCGAAGAAGCCGTTCGGGTCGGTGAGGAGCCTGCGGACCGTCGAGTTGGAGGGCATGTGGGCGTCGGTTCGCCGGGTCGCCACTTGGCTCTTGTCCCGCGCACTCGCCACGGCTTTACGCCGCCCCGGCGTAGCGTCGCGCGTGCAGTTCGTGGGCTACCGGCCGAGCCGACCCGGGGACGACGCGGCGCTCCGCCTCGCGAGCGACGGCGACCTCACTCGCCTCATCCTCGAACCCGGCACCGACCTCGCGTACGCCCTCGGCGAGCGGCGCTGCGCGGGCACGATAACCGAGGGTCGCCACGTCGCCTGCGCGAACGCGGACGCGCCGTACTGTCGCGCGCACACCTCGACGTGGGTCTGCGCGAAGTGCACGGGCGAGTGCCTGAAGGACGAGATGGACTGCCACGAGGCGCACGCGGTCTACCTCGCGGGTTTCGCGCCCGAGACCGTGAAGGTCGGCGTGACGCGCGAGTGGCGCCTCGAGACCCGCCTGCGCGAGCAGGGCGCGGACGTCGCCGCACACCTTCGGACGGTCGAGAACGGCCGGATCGCCCGCGAGCTCGAGGCCGACATCGCGGCCGAGCACGGCATCCCCGACCGCGTGCGCGTCCCGACGAAGGTCGCGGGCCTCCACGAGTCGATGGACGAGGCGGTCTGGCGCGACGCCCTCGCCGACTTCGACCCCGTCGAGGTGCTCGAACTCGACTACGGGTTCGCCCTCGACAGCCAGCCCGTCCCCGAAGTGCTCGCGACCGGGACCGTTCGCGGCGTGCAGGGCCGCGTCTGCTGTCTCGAGCGCGCGGGCACGACGTACGCGGTCGACCTCCGGGACCTCGTCGGCCACGAGGCGCGCGCGGAGGCGAGCGGGCGCGACCTGCAGGCGAGCCTCGGCGCGTTCTCCTGACACCCCGAAAACACTTATCGCTGGCTCGTGATTCGCCGCCGTGAACGCAGAGAGAGCCCTCCTCGGCGGCGCCACCGCGCTCGTCGCGCTGTCGCTCGTCGCCGCCCTCGCCGTCCCCGGCGCGCTCGCGCCGCCCGACCGGGACCGCCCGCCCGCACGTATCGCGTACACGGAGATGACCGTCGCGCCGACCGCCGTCGCCGGCGACACCGTCACGCTCGGCGTGACGAACTACGTCACCCACGACGGCGGCCCCGCTCGGAACGTCACCGTGCTCACGCGCGCCATCGACCTCGAGAGCGGGTTCGTCGCGACGAGCGCCACCGCCTCGCTCGGCACGCTCACCACTGGGGGCGAGCGCGCCCCGACGGCGACACTCACCGTCGAGCGCTCGGGCGGCTACCGGATCGAGACGGTCGTCTACGAGAACGGCAGTCGAGTCGCGACCGGCCACCGCTCGGTGCGCGGCGTCGGCGCGCTCACGCCCGCGTACGCGCGGAGTCCGATCCGTTTCCACGAGTTCGCCGGCGGGGTCATCCCGACGGTCGCCGTCGCCGTCCGCGAAGCGGGCGACGAGCGCACGACGCTCGACGTCGCCGCGCACGTGACGAACACGGGCGGGGAGAGCGAGCCGGTCACGGTCGAGTACGTCGCGCGGCAGGCCGACTCGAACCTCGTCGCGGACCGCGCGAGCGTCGCCGTCTCGGACGTCGCGTCCGGGCACACCGTCACGCCGAACGCGACGCTCGCCGTCCCGAGCGACTACAACTACTACGTGGACGCGATCCTCCGAAAGGACGGCGTCATCGTCGACTCGACGACGGCCGCCGCGAACCTCGACCCGTCGCGCACCCTCAGCGTGAACGAAACCACCCGAGACGTCGAACTGGACGTCAGCGACTTCGAAACCGAGCGCGAGGGCGGAAAGCCGTCTCGGACGACCACCGAGACGAGCGGCGGGACGCCCGGCTTCGGCGTCCCCGCCGCGCTCGCCGCGCTCGCTGGCGTCGCCCTCCTCGCGCGGAGGTGGTCGGCGTGAGCGACCCCGCACGCGACCCGGACGAGCCGGCGGACGCCGTCGAACGCGTCGACGACGCGTCGGCGACGGGAGCCGACGACGGCGCGGAGCCGGCCGGTTCGACCGACTCGACCGGCCGCTCGCTTGTGCGCGTCGCGCGCTGGCTCGGCATCGCCATCGCGGGCGTGCTCGCGCTCGTCGCCGCCGTGAACCTCTACACGACCGTCGGCACGCTCATCGGGGTCTGGGCGAGCGCGCGCTACCAACCGCTCTTTCGTGCGGGCTTCGACGTCGTCGTCCTCCTCGTCGCCGCCGCCGTCGTCGCTCGGCTCGCGCGCGACGCGGACGCGTTCTCGTAGGCTCCCTCACTGGCCGGTGACACAGGGCTTTTCACACCGACACGTGAAAGACCGCGTATGGCAGACGACGACCACGAGAACGAGGGTACCGACGCCGACGCCGGCGAAGGAGACGAGGAGACGAAGTCCTTCCGCGAGCGCGTCGAGGAGATCCGCGAGCAGCGCGAGGAGCGCGAGGGCGACGAGGGCGACCGTCGCGAGGAGCTCCGCGAGCGCATGGGCGGCGAAGGCGGCCCCGGCGGGATGGGCGGCGGTGGCGGCCCCGGCGGTGCCGGCGGCAACCCGTTCGCGCAGATGATGGGCGGCATGATGGGCGGCGGTGGCGGCCCCGGCGGGATGGGCGGCGGTCCCGGCGGCCGCGGCGGCGAGGAGGAATCGGGCGCACAGAAGAAGATCGGCCGCGAGCTCGAACAGCTCCGCAAGGAGGTCGAGCGAACGAACAACAAGCTCGACCGCATCGCGAACGCGCTCGAGGACCGCGACTAATCGAGGACGCGGGCGTACGCCGTCTCTAAGCGGTCGATCGCCCGCGAAACGCTCACTTCTTCACGCCGCGTGACGCACGCCTCGGAGAGCGACGCCCGTTCGTCGAGCGCGCGCCGGATCGCGTCGCGGAACGCATCAACGTCGCCCACCGGGTAGTGGTAGCCGGTCTCGCCGTCGTCGACCGTCTCGACGAGCGCGCCGGCGTCCGCGCCGACGACCGGCGTCCCGCAGGCGTTCGCCTCCAGCGCGACGAGGCCCTCGGTCTCGACGGGGCTCGGGAACGCGAAGACGTCGAGCGCGCTGTAGAACGCCGGGAGCTCCTCGCGGTCGAGGAAGCCGAGGAAGCGCGCGTCGACGTCACGCTCGCGGGCGCGGGCTTCCAGGTCGTCGCGCGCGGGGCCGTCCCCGCCGACGACGAGCGTCGCGTCGAGCCCCGCGACGGCGTCCACGAGGTCGTGCAGGCGCTTCTCGTAGCCGTGGCGGCCCGTGTAGCCGACGAGCGGGCCGTCGCCGAGGCCGTGGCGCTCGCGGAACGCTGCGCTCTCCGTCGGCGCGAAGAACTCGACGTCCACGCCGTTCGAGAGCGCCTCGACGGGCGTGGTGACGCCGAGGTCGCGGACGTGTGCGCAGGTTCGCTCGCTCGGCGCGAGCACGAGGTCCGCCCGGTCGAGGAAGGACCGCTCCCAGCGCTCGCTCGCGCGTTCGAGGGGCGCGACGAGCGCGTCCGGCGCGAGGTACTCGACGTACTCGCTCGTCGGCGTGTGGTAGGAGACGACGAACGGCGCGTCCTGACGGCGGGCGTAGCGGTAGCCCGCGAGCCCGACCGCGAACGGCGAGTGGGCGTGGACGACGTCCGGGGTGACGACGCCGCGCGGCGTGTGCGGGAGCGCGAGGCGATAGCCCTCGTAGAAGGGGAAGTCGAGGCTGGCCACGGGATGCTCGCCGGGGTCGGGCTCGTAGTCCGCGTCCGGGTAGACGACGTCCATCCGACCGCCGCGGGCCTGCCAGCGCTCGCGCCACGTCCGCACCGTGTAGGTCGCGCCGTTGACCGTCGGGAGGTAGGTGTCCGTGAACGCCGCGACGCGTGGCTGCATACGCCCGACTGTGGCGCGCGGGCCTATCCGTCCATCGGTTCGGTCGACTCGGGCGGCACCTCCCCGTTCAACAGCGCCCGGTAGACGTCCGTGAGGCGCTCGCCGACGCGCGCGAGCGAGTGCTCGTTCGCCGTCTCGCGCGCGTTCGCCCCGAGGCGCTCGCGCAGTTCGGGTTCGGCGGCGAGTCGCTCGAGGGCGTCGCGGAACTCCGCTTCGGTCTCGCACTTCAGGCAGTCGTGGCCGTCCTCGAAGAACTCCTCGAAGACCGGGATGTCCCGGAGCACGACCGGCTTCCCGGTCGCCATCGCCTCGAGGACGGCGATCCCCTGGTTCTCGTTCTTCGTCGGGAAGCAGTAGACGTCGCCCGCGCCGAACGCCATCCGCTTGTCCTCGACGAACCCCGTGAACGTCACGTTCTCCGGGGGGTTTTGCGTCCACTTCGTGACCTCGGCGCTCGCCGCCGCGCCCGTCTCGTAGTGGCCGAACCACGCGAAGTCGTAGTCGGTGCGCTCCGCGAGTCGGCAGAACGTCGAGAGGCCCTTGCGCTCGAAGACCTCGCCGACGGAGAAGACCACCATCCCCTCGAGGTCGAAGCGCTCGCGCGTCTCCTCGCGGAACGACTCGTACCCCTCGAGGCTCTCGACGTCCACGCCGTTCGACACCGTGCGTATCGGGGCGTCGACGGGGTAGGACTCGAGGACCGAGCGCGTGTAGTCGCTCGGGCAGAGCACGACGTCCGCCTGCGCGTAGAAGCGCTTCAGGTAGGCCTTCAGCGCGGGGACGGCGCGCTCGGAGTACCGGAACGAGCCCGCGAAGTCCTCGCCCGTCGTGTGCGCGTGGAGGACGAGCGGGACGTCCTCGCGTTTCGCGTGCCGGGCGACCGCGAGCGACCCGGGGCCGATGGTGTTGCAGTGCGCGACGTCGTAGTCGTCGAAGTAGCCCAGCCCCGCGAACGCGGTGCCGAGCGAACGCACCGGATCGCCCGCGCGCCACGGCGACTCGGCGACGTCAACCCCCTGCCTGCGGAGGGCTTTGCGCTGCTGGCGGGTCGCCGTGACGATGCCGCCGCGCAGGCGGTCCTCGAATTCGAGGTAGTCGAGGGTGCGCATACGGTGTGGTGCGGGGCGGCGGCGAAAGACCTACCGGAACGGTTTTCGGGCGCCGTCGCCGACTCTCGGGGTATGACCGTCGCGGAGGAACGCATCGAGCGACTCACCGCGCTCGCCGAAGCCGCCGCGCGCGACGGCGAGTACGGGCGCTCGCGCGAGTACGTCCGACTCGCCCGCCGTATCGCCGAGCGCAACCGCCTGCGCCTCCCCCGCGACCTCGTCCGCTTCACCTGCGACGCCTGCAACACCTACCTGATTCCCGGGCGGAACGCCCGCGTCCGCCTGCAGGACGGCCACGTCGTCGTCACCTGCGACTGCGGTGCGCAGGCGCGCTACCCGTATCACTGAGCTCCCGGTCGTCGCGTGACGCGGCCGAAGGCCG
This sequence comes from Halarchaeum grantii, assembly GCF_014647455.2. Lineage (NCBI taxonomy): Archaea > Methanobacteriati > Methanobacteriota > Halobacteria > Halobacteriales > Halobacteriaceae > Halarchaeum > Halarchaeum grantii. The sequence goes on along the minus strand of NZ_BMPF01000002.1, from coordinate 25,994 downwards.
AAGCTTCAAACCCTCTCCGCGAGTTAGCGGGGACGTAATGGCTGATCTACGCACGAAAGCCCACGAGGCGGACGTGACCGTCTGGGTCGGGAAGGCCGGAATCGCGTCCGTCGTCGACGAACTCGACGACCAACTCGGTGACCGGGACGTGGTGAAGGTGAAGTTCCTCCGCGCGTCGCGGGGCGGGACGACTACCGAGGAGCTCGCCGAGGAGCTCGCGGAGAAGGCGAACGCGGAGGTCTTCGAAACGCGCGGGAACACTGCCGTCTACACCCGATGACGGGCGTCGCGCTCCCGCTTCAGGCTGGCGCGTCCACCGGGAATGCAGTCGGTGACTTCCTCGCGCGCTACATCGACGCCTCCTACGCGGGACCGGTCGGGAAGGCGATCACCTTCCTCGTCGCCGCCACCGTCCTCTACTACGTCGGGAAGGCGGTCGTGCTCCCCCTCGTGAGTCGCGTTCTCGAGCGTCGCGGCCTCGACGAGCACGCTAAACGCCCGCTCCGGAAGGTCACGTCGATCGTCGTGCTGTTCGTCGCCGTCGGCGTCGCGTTCGCGTTCGCGGGCTTCGGGAACATCCTCACCGCCGTCGCCACCATCGGCGCGGCCGCGACGCTCGCCATCGGCTTCGCGATGCAGGACGTCCTGAAGAACTTCGTCGCGGGTATCTTCATCTACACGGACAAACCGTTCAAGATCGGCGACTGGATCGAGTGGGACGGCAACTCCGGCATCGTCGAGGACATCAGCCTCCGCGTCAGTCGCGTGCGCACCTTCGACAACGAACTCCTCACCGTCCCGAACTCGAACCTCACCGACGGCGTCATCAAGAACCCCGTCGCGAAGGACAAGCTCCGCGTCCAGTTCGAGTTCGGCATCAGCTACGACGACGACATCGAGACGGCCACGGCCATCATCGTCGAGGAGGCCGAGAAGCGCGACGACATCCTCGACGACCCGGGCGTCTCCGTGCGCCTCACCCAGCTCGGCGACTCCTTCGTCGGCCTCAAGAGCCGCTTCTGGATCGCCGATCCCTCGCGCGCCGACTTCGTGCGGACCCGCAGCGAGTACGTGCAGGCCGTCAAGGAGCGCTTCGACGAGGAGGGCATCGACATCCCCTACCCGACGCGCACGCTCGAAGGCGCCGTCACCGTCAACGGCGACGCCGTCGACCCCGAGGCCTTCGACGCCGAATAGCGACGCCTGCCTCTCCTCCGCTTTTGCGGTCCGCACGCGTCGAGCACCACCGAGCCGGCGGCTCGTGGGCGGTGAAAACCGATATGAATGGTGGACAGGCCGTGGTCGCCTGACCGTTCCGGGACGGATAGTCCCGGTCGCCTCCTCCACCCCGCGACCCTTCGAGCGACGACCGTCCGGTGCTCCGCTGCTCACTTCCGTGCCTGGCGGGATCGCACCGACGAACCGTGCTACGACGCCCCTGCAGGCGCGTAGACGACGGACCGTCGCCCCCGAAGGACGAGGTTTCGACGTCGGCTTCCGGGGTCCGACCCGGGCGGGCCGGACTCCCACGGCGTTCGGTCCCCGCTAATGACCATTTCGCGGGCGAGGGGCGGGGCCAAACCGCCCGACCTAGTCCATCTCTGCGTAGTCGGGTTTCACATAAGGGCCTTTCGTTAACCCGGGCGACGGGGGAAGACCTTAGGGTCGGGACGGCCGAGAGTGGTGTATGGGACTGGCGAACACGGCGAGCAAGGTGAGTAAGCTGACGGACCTCGCGGAGAAACTCTACAAGCGCGTGGAGTCGATGCGCGAGCAGATACACGAGATGCGCGACACCGTGAGCGAGACGAACGAGCGCGTCGCCGACCTCGAGGACGACCTCGCCGAGCAGCGCGCGCTCCTCGAAGCCATCGCCGCCGAGAACGCCGTAGACGCCGAGGCGGTGCTCGCCGACCTCGACGACGAGGACCTCGACGACGCGGACGCGTAAGCCTACTTCAGGCGGCCGTGTTCGACCTTCAGACAGCGGTCCTGCACGACGAGCAGGCCCCCCTCCTCCGCGCGACGCGCCGCCTCGTCGTCCTCGATGCCGAGTTGCGTCCAGACGACCCGCACGTCCTCGCGCGCGAGCGCCTCCTCGACGATGCCCGCGACCTCCTCGCTCGGCCGGAAGACGTCCACGACATCGACTTCCTCCTCGACGTCCGCGAGCGAGTCGTACGCGCGCTCCCCGAGCACCTCCTCGGCCGTCGGGTTCACCGGGACGATACGGTAGCCGTGCTCCTGCAAGTACTTCGGGACGTCGTGGGCGGCCTTCCCGGGCGTGCTCGAACAGCCGACGACCGCGATCGTCTCGTAGTCGAGTATCTCCGCGAGCGTCTCGTCGTCCTCGACGGGCATACGTGGGCGTTCGCACGCGACGCCGAAAAACCTAGAGGCCCCGACCCTCACTCACGCGAACGTCCGCCCGACGACGAACGCCGCCGCCGCGAGCACCATCCCGTACTTCAGGAGGCCCTGCGCGCGCGTCGGGTCCGAGAACGCCAGATAGGCCGCGTACGCCATGACGGCGTCCGCCGGCACGACGACCGCGAGGTAGGCGACACCGAACAGGTCGGTGACGTAGGGGAGCGGGCTCGCCAGAACCGCTAGCGCGAGCACGCCCGCCGCGACGAGGAGCGCGGGTCGCTCGCCGACCGCGATCGGGAGCGTGTTCAGCCCCTCCTCGCGGTCGCCCGCGACGTCCTCGACGTCCTTTACCACCTCGCGCGCGAGCGTCGAGAGCGCCGCGAGCAGCGCGAGCACCGCGCCCGCGAGCGGCCGGCCGACCGCCGCCGCACCGAAGAGGAACGTGCTCCCACCGAGGTACGCGACGACAGCGTTTCCCGCGCCCGGCAGACCCTTGAAGAGCTTCGTGTACGCGACGAGCGCGACGAGGTTCACCGCCGCGATCGCGACCGCGACCATCGGGAGGGAGAGCGCGAGCACCACCGCCGCTGCGAAGAGGGCGACGCTGAACGCGAGCGCCGCGCGCGGCGACACCGCACCCCGCGGAATCGGGCGCTCGGGTGCGTTGATCCGGTCGATCTCACGGTCGAAGTAGTCGTTGATCGCGTTCCCCGCCGCCACCGCGAACACCGTCGCAAGCGCCGCCACCAGCGCGGCGCCCGCGAGCGGCCGACCCGCGACGTACGCCCCGATGAGCGTCAATACCCCCGCGAGGACCGCGTTCAGCGGTCGGCAGAGGTCCAAGAGTCCACGCGCCCGCTCGCCGAGAGACATTACGGCAGCGTCGTCGGCCCACCCGCATAAACGCCCGCATCTCGCGCACGCCGAACCGCGGGACTTAAGCGCCACCGCCGGGAACGAACATACGCGGGCGTTTAGCTCAGCTTGGACAGAGCACTTGGCTTCGGACCAAGACGCCGCGGGTTCAAATCCTGCAACGCCCACTCGCAAACCGCCCGAATCGACGCCAACTCGATTCTGGCGTCTCGGGGCGTCTTCCTCTCTTTCACGCCGTTTTAGCTTCGTTCGAGAACGACGTATTTTCTGATCCAAACAGGGTAGTTTGCGCGCCCCGTCTCCGTCTGGCGATCGCGCTCGTACGGAGGGTGGGCACACGCGTGTCGGCGCGCCGGACCACCAATCCTTATACGGGTTTCGCGAGTCCCTGCGGGTATGTTGGGTCCCGTTCTCTCAGTGCTTCCAGCGCAGGCGGGCGCCACCGGGTTGACGCCGTCGATCGTGGTCGTCCTCGTGGTCGTCCTGCTCGCGCTCGTGCTCTTCGTGACGGAGGCGCTCCCGATCGACGTCACCGCCATCACGATCATGGTGGTGTTGATGGTGCTGGGGCCGTGGACGGAAGTCTCGGTCGCGGAGGGGATCTCGGGGTTCTCGAACCCGGCGACGGTCACGGTGCTCGCGATGCTCATCCTCTCCTCGGGCGTCTCGAAGACGGGGCTCGTCCAATCGGTCGGGAAGCGGATGGCGTCGTTCGCGGGCGACAACCCGATGAAGCAACTCGGGGCGACCATCGGCGTCGCGGGGCCGGTCTCGGGGTTCATCAACAACACGCCGGTCGTCGCCATCCTCGTCCCGGTCATCACGGACCTCGCGCACGAGGGGAAGAGCTCGCCCTCGAAGCTCCTGATGCCGCTCTCCTTCGCGTCGATGTTCGGCGGGATGCTGACGCTCATCGGGACGTCGACGAACATCCTCGCGTCGAGCGTCGCGGCGGACCTCGGCGTCGCGGGCGCGCCGTTCTCGATGTTCGAGTTCACGTCGCTCGGCGTCGTGGTGCTCGTCGTCGGCTCGATCTACCTGATGACGGTTGGCTATCGCCTCCTCCCGGAGCGCGTGCCGGCGCGCGACGACTACCTCGAGGAGTACGAGATTCAGGACTACGTGACGGAAGTCGTGGTTCGGGAGGACTCGCCGATCGTCGGCGAGACGGTTGCGCGCGCGATCGACGACGCGGTCTTCGACGCGGACATCCTCCAGATAACGCGCGATCACGAGACGTTCTTCGAGGGGATCGACAGCAAGCGCATCCGCGCGGGCGATGTCCTGATGTTGCGTACGGACCGGGAGACGCTCGCGACCATCGCCGAACTCGACGGCCTCGACCTCACGGGCCTGCCGCGCACCGAGGCGGAGATGGAAGAGGGCCGCGACGAGCAGTCGCTCGTCGAGGTCGTCATCCAGTCGGGGTCGGCGCTCGTCGGCGAGACGCTCACGTCGACGTCGTTTCGCCAGCGCTACGACGCGAACGTCCTCGCGTTCCGGTCGCGCGGTGAGACGGTGCGCTCGCGCCTCGACGACGTCGAGTTGCGGATCGGGGACACGCTCCTCGTGCAGGCGCCCGCTGACAGCATCGACCGACTCGCGCAGAACCCGGACTTCATCGTCGCGCGCGAACCCGAGGAGCCGAGCTATCGGACGGGGAAGATCCCGCACGCGGTCGCGATCATCGTCGGCGTCGTCGCGCTCGCCTCCCAGCCGTTCCTCCCCGTGAACATCGTCGTGACGGCGCTCGGCGGCGTCGTCGCGATGGTGCTCACGGGCGTGTTGCGCCCGAGCGAACTCTACGAGAGCGTCGACTGGGACGTCATCTTCCTGCTCGCGGGCGTCATCCCGCTCGGCATCGCGATCGAGCAGTCGGGTGCCGCCGCGCTCATCGGGCGCCTCGTCGCATCGACCGGAGAGGTGCTCCCGCTCATCGGCGTCCTCTGGGTGTTCTACATCGTGACGGGGTTGGTGACGAGCGTCATCTCGAACAACGCCTCGGTGGTGTTGATGATCCCGGTCGCCGTCGAGACGGCGAGTCGCCTCGGCGCGAACGCGTTCGCGTTCGTCCTCGCCGTCACGTTCGCGGCGTCGACGGCGTTCCTGAGCCCCGTGGGCTACCAGACGAACCTCTTCGTCTACGGGCCGGGCGGCTACAAGTTCAGCGACTACGTCCGCGTCGGCGCCCCCCTGCAGGTGCTCCTCTCGGTGGTGACGGTGCTCGGCATCGTCTTCTTCTGGGGCGTTCGCCCCGCGTGAGCGGCGGCCTCGGCGGACGACGCAGTCGCTACCGTTATACCGGCGCGTGGCTTGAGGCCGACACAGAATGGTGCGGAAGAAGACCCTGAGCCCGAGCGGGGCGAAGGGTGCCGACGGCGAGTACCACAACGCACACGTGAACATCCACGAGGACGAACTCCTCGTCGCGGGACTGGACATCGGCGAGGAGGTCTTCGTGCGGACGCGCGACGGCCGCATCGTCATCCAGCGCGCCGACGCGGTGACCGACGACGCCTAGTTACTGATACATGTTCGAGAGGGTGCGCGATCGCGCCGTCGAGTCGGCGTGTTCCTCCGCCCCCGTCGTCTGTGCACGCCGATACTGCTCGGCCATCTGCTCGAGTCGGTCCTCGATCTGGTGGGCGTCCGCTTCGAGTCGTGCGGTGTCGATGTCGAAGTCGACGAGCGGTTCGAGCGCCTCCTCGATGACGGCCCGCGCGGCGCGCGGGTCGGGGATGTAGGGGTTCGCACGAACCACGAGCGCCGCCGCCGGCACGTCTCGCTGGTGACACGCGGCGAGGAGCGACCCGGTCGCGCCGCCGACGAGACCCGTTCCCTCGGCGAGCGCGATGCCGGCGTCAGAGAGGTCCCGTGCGACGTCGTCCGACGTCGCGATGCCGGCGACGTCACCGACCTGCTGTTGTGAGTCTGCGGGCGCGCCGACGAGGAGCACCACGCGGTCGAGGCGGTCGCCGAGGCCGTCGAGGAGGCCCTCGGCGAGCGCGTCGGCGCCGCCGTCGTCGAGCGTGACGTCGGACTGGAGCGTCATCACGGCGGGATCGTCGCCCGCGTAGACGCGCACCGGGTCGCGCACGCGGCCGTCCGCGAACGAGGCGACGCGGGGGAACGCGGGCGACGTGACGGTGCCGTGGTGGTCGAGGCCGAGTTGGCGCGTGACGAGGTCGACGGCGATCGCGGCGACGAGGCCGTGCCCGGGCAGGCCCTCGACGAGCGTCGCGGGTTCCGCCGGGGCGTCGGTCACGCGCTCGAACGATGCGTTCGGAGTGACATCAGTCATGTACGCCCGTGGGTTCGCCGCGCTCTTAGAACCACTCCCCGGTCGCGCCGCTCCGCGACGGCGCCGGCCGCGTCGCGCGCCACGCGGCGGCTACGGTTCCGGGACGACGCGTTCGTCGCCGAGCTCCTCGCGGAGCACGCGGAGCGCGGCGCGCAGCGACCCGTGCTCGGCCAAGTAGGTGAGGCCGACGCTCGACTTCACGACGTTCGCTGCCGTCCCGCGGAAGACCTCGGGGCCGAGCTGCGCGACGGCGTCGTCGCCGACGCTGATGAGCCAGCCCGGCGTCTCGAACGCCCACTTCTCGAGGTGCGCGGCCGCCTCGTCGTTCCGCGCGGCGTTCAGCACGCGCTCGACGTTCTTCGCGACCGTCGGCGACGCGCGCACCGCGGCCTGTGCGCTCGCGGGCACGCGCTCGCCGTCCGCGTCCACGACGCGCGCGGCGTCACCGACGACGAACGTCCGCTCGTCGAGGCGGAGGTCCGCGCGCACGTCGCGTCGCTCGCCGCCGAGCGCGTCCGGCCCGCGAATCCCGCCCGTCCACGCGAGCGCGTCGTAGCGAAACGACCCCGCGTCGGTCTCGACGTCGTCCTCGCCGACCGCCGTCACGGTCGTCCCCGTCTCGATGCGGACGCCGCAGTCCGCGAGGGCGTCGTGTGCGGCCTCGCGGAAGCGCGCGGGGAAGGTGGGTGCGACCGCGTCCGCCTGCTCGACGAGTACGATTTCGACGGCGTCAGCGACGCCCTCCCCTTCGGCGAGCGCCGCGAGTTCGCCGGCCGTCTGGATGCCGGCGAGGCCCGCGCCGGCGACGACGACGGTGCCGCCGCCGGTGTCGACGACGTCGAAGAACTCCCGGCGGAGCGCGGCGGCGTGCTCGATGCGCTTCAGCGGCGTCGCGTGCTCCGCGACGCCCGGGATGTCGTAGTCGGCCGTCTGCGAGCCGAGCGCGACGACGCCGACGTCGTAGTCGAGCGTCCCGTCGTCGAGTTGGACGACGCGCCCGTCGGTGTCGACGTCCTCGACGGTCGCCTCGCGCACGTCCGCGCGCTCGGTGAGTTCGGTGAGCGGGATCGAGACGTCCTCGACGAGGTCCGGATACCGGAGGAGTCGGTGGAGTTCGTGCTGGACGAGGTGGTCGCCCGTCTCGTCCACGAGCACGAGTTCGTCCCCGGGCGGGAGGCGCTCTTCGAGCTTTCGCGTGACCAGCAGGCCGGCGTAGCCACCGCCGAGTACTGCGACGCGCATACCCGCACTTCGCGGGGGTGGGCCTTCGGGTTTCGGGCCCTAGAAGAGCGACTCGCTCGCGTGCAGCACGCGTGCGGGGCCGCCGACGCGCCAGACGCGCGTGTCGACGCCGGTCGCGGCGATCCGCTCCTCGACGGCGTCGACGTGCTCGGCGTCCGTGTTCACGTAGACGGTCGCGCCCGTGTCCGTGGAGAACCACGCGGGGACCCCCGAATCTCGCAGCTCGCGCACCGCGTCGAACACCTCGAGCGTGTCGGGCTTCCAGTAGACCCACCCTTCGGGGCCCGTCATCGTCGTCGCGGCGAGCGAGAGCGAGTCGTGCTCCGCCGTCTCGAAGACGCGCGCCGTCTCGCCCTCGCGGACGGCGTCGCGCATCTCCGCGAGCTGGTCCTCGACGTGGACGCGCCGCGCGTCGAACATGTGGCTCTCCTCGGCCTCGTCGTGGGCGGCTTGGGTCTCCTTGTACGCGGGGACTTCCGCGATGACGATGCGGACGTCGTCCTCGAGCTCGTCGGCGGCGCCGAGGCGGTGGCTCCGGCACTCCGCGTCGCTCAGCCCGCCCCCGAGGTCGGAGTAGCCGCCGGTGACGGCGCGCGCCGCCGAGGCCGAACCGCGTCGAGCGATGGTGGACATCTCGGGGTGCGAGAGCTCGAGCCCGGCGGCCTCGCAGGCGGCGACGGCGGCCGCCGCGAACCCCGAGGCGGAGGAGCCGAGGCCGATGTTCGTCGGGAAGTCGTTCTCGCTCACGAGCTTCGCGCGCGTCTCGATGCCGGCGCGCTCGCGCACCTCGTCGAGGACGCTCGCGATGCGCTCGGCGCCCCGGCCCTCGACGGCGTCGCCGCCGATGACGTACTCGTCCGCGTCCAGGTCGTCGTCGAACGCGACGGTCGTCTTCGTGTGCGCGGGCGCGGTGCAGACGCTGATGCTGTCGTGGTACGGGTAGCGCGCGTCGTGGTCGCGCATCCCGTGGTACTTCACGAGGCCCTGAATCGGGTGGGCTTTCGCGGTCGCCTTCATACCACATCCGGCGGCGGACGCGGCCATAAAGCCCCCGAATCGCGCGTTTCGGGGCGTCGAACCGACAGGACGAAACCGGTCGCCGCCCGACTCTCGGGCATGGGCGAGCCACTGGAGACGCGCGCCGCACAGGCCGAGGAGGTCATCGACCGACTCAGCGAGGAGTACCCCGACCCCGAAATCTCCCTCAACTTCTCGAACCGCCTCGAGCTCCTCATCGCGGTCGTGCTCTCCGCGCAGTGCACGGACGAGCGCGTCAACAAGGTGACCGCGGAGCTCTTCGAGAAGTACGACGGCGCCGAGGCCTACGCGAACGCCGACGTCGAGGAGCTCGCCTCCGACATCGACTCCATCACCTACTACAACAACAAGGCGGGCTACATCCACGACGCCTGCGAGACCATCATCGCGGAGCACGACGGCGAGGTGCCGGACACGATGAGCGAGCTGACGGACCTCCCCGGCGTCGGGCGCAAGACCGCGAACGTCGTCCTCCAGCACGGCCACGACATCACGGAGGGAATCGTCGTGGATACGCACGTCCAGCGGCTCAGCCGCCGGCTCGGCATCACCGAAGCGGAGCGCCCGGCGAAGATCGAGCGGGACCTCATGGACGGCATCGTCCCCGAGGAGCACTGGCAGAACTACACGCACTGGCTCATCAGCCACGGCCGCGACACGTGCACGGCGCGCAACCCGGACTGCGCGGAGTGCGTCCTGGAGGACGTCTGCCCGTCCTCGAAGCTCGACTCGGACGTCGACCTCGCGGACGGCGAGGCGTGGTGAGCGCGCCGTCGCTCGCGAGAGCGACGCGTCTCGACGGTTGACCGCCGCGAACGGGCTTAGGCGTCCTCGCCGGTGACGGCGAGCGTGACGGGGGCGCCGTGCGCGATGTCGACGGGTGCACCCGGTTCGACGAGGGCGACGTCCGCGTCGTCGACGAGGAGGGCGACGTCCGTCTCGTCGCGTTCGACGCTGAGCGTCGCGGGGAGCGACACCACCCAGTCCGGGCACTCGACGCGGAACGGCGCGATGGGGACGACGGCGACGGCGTCGACGGCCGGCGAGAGGACGGGCCCGTCGTCCGTCCGCGTGTAGCCCCGACTCCCCGCCGGGGTCGCGACGACGACGCCGTCGGCGCGCACCGTGTCCACGTGCTCGGTGCCCGACTCGCCCGTCGCGTCGATGGCGAACTCGGAGATGCGCGCGGCCTCCGCGGTGACGAGCATCACGTCAGCGAGCGCGCGGTACGTCTCGCGGCGCGCGTCCACGGCGAGCGTGGGGCGTTCGCGCTCGGCGTACTCGCCCCGAACGAGGCGTCGGAGCGCGCGGTCGCGGTCGGCCGTGGCGGCGGACGGGACGCCGTCGCCGGCGTTCACGGCGAGGACGGGCGTTCCGGCGGCGAGGCCGGCGCGGACGAGCTCGTAGAGCGCGGACTCCGAGAGCGCGGCGACGGCGTCGACGTCGGCGGCGAGGACGTCGCTCGCGGTGCCGACGTGCGCGTGGCCGCCCGCGTTCCCCACGACGGCGGCGGCGCCGTCCGCGTCCGGGCCGACGAGCCCGACGTGTGCGTCGGTCATCGTCGGAGGGTCGCTTCCCGTGGTGAAAAAGCTGCTGTCAGAAGGGCCAATCGCCGGTGACTCGCATGCCCTCCGCGAGGTCCTGTGCCTCGCAGGCCGCCGCGACGTCCTCGGGGGCGGCGTGCGCGACGCCGAAGCCAGCGTCCGCGAGGTCCACGGCGAGTTCGGCGAGCAGGACCGCCTGCTCCCGGAAGGTGCGCTTCTCGAGTTTGTCGAGGGTGTCCGCTGCGGTGTGCGCCCACCCGCGACCCGCGTCGCCGGTGTCGCTCGACACCATGTACGCGGGGACGCCGTGGACGACGTACTCCCAGTGGTCGGAGTGCGGGCCGAGTTCGGGGTTCGTCACCACCGGGTGCCCGAGGCGCTCGCCGACGGCGTTCGCCGCGTCGGTGAGCGCGTCGAAACCGTTCGTCGTGAACGCGAGCGTGCGCGCCGCCGCGATGCCGTCGAGGTTCAGGACGGCGCGAACGGCGTCCGTGTCGCGCTCGGCGGCGTCGTGCGCGGAGCCGACGAGGCCGACTTCCTCCGCGCCGAAGACGACGAAGCGGACGCGCACGTCCAACTCCGCCTCGCGGGCGGCGAGCACGCGCGCGAGTTCGACGACCATCGCGGTGCCCGCGCCGTTGTCCACCGCGCCCTCGCTGATGTCGTGGGCGTCGACGTGTGCGGTGACGAGCAGTTCTTCGGCCGTGTCCGGGCCGAGTTCCGCGTGGACGTTCTGCGAGGTGGCGTCCGCGAGCGACGCGTCCACCGACACGGTGACGGCCTCGCCGTCGAAGCGCCGTGAGAGGCGCGCGCCGACTTCCTTCGAGACGCCGACCGCCGGGACGTCGCCGACGGGCGACTCCTCGGTGCCGACGCTCCCCGTCGGCGCCAATCCACCCGGATAGTGGTTCGCGAAGACGAAGCCGGCCGCGCCCGCCTCGACGGCGTGATAGTACTTCTCGCGGCGGTGGACGACGCGCTCGTAGTGGTCGGGGACGTCCGAGGAGACCATCACGACCGTCCCGGAGAGGTCGCGGCCCGCGAACTCCTCGGGGAGGCCGTAGCCGAGGTCGACGAGTTCGCCCGACGCCTCGCCCGACGGACTGCGCGGGAGCGCGATGCACCCCTGTTCGGCGTCGCCCGCGGTGAGGCGCGAGTCGCCGCGCTCCCAGCCCTGAATCCCGAACTCCTCGAGGCGCGCGTTCCGGGCGTGCTCGGCGAGCGCGTCCCGCGTCGCCACCGCCGCCGCCCGCTCGCCGTCGCTGCCCGCCATCCGGTTCCCGATGTCCACGAGCGTCTCGAGGTGGTTCCAGCCCGTCTCGCTCGTGACCGTCTCGCCGATCCACTCCGTCATGGCGGTGCGTCGGCGCGGCGGCTACCTAAGCGTTGGCTGTCGGTCCCGAGACGGAGAACCCGTGGGCCTAACTCCCTCGGGGGGGCAACGGGACGTATGACCGACTCACCGCGCGCCGACACGGCCTCGAAACTGCTCGCCGTCGCCGGCCTCCTCGCCGTCGCGATCAGCGCCCTCACCGGCTACGCGCTCGTCGCGCTCGGCGACGGCACGCTCGGCGAACTCGGCCTCGGCGCGCTCGCGTTCGCCGTCGCGCTCGGCGAACTCGCGGCGTGCTGGATGCTCTACACCGGACGCGAGCACGCCCACGACGCCGCCATCATCGCCTTCGCCGTCGGGATGGCGCTCGCGTTCGTCGGCTGGAACGTCGTCGGCGTCGCCGTCTGCGGGCTGCTCGCCGTCCTCGTCTACTGGCGGCGCGACTAGAGCTCGCCCTCTGCTTTGAGGCCAGCGATCACGTCGTCGACGAGGCCCTCGACGTCCTCGTAGGGGAACTCCTCGTGGCCGGAGAGGAGTTTCGCGAGCTCCATCGCGGAGTACGTCCGCTCGCCGGCACTGAACTTCGTCATCGGGCCGCGCGAGAGTTCGGGGAGGAGGCTCGTCATGCTCGTCACGGGGTAGTCCGCGTCCTCGAAGGCCGCCGTGAGCTCCTCGCGGAGGTCGGCTTCTGCATCGCTCATGGGCGTTCGTCGCCGAGAACCCGGAAAAGGATTGTGTCTGGCCGGCGCCCGGAAACCCGGCCGTCGTCGTCTCGACGGCACGCTCGTCCGGACTGCCCTACTCGCTCGCCCAGTCGCCCATCCGGGCGTCCTCGAGGATCGTCTCGCGGACGACCTGCGCGTCCTCGATGAGGCGGTTCTGGAGGTGGATGCCGCCCGCGCTCCCCTTGTTGATCTTCTCGATTTCGACGACGCCGAGGAACGCCTGCTCCTTCAGGATGTCCCGAAAGCGCCGCACGGAGAGGACGTCCATGTCGAGGAACTCGCAGACGCGCTCGTACTGGTCGTAGACCTGACTCGTGAGGAAGGCGTCACCGCTCGCGTTGATGGAGAGCTCAGTGAGCGCGAGGAGCGCCGCCTTCGCCTGCGTCGGCGCGCCGCTGACGAGCTCGCGAAAGCGGTCCTTCTCCGCGTGCTGTTGGGCCTGCCGGACGTGGTGCTCGCGGACGGTGTCGGCCTCCTCCTCGAAGGCGACTTCGCCGGCGTGCCGGAGGATGTCGATGGCCTTCCGGGCGTCCCCGTGCTCCTGTGCGGCGAACGCCGCCGAGAGCGGGATGACGTCCTCCGAGAGGACGCCCTCGCGGAAGGCGTCGCGCCGGTTGTACATGATCTCGCGGAGCTGGTTCGCGTCGTAGGGCTTGAAGAAGAGCTCCTTGTGCTGGAAGCTGCTCTTGACGCGCTCGTTCAGGTCGTCGATGTACTGGATCTTGTTGCTGATGGCGATGATGCCGATGCTCCCGGTTATCTTTCCGGCCTCCTCGGCGCGCGAGAGCTTCATCAGGACGCTGTCGTCGTCCATCAGGTCGACCTCGTCGAGGACGACGATGGTCGAGTCGTACTGGGCGTCGAGCGTCTCCCAGAGGAGCTTGTAGTACTTCGACGTGCTGAGGCCGGTGTGCGGCACGGAGATGCCGGTCTCCGCCTCGTCGTTCAGTTTCGCGGCGAGCGAGGAGACGGCCTGCGTCTCCGTGTCGTCCTCCGCGCAGTCGACGTACGCCGTGCCGATGGTGACGCCGTCCTGCGCGGCGTTGCGCGCGCGCTGACAGACGTGCCGGGAGACGAGGGACTTCCCCGTTCCCGTCTTCCCGTAGACCATCACGTTCTCCGGGGAGTAGCCGTGGACGGCGCCGTTGAGGCGCGTCGCGAGCTTCGAGATCTCCTCGTCGCGGCCGACGATGCGGTCGGCTTCGGGAACGTGGCCGGTCTTCAGGAGGTCCTTGTTCGCGAAGATGTGGTGGCCGGCGTCGAAGAGGGGGTCGTCGATAGAGGAGGAGTCGGGCGCCATTCGCGTGTCCGTCCTGTGTCGACTCGCGGGCATAAACCCCGCGAAGTCGCCACCCCACGTTTCCGACGTGTCCCTGGGGTTGATCGCCAGCCTCCGGGGTTGTGCGTGTGGTTCTATGCGAATGGGGCGTCGAGAGTTGTTTCTCACGCGGCGTGGAACGTGAAACGATGGGGGTCCCACCCACCCCGTGTTTCCGACGTATCGCGGCGGCGAGGGGAGGGGGTGGAGAAGAGGTGGTCGGTGAGGAAGCGAACCGTCCGCCCGCGCGGCGAGGTGCGTGAAGGAAGGCGGGGCGAAGACGCGCCACCAGCGGTGCGTTTCGACCGTCTACACGAACGACGGTTCGTTCCGACAGTACGCGAAAGAGCGTTAGTGGACAGTACGGCGGGTGCGTACTTGAAGGTGCGTGGTTCACGTTCGGTCACCGTGTGGTCTCCAATCCGGTCCGCTCGGCGTCCGGAACTACCCCACCCCGTTCGTGGCGCGTACGACGGAAACGTGGGGTGGGTGGGTCGGTGGATGGATGGGTCCCTGCCCCCGCTCTCGAAAGAGAGACGTCGGAAACGTGGGGTGGGGGAGACTCCCACGGCCCTCGGCTTCCGACGTGGAACGACGGAAACGCGGGGTGGGGGAGGAGCTATCGGTCGCCCTCGGTCTCGGTCTCGGTCGATCGGGTGGGTGCTCCGTCGACGCCCAGTCAGCGGGACGGACGCGGCGACGAGGGTCCGGTGTTTATGTCTCGGCCCCGACTCGTCCCGCGTATGGACGCCAATTACGATCTGCTGCGCGAACTCACCGAGTCGCACGGCGCGCCCGGGCACGAGGACCGCATCCGCGACATCGTCCGGCGCGAACTCGCCGACGTCGTGGACGACATCCGGACGGACGCGATGGGGAACGTCGTCGCCACCGTCGAGGGCGCCGAAACCCCTGACTACGAGGTGGCGGTCGCCGCGCACATGGACGAAATCGGCTTCATGGTGACGCACGTCACCGACGCGGGCTTCCTGAAGCTCGACGCGCTCGGCGGGTGGGACCCCCGCGTCCTGCGCGCCCAGCGCGTCACCGTCCACGCGAGCGAGGGCGACATCGAGGGCGTCATCGGCTCGCCGCCCCCGCACACGATGAGCGAGGAGGAGCGCGAATCGACCGACGAGGTCGCGGACCTCTACGTCGACCTCGGGCGCGACGGCGAGACGGTCGCGGACCTCGTCTCCGTGGGCGACGTCGTGACGATGGCACAGGACACGCGCGTGCTCGGCGACACCGTCACCGGGAAGTCGATGGACGACCGGGTCTGTCTCTTCGCGATGCTCGAAGCCGCCAAACGCATCACCCCCGACGTCACCGTCCACTTCGCGGCGACCGTTCAGGAGGAGGTCGGCCTCCGGGGGGCGAAGGCGCTCGGCGTCGACCTCGACCCCGACCTCGCGCTCGCGCTCGACGTCACCGTCGCGAACGACATCCCGCAGTTCTCCGACGAATCGAAGCACGTCACCGAGCTCGGCGAGGGCGCGGCGATCAAACTCAAGGACGGGAGCGTCATCACGAACCCGAAGGTCCACAAGCGCATGCAGTCCGTCGCGGAGACGCGCGACATCGCGCACCAACTCGAAGTGCTCCCCGCCGGCGGGACGGACACCGCGGGCTTCCAGAACACGAACGGCGCGAAACCCGTCGGCGCGATCAGCGTCCCGCTCCGCTACATGCACACCGTGACGGAGGCCGCCCACGAGGACGACATCGACGCGACCGTCGACCTGCTCGCCGCCGTCCTCGACACCGAGGACGGCGCGCACGACTACCAGCTCTAGACGACCTTTTGCTGCGCTCCCTTCGGTCGCTTGCAAAAGCTCGAACAAAAGTCTGCGAGCCTCCCGCTGGTCGGCTCTTGACCTCGCCTACGGCGAGAGAACCGCGAACCTACCGGGTTCTTCGAACCACTCGATTCGCGGACACCCTATCCGTGGATTGTTCAGCACCGCCACTGTCTCTATCGTTGGCTGCGGCGCGGTCCAGCGTACTCGCGCCTACTGGCGCGAGTTTCACGCGAAGCGTTCGCGCCTTCCCCATCCTTGTGGGACCTGCGGTCACGCTAGTCCCGCGCGCTCCGCTCACCCGTCCCCCGAAAACATGATCAGTAGACCGAGACGTCGAGGTCGACCCTGCGGCGCTCACCCTCGAGGTCGGCGACGACGCGCTCGACGACGCGCTCGCCCTCCTCGACGACGAGGTCCGCGACCTTCTCGATCACCCAGTCGAGCGAGACGAACATCGGGAGGTCGAGGGCCCCGTCGGCCGAGTTCGGGTCGTAGGTGACGACGAGGCGGACGCGACACGCGTCGGCGTCCCCCGTCGCACCCTCGCCGCCCGCCTCACCCTCGTCGGGCACTCCACCGTCCGCGTCGCTCCGGCCATCACCGGCCTCCCGTTCCTCGACGAGCCACTGGCCGGCGGCGTCGAGGTCCTTCGTCACCTCCCAGTCGATGCGTGCGGGGCGCTCGACGTCCGTGACGCGCGAGTGGAGCGTGTAGTCGAGCTTCCACCACGCGAACGTGAGGTGGTACTCGGTTCCCGGCTCGCCGTCGCCGTCCGCGCGGACGGACTCGAGGTGCTTCGAGTAGTCGGCGTATCCGGGGAAGTCGAGCAGGAAGTCGTAGACCTCCTCGCGGGGGGCGTAGACGGTCGTACTGACCTCGACGGTCTTCACGCGTCTCCGTGCGCGCGCGACCGGCATAAGTGGTCGGTGAATCCGTCGCGAGCCGTGGGGCGACCGGGACGCGACGTCGCGCCCGGGTCACGTCAGCGTTCGGCGCCGTCACCGGGTCCGCAACCGTTGTAACCGCTGACTCCGTATCGGTGCGGTATGAGCGACTCCACTCCCCGGCCGAGCGTCGTCGTCGTCGGCGGCGGCGTCGCCGGACTGAACGCCGCACTCTACACAGCCCGCGCGGGCTTCGAGACCACCGTCGTCAACGCCGGCGAGTCCATCCTCCGGCGCAACGGCCACCTCGAGAACGTCCCCGGCTTCCCGGCGGGCGTGAACTCCCGGACGTTCCTCGACCTCCTCGAGGAGCAAGCGACGGAGGCTGGCGCCGACCTCGTCACCGGCGAAGTCGTCTCCCTGCGACGTTCTGAGGGTCGGTTCGTCGCCGACACGGCGGGCGACGAGGCCTACGCGGGCGACTACGCGATCGCGGCGACGAAGTCGAACCCCGGCTACCTCGACGGCTTCGACCTCGACCGCGACCAGCACGGCTCGAAGACGTACGTTCGGGCCGACGACCGCGGGCGGACCGACGTGGCGGGCCTCTACGTCGCGGGCCGCCTCGCCGCCGAACCCCATCAGGCCGCCATCGTCGCCGGCCACGGCGCGAAGGTCGGCCTGTCCGTCGTCGAGGACTCCGACGTCCCCTACTACCACGACTGGGTCGCCCCCGAGGGCTACTTCACGGGCCGCGGGCGCGACGTCCCGCCGGGCGTCGAGGAGATCGACGAGGGCGAGCGCGCGGAACGCGAGCGCGACGCGATGGCGCGCATGCGGGAGGCGTTCGACGAGCGCCACCCCGAGGAACCGACCATGCATCCGAGCGTCGCCGACGACGCGGACGAGTAGGGCGGAAGGCGGACGGTTTTACTGTCGCGGACGCGGAGACTGAGCCATGCTAGAGGGTGTGAACGTCGCGCTCGGCGTCACCGGGAGCATCGCGGCGGTGAAGGTGGTCGAACTCGCGCACGAGCTCCGGCGGCGCGGCGCGTCCGTCCGCGCCGTCATGTCGGAGAGCGCGCGCGGTATCGTCCACCCGTGGGCCGTCGAGTTCGCCACCGAGCGCGACGTCGTCACCGAGATCACGGGCGCCGTCGAGCACGTCGAGCTCTGCGGGGTCGAGGGGTGGGCGGACGTCTACTTGGTCGCGCCCGCGACCGCGAACACCGTCGGGAAGATGGCGGCCGCCGTCGACGACACGCCGGTCACGACGACGGCGACGACGGCGCTCGGCGCGGGCGTCCCCGTCGTCGTCGCGCCCGCGATGCACGAGCCGATGTACGACCATCCCGGCGTGCTGGAGAGCATCGAGCGCGTCGAGTCGTGGGGCGTCGACTTCGTCGACCCGCGCGTCGAGGAGGGGAAAGCGAAGATCGCGAGCGTCGACGCCATCTGCCTCGACGTCGCGCGCGCCGCCGGCGACCGCCCCCTCGACGGCGACCACGTCGTCGTCACGTCGGGCGCGACGAGCGAGCGCATCGACCCCGTGCGCGTGTTGACGAACCGCGCCTCGGGCCGCACCGGCCGCGCCGTCGCGCGCGCCTGCTACGTCCGGGGCGCGGACGTCACGCTCGTTCACGACGGCGAGGACGTCCCGTACGCGGCCGTGACGCACGTCGAGTCGGCCGAGGAGATGCTCGACGCCGTCCTCGAGGCCTGCGCCGACGCCGACGCCGTCTGCTCCGTCGCCGCCATCTCCGACTACACCGTCGAACCGGCCGAGGAGAAGATACGGAGCGGCGGCGAACTCGTCCTCGAGCTCGCGCCGACGCCGAAGCTCCTCGATGCCGTCCGCGAGGCCCACCCCGACCTCACGCTCGTCGGGTTCAAGGCGGAGACGAGCGGCGACGACGACGCGATGGTCGCCCAAGCGCGCCGCATCATGGAGCGCGCGGGTCTCGCGTTCGTCGTCGCGAACGACGCGAGCGTCATGGGTCGCGAGGAAACTCGCGCGCTCGTCGTGCGCGCGGACGGCTACGAGGAGTACACCGGAACGAAGGACGGACTGGGACTGCGCGTCGCGGACGAACTCGCGGCGGAGCGCTAGTTGTCGCCCGGGCTGTAGTTCGGCGCTTCGTCCGTGATCATGACGTCGTGGGCGTGGCCCTCGGTCTGGCCGGCCGAGGAGACGCGGACGAACTCGGAGTCGTTCTTGAACTCGGCGATTGTCGCGGCGCCGACGTAGCCCATCCCCGATTGGATGCCGCCGACGAGCTGGTGGAGCTCGCTCGCGAGCGGGCCCTTGTACGGCGTCGCGGCCTCGACGCCCTCGGGGACGTACTCCTCGTCCTCGTCGTCCTCCTTGAGGTAGCGCTCGCCGCCGCCGGACTGCATCGCGCCGACCGACCCCATGCCGCGGTACTGCTTGTACTTCTTGCCGTTCATGGTGATGACTCGCCCGGGGGCCTCGTCGGTGCCGGCGAAGTAGGAGCCGAGCATCACGGCGTCCGCCCCGGCGGCGAACGCCTTCGCGGCGTCGCCGGAGTAGCGAATGCCGCCGTCGGCGATGACGGGGACGTCGTAGTCGGCGGCGACGTCGGCGACCTGCGAGACGGCGGTGATCTGGGGCATCCCGGCGCCGGAGACGACGCGCGTCGTGCAGATGGAACCGGGGCCGATGCCGACCTTGATGCCGTCCGCGAAGTCCACGATGTCCTCGGCGGCCTCGGCGGTGCCGACGTTCCCGACGACGACGTCAGCGTCGATCTCCGCCTTGATCTCGCGGGCGGAGTCGATGACGTTCAGGTTGTGCGCGTGCGCGCAGTCGATGAAGACGACGTCCGCGCCCGCCCCGTCGGCGGCTTTCGCGCGCTCGACGTCGAAGGGGCCGACGGCGACGCCGACGCGGAGGCCGCCCTCGTCGTCGCGCGCGGCGTCCTCGTGCTCGCGGCGCGCGAGGATGCCCTGCATCGTGACGAGGCCGACGAGCCGGTCGTCCTCGTCCACGATGGGGACGCGCTCGATCTTGTGCTCGTACATGAGTTCGAGGGCGTCGCGCGCGTCGACGTCCTCGCTCGCGGTGATGACTTCGTCCGTCATCGCCTCCCGGACGGTGTCCTCCTCGCCGACCTCGAGGTAGGGGCGGATGTCGGTGCCGGAGATGATCCCCAACACCGTGTCGTCGTCGTCGACGACGGGCGCGCCGGAGACGCCTTCGTGCTCCATCATCGCGTCGACCTCGTCGATGGTCTGCTCGGGGGCGGCGGTGACAACGTCCTCGCGGCGGATGACGAGCTCGTCCGCGCGCTTCACGCGCTCGATCTCGGCGACGAGTTCGTCGTCGTCGAGGTTCTGGTGGAGGACGCCGAGGCCGCCCTCGCGCGCCATCGCGATGGCGAGTTCGCTCTCCGTGACGGTGTCCATCGCGGCGGAGAGAATGGGGACGTTGATCGAGACGTTTCGCGAGACGCGCGTGGAGACGTCGGCCTCGTCCGGTTCGACGCGGCTCTCGGCGGGCCGGAGCAACACGTCGTCGAACGTGAGCGCTTCGGGGACGTCGAGTTTGTCGGAGAATCGGGTGCGTGATCGCTCGTCGTTCGCCATGTAAACCGTGTTCGCGCGATACGCAAAAACGTTCCGTAACCGGCGGAGAATCGGGTGTGATACTGTCACGGTCGTGCATATCCAGAGGCAAGCATTGCCGTGCGAGCGCTCCACGTTCGACCACCGTTCGTGAACGAACGTGTACGATCCGGCCGCGAGAACTCGAAATTTGACCGGACGTCAGTTTAGATAGGGTATTTGTGTGCTATCGTGTCTTGTGGGCGGCGTTCCCGTGACGATCGGACGCTACGTGGCCACTCGTGTCACACAACGTTTATGGACGTGAACCGGAAACACTCACGTATGGACTCCCACGGTCCCGTCGCAGTCCGCATCGCCGGCAACCAGCTCCAGCGCTCCGGCGACTTTACAAAACTCTGCGAGACCACCGGGACATTTACGGGAGCCACCACCTTCTGGCGGCGGCAGATGGCTGTCGAGTCATCGCCGCATCGTCGGGGATATCACCGCTCGGCCGATGGTGACGGCCATCCAGCCTGAGCGATGAGCATCTCACGGCACCCCATCGCCCTTCGCCTAGAGCAGCGTGTCGGCGGCGCGACGCGACTCCTCGCCACCGTCATGCTCCTCCCGCTCGTCGACGGCATCTTCGCCGCGCTCGTCCTCAGCGGCGCGCTCACCCAGACGACGACCGTCGGGTCGCTCGTCATACCTACGGGCATCCTCCAGATCGGCCTGCTCGTCTTCGGCGGGAGCGCCACCGTCGCCGTCGTCCTCGTCGACATGCAGGGGAGTCGCCGCGAGAAGGCTCAGTCCGTCCTCCTCGTCGGCGTCCCGCTCGTCCTCGGGTCGCTCGCCGTCGCCGCGCTCGCCCCCACCGTCGCGAGCCTCCTCGACACGGGGGTCTTCGAGCGCTTCGCCGCCTTCGTCGTGCTCGCCATCGCCGCGAAGACCGCGAGCACGCGCATTGGTGACTACCTCCCCAGCCCCGGTGTCATCGTCGCGCTCGGGCTCCTCGCGAGCGTCCGGCCGTCGTCGTTCGCGCTCGTCGTCGACGTCGATCCCACGATCGTCGCCGGCGCCGCCGGCGCCGCCACCGTCGCCGTCGCGTTCGCGCTCGGCGTCGCGCTCCTCGAACCCCACCTCCGGCGCCTCCTCGACATCGACCGCTTCCGCTTCGGGAGCGCCGTCGCCCTCGGCACTCTCGCGCTCTCGCTCTTCGGCATCGTTCCCGACGGCGCCGCCCTCCCCGTCTTCGCGCTCGCCGGCCTCCTCGCCATCGAACCCGGCCAAGCGGACGCCGTTCCCGCCGCCGCGACCACCGACGGCGGCGAAGAGGAACCCGCCGAAGACGGCCCCGCCCCCTACGGGTACCCCGGCGAGGACGGCGCCGACGAACGCGCCCCCTGGCTGTAGACCGGAGCGGAGCGCTTACCCGCCTTCGGGTCGCACGCTACGCGTATGCCCGATACCCGCGTCGTGCAGGGCCGCATGGTCACGCCCCAGCACCTCGCCGAACTCATCGAGGACGGCGACGTCATGGAAGCCGAAGCCATCGAGGACACCGACCGGGAGTGCCCGAACTGCGGCGGCGACGTCCTCGAAGTCGGCTACATGCCCAGCATCACCGAGTACGTCGTCGGCCGCAAGTGCCAGGAGTGCGACTGGAGCGAGACCGACCGGGACTGAATCGAAACCCATTTAGGCAGAATCGGCATACGAAGCGATGCGAGGGGCTGTGGCCAAGCCAGGGATGGCGACTGACTCCAGAGGCCACGCGCCCGGGACGAAATTCCAGACTGGTATACCGAGCGACCGACTGATCATCGGCTCGCGACGACGACCCTCTGGAGTTCCGAGGCGCACCGGAGATATCAGTCGATCGGGGGTTCAAATCCCTCCGGCCCCATTTCTACTCCGATACAGATCGTCGAGCGATGCGTGTCGTCCACGAGGGCTCTTTTCGGGAGACGGTTAGGCGCGCTCTCGGTAGATCGCGTCGGCGGAGGTGCGGCCGCTGTTGAAGGACGTGACCTTGGCGCGGATGACGTCGCCTTCGGCGAGGTCATCGGGGACGTCTTCGGTGAAGAGGACGAAGCCCTCGACTTTGCCGACGGCGACGCGTTCGCCGGAGTGGTGGTCGCTGAAGTCGGTGACGCCGAACTCGTAGGTCTCGCCGATCTCGACGGGCGGGTCGCGTTCTTGGGCGGCGTCGTGCGCGCGCTTCGAGGCGCGCCGCTCGGCGGTTCGGCGGCGCCACCAGACGGCGAGGGCGGCGAGGAGGACGATTCCGACGCCGACGCCGGCGGCGACCGTGGGGAGGTCCATACGGGCCCGTCGGCCGGGGCTCACTTATCGCGAACGGTTCGCTCAGGCGGGGTCGTTGGTGAGGAGGAGGACGCCGAAGGCGAGTTGGAAGAGCGCGCCGAGTGGGACGTGGAGGCCGGCGAATCCCGTCCGATAGATGGCGCTGGCGGCGACGAGGTAGCCGAGGCCGGTGCAGCAGAGCGCGGCGCCGACGAGTCGCGCGGGGCGGTCGAGTCGGTCGATGACGGCGTCCTCCTCGAGGTAGAAGGCGACACTGAACGCGAGGAGCGCGAGGAAGGCGACGGAGACGACGCTCCAGACGAGGTAGCCGGTGGCAATGGTCGTCGTTCCCTGGTACTGGTAGGCGCCGACGGAGGTGGTGAACATGAGGTCGCTGGCGCCGTCGATGCGACTGGTGACGCGACGCAACTGGAAGAGCGGCCAGCGGACGAAGAGGACGGAGACGTCGGGATTCGAGAGGGTCGCGGAGGCGACTTCCCACGGGAGGAGTGCGCTCACCCAGACGAAGAGGACGGCGAGCGGGTTCTCGTACTCGGCGGCGGTCCAGCGAGGCATAGCGGAGGTATCCGCGACGGCGGCATAAACGTACCCGACTCGGGCGTCGGGCCTTCCCACGAGGAGAGGACGGTGTAGCGCCCATCGTCGCGCTGGGCGAGGCCGTGAGGGTGTCGCGTGCGGTAGTGTCACTGCGCTACGGTACACGCTATCGAAGCGCCGAAAGTTCCGTCAGGCTTTATTGCTCGCGCGAGAAGAGGCGACATGGATAGACTGAAGCAGTCGCTGCTCGATGCGCCGATCATCGAGAAGGAAGGGTATCACTACTTCGTACACCCGATCAGCGACGGCGTCCCGATGCTCGAACCCGAGCTCCTCCGGGAGATCGTCATCCGCATCATCCGGAAGGCCGAGATCGAGGACGTCGACAAGATCGTCACGCCCGCCGCGATGGGTATCCACATCTCGACGGCGGTGTCGCTGATGACCGACATTCCCCTGGTGGTCATCCGCAAGCGGCAGTACGGTCTCGACGGCGAGGTCTCGCTCACGCAGCAGACGGGCTACTCGGAGTCCGAGATGTACATCAACGACGTCTTCGAGGGCGACCGCGTGCTCGTCCTCGACGACGTCCTCTCGACGGGCGGGACGCTGCGCGCGATCACGGACGCCCTCGACCACATCGGCGCGGACGTCTCCGACGTCGTCGCCGTCATCAAGAAGGAGGGCCCGAACGAACTCGACGACTCGGGGGTCGACGTGAAGACGCTCATCAACGTCGACGTCGTCGACGGCGAGGTCGTCATCACGGACGAGCACGGCGACGACTGACGCTCGCGGAGACGCGCGCCGCCGACGCGTGGAGGCGGCAAGCGCCACGACCGAAGACACTGTTTTGCGCGGGACGCACGAACGGGTGGGTGTATGACGTCTGTTCTGTTCGTCGTCAGCGAAGAAGGCTACTGGGGAGAGGAGTGTATCGAGCCGCTCACGACGCTGGACGAGCGCGGCGCCGAGGTCACGGTCGCGACGCCGACCGGTGAGCCGCCGGTGGTGGACGAGCGCTCGGTCGACCCGGAGAGCGTCGGCGAGGAGACGGCCGACTGGGTCCTCGACGTTCACGAGAGCGACGAGCGCCTGAACGACCCCGAACCGCTCGCCGCAGTGGATGCCGGGGACTACGACGCGGTCGTCTTCCCGGGCGGACACGGGACGGCGTGGGACGTGAATCAGGACCGCGACGCCCGCGGCCTCCTCCGCGAGAGCGTCGCCGGCGACGACGGGAAGGCGCTCGTCGTCTGTCACGCCGTCGGCATCCTCGCGTTCACGCGCGACTCCGACGGCGACTTCCTCGTTGCGGGGCGGTCGGTCACGGGCTTCCCGAACGCGTGGGAGGAGGGAATCGTCGACGAGCACGACCGCCTCCCGGACGGGCGTAAGCTCCCCTACTGGGTCGAGGACGAGGTCGTCGCGGCGGGCGCCGAGTGGGACGCCGAACTCGACGCGGACGCGTCGGTCACGGTCGACGGCGACCTCGTCACTGCGCGCGGGCCCGAATCCTCGGCCGCCGCCGCCGAGGCGTTCGCGGACGAACTCGACCTCTGAGCCGAGGTAGAAACTGCCACACGGCACCGCCCTTCGCAAGCCTTATCCGCAGGAGGGCGTT
The DNA here is from genome assembly GCF_014647455.2 of Halarchaeum grantii. Lineage (NCBI taxonomy): Archaea > Methanobacteriati > Methanobacteriota > Halobacteria > Halobacteriales > Halobacteriaceae > Halarchaeum > Halarchaeum grantii. The sequence continues at coordinate 1,505 of NZ_BMPF01000002.1, read as the reverse complement.
ACGAAGAATCAGCGGGATGGGATAGCCAGGAGATTCCGCCGGGCTCATAACCCGGAGATCGGTAGTTCAAATCTACCTCCCGCTACTTCTCCTGCACTCACGCCTCGAAGCGCCGTGCTTCGACGTGCCATCACTTCGACGGCCCATCGCCTTCTGTCGGACTCGATTCGTCTCGGCGGGTTCCCTCGCCCGATATCGTCACTACTCGTGTAGCGGCATCCACGCGGAAAGACCGCGTTCTCAGTCGAAGGAGAGCGACGTCTCCGACTCGGTGACGACGGTGACGTCCTCGGCGTCGACGGTTTCGACGTCGAGCCAGTGGGGGATGTAGTTGCGCTTCTCGTAGTCCTCGTACTCCTCGCGGTCGCCCATGACGCACCAGAGCTGGACGCGCTCGGGGCCGTGCCAGTCGCCGTTGCGGGTCACGCCGAACAGGACCTTCTCGTCGCCGTCGCGCTCGATGACGGCGCCGTTGCGCACGCCGGGGTCCCCGTGGATGATGAGCCGCTTCATGCACGGGGCTTCCGTGGGAGGTCGATTAAACGCTTCGCACTGGCGACGCTAGCGCACGCGCCGCGCGACGACGTGCACGCCGACGCCGACGAGCGAGACGGCGAGGCCGACGGCGAGCACGCTCGCGCGGACGTCTCGGCTGGCGCGGCCGGCGAGTCGCGGGACGCCGCTGAGGAGGAGGCCGAACGGGACGCCGACGAGGAGCGCGTAGACGCCGCCGACGCCGAGCGTCGGGAGGCCGTAGGTAGCGAGGACGACGAGTTCCGCGCGAACGCCCGGGAACGCCGCGCCCGCCGGTGTGAACGTCACGAGGCCGGGCGAGACGCCGGCGTCACCGACACCGGTCGATGCGTTCCAGCGGAGCGTCGTGCCGCCGTCCGCGACGACCATCGCCTCCGGGTGGCCGGTGACCCGGTCGCCCGCTGGCGCCTCGATGGTCACGTCCGCGTCGCCCGGGTAGTAGTCGTTGGTGTAGTCGGCGAACGGCGCGAGGAGGACGCCGCCGCCGGCCTCGTGAACGACGCCGTCGAGGCGATAGGTGACGACGAGCGTGTCGTTCGCGACGCGCGAGCGGAGGTGTGCGGTGTCGCGGTCGAACCGGTGGGCGAAGCGGGCGGCGACGACGGTTTCCCGAAGGCTCGCGTTCTCGCGGAAGGCGTCGGCGGCGTCGGGATCGGTGAGCGTCGTCGACTCCGTCCACGTGCTCGTGCCGTTCGCGTGGACGGCGACGTCAACGGTGACGTCCGCCGTGTCCGTCGATGGGTAGTTCACGGGCGCGTACGCGTCGTCTCCGAACCCGTCGAAGCCCGAGACGGGCTGTGGCGGCGGGCGCGCGGCGGCGGGCGTCGCGACGACGGCGAGTCCCGCGACGAGGATAACGCAGCAGAGGAGGGCGCGGCGGGCCATACGCGGTGGTGTGGCAGACGCGGTGTTTAGTTAAGGCTGAAAAGCGAGGCGGTGCGAGTTTCTGCTGGTTGATGGCTGAAATCGCC